>JAFIFU010000036.1 GCA_020831885.1 Ectothiorhodospiraceae bacterium
CCAGCTCAATGAGCGCCTGGCCCAGTTCGTCGGCTCGCTGGAAGCGGCCCGCATATTGACCGCCCGGGAGCGGGTGCCCCGGAGCCTCGCTCTGCTGTACAACCCGCGCCTGTATCCCGGCATAGACAGGCGCCTCCACCTGTCCCAGGAGGAACTGGGTTACCTGGCCGGCGTATCGCGGCAGGTCGCCAACCAGGCGCTGCAACAATTGAAGGCGCAGGGGATCGTGAGCATTGAGTACGGCAAGGTGACTGTGCTGGATTTCGACGCACTACGGCGATATCTGGATTAGGGAATCCGTCGGCGCTTCTTCATCCCGACCTGCCGAGCGGGATTATCACCCCTTCGAACACTGGTTACGATCCGTTGATCCGCGGTGTGTGCACCGCTACCCGGGGGCATAGTGGTTCGCGCTCCGGATACGCGCAACCGCTTCCGTGACCACGGCGGGAACGATGTCACCGGCCGGTACGATTTCCCTGATCAGATCGACCACCTCCCCAAGAATAACCGGCGCGATCCGGAAATCCCCTTCTTCAAAGGCGGCCTTGAAGCGGGTGCGCTCTTCGGCCTGTACCGCATTAAGCCCGAGAGCGTCGTCGTGCCAACGCTCGGTCATCTCGTTGCGCAGGCTTCGCAATGTATAGGGCGCCGGCCAGTTCAACTCGCGCAGGCGGTCGAACACGGAACTACGAATCGTATCGTCGCCTGAGGCTCCGGTGGCAATGGATTTTGCAGCAGGATGCGCCAGAGACTCTTCCGTCGTATAGAAACGGCTGCCCATCAACACGCCGCTGGCTCCAAGCATCAAGGCTGCGGCCAGGCCGCGGCCGTCCGCAATGCCTCCCGCAGCGACAACCGGTACCGAACCCACGGCATCCGCCACGGCCGGCACCAGCGGAAACGTCGCGCGGCTGGCTCCATGACCGCCCGCCTCGGTCCCCTGGGCCACCACGACATCGGCCCCTTGCGCCACCGCATCACGCGCTTGAGCAACAGTCTGCACCTGTGCAATAAGCCGACATCCGGCATTCTTTATCTTCGCCGCAAACGGCGCGAGGTCGCCGAAAGACAGCATCACCGCCTTTGGGCTTTGTTCCAGCGCGTAATCCAGAAGCTCCGGCTGACGCAGCAGGCTCCAGGTAATGAACCCGACGCCTACCGGCGCCCCCTCCGCCAGGGCGAATTCGCGTTCCAGCCATTCCCGATCGCCGTATCCGCCGCCGATCAGGCCCAGCCCACCCGCCCGGGAGACAGCAGCCGCAAGCCGCCCGCCCGCCACCATCGCCATGGGCGCGAGGAGAATCGGGTGTTCAATGCCAAGCAGCCGCGTAAGCGGTGTTTCCATACGTCCGTCATCGTTCGTCATGCCAACCTCAAAAGTCACGCCCGTATAGGAAGCACTGATCTATTCCCATGATGCTCCGCGGAGCCCCTCGGGGCTTTGCAGCGTGTCCGGGTGCGGTGTTGCGGCGCTTGCCAAGGGCTTGCCATTGCCTGCGAGCCGCGCCTTGCCCCCGAACACGCTGCAAAGCCAGAGCACCATGGGAATAGTTCAGTGTTTCCCTAACGGGGGTGTTCCCTGCTGTTTGACCATTTCATCCCGTATCCCGGGCTTTCACCAGCGTCAGACGTTCCGTCCGCAGAGTACCATGGGAATGGATCAGCGTTTCACTCGAGTGATACGGTGTCGGCCATCATCGTTCCCAAAGCTCAATCGGGCTCCGATCCACAGCTGATTGACCGCGGTAAACCGATTCAAACACGTCAGGCCGCATCGATAATCGATGAATGCCAGGTGTGGATGTTTCCGGGGGTGCAGGGACAGCGAGCGCAATCAAATGTCATGCATAAGGAGAAAAGCGATGCACCTGGACATCGTGAGATTTAATGAAAAGCAGGAGCCTGTTCAAAAGGAAATCTGTGATCTTCTTGCTCAGGCAATCCATGAAAAACTCCCTGATGCGGAAAGCAGGGTATGGCATGGGCATCCGGTCTGGTTTCTGGACGGGAATCCCATTGTCGGGTACAGCAAGCAGAAGCCGGGTATACGCCTCATGTTCTGGAGCGGTGCGGATTTTTCCGAGCCGGATTTGAAGGTGATAGGTAAGAAATTCAAGGATGCATCTGTTTTTTTTAATCATGTTTCAGAAATCCAAAAATCCGATTTGTATCGGTGGCTGGAGAAGGCAAGAGAGATTCAATGGGACTACAAAAACATCACGAAACGAAAGGGGCGTCTGGAAAAGCTGAAATAATCGACTGAAGTCGAAGACTTGAACCATCCTGGTTCCCACGCCGGTGCGTCGGCTCAAATTACACCCCCCCACGACAGGGGGGGTGTCTGCGTTCCGGAACGCCGCGGGGCAAGGGAAGCGCTGATCTACTCCCATGGTGCTCTGCGGAGCCCTTCGAGCAGGTGCATCAGGTGCCCGGTTCAAGCCGCTGGGAGATCTCGCCGCTGAGCGTGTAGTCGTAGGCATCCACCTTCAGCACGGGAGCGCCTTCGCTGAAGTCGATATTGTCGAAATCCACCCAGTAGAGGTTGGGGCTTCGGGTGGACTGGAAGTAATAGGTGAGATTGGTGGTATCGGCCAGGGTGAACCACAGCGTGGACCAGGTGTCCTCGGCACCACCGGCCGAGGAGTCCTGGGCGCCGAAGGGCACGGCCACGTTGCGTGCGATGCTGTAGGCACCGGCCACCGCCTCCCGCACGTTCTCCGGTTCCGGCAGCGTCTCCAGGTACGTGGACGCGCGGACAAAACGGCTCAGCGGGTCGATGTCGCCGGGTAGGGAAAGGTCGCCCCCGAACGGCTTGTAGTTCGCGAGATTGGCGATCTGTTCGCTATAGGTGGGCTCGTTGGTCATCACCCTGACGTCCTTGCCCTGATGGACCACCATCTCGCCGTCGATGAACTCGATGACCGCGGAATCCCCGCCCGCGTCGGCGAGGGACAGGTGCAGCGGCCATGTCCGGCCGGCTACCTCGGTTGCCACCACCTGGACGGAGCCCAGGGCATCCACCGCCTCGTCGACGGTGGCGAAATTGTCCAGGACGTACTGGGCAAGCATGACGTTGGACAGGCCCGGCAGGCTTTCGTCACGCTCTGCATATTCGCTGCCGGTCAGGTAGAGCAGATTGGCCGAAAGCCCGGCCTCGTTCAGGCCGTCGGTGGCGGCGATCCCGAAAGCCGTCACCGCGGAGCTGCCGTACCGCGAAGTCCAATTGGCCGGATTGTCGTCCCCGGTCCGCCCATCCCGTGCGATTCCCCGGGGGCTGATCACCAGGTCGGCCTCATCGGACATGTACAGGTCCATGGTCCGAGCCACCACATTGGCCTGGCCGTTGTCATTCCAGAAAACGCGGGAACAGGCCATGGCGGTTTCACCGATCAGGGAGAGGGTAAAGGTGAGCGTCAGGGCGGAAACGGCGAGCTGAGTTGGTGTCATTCTATCCTCGCGAGGGCAGTTCTACGGTGAACAGGCAGGCGCGATGATCGTCGCGCAGGCCTTGGGAATCGCTAACAATGGAGAGAGTGTTGCTCAGAATACTGAATAAGGGGAAAGGGTCAAGCGGGCAAAAAATTATAACGTGCCCGCCGGGAGCCTATCCTGTTGGGTGGAGGCAAGAGCATTTTCCCGTGGGACGGACAAGCCCGTCCCCTTGAGCTCGTATCCGCTACCCAGACGGGAACCGGCGTTCTGATCTGCGTCTACCGGCCCGTTGCCGGAACCGGATCGTGAGCCCGTTGGCCTTGCCTGTTTCGCGACGCCACGCGGGGCGGCTGGTCAGCCGATGCCGTGATCAACACAAGGAGACGTCATGAAGCCTTTTCACATTCCGACCCTGCGCCGTTACGGGCGCTTCCTTGCGCTTGTGCCGCTCCTGGCGATGGCGGTTGCCGTGGGGGCGGAGACGACCTGGCCGCGGATGACCGGGTCGGCGGACGGCGTGCCGATTTCCTATGAAGTGCATGGTGCCGGTGAACCGACGCTGGTCTTTGTGCATGGCTGGAGTTGTGACGGGCGCTATTGGCGGGAACAGGTGTCGTACTTCTCCCGGGATCACCGCGTGGTGGTGGTTGATCTGGCCGGTCACGGGCATTCCGGCCCGGGACGGGAAAACCACACCATGGATGCCTACGGGCAGGATGTGACGGCGGTGCTCCGCGACCTGGATGCCCGCCAGGTGGTGCTCATCGGTCATTCCATGGGGGGACCGGTGAGCGTGGCGGCTGCCCGGCGGCTGCCGGGCTCCGTGCTCGGCATCATCGGGGTGGACACCTTCCACGACGTGGGCGGATCCCTCAGTCCGGAAGAGGCCGAAGCCTGGCTGGCGCCGCTGCGAGAGGATTTCCGAACCGGGGCCGTGGGGTTCGTGCAGCAGATGTTCGTGGATGCGACGGATCCCGAACTCCGCAACTGGATTGTGGCCGATATGGCGGCAGCGCCGCCGGAGGTGGCCATCAGCGCCATGGAGGAAATGTTGTCCGACGTGGTCAGCGGAGAGGCCCTGGAAGCCTTCCACGGGTTGGAGGTTCCGATCGTAGCCATCAATGCCGATCTGTGGCCCACCGATGTTGAGGCCAACCGTCGTTATCTCCCCGGGTTTGAGGCGGTGATCCTGGAGGGCACGGATCATTTTCTGCACATGGCCGAACCGGAGGCGTTCAACCGTGCACTGGCGGAGGCGATAGCCGCGCTCACCGGCCCCGGCGAACGGGACTGAGTCGTGTGCCGACCGGTGTATGATCCGGAGGTGGCGGAGCACGCCCGAATGGCCCGCCCGGGGGCGTTGCAGCGTACCGGCGATCGCCGTTGCGTTACTGTGGGCTACCATGCCGGTTTGGTTGCCGAACCGGCTGCGCTGTCGGTGCGTGCACGCCCGCGAGGGTGTCGTCTGACCTGAACCGGGGTGTGACTCAGGACGCGGAATGTTCAAGGACTATTTCTCTCAACAGGCGAACCTGTATGCGCGATTCAGGCCGTCCTATCCAAGACGGTTAGGTGCGCAACTGCGTCGACTGGCTCCGGGGACCGGCCTGGCGGTGGACTGTGGTTGCGGTTCCGGTCAGTTATCCGTCTTGCTCACCGAGTACTTTGAAGAGGTGGTCGGTATTGACCCAAGTGCGGAACAGATCCGCAACGCATTCAGTCATGATCGCGTCAGGTACGTGGTTGCGCCGGCGGAATCAACCGGGCTTGCGGCGAATTCCGCGGATCTGATCGTGGCTGCGCAGTCAGCCCATTGGTTCGATCTGCCGGCGTTTCTGCGGGAAACCGCGCGTATCGCGAAGCCCGGTGCCCTGTTAGCCCTGGTTGGTTACGGGCTGCCCAGCGTGTCCCCCGAGATCGATGACCTCATCCGTGAGCTTCACGATGACATTCTGGGGCCGTACTGGCCACCGGAGCGGGCGATCGTCGTGGCGGGGTACACGCAGCTTCAGGTGCCGTATCCGGAAATCGTTTCGCCTCCTCTTGCGATCACGGTCACGTGGTCCCGCATTGCGTTCTGCGGATACATCCAGACCTGGTCAGCGCTGAACCAGGTGCGCGATGCGCAGGGAGGGACGCGGTTCATGGCCTGGGAGACCAGGTTGGGACATCTATGGCCCGACGGCATCGAAAGACGGGTCACATGGCCCCTTGTTGTAAGGCAGTTCAGGCTGCCGTGACTGATCCGGATGGCATGGCGGTATCCGGGCTTGCCCCGGCGTACGCTCCCCTCAGCCGTTTGTACAACGCCGTTGCGGAGGCTGCTCCGTGCGACGGCATGCGTTCGGGTTCATTTTTCGTTCCGATAATCATAATAATTTGATTATGATTATCGGAACTTAATTGTATTTTTTTTATTTTTATCCCCTTGCTATCGTCGTTTCTCGGATCTACGAGGAGCGAGCATCATGGTTCACGCGAATCCGGTTGATGACGGCGACGAACTTAAGCGGCGTGTGGCGACGGCTGCGGAGCAGATAATCCAACGGCAAAATCCGGATGAGGCGGATTCAGCGTCTGGCCTCGTCGCTCTCGCCATGCAGGGCTTCCACGAGCACGGGTTGTTAGCGCTGGATTTTCTTAAACCCGGCAGCGGACCAGCAGACGGCGGGTACTTCGATCCGGTTTCTGTCAACGATGTCCGTCGGGCCGTGACCGTGATCCAGACGCTGGCAGCATGGTCGGGAACGCTTGCGTCCATCTACATGGTGAACGTGGTCCTTGGGGGGGCGGTGATCGCCATGTCCGGCACCCGGGAGCAGCAAGGGCGGCTCCTGGATGGGTTGCGCTCCGCCCGATTGGAGGTTGCCTTTGCGATGACGGAGCCCGATGCGGGTTCCGACGCCGCGGCGATGCGTACCGCGGTCCGGCGTGAAGGCTCAGCCCTCATCATGGACGGAGAGAAACTCTATGCCACAGGGGCGCTGTCCGCCGACATGCTGTTGGTTGTCGCGCGCAGCCCCGGGGACGCCAGCGAGGGCAGAGCGTTCGGTCTGTTCCTGGTGCCAACCAGTGCTGCCGGCGTTTCCATCGAACCCCTGGAGAAACTTTCGGCCGACGCACATGCCTCTTGCCGGGTGCGGCTGGACGGGGTGCGACTGGATGCTGATGCGATTCTGGGCGGCGAGCGGAATATCGATGGTGCCTGGTCAACGCTACGCCGCAGTGGCGCCCTGGAGCGGCTGATCATGGCGTCCATGGCAACCGGGCTGGGTCATGCCGTGCTGGAACGCAGCATCACCTTTGCCCGTGACCGAAGGCAGTTCGGCCGGCACCTGACCGAGTTCCAGAGCATTCAGCACAGGCTTGTGGACATGCGTGTGGCGCTAGAAGGCATGCGGTTGTTTGTCCAGCAAGCGCTGTCGGCGGTGGAAGCGGGGGGTGATCCCACGGAGGCGATCTGCATGGCGAAGCTGCATTGTGCCGATCAATTGCAGGGCCTGGTGGGGTCGGGGATGCGCATCCTCGGCGGGAGAGCCTATTTCGATTTCGAGTCCATGTCCCGTTATTATCGGGAAGCCCCCTTCAGCCTCTACGCAGGCGGGACCCTGGAGGTCCAGAAAATGCTCATTGCGCGGGCTATGGGGCTCGGCCGGCCTTAGGGAATCGATCAGCGCTGCCCTAAGCCCTCGGCCCGACGTGGTCGCTGGAGGGCGGCCCAGGCGGCCGCCTCCAGATCGCTGCTATGGTCCAGTGGTGAGGAGGGGAGTATCCCCGTGAGCCAGGCTCTGCAGATGAACTGCGCCGGTCCCAGCAGGCAGGCGAGAGCAACCTCGCGGCTCACCGGCTTCACGGCGTCCTTCTGGATGTGGTGCTGGAGCCAGCCGTCGAAGACCCCCAGGAGACGCGCATTCGCCTGTTCAACCTGATCGGACAATGTGCCCGACCAGGCGGCGTGGCCGCGCTCGGCGAGAAAGGCGGCCCAGTCCCGGTTCCGGAAGGTCCAGTTGAGGTGGTAGCGCACGATGCGGCAGACGCTGGCCCGCGCCGGCGGATTGGCATCCAGCTCCGCAATCAGGCCGTCCTGATAATGCCGGATCCCCTCCAGGTACAGGCTGGCGCCAAGCGCGTCCTTGCTCGGGAAGAAATGGAACAGGCTCCCGTTGCTGACGGCCGCCCGCCGGCGAACCTCCTGCATGGTGGCTGTGTCGTATCCGCGCTCGGCGAACACCTCCAGGGCGGCCATGAGTATCTTCTGTCGGGTTTGGGATCTGGTCATCCGGGTTTCATCTGGCGTGACGTTACCCGGAAACCTATTGGCTTGCCTTGTCCGGTGCAAGTTCTCCGGAGTGCGTACCGGGTGGATATCACTCCACCCTCACGATGGTTCCCTGGGCTGCGGCAACAAGTACCTCCTTGCCTTCCCGGACAACATGCACCTTGCATTCACAGACAGCCTGCCGTTGACCGGTTGCAAGCACTGTTGCGTTGGCGACCAGCAGGTCTCCGACAGCCGGTCGGACGTAATTGACCTTGAATTCCGAGGTGACGCAATTGCCGAGCACCGTGCCGCCCGCGTACGTCAGGCAATTGTCCGCGAGATAGCTGACCACGCCGCCATGCACGAACCCGTGTTGCTGTTTCACACTCTCCCGGATCGCCAGCCGGAGTTCAGCGTGGCCGGGTTCAAGGGCCGTAAGCTCGGTCCCCATCAGGTTGCTGAACGGTTGTGCGGCGAGTATGGCCTGTCCGCGTTCCAGCAGTTCATCCACGGTGTATCTCCTTGCGTCAGTTGGCATCGGTGGGGCTGGACTAACGTGGGTCCGCGCATCCCGTGGCCGGTTGTTTGTCAATCTGAAATAGAGTATTACTCTAGAGTATAACTCCAGTCAACTGCCTTGCCATGTCTGAGGAGGTGATCCGGGTGGCCGTAGAGAATGTTCATGCGCGTGTACTGGCTGTCGGGTCTGCCGCAGCGGGCAGGCTCATCGATACCCTGGGCAGTGAGGCCGATGCGTTGTGGCCCCGTGGACGGTGGCCGGCCATGCGGTTCGATCGGCCGTTACAGATCGGCGCGAAGGGCGGGCACGGCCCGATCCGATACACGGTTGCCGACTACCAACCCGGCTGTGGGGTTCGATTCGTCTTCGATAGCCCCAGCGGGTTCCATGGCGAGCACGGTTTTGAGGTGCGGTCACTGGAGGATGGGCGCTGCTCGCTGCGGCACTTCCTGCGGCTCCAACCCAGGGGGGTCGCGCGGTTGAGCTGGCCGTTGATCTACCGCTGGCTGCATGATGCCTGCGTGGAGGATGCCCTGACCCGGGCGGAGATCTCGCTCGGACTGCGGCCCCGTGCGCGGCCGTGGTGCCGTTGGGTGCGGGTTTTACGGTGCCTTTACCGCTTAAGGAAGGGTTGATCGATTCCCTAAGGCCTGGAAGTGCCGTCAGCGGCTCTCCAGAAAGCGCCGGCCCAGGGCGTCGGAAAGATGGTCCATCAGTGCCGTGCCCGGGGCGCTGAGCCCGGGACTGGTGCGGTGACAGATGGCGACAGGGACATGCGCGTCGTCCGGCAGGGTGAGTATGCGTATTCCGGTGGCGTCTTCGGCGGCCGCCTTGAGCAGGGTTCCTACGCCGGCATTGCGACGCACAAGTTCGATGATGATGGGAACGGATTCCGATTCCGCCACGATGTTGAGATCCCGCTCCGCTTCCGCGGCCGCTTGTTCAATGCGCAAGCGCTGGAAGTAGGTGGGCGGGAACTGAATAAGCGGGTGATCGAACAGTTCCGCCCAACTGATGGCGTGTCGGCCGGCTAGTGTGGAACGCGAGGCGGTGGCCGCTACGATGGGGTGCCGGTGCAGCAGTCGCGTCGTTAAGCCTCTAAGTGGCCTCCAGTCCGCAATCACGCCCAGGTCCAGTTCGCCGGTCATCACCTGTTCACGGATGACCTCCGCTCCGGCTTGAAATATCCGCAACCGGATGCCCGGGCGTTCTTCCAGGAAGTGAGCGATAGGGCCCGGAAGCAGGTAGCTGGCGACCATGGGTGGGGCGCCAAGACGGACCTCCCCGCTTTCCGCCGCGTTGATCGACGCCACTTCTCTTCTCGCCGATTCCGTCTGGGCGAGAATCGCTCTGGCGTGTCGGAGGAATGCGTCGCCCTCGGCGGTCAGCCCTATGTGACGGGCGTCCCTGACCAGCAGGCGCACGCCCAGGTCGCTCTCGAGCTTGCGCAGTGTGCTACTCACCGCGGGTTGGACTGTGCACAGCTTTTTCGCGGCGGCCGTGAAACTGCCCGTTTCCACGATGGCGATGAAGTAGCGGAGTTGTCGGAGGTTCATAGATAACTAATTTAGTATGAAATAAGGAAAACAATACTATTTAACATATATATTCACGGTTGATAGCCTCATGTGCAAGACGTCGCAGACGCAAGGGCGGAGGAAATCAGACGTGGAACGTCTTCTCGTAAGTCATACGCTGGTGGGCTTGTCGCACTCCACCACAATCACGGTTGACCGGACCGTGATCGTCTCAGCGGTGTTTCCAGGGGATTCCGTCTTCTCCGGCCTTCCTCCCGTATTCGCCACGGCTTTCATGGTTGGACTGATGGAACGGACCTGCGCGGAGGCTCTCATACCGCATCTCGCTCCGGGGCAGGCGACCGTTGGTACGGATGTGAACGTCAGCCATTGTTCGGCAACGCCTGTGGGGGTCCAGGTGACCGCTTATGCCGAACTTGCGGATGTGGATGGTCGCGTACTGACGTTTCGCGTCCGTGCGGATGATGCGGCGGGGCTCATCGGGCAGGGAACGCACCAACGGATGCTGATCGACAAGAAGCGGTTCCTTGCTCGTGCGCTTGACAGAGTCCACAGCTAAGGAAGCACTGCAATGATCCGCTCTGATTCCGTCCGGAAAACGCCTTTCGTACTCCGTCCCCCGGTCCCTGGGGATATCGGCTGGGTCATCTACCGGCACGGGGCGCTGTACCATCAGGAGTATCAGTGGGACGACCGGTTTGAACTCCTGGTGGCCGATATTGCCGTGCAATTCCTCCGGTCCTCGGATCCACAGTGTGAACGGTGCTGGATCGCTGAAATGGACGGAGAGAACGTGGGTTGTGTGTTCTTGATGAAAGCGTCCGCGGACGTCGCGAAATTGAGATTGCTTCTGGTGGAGCCTACCGCCAGAGGGCTTGGCATCGGGAAATGCCTGGTACAGGAGTGCATCACGTTCGCGCGGCTCAAGCATTACCAGAAGCTCGTGCTCTGGACCAACGACGTCCTGGTCGCTGCCCGAAGAATCTATGCCGATGCGGGGTTCGTGCGCCTGGACCGGCATGTGCACCAGAGCTTTGGCCAGGAACTGGTGGGGGAACACTGGGAACTCACGCTGGCCTAGTGCGGCGTCTCAACAGCTTGTCCCGGAGCAACCAGCACGCCCCGCCAAGCGGCATGGAGCGGAACTGCCGTAGTGGGTCTGGCGCGCTGCCGGGGCCGAAGCCCAGAAACCGGATTTTCCTGAATCGAGCCCCAATCCATGTGCCATCAGTGCAGACAGACACTGGGGTGGCACGATCACAAGTCGCGCTTGCGCGCCCGGCCTTCGACCGACTACTCCTGGTTGAATATCATGTAACTGATTGTAAAAACGTTTGTTATTATCGGGTTCGATGACCCGGTGTCCGGTAAGGTGTCTTGCTGTTTGACGTGTTAACTCAAAAGTAACTATATTGGATCCCGGGTTCTTACAAAGGCCTCTCGCGCCATGGCCCGGATCACAGCGTTCGTACGCAACTCATCGCATCTGCCCTGGTTATGTAGCCTGCTACACCGCCCTCCTCCCGCCATGGGAATAGATCAGTGCTTCCCTTGCCACAGCGGCCACGGAAACCACTGAGACATGGCTTTACCTCAACGCGCTGAAAAGCGATTTACCGGAACGGCGTACGGATCCCCGTAATCGACTGGCAACCTCTGGAGTTTCTGATGATCTTCGATCTTACTGATGAGCAACGTGAAGCCGTAACCCAGTTCCGACGGTTTGCCGAGGATCGTGTCCGGCCTGTGACCGAGCCTTTGGCTGCGACCAGCATTGAGAAAGATGTCGCACTCTCCTTGATGAGAGAGGTTCTCCCATTCGGCATTGGTAGTGGCTGGATCCCTGAGGAGCATGGTGGCCTGGAAATGGGATACCTCACAAGCGGGTTGCTCTACGAGGAATTAAATCGTGTTTCTGCGGAGTTTGCGGGTATCGCCTTCATCAACGAGGGCGCTGCATTGATGTTGTCCCGACTCGCGACCCCTGAGGTTCGGGATCGATACCTGCGACGCATGCTGGGTGGCGAGTTAATCGGTGCGACCGCGGTAACCGAGCCATCCGGAGGCTCCGACGTCAAGTCCATCCGCACCCGCGCGAAGCGCGTTGGGGATCATTACGTGCTGTCCGGTCGCAAGATCTGGATATCCAACGGACATAACTGCGATTTCCTTGTTGTGCTTGCCCAGACCGAGTCGGGTCAGGGTCTTTTTGTTGTCGACCGTGACGAGCATGGCTTCGAGAGCCGGAAGCTTGACATGCTGGGTTTTCGAAGCTGGGGTCTGGCTGAAATCGTGCTGGACGAGGTCCAGGTTCCGGTCGCCAATCTGCTGGGATCAGAAGGACACGGCCTGGTGGAAACCCTGAAGCTTTTCCAGCACGCCAGATCCTTTGTCGCAATCGGGGCGATCGGTATAGCCGCCGCCGCTTTGGATTGCGCCATATCCTATGCGAAGACACGGACACAGTTCGGTAAGACCATTGCCGAGCACCAGTTGATTCAAGCGCACATCGCCGAGATGGCAACAGACCTTGATGCGGCGCGGTTGTTGGCCTATCGAAGCCTGGCCATGGCTGACCGCGGGGAGCGGTATGAGAAAGAGGGCGCGATGGCTAAATTTTTTGCAAGCGAAGCGGCTGTGCGCATTGCCTCGGCGGCGGTTCAGGTTCACGGAGGTTACGGCCTTTCGGCTGAGCTACCGGTCGAAAGGCATTTCCGGAACGCACGGATGATGACAATTCCGGAAGGGACGTCCGAGGTTCAGAAACTCATCATCGGCAGAAGTATCCTTGGCGTCAGCGCATTTTAGGGAAGCACTGAAGTATTCCCGCTGTCGCGCTCGTGTCCGGTTTTCGTTCGTGGCCAGGAGCAAGGTGCCGCAGGTAGTGGTTCTACCTGTGGTGGCTTGCGACACCGCCACGGGCGAAAACCGGCCGAGCCCCAAGGGGTTACGGTCAGCTATTTCGCGCTGGGTTGTTGCGGCTCTTGCCAAGGGCTCGCCATTGCCTGCGAGCCGCGCCTTGCCCCCGAACACGCTGCAAAGCCAGAGCACCATGGGAATAGATCAGCGCTTCCCTAGCACCGCGAAATAGCTGACCGTAACGCGACGGCGTGAACACTTCAGTGCTTCCCTGGTTCCTCTGGGTGGTTTCCGGTGGTGTTCCTCACGCTGAAGCGAATACGGCCCGACACAGCCCGCGGCGCGAAGGCAGGCCGGGCGGTTTTCATCGGATAGGACGGGTGGGATCGGATCGGCCGACGGGATTGGCGAATGAGCTACAGTCAGTGAAGGGCTGGGAATAGGCTCAGCAGTCTGGGGAGAACGGGCATGCGCCTTACCGGCAGTTTTCCGTACCGCGTTCGTGTGACGGAGCATCTCTGGATTCCTTTGCCGGATGGTACGCGCCTTGCGGCGCGCGCCTGGATCCCCGAGCAGGCCGCCCGCGATCCCCTTCCCGCCATCGTTGAATACATTCCCTACCGCAAGCGGGATTTCACCCGTTTGCGGGATGACGTGATGCACGCCTGGTTTGCCGGGCATGGCTATGTATGCCTGCGGGTTGACCTGCGCGGCAGTGGAGAATCGGAGGGGTTGTTGACCGACGAATACCTGCCCCGGGAACTGGAGGATGGCGAAGCAATGCTGAACTGGGTTGCGGCGCAGCCCTGGTGCAACGGGCGTGTGGGCATGATCGGAATTTCCTGGGGCGGATTCAACGGGCTTCAGCTGGCGGCGAGGCAGCCGGCCCCGCTGAAAGCGATCATCACCGCATGCTCCACCGATGACCGCTATACCGATGACGTGCACTACATGGGCGGCTGTTTGCTGGCGGATAATCTGTCCTGGGCTTCCACCATGTACAGCCACACCGCGTTACCGCCTGATCCGGATCTGGTGAGGGACGGATGGCGTGAATCCTGGCATCGACGGATGGAAGGGAGCGGTTTCTGGCTGGAGCCCTGGCTCGAGCACCAGTTCCGAGACGCGTATTGGCGGCATGGTTCGGTGAACGAGCATTATGACCAGGTGTGGGTTCCGGTGATGGCGGTATCCGGTTGGGCCGATGGCTATTCGAACGCCGTGTTCCGACTGCTGGAGCACCTGCGGGTACCACGCATGGGGCTTATTGGTCCCTGGGGACACAAGTACCCCCATCAGGGGCAGCCCGGCCCGGCCATCGACTTTCTCTCCGAAGCGCTGCGCTGGTGGGACCGTTGGCTCAAGGGTGTGGAAAGCGGTGTGGAGGCGGAGCCCATGCTCCGCGTGTGGATGCAGGAGAGTGTGCCGCCCACGACGGACCTGAAGTCCCGGCCCGGTCGGTGGGTGGGGGAGATGTGTTGGCCGTCGCCGCAGATCGAGCGTACGGTTTACCCGTTCCGACTGGGACGGGTGGGCGTTCCGGGCAGCGTGGCGGGGAGGAGCAAGCTGCGGGTCCAGTCCCCGTTGTCCGTGGGGCTTTTCGCGGGCCGCTGGTGTTCGTTCACGGCCACCCCGGATCTGCCCCACGACCAGCGTGAGGAGGATGGCGGGGCGCTCACCTTCGACAGCGCATCCCTCAAGGAGCCCCTGGAAATCCTGGGCGCGCCGGTGGTCACCCTTCGCATCGCAAGTGATCGGCCCGTGGCGATGGTGGCGGTGCGGCTGTCCGATGTGGCGGAAAACGAGGAAGCCACGCGGGTCACCTATGGACTGCTGAACCTCACGCATCGGGACAGTCATGATCACCCGGAGCCGCTGGAGCCGGGCAGCTTCTATGAGGTGCGCGTGCAACTCAACGACGTGGCCCAGCGCTTTCCTGTCGGCCATCGCCTGCGGGTCTCCATCTCCACCTCGTACTGGCCTGTGGCCTGGCCGGCCCCGGAGTCGCCGCGGCTGACCGTGGATACCGCTGCCAGTACGTTGGAACTGCCGGTCCGGCGGGCCCGGGAGGCCGACGACCCCGTATGGGAATCGTCCCCCCCGCAGGGGGCGCCGGAATCGGAAACGACCCGGATCGACCCGCGCGATTACGGCTGGACGGTGACCCGCGATCTGGCAGCGGATCGATCCGTGCTGGAAGTGAAGAAGGACGAGGGCGCCTTCCGCATCGATGGCATCGGCTTGACCATGCGCATCCGCACCACGGAGTGGTACAGCCATGTGGCCAATGATTACGGCTCGGTCCGCGGTGAAACGGAAAGCCTGCGCGGTCTTTCACGGGGTGAGTGGTCCATCGTCGTCAGGACACGTACCGTGCTGACGTCCGATGCCGGGTATTTCCACCTGCGGGCGGAAATGGACGGCTACGAAGGTGACCAGCGGGTGCATTCCCACAATATCGCGCGGTCGATTCCCCGGCATCTGATCTAGGTGTGGAGGGGAGGGGAGTTTTCTACCCATGGGCAAGCAGACAAAGCTGCAGTTGGGCCTGCTGACCGGGGATCCCTCCCTGCCGTTCGAATATGGTCCAGCGGGTGTATCCGGTGAGACGGAGCGGAAGGCCTTGGAGCAGGCGCTGACGGCCGTGCGCAGCCTGGATCGCTATACAGTGACGCTTTTCAGTGATCACGAGCAGTTGCTGGATGCGTTGCGGGCCCGGCCACCCGAGTTGATGCTGAACCTGTGTGATGCGGGCTATCGTAATCGGCTGGCGCTGGAACCCAACGTTCCGGCCTTGTTGGAGCTGCTGGGGATTCCGCATACCGGGGCCGGTCCCGTGTGTATGAGTCTCTGCAGCGACAAGGCCATGGTCAGGCTCCTGGCGGCCACGCACGGAATCCCCGTCCCCAGTGAGACCTTCGTTGACCTCACTGCGGATCCCCTGGTGCTCCCGGCGCTGTACCCCGCGCTGATAAAGCCCAACGCCGGCTGTGGCAGCATCGGCGTGTCGGCGGGCTGTGTTGTTAACACCCCCGCGGAAGCCGATGTCTGGCTGCGCCATCTGGCGGACGTGCTGGAGCGGCCCCAGGCGCTGATCCAGGATTTTCTCACCGGGTCCGAGTACACCCTGGGCTTGGTGGGCAACCCCGATAGCGGCATGACCATACTGCCAGCGCTGGAAATCGACTACAGCCGCCTGGATCCGGCGCTGCCGCCCATTCTGACCTACGAGTCGAAAGTGGATCCCGATTCCGCTTACTGGCAGGCGCTGCGTTTTCGCAAGGCGGAGCTGCACGTGGATACAGAGGCGCGGATGATCGAGCATGCGCTGTTTCTTTTCGAGCGGCTCGGTCTCCGTGACTATGCGCGGATCGACTTCCGCGCCGGCCCGGACGGCGTGCCCCGGTTGCTTGACGTGAACTTCAACCCCACATGGCATTGGGACGGGAAGCTTGCGGTCATGGCCGGTTGGGCCGGTCACACCTATCCGGAGTTGATCGGCATGATCCTTGAGGCGGCCAGGCAACGGTATGCGATGTAACCGGCACGCCCGGCTACAGCAGGTCACGTGCGATCACCTCGTCCCATTCGCGTTCGTAAACCAGTGCACGTCCCTCGAAGGCCTGCAGGCTTGCCTGCAGGCGGAAGGTGTCCCGGCGGGATGACAGTGCGGTTCGACATTCGATGCGCACCGACCAGTTGTCCCGGCGGAGGATGGTCTTCTGTTCGATGTTTGCCCGCGCTGACAGCGGGTCGGTTTCGTTGATGCGGAATTCCTTCCGCATGGTGTAGCCCACCGTAAGCCCGATGTCCTCGATGCGCGCGAGCGCTGCGCCGCCGAAATCCCCGCCATCGCTGTACGTCGTGTATACCGTTTCCTCGGTGGTCAGGTCCAGCTCCACCATGCGCTGTGGTGTCACGATTTCCAGGGCTGTGTGCTCGGGCTCCGGGCCTTTTTCGGGAGCCTGGAAAGCCGGCAGGGTGTTGTCCTCGGGCCGGGATGGGCGCACGGGAAGTTCCAACGTGCTGGTGCCGGTATACAGGGTCAGTTCCACCGGTTCCGGGGCGGGCCAGATCATGGGCCAGTAGGCAGTGGAAACGGCGAGCCGCAGGGTGTGTCCGGCGGCAAAGCAGTAGGCGATGTCGTTCAACTGCAGGTGGACCCGGTAGTGCTGGCCCGGTATCAGCGGTTCCGGTCGTTCATGTCCGTTGCGATGCGTGAGATTCAGCGTGCCGTAGCTGACTCGGGCGGAGGAACCGTCTGGTGCAACGTCATTCAGGCGAACGGCGATGAGGGCTACCGGCTGGTCCACCGCCAGCTCCAGGGTGACGACCGGTGCACCGAGAATCTCCAGAGGTTCCGGTAGCGGGTCGGAGTCGAAGACCAGGGACTTGCCATCGTCCGCACGTTGATCCAGCGGGGAGTCGCCTTCTGTACCGAAACCGTAGAAGTCACCACCGCGCAGCCCGGTGGTCTGCGGCGAACGAACCCTGACCGCATCCTCGGGATCGGGCCGTTCGCCCAGCGACATCACGTTCAAGTACCGGCGTTGTGGCGTGTTTCGGGGTGGAGGCCATCGGTCCTCTGCGATCCAGCGGCCGGGGCGGAGGTCGAGATAGGGCGCCGGCGCGACCCAGGATTCCATCCAGACCCGGATACGGGGTTCTTCCATGATCCCCGTATCCTCCCCTTTGAGCCAGTGATCCCACCAGCGGACCGCCTCCTGAAAGAATCCGATCCGGGGTCCGGGCACAGCGGCATGGGGAAAGGCATGCGGCCAGGGGCCGATCAGGGCCTTTCCCGGTGCTTTCAGGCCCTGCATCAGCCGGGGAATGGCGTTCACATAGCCGTCCGCCCAACCGCCCACCGCGTAGACGGCACACTCGATGGCACCGTAGTCCTCGCAGACGGATCCATGCTTCCAGTAACTGTCCCGGTGGGGGTGGCGCATCCACACGGCGGGAAACAGCCGGTTGCTCTGCAGGCGCTCCATCCATTGTTCCCGCCAGATGTCCCCGACGATTTCCGGGTCGGGGGGGCAGGCAGTCAGGGCGAAGAAGGCGGAACCCCAAACCAGGTTTTCATTCAGCAGGCAGCCGCCCTTGAAGTGGGCGTCGTCGGCGTAGCGGTCGTCGGTGGAACACATGGTGATGATGGCCTTCAGTGCAGGGGGGCGACGGGCGGCAACCTGCAGCGCGTTGAACCCCCCCCAGGAGAGGCCGATCATCCCCAGCTTGCCGTTGCACCATGGCTGGCGGGTGATCCAGTCGATGGCGTCGATGGCATCGTCCTGTTCCTGTTGCAGGTATTCGTCGCGCAGTATGCCTTCGGAATCACCGGTGCCGCGGACGTCCAGGCGGATGCCGGCATATCCGTGCCCGGCGAAGTAGTGGTGCAATGGCTCGTCCCGCAGACGGGTGAAATCGCGCTTCCGATAGGGCATGTACTCCAGGATCGCCGGTACCGGTGCCTCTTCGGCGTCTTCAGGCAGCCAGATTCTGGCGGCCAGACGAACGCCGTCACGCATGGGTATCCAGATGTTCTCGATGACCTCCACCCCGGCGGGAAAGCGGTTGATGACCTTCATGGTCCGCCTCCGCTGTGATGTCCGGGATTAGAGCGATCGCCCCGATCGCTTGCCTCGGGGAGTTTCAGGGATTGCGGGTCGGCTTCCAGAAGACGTTCGGTGGCTCGAACCAGGGTGCGCGCCACCTTGTAGGTGGCCTCCAGCGATACCGATTCGTTGGGTCCGTGGGCCAGTTCGATCTCGCCGGGCCCATAGATCACCGTGGGGATCCCGGCGAGCCGCACCCACCCGGACATGTCGCAGCCGTAGGGGGCGGCGGCAATGTTGGGTGCATGGCGGAACTCCTCCTCGGCGGATTCCGCCATAGCCTGGACCAGAGGGTGGTCCCGGGGAATGCCTGCGGAGCCGAACCCGGATGCCAGGCGGGTGATATGCGGCGGATTGCCCGAGAGCCAAGGATCGTCGCGAATGTGTTCCATGATGGCGTTTCGGAAGCGTGCTTCCGCCTGCTCGATGGTTTCGTCCAGCGCCACGCCCACCCGGACCAGCGCTTCCAGGGAGTCCATGACGCTGGACGACCAGTTGCCCCCACGGAGGATGCCCACGTTGGTGGCATAGGGGAGGGGGTGCACCTTCATCAGCGGGTGGGTTTCCCGTTCGTTGATGGCGCGTTCATCCTTCCGCATGGCTTCGTAGATGGTCAGGAAGTGATCCAGGGCGCTTTCTCCCAGCGTGCGCCGACTGGCGTGGGCGGCCTTTCCGCGGACTTCCACGCGCAGCGACATGGCGCCGGCATGCGCGATCACCAGTTCCGGGTTTCCGCCGGCGGACAGGGTTGGCTCCGGAATGATGGCCGCATCCGCCTGCCAGCCGCCACGAATCGCTGCCAGGGTGCCTAGTCCGCTGTCCTCCTCGGCGGGAACGGCGGCGAAGATGATGCGGCCGGGAAAGTTCCTCCCGCTCTCGGCAAAGGCCTCGAAGGCCGCCATGGCAGCCACCAGACCGCTCTTCATGTCGCTGGCCCCGCATCCATAGACGCGGTCCTGGCGTACCACGCCGGAAAACGGTTCCTCGGCCCACAGGGAATAATCGCCGGGTGGGACCGCGTCCACATGGCCGGTGAGCAGGACGGTCGCTCCGGGCTGTTCGCCCCGGAGTACGCCGACGACCACCGGCGCCCACGCACGCTCGACCTCATGCCCGGGGTAACGCGGGTCCCGCTGGAGGGCGGCAATACCGTCGTTCCAGTAATCGATCTCCACATCCAGTCGCTGCAGCCAGTTGGCGATCTGGCTGATGGCCGCGTCTTCCTGCCCGGTTATCGAGGGGATCCGGATCAGGGACACCAGCCGTTCCTGGATATGGTCGTAGTCGACGTGCGAGGTCCGTTTTGCCATGGTGCTCTCCCTGGGTTCGGAGCGGTGGATCATTCCGTCCGCAGGAACGGAGTTCGCAGCTTGCGAACGGCGCCTCGAGATTGTTGAAGCCCCTTTTCCGTCACTGCCGGTGATGGCTGAAACTATAGAGCGTGCCGCGAGCATTGACAGAACCGGGTGATATGCTGGCGGAATGAACCGGACAACCGATTTGGCGCAGGGCCATCGGCCAGCGGACGTGGCGCCGGCCGGCGATTTTCCTCCGCAACCGCGGCTGGCACGGGGGTCAATCGCGTTGCGCCCCAGTACGCCCGATGATTGCGACTTCGTCCTTGGTGCGGAGAGACACCCGGACAACGTCCGCTTCGTGGAGCAGTGGACCCGGGGCCGGCATCTGCGCTGCATGGAGCGCGCGGATTGCCTGCACTGGATTGTCGAGCACGGAGGGCAACCGATAGGTTACGCGATCCTGCAGGATGCCGATGATCCGGGGCGCAGTCTGTTGCTGCGGCGCATCGTGATCGCCAGCAAAGGGCGCGGTCACGGACGCGCCGCGCTGATTCTGCTTGCACGCTACTGCTTCGACGTGCTGCGTTTTCATCGGCTGTGGCTGTATGTAGCGGTGAATAACCGCCGGGCGCGGGCGCTGTACCGTAAGCTGGGTTTCGTGGAAGAGGGCATTGCCCGGGAATGCGCGAGAGAAGGCGATCGCTATGTCTCCATGGCCATGATGTCCATGCTGGAGGCGGAGTATCGCCTAAAGCCAGAGCACCATGGGAATCGATCCTAGTGAAAGTTCGTCGGCACCACTTCGGCGAAACGGAAATCAAGTGCCGCCATCATCCTGTAGAACTTCTCGTGCAGCGCTTTCTCATCGTTGGCACCCATAAACAGATCCGCGATCTCGAAACTGTAGCTGTCCTGGTTGCGCAACTCCGACAGGCGCATGCCTTCCGTGACATGCACGTGGACGGTCAGGTCCGGATGGAGCCGTTGCAACGCCTCGATCTGGTCCCGGGAAGGGACGCGGGTGACCACCGTGTCACTGAAGACCCGGGGCATGAATTTGCCGGCCATGGGGTAGTGTCCCTCCGGGCGCGGAAAATCCGGCCGCCGACCAAGGGCGATGTCGAGCGCCACCTCGTGGTGGGAGGCTCCGGTGGCGATCCGGAACAGCGGGCAGTGCGATTTGGAGATACGTGGATTGATTTCCAGTAGCCAGATCTTGTCGGTGGCCTCGTTCCAGAAAAACTCCATGTTGAAGGGGCTGTTGTCCAGTCCGATATGAGCCAACAGCCGTTCTGCGTCGACAATCATGCGGTTCTGAACCCCGGCGGGCAGTTGCGAGGGGTACTGGTAACTGAAGAAACTGACCTGGTTGGCCGCCCGCAGCGAGTCGACCACGGCATACACAACGACCTCCTGGTCGTAGACGTAGCCTTCCAATGTGCAAAGCCGACCGCTGATCAAGCCCTCACCGATGCAGGTGGAGCCGCTTCCGTGATCCGGCAATGCGCTGCGGTTGTCGGAATACCCGAGGAGGTGATCGAAGGGGTGGGCGAAGACGTGAATATTGTCGTGCATCGCAGCCATGGCCTGCAGGAACTGCTGTTCGTCGTCGATACGAAATCCCAGGTAGGATGAGAAGGCCACGCTGGGCTTGAGCCAGAAAGGGTACTCCAGTTCCAGATCCGCCACCGGATCGTCAGTATGCGCATTGAAGCCTTGAAAGGCAGGGGTGCACTCCGGCACCGCTTGTTGTCCCGCGAGACGGTTCCAGTACTTGTGATCGCAGTACAGGACGCTCTCCAGGGAGGGCGCCGGCATTCCCCTTTCCCGTCGGAGGATGGGCAGCATGCAGGTGGTGGGAAAGTCCCAGTGGCCGATGATCGCATCCACTCTCGGAGCGGCGTCCAGCGTGGCGCGGGCCTGGGCCAGGATCTGCGGCATGTCATAGGAAGGCGGATTGACGATGGTGTCGTAGGGAACGAGGCCATGAAACTCATAGGCCGCGGCGTTGCGCACACTGCGCAGTTCCCGGAGATTGAGATCGTCCAGGCCGATCACGAAAACTTGGGTGGTCATACCCCGCTCCTGTCACATGGCCAGTCGTCTCCATCCAGTATGGAATGGGGGGCCTGACTCTGCCCGACGTCAGCCTGCAGTCGTTGAAGTGGTGTGCTCCTAATCCAACCGGCGCGGTCGTCGCATGAGGCAACGCGCGGGACAGCCGTGGATCGTTCAATGACGCCGGTTGCCTAATCTGTTGAAATGTCCGCGCTGATCCCAGCCGCCTTTTGCAGACGACCAAAGGAGACATCACGTGATTTCAACAAGTGTGCCGGTGGACGAGTTCACGACCCCGGATCCCATCACCGCCAACGAAGGCATGGCGATCGAGGAACTGCGGGATCTGATGGATAGGCACGGTATCCGCCACATTCCCATTCTTCGCGGCGATACGGTCGTCGGGGTGATCAGCGACCGGGATGTACGCATCGTCTCCGGCTTGCCCGAGGCGCAGAAATCCCAGGTGCGGGCCGGTGACATCATGGCGGCGGACCCGTTGACTGTGGATGCCGCCACGCCTCTGGACGAAGTGGCCTACGCCATGTCCGAGAAGAAGGTCGGCAGTGTGATCGTCATGGATGAGGACAGCCGTTTTCTCGGCATTTTCACGGCGATTGATGCCCTGAACGCGCTGATCGAGATTATTCGAGGTGAGCAGGACGCCTGACAAGCCCCTTACAGCTATCCCGCCGGACTGAAGCAGGGGTGTTCCCCGTTCTGGCGGGTGACCGTGCGCCCATGGATCGAACAGGAGCCGCGGTCGGCGACAGACATCACCGTGATGTCTGTCGCCCCCACGTGTCGATGCGGCTGGTTCAGTCCGCCGCCTGCGCCAGAATGCCGTTCAGGGTCGGGCTGGGGCGCATGACCTTGTCGGCGACCTCGGGCGAGATGTGGTAGTAGCCGTCCAGTTCGGCCGGCTTTCCCTGTACCACGCTCAGTTCCTCGATGATCTGCGGTTCTTTCTCCACCAGTTCTTTCGCCAACTGTGCAAACCGCTCGGCCAGTTCCTTGTCCTCGGCCTGGGCGGCAACCGCTTCGGCCCAGTACAGGCCCAGGTAGTAGTGACTGCCGCGGTTGTCCAGTTCGCCCGTCTTCCGGGACGGCGATTTCTCGTTCTCCAGCAGTTTCTCCGTTGCCTGGTCCAGGCATTTCGCCAGCAGGCGGGCGCGCGGGTTGTCCTGCTTCATGCCCAGTTCATCCAGGGAGACGGCCAGGGCCAGGAACTCACCCAGGGAATCCCAGCGCAGGTGATTCTCCTCCTGTAGCTGCTGGACATGCTTGGGCGCGGAGCCGCCGGCACCGGTTTCGTACATTCCGCCCCCGTTGAGCATGGGAACGATGGACAGCATCTTGGCCGAGGTGCCCAGTTCCAGGATGGGGAACAGGTCTGTCAGGTAGTCGCGCAGGACGTTGCCGGTGACGGAGATGGTGTCCCGGCCGCGCAGCGCGCGCTCCATGGAACGGCGAATGGCTTCCTCGTAGGTCTGGATGCGGATATCGAGACCGGTGAGGTCGTGCTCCTGCAGATAGCAGTTCACCTTCTTGATCAGCTCGATATCGTGGGGGCGGTTGCGGTCCAGCCAGAAGATGGCCGGGGTGTCGGACTCGCGGGCGCGGTTGACGGCCAGCTTCACCCAGTCCCGTACGGGGATGTCCTTGGTCTGGCAGGCGCGCCAGATGTCGCCTTTTTCCACCTCGTGCTGCATCAACACATGGCCCTTGTGGTCCACCACGCGCATGATGCCGTCGGCTTCCAGTTCGTAGGTCTTGTCGTGGGAGCCGTATTCCTCGGCTTTTTTCGCCATCAGGCCCACGTTTGGGACGGAGCCCATGGTGGTGGGGTCGAAAGCGCCGTTGGTTTTGCAGAAGTTGATCATCTCCTGGTAGATCTTGGAGTAGGTGCTCTCCGGCATCACCGCCTTGCAGTCCTTCGGTTTGCCGTCCGGCCCCCACATCTTGCCGCCGTTGCGGATCATGGCGGGCATGGAGGCGTCCACGATCACGTCGCTGGGCATGTGCAGATTGGTGATGCCCTTGTAGGAATCCACCATGGCCATCTCGGGGCGGTGTTCGTAAACAGCCAGGATGTCGCGGTGGATCTCATCGCGCTGTGACTGGGGCAGGCTGTCGATTTTCTCGTAGACGCTGCTCAGGCCGTTGTTCGGGTTCACACCCAACCGCGCAAACAGTTTGCCCCACTTCTTGAACACGTCCTTGTAGTACACCGTGACCGCGTGACCGAACACGATGGGGTGGGAGACCTTCATCATGGTGGCCTTCACGTGCAGGGACCACATCACGCCGGATTCCCGGGCGTCCTCCATGGTTTCTTCCAGGAAGGCGCGCAGGGCCTTCACGCTCATGCGCATGCTGTCGATGATCTCGCCGGTCTCGAGTTCCAGCTTTTTCTTCAGTGTGACGTTGCCGTCCTTGTCCACGAACTCGATCCGCACGGTACCCGCCTGGGGCATGGTGTAGGACTGCTCCGCCGAGTAGAAGTCACCGCCGCGCATGTAGTCGGCATGGGTGCGGGAGGCCTTGCTCCATTTACCCATGCTGTGAGGGTACTTCCGTGCGAAGTTCTTCACCGCCCGGGGCGCACGGCGGTCGGAGTTGCCTTCCCGCAGCACCGGGTTGACCGCGCTGCCCAGAATCTTGGCGTAGCGATTGTGAATCGCCTGCTCGTCCTCGTTCTTCGGGTTCTGCGGGAAATCGGGGATGTCATAGCCCTGGGACTGCAGTTCCCGGATGCAGGCGTTGAGCTGCGGTATGGACGCGCTGATGTTCGGCAGCTTGATGATGTTGGCGTTCGGGTCCTGGGTCAGTTCACCCAGAAAGGCCAGCCCGTCTTCCACCTTCTGGTCATCCCGCAACCGATCCGGAAAGGCCGCCAGAATGCGTCCGGCCAGCGAGATATCGGTCAGCTTGACGTCCACATCGGCGGCGCCGGCAAATGTTCTGATGATGGGGAGCAGCGAGCGTGTGGCCAGTGCAGGGGCTTCATCGGTGAGGGTGTAATAGATGGTGTTCTTCGCGTTGGTCATGGGCTCCCCTTATCCTGTTTTTGGCAGATGACCCCGCACGCCAGCGATTACCTGGCGCGCACCAATTCACCGTAGAAACATAACCCGACTTTTGATCGGGTAGCGGCGGTGGAGCCATCTGCGTGGCTGCCTTTAAGGAAGCGCTGATGTGGCGTCACTGGCGTTGCATCAGCGCTTCCTTGAACCCCTTTAGGGTACTCATTCGGTCCATGCTTGGGCAAACCGCAATCTTCTGAAACCCGTTCTGGTGATACCGTCTCGAGTCTATCTATGGGGCCCTGTGCCACTCCGTGAGCACCCCGGTGCGACCACTCGTCGCAAACAGCCACGGCGCGGTGTCTGGACGTCGCGTCATGGACAAAAACCTGAAAGGCTATAGTGGAAGTACTGTGCCGGCCCGGGCCTGGCGCGTAACAGGTGGTTAAAGGAAGCACTGAAGTATTCACGCCGTCGCGTTACGGTCAGCTATTTCGCGATGCTAGGCGTGATGCGCAGCGCCGTGGTCATTCCACGGCCAAGCGCCACAACAACGCAGCGCGAAATAGCTGACCGTAACCCCTTGGGGCTCAGCCGGTTTTCGCCCGTGGCGGTGTCGCAAGCCACCACAGGTAGAACCACTACCTGCGGCACCTTGCTCCTGGCCACGAACGAAAACCGGACACGAGCGCGACAGCGTGAATACTTCAGTGCTTCCTTAAAGGTTAGTATGCATCAAGCACTACAGCGCCTGTTCAACATCCGCCGGGAGGAAGTGCTGCCGGTGCTGCTGGCGGCGTTTTTCTTCTTCTGTGTGCTCACGGCCCTGATGCTGTTGCGCCCGGCGCGTGAGGCGCTGGGGCTGCAACGGGGCGTGGAGGTGGTCCGCTGGCTGTTCATGGGCACCGCCGTGATCACGCTGCTGGTCAATCCCCTGTTCGGCCTGCTGGTCAGCCGCCTGCCGCGCATGCAGTTCATTTCCGCCACCTACCTTTTCTTCGCCGCGAGCCTGTTCGGCTTTTACGCGGTAATGGTCTTTGCACCGGAGGCCATCGGCATCACCACCGGGCAGGTGTTCTACGTCTGGTTCAGCGTGTTCAATCTGTTCATCACCATGGTGTTCTGGGCTCTGATGGCGGATCGCTTCACCCTGGAGCAGGGCAAACGCTTTTTCGGCATGATCGCCGTCGGCGGCACGCTCGGGGCGATTTTCGGGCCCTGGCTGGCCTCGGTGCTGGCAGGCATGATCGGTACCCCCGGTCTGCTGCTGGTGGCCATCGGGTTTCTGCTGCTGGCGCTGGGCGCCGCCTGGGCGCTCACGCGGGTGCAACCCGAACGCCCGGCGGCGGAGCGGATGCCGGACGCTGAAGCGGGCATTATCGGGGGCAGTGCCTGGGCGGGTTTCCAAGCCGTCTTCCGGTCCCGTTACCTGATGGGCATTGCCGGTTACGTGATCATTCTGGCCATCATGGCCACGTTCATCTACTTCACCCGGCTGCAGATGGTGGCGGCCATGGAGCAGGAGCTGGATGCCCGTACCACGCTGTTCGCCTACATTGACCTGATCACCCAGATGGCCACCCTGGTGATGCAGGCGCTGGTTGCCGGGCACCTGATGCGGCGGGTGGGGGTGCCCGTTACATTGGCACTGTTGCCGGCCACCGCCGCCATGGGTTTTCTGGGCCTGGCGATCGTGGGGTCGCTGGCGGCGTTGATTGTGCTGGAGGCCAGCTTCCGCGCCGTGCAGCGGGCGCTGATGCGACCCGCCCGGGAGACGCTCTACACGGTGGTCAGCCGGGAGGACAAGTACAAGTCCAAGGCTTTTATCGACACCTTCGTCTATCGTGGAGGTGATGTGGTTGGCGCCCAGGTGGAGGGTCTGCTGGGGCGACTGGGCATGGCCCTGGCCGGTGTGGCCAGTGTGGCTGTTCCCCTGGCCTTGGTGTGGGCCCTCCTGGGGCTGTGGTTGGGCCGGGCGCAGGCGCGCATTGCGGCGGCCGGCGACCCGTCCCGCAGCCGTGCCGCGACCCGGGATCATGCGGTTTCCGTCGGGAGGACAGGGCCATGATGACGCGACGTGATTACCTGCGGCTGATGCTTGCCGCCGGCGTATCCCTGACCCTCAAGCCGGGCCTGCTTGCGGCCCGGCCGGACGAGGCATTGCCTCTGATCACCCGGGCCATTCCGGCTTCCGGGGAGCGGATGCCGGTGGTGGGGCTCGGGAGTTCCGCCACGTTCTCGCGAGTGGCGGGACAGGGTGCAACCGACCGGCTGGGTGAGGTGCTGGCGGCCCTGGTGGAAAAGGGGGGGCGGGTGTTTGATACCGCGCCGTCTTATGGCGAGGCTGAGCGGGTGGCGGGCGAGCTCGCGCGGGCCCGGGGTTTAACGGATGACATGTTCTGGGCCACAAAAGTCAACGTGGCCGGGCGGGGCGGGGGCAGCGCCGACCCGGACGCGGCCCGGGCGCAGATCGAGCGGTCTTTCGACTACGCCCACAAGTCACCCATCGACCTGATCCAGGTGCATAACCTGGGCGACGTGCCCACCCAACTGGGCATACTCAAGGACCTACGGGAGCAGGGGCGGGTACGCTATATCGGTGTGACCACCACTTTCCCGCGGCAGTATCAGGAGCTGGAGCGGATCATGCGCCGCGAACCCCTGGATTTCATCGGCATCGATTATGCGGTGGACAACCGGGTCATGGAGGAGCGCATCCTGCCACTGGCGGAGGAGCGGGGGATCGGGGTGCTTGTTTATGCCCCGTTCGGGCGCGACCGCTTGTGGGACCGGGTTGAGGGCCGGCCCGTGCCCGACTGGGCGGAAACCTTCGATGCCCATTCCTGGGCGCAGTTCTTCCTGAAGTTCGTGGTCTCCCACCCCACGGTGACCGCCGCCACCCCGGCCACCAGCCGCCGGCAGCATATGGTGGATAACATGGGCGCAGCCTATGGCGCACTGCCGGGTGCGGAAATGCGCCAGCGCATGGTGCGTCATATCGAGTCGCTGTAGCGTGCATACGCGGGAATCCGGGTAATGATCGCGACCCACCCCTGGAATCTTGATCCCGCCCAGGCGCGGGAGCTTCAGCGTGAACTCGCCCGTCGCGTCGTGCTCCGGGATGGGCTTGGCGAGGTGCAACGCGTCGCCGGAGTGGATGTGGGCTTCGAGGATGGCGGCGCTACCGTGCGTGGGGCCATCGCAGTGCTCGATGCGGATACCCTGGAGCCGCTGGAGGAGACGGTGGCACGCCGTGCGACGACGTTTCCCTACATTCCCGGGCTGCTTTCCTTCCGCGAGCTGCCGGCGATTCTGGATGCCCTGGATGCACTGCGACGGCCGCCGGATCTGGTTCTGTGCGATGGCCAGGGGACGGCGCATCCGCGGCGTTTCGGCATAGCCTGCCACCTGGGGGTGCTCACCGGTCTGCCCACCATCGGTGTGGCCAAGAGCCGCTTGTGCGGTGAGCACGGACCGGTGCCGCAGGACAAGGGCGCCTGGGTGCCCCTTCGGGACGGGAACGAGATCATCGGCGGGGTGGTTCGCACCCGCGCCGGTGTACGCCCCTTGTACGTGTCCCCCGGCCACCGCGTGTCCCTGGCCACGGCGGTGGCCTGGACGCTGCGCTGCACCACCCGCTACCGCCTGCCCGAAACCACCCGTCGGGCAGACCGGATTGCCTCGCGGCGGTTTGCGTCACACCTGGCATCGGGAGGAGCTTGATCACAAGCTCTTGGGCCTGAGGCGGTTTTCGCCCGTGGCGTGTGGCAAGCCACCATGGCCGGAGCCATGGCCTGCGGCGCCTTGCCCCCAAACAGGTGGAAAGCCGGCGCGCCATGGGAATGGATCAGCGCTTTCTTAACGATTCGCGGCGACAAAATGGGTTTCCATTGGAAAGGTCACGCCATGGTCGTCCGTGAAGGCCGCCAATGCCGGTTCCAGATCGGCGATCAGTGCTTCCAGACTGTCCCCGTGGAGTTCAGCCAGCGGCTCCGCCAGAGGCGAGCTCGCTGCCTCCTGACGGAGGTACTCCGACGGGCTGGGGAACCGTACATCCAGGATGTCGTGCTGGACCGAAACCCCGGAGAAGCCCTGGGCTTTCAGTTCTTCCCGGAGTGTGTCGGCGTCCGGGCCACTGAAGGGCGAGCGCATCATGTCCCCGGCCGCTTTGCCGGCATGCCGTTCCAGCGTCGTTGCCAGTACTCCGTAGCTGGGGTTGAACGCAAGATCACGGAGCGATGCCAGCACCAGTCGACCCCCCGGTGCGAGCACACGGTGAAGCTCTGCGAGCGCCTTGGCCCGGTCAGCCACGAACTGCAGCACTTGCTGGCTGAGGGCGACATCGAAGGTGCGGTCCTCAAATGGCAGTTCCTCCAATGCTCCTTTTTCCCAGGCCACTGTCTGGTCTGCGTCCTGGCGGCGCGCCTCGGCGAGCATTCCGTCGTTGATATCGACGCCCACCACCTTGCTTGCCCGGCCCAGGCGCGAGGCTGCGGTCCGGGCGACAATGCCGGTACCACATCCGGCGTCCAGGATGCGGTCTCCCGGTGCGACGTCCGCGTGCGTCAGCAAGCGCTCGGCCCATCGCCGGAAGAAACGTCCCACAAGGTAGTCTTCGTAGGCGGTGGCGCTGTTCTGATCAAGTTGCCAGGCTGATCTGTCCTCTTCATTTTTCATGACTGCCTCCTTGGAATAAGTAGACCGTCTGACATAGTATGTAGACCGAACATCATATTTCGTCAACTACAACGGAACCCGGATGATGAGAACGGACACGCGAATGCGGATGATCGAGACGACGGCGAGACTGGTCCAGGCACGGGGCCTTCATGGCGTCAGTCTCAGTGAGATCCTCCGGGAGAGCGACGCCCCCCGGGGCTCGCTGTACTTTCATTTCCCCGGGGGCAAGTCGGAGCTGATTCTGGAAGCCGTGCGGTCCGGGATAGAAGAGGCGAGTGAGGCGCTCAGGGCGTGCCTGGACGGGGCGGACAACCCTGCGGAGGGGGTGCGGGATTTTTTTCGGATTGTCGCGCGGGAACTGGTTGATTCCGATTACGTGTTCGGCTGCCCGGTCGCGGGGGTTGTTCTTGATCGGCCTGAGATCGGCTCGGAGTTGGAGAGGACATGTCAGGCCGCATTGGATCAGTGGGGCCGTATGTACCGTGAAGCCTTCCTGGCGGCCGGCATGGCGCCGGACCGCGCCGAGCGTCTGGCGATGACGGTTCTGGCCGGCCTGGAAGGCGCGTTGATGATGGCGCGCAGCGAACAGCGCCCCACCGCGATCGAGGGGGTTGGCGAAGAGGTTTCACGGTTGATTGCGGACGCACTGCCGCCACGGAACGCCGGAGTTTCGTAAGCCGCGGTTCCGGCGTTTCCCGACCGGGCCTCAGCCCTTGCCGGGTGGGCGTTGACAATGCCTGCGCCGTGACTCTGTCAGTGGCGGATTGCACGCCGATTGGCCAAAAACGACATCGCGGGTACGTTTATCAACGTGTTACCTGCGGCGGGTGCTCAGGCGGGTCCGGTGTACTCCAGAGCCAGCATTGCGCAGAGTTCCCGCAGGCACTCCTCGAACAGCGGTTCCACGTCCCCGCAGGCGAAATCAAGTTGGTTCAGCACCTCCATGCACACCAGGCCGTAGAGCCGGATCCAGCATGTGATGAACACATGCACGGCTTCCGGTGGCAGCGCGCCGTCAATCTCCAGTGAGTAGGCCTCCAACTGCTGCTTGTGGGCCGGCGGAAAATCGGCCGGATCCGGAACCGGAAAGGGCGTTGATTCCCACAGCTCCGCGAGCTGTTTCAGGAAGACGTGCCCGAACCGGCAGCCGGCCATGTGTAGCGGAGATTCCGGCCGGAGCTGGCTTCTCGGGGGAACCGGGCTTGCGAATACCCAGCGAAACTCCGGCGGATGACGGACTGCCCATGCACGGAACGCCCGCGAGGTGGCCAGCAGGCGGTCACGGTGGGCTCCGGTCGGGTGCGCATCACGCGCTGCCTCCATTTGCGTGGTGAGTTCGGTGTAGAAATCCGCCGTAACGGCCTCGACCAGTTCCTCATGACTGGCGTAGTAGCGGTATATGGCGGGCCCGCTCATTCCCATGCGCCGGGCGATCGCGTTGATGGTGACTGCCGCCGGTCCCTCCGCGATTAACAGTTCACGCGCTGTGGCGCGTATCTCCCTCAGTGTGTCCAGGCGGATTTTCTCTCGTCGGCTGACCTGCGGCGACATCCCATGACCTCTCGTTGCGCTTCCAAATGATAGACGAGCTATCTTTAGTTACATATTGTAACTAGTGTTATATGGACAAACATGGAGATGGAAGATGATGACCAGTCGAACCTCCGGGCGCCGCATGTCGCTCAACCCGTTGCCCAGGCTTTTCGCTGGTCACTATGCGGAAGGCGTGGTGGAAGAGACGGTGCTGGAAACCTCTTCGGTGCGGCGTATCCGCATCGTATCCCCGACTGTGAAAACCCTGGCTTACCGACCCGGGCAGCATGTGCGGATTCAGATCAACGACCCGCTTTCCCTGTATGGCCTGTTGCGCCCGGGCGAAACCCTTCGGAGCTACACCATCTGCAATTTTTCACGGGAAGAGGGCGCCTTCGAGCTGCGTATCCATCTGTATCCCGGGGAGGGTATCGGTCTGCGGTGGGCGACATCCGTGAGCGCCGGGGATCCGGTGGTGTTCTGGGGTCCCCAGGGTGATTTCGTCACCCGGCCCGGGCCGTACCACCTCTTTCTGGGCGAGGAATCCGCCACGCTGGCGTTCCAACCCATGATTGAGACCCTGGACGATGCGGCACCGGTGTATGCCTTGCTGGAAAGTGATCATGAGACCGACGCCATTCCCATCGATGGCGTTAGCCATCTGCAGCGGGCCTTCCGGTGCGGTGCGTCGGCGGTCGCGTCCCAGGCGATGCTGGATGCGCTCTCCGCGATGGAACTCCCCGATCGGCCGGGGCGGGCCTACATCGCCGGCGAGGCCCGGACCTGCCAGCTGGTGCGCCGCCATCTCATCAATCAGCGGGGGTGGCCGCGTACGGCCATCAAGATCAAACCGTTCTGGGCTGTCGGCAGGCGCGGCCTGCACTGATACGTCATTGCCCCGTTTCAGGATCTCAACGGTGATGGATCGCTGGATACCGTTCTGGTGGCTCAGCGCACCGAGCCCTTCGCCTTGAGCGGGGAGAATAGCCCGCTGCATGACGGCGATCTCCTGTCAGACGGCGGAGCCGGTGAGTTTGCGCAGGGCACCCAGCAGGCGTTGTTCATGCTGGCCGGGCTGGTAGCTGCCGGCGGGCATGCCGAAGGCCACGTTCAGCCGGTTCCAGCCGTTGATGGCGATGATGGTGAAGGTGATCCGGGTCATGTCCTTTTCCGGGAAATGCCTGGCCAGGGCGGCGAAGGCTGCCTCAAGATCACCGCCGGCGCCGAGGTCGGTGAGCGCCTCGGTCCAGGCCAGGGCGGCGCGTTCGGCGTCCGTGTAGACGTCCGCCTCCCGCCATACCGGCAGCAGGTCGATGCGCAGCGGTTCCTCGCCCATGGCCCGCAGCTCCTTGGTGTGCATGTCCACGCAATAGGCGCAGCCGTTCATCTGCGACGCGCGAAGCTCTATCAGCTGCATCAGTGATGGGTCGAGGCCGGAGGTGTGCAGATAGCCGCTCAGCGCGGACATGGCCTGCAGGGGCACCGGGTCGGCGTGGGTCGTGTAATCCAGGCGAATAGGCATGTTTACTCCCTCGTGGGTTTTGGTGAAGGTTCAAGGCTCAGACGGGGCGGGTATGCCGGATGTGACAGCCGGTCCGGACTGTCACGATTTGGCGGAACGGGACGTCACTGCTGGTGACGTCAATCGATGAGGATTCGCCGTGGAGCACAAGACACGGGTTTACCAGCGGGCTCGGCCAAGACTGTTCGGCCTGGCTTATCGCCTGCTGGGCAGCCGGATGGATGCGGAAGACGTTGTGCAGGATGCATGGTTCAAATGGAGCGACGCCGATGCCACCGAGATCCGCAACCCGGAGGCCTGGCTGGTGACGGTGGTCACCCGCCTGGGTATCGACCGGCTGCGCCAGTTGCAGGCGCGGAGGGAGGACTATTTCGGGCCCTGGCTACCGGAGCCGGTGCTGGGCGCCCAGGGACGTAGCGCCGAGGATCTGAACGAGCTGGCCTCGGATCTGTCCATGGCCTTTCTGCTGGCGCTGGAGCGGCTGGGGCCCGAGGAGCGTGCCGCCTTCCTGCTACGGGAGGTGTTCGATTACTCCTATGCCGAGCTTGCCGACGCTTTGGGAAAGAACGAGGCGGCCGTGCGCCAGATGGTCTCCAGGGCGCGTGGCCGTGTCCGCGAGGACCGGCCGCGTTTTCAGGTAAGCGAAGAAGAGCACCGGCGGATCGTCCAGCGCTTCGTCCATGCGTTGATGGGAGAGGATGCGGAGGCGTTCGTGAACCTGCTGGCCGAAGAGGTGAGCTGGGTTTCCGATGGCGGAGGCAAGGCGGTGGCGGCAACCAAGGTCGTACACGGCGTCCGGGCCGCATCGCGGCTGGCCATGGGGCTGGCGCGACGGTGGCGTGGCCGGTTCCAGGCTGAGCTGGAAACGGTGAACGGTCAGCCCGGTATCATGATTCGTGTACAGGGGCGGCTGCATTCGATCATGACGCTGGAAATCGACGGCAACAGGATTTTCCGGATTTACTCGGTCGTGAATCCGGACAAGCTCCCGGGCGGACCGTGACCGTGACCGTGGCCTGCGCCAGGAGCGCCAGGTCCCAGGATCCGGCCGGGCCTCAGGTCCGGCGTTGCGTGAGCCCCGGAGAGGGATTTCGTGTCAGCCGGCCTGGCCGGCGACGAACGGGTTGGTCTTGCGCTCGTGGCCGAAGGTGGAGGCCGGGCCGTGCCCCGGCAGGAACTGCACGTCGTCGCCGAGCGGAAACAGCTTTTCCCGGATGGAACGGATCAGCGTCCCATGGTCGCCCCGCGGGAAATCGGTGCGGCCGATGGAGCCCTGGAACAGCACGTCCCCCACCACGGCAAAGCGTCCTTCAGGGCTGAAGAACACCACGTGCCCCGGGGTATGGCCCGGGCAATGCAGCACCTGGAGTTCGGTCTCGCCCACGGTCACGGTGTCTCCGTCCTCCAGCCAGCGGTCGGGGGTGAAGGGTCGGGCCCCGTCAAAGCCGAAGCGCTGGCTCTGTTCGGCCAGGCCGTCGATCCAGAACTGGTCGTCACGGTGCGGACCCTCCACAGGCACCCGGAGCCGCTCGGCCAGTTCCGCCACGGCGCCGGCGTGATCCAGGTGCCCGTGGGTCACCAGAATTCGCTCCACCGTTACCCCGGCCTGCTCCACGGCTTCCAGGATGCGCCCGGTCTCCCCGCCCGGGTCCACCACTGCGGCCTTCCCGGTGCGCTGGCAGCAGAGGATGGAACAGTTCTGTTGGAACGGCGTGACGGGAACGATGTAGACCTTCACGGCAACTCCTGAGGATGCGGCTTGGTGGCTGGCAACATGGTGCCACAAGCGGTCGTGGTGGCAAGTACCGTCTCTGGTTGGGGTCAAGGCGGGCCGGTGGGACGGAGCGGAATCCGCAATGTGCGCCGGCCTATCTCAACCGATAGTAGGCCTGAACGAGCCGTTCGAACAGCGAGAACGGTATGACACGTCTTGTTCCGATCAGGAAGCGCTGGGACGCGGAGCCGGTGGTGTAGCAGAATCGCGGGGACGGGTCGTTCATGATCTGCTCAAGGAGGTGGGCGATCCGCTCCGGGGACGGCCCACGGAGCTCGTCCTTCTCCGTTATGTCCAGGGCTGTATCGAATTGCCGACGGTATGGCGATTCATCCCCCGGCTGCACCTTCCGGCGGTGCGCCGTGAAACCGCTGCGGAAGTCGCCTGGCCGGATGAGCGCCACACGGATCCCGAAGGGCCTCACTTCCTGTCTCAGGGCCTGTGTCATGCCTTCAACGGCGAATTTGCTTGCACTGTAGAAGCCTTGGAAGGGAACCCCGAGCACGCCTGCCATTGAGCTCATGTTGACGATGTGTCCACCGCCCTGGGCCCGCATGAGCGGAATCGCCGCGCGACAGACGCGGGCGACTCCCATGAAGTTGGTATCGAGCTGGTCCCGGGCTTCGGAAGCCGGTGTTTCCTCCACCGGTCCTGCCAGACCATATCCCGCGTTGTTCACGACGACGTCAATGCGGCCTTCCCGTTCTACGATGGTTTCCAGGGCCTGCTGAACCGATTGGTCCGAGCGCACATCCATTCGCAAGACCGGATACGCCTCCGGCCTGTCTCCCGTGCGTTGTCCGACCGCTTCCTCTGGGTCCGTTGCATGCCGACTGGTGCCGTAAACACGGTGCCCTTTGCCGTGGAGATAGGCTGCACAGGTCTTGCCGATGCCGGATGAGGCTCCCGAGATCAGGACAACGCGCATGAATAGCCTCCCAATGGTTGGGTTTCAGGCACTCCGTGCCAGCGGCGCTTCTGCCCGGGGATGTTTCGCAGTTCCTGGATGGTGGCGTCTGTACGACCGGGCACCAACGGCCGCGGGTCCGAGATTGCTTTCCCAGATTAGCCGAACTTGTAGAAGTCCGTGCTGTTCTTGGCCAGATACATGGCCTTGTCCGCCCGGTCCAGGATGTCGGCGATGTGCCGGTCGTCTCCGCTGAAAAGCGTGATGCCCATGCTGGAGTGAATGTCCAGGGACAGGGGTTCGCTCCCGTTCTCGAGCTGTACCGGGCGGTTGATGGTATCGACCACGCGCTGGGCCAGTTCGGCCGCAAGTGATCCGGCTGCTTCCGGCGTGTCTCCCAGGTCTTCCAGCAGAACAACGAACTCATCGCCGCTGTAGCGGGCGGCGAGATCGGAGGAACGGATGGCATCACGAATGCGCGCGGCGTATGCGCACAACAGGGCATCCCCACGCCGGTGACCGTAGGTATCGTTGACGTCCTTGAAGTTATCGATATCAAGGAAAAGCACGGCGCCATACTGCCCGGTGCGCGTGCTTCTGACCAGGGCGCGGTTCGCGCTGAGATCGAAATGATGCCGGTTCGGCAGCCGGGTCAATGTATCGAGTTTTGCCAGCTTGCTCATCCGGGCGGCGTCACGCTTCTCCAGGGCAAAGGAGATCACGTTGGCCACGGTCTGGATCAGGTCGATTTCCCCGGGCAGGAATTCCCGGTTTTCATGGACGGAGTCGTAACCGACGAAACCGGAAAGGGCGCCGTCGCTCCGCATCGGAACCGCAAGCAGCGATTTGATATCCTGCCGCTGAAGAATCCGCTTTTCCGGACGCCCGTCATCCAGCCGTTCCACATCCGGGATATACATCACGCCGCCGGAATCGAAGGCTTCCCACCAGTAGGCGGCGACCTCGATCGGAACCTCCTGCAACTGCTCCCGCATCGGGCTGACGCCGTCGGCAACCCATTCATGGGTATTGTCGATGTAGTGCTCATCCCGGATCCGGAAGACATAGGTCCGGTCCGATTTCGTGAACTCCCCCAGTTTCGCCAGCCCCTTGCCGATCATGCGATCGAGTTCAACCTCCGGTGCCTGGAGGATGTCGTTGATGATATCGACGCTGAGCCGCAGACCTTCGGTGAGCCGGTCCAGTTTGCGTGATGCTTCGCTCATCGTTGCACTAAGCCTTTAGGAAGCGATCAGCGCTTCCTTCACGGGGGTAAGTCCATTAGGGAAACACTGATCTATTCCCATGGTGCTCTGGCTTAGCAGCGTGTTCGGGGGCAAGGCGCGGCTCGCAGGCAATGGCGAGCCCTTGGCAAGCGCCGCAACGCGGCAACCGGACACGCTGCTAAGCCCCGTAGGGCGGGCCATTCGCGCACGCTGAGCGGCGT
>JAFIFU010000105.1 GCA_020831885.1 Ectothiorhodospiraceae bacterium
CCTCGCTCCAGCCCCAGCGCTGGTAGGGCAGCACCTGGTTGATCACCAGCAGCAGGGCCGTGGCGTAGAACGGGGCCATGGCCTCACGCTGCATGTAGATCAGCATGTAGACCAAGAGGACGAATACGAAGATGAAATACCAGCCTTCCTTGAGCGTCTGCTTCAGTGACGGCAGCTCGGCCACGGGCAGGCCCTTCAGATTGAACCGGGCGGCATAGGAGTCGATCTGGATGAACAGCCCGAGGAAATACAGGATCGACGGCACCGCGGCGGCGAGCGCGATATGGACGTAGGGCACATCCAAGAACATGGCCATGATAAAGGCGGTGGCACCCATCACCGGCGGCATCAGCACTCCACCGGTGGAAGCGCAGGCCTCCACCCCACCGGCGTACGATTTGCTGAATCCCACCCGTCGCATGGCCGGGATGGAGAGTACGCCAGTGGTGAGCACGTTGGTGATCACGCTACCGCTCATGGAACCCATGAGCCCACTGGAGAAGATCGACACCTTCGCCGGGCCGCCACGCACATGGCCGAGTAACGCGAACGCCAGGTTGATGAAAAACTTGCCGCCACCGGTCTTCTGCAGAGCTACGCCGAAGAGCAGGAAGCCGATCACCAGGCTGGCGAAGGCACGCAGCGGCACCCCCATGATGCTTTCCTGGCTCATGGCGTGATAGGCGGCCGCCTCTTCGAGATTGGACGGGAAGGCCTGGATCGGGCCGGGCATCACATCGGCCACCAAGGGATAGACAGAGAACAACCCCACGATCAGCGCGATGGCCCAGCCGCCTGCCCGGCGGCAGGCCTCCAGCACCACCACCCATAGGGCAAGGGACCAGTAAACGGCGAACTGCGGCGGGCCGAAGGACCAGCCGCGATCGAGAATATCTTCCGCGTAGTAGACGAAAAAGCTGCAGACGGTGAGTGCGACGAGGAACAGCAGGATGTCGTACCAGGGCAGGCTGTCCCGTTTCGCCCTGCCCCATGCGGGCCAGAGCAGGTAGACCAGGGGCAGCATGAAGGCAACCACAGCATAAAAGAACTGGGTGTCCAGCATGGTGTAGCCGCCGAGCAGCCTTAAGTTGAAATGGTAGTCCAGCGTCAACAGCGTAAGGAGTAGCGCGCACAGTGCCGGCAGATAACGCCAGAGGCCCTGCAGTTCCCGGACGCCGCTCACCTGTTCGGGCTTGTTCTGCTGGTTCACGGTCATACGAACCCTTCAGGAAATAACGGCAGACTTGCTCCGGTGCGGGACCCAGGGGAGGCGGGGGCGGGCATGGGCTTCCTCCAAGCGTGAGTCAATCGCTATTATTGTTTTGCTGTGCGGAATTGTATTCCGAAAACTCTCTTGGAAGCCTAGAGAATTCTGTGCCCTATTGTCAACGGGAACATGGCATCATCTGGTTGCCAAGCGTCTGGAACGCGTTGTCCGGCAGAAGACTCCGGGCAGCCGCCGTCGGCTCCCGCACACCAGTGGGGATACGCGGCTGCTGCCCTTTCCCTCCTGAAAGCTTAGTCATGCCCGCCGGGCACGATCTGGGGTTGACGACCGCCGTAACGCCGCTGGCCGCTTGTAGAGGCTCCAATGCTTCCTTAGAACCTTTGGATGGTCTTATGCTTTAATAGCAGGCTATCTATTTGTGCTGCCCGTGGCATTTGTTGCGGGCCCGGGACAGGAGTGCGAGAGATGGCAAAGGACAACAGCCACGGTGAGGACACGTACAGCCGGGTGGACGGCTTCGGTCAGGCACTGGCGGAGACGGCACGTGCCTGGCGGATGCGTCTGGACCGGCGCCTGCAACCGCTTGGTCTGAGCCAGGCGAAGTGGCGCACGCTGCTCACCATCGCCCGCGCCGGAGAGGGTGTCACCCAGAAGGCGCTGGCCGAGCGCATGGGGGTGGAAGGGCCGACGCTGGTGGGCCTGCTGGATCGGCTGGCACGGGATGGATGGGTGGAGCGTCGTGCCAGCGAGCATGACCGGCGTGTACGCCACGTTTATCTGACATCCCGGGCGCGGGAGGCCTTGCGGGAGATCGAGGCCGTGGCATCCACGCTGCGCAGCGAACTGTTCCACGGGTTGGATGAGGAAGAGTTGTTGCGGTGCATGCGGGTGCTGCGGCACTTGCGGGATCGGGCGGAGACCTTGAATGACTGAAACCGTGCGTACCGGGTCGCGTCGGAACGGCCTGGGCTGGAAACTCCCGGTGGCGCTCCTGCTGGTGCTTGCCCTGCTGGTCACGGGTGGCCGCTGGCTGCACCATCGGCTGACCCATGTCCACGTGATCGATGCCCGCATCCAGGCCGACCTGATCGTCGTCGCGTCCCGGCTGCCGGGCTGGATCTCGGACCTGCCGGTGGGGGAGGGGGACAGGGTTTCTGCCGGCCAGGGGCTGGTGGAGCTGGACGCCACCGCCACCAGGCTGGCGGAACAGGTGCTGGAGGCGCGGGAGCGCACGCTGGCCGCTGAGCGCGGCCAGCTCCAGGCGGAGCTCGCGCTGCTGGAGGCCCGCGACACCGCCCGTCTGGCCCGGGAACGGCAGCGTCTGACCATCGCCCAGGCCGAACTGGAGCAACGTGATCAGGACTTGCGCAAGGCGCGGAGTGACTACGAACGGGTGCGCGGGCTGGCGGATGACGCCATGGTGTCCGCGCAGGAGCTGGATGATGCCCGTTTCCGGCTGGACAGTGCTCGCATCGCACTGGAGCGCAGTGCCGCCGAGCGGGACGAGGCCGAGCTGGCCATCGCCGAGGTGGAGGCTGAACAGCTCAACCGGCAGGTGCTTGAGGCCCGGCTGGGGGCGCTGGAGGCACGCCTCGGCGAACTGCGCGCGGAGCGCCGCCGGGCGGCGCTGGACGTGGATGACCGCCATATCCGTAGTCCCATCGACGGCGTGGTGACGCGGACCTTCGTCAATCCGGGTGAGTATGTGCAGCCCGGCCAGAACCTGCTCATGGTGCATGCGCCGGGTGAGGTCTGGGTGGAGGCCAATATCAAGGAAACCCAGCTGGCTCCGGTCCGCGTCGGGCAGTCAGTGGACATTCGCGTGGACGCCTACCGGGGGGAACGCCTGACAGGCCATGTGGAGCGCGTGGGGACGGCTGCCACCAGCGAGTTCGCCCTGCTGCCAAGCCCGAACCCCAGCGGCAATTTCACCAAGACCACGCAACGGGTTCCGGTGCGCATCGCGCTGGATCAGCCGGATGCCCGCCTGCGGCCGGGGATGATGGTCGAGGTCAGTATTGACGTCAGAGACTGAGCGCCTGTTTGCCCGGTACGGACCGGGCTACAAGTGGCTCGCCACCCTGACGGTGATGCTCGGCACACTGTCCATGACGCTGGCCACCACCATCGTCAACGTGGCCATTCCGGATGTCATGGGTGCCTTCGGCATTCCGCAGTCCAAGGCTCAGTGGCTGTCCACCGGCTACCTGGCCGCCATGACCGCCTGCATGCTGGCCAACGCCTGGGCCTTGCACGCCTTCGGCATGCGGGCGGCTTATATCGGCGCCATGGCGGTCTTCATCCTGGCCTCACTGGCAGGGGCGGCAAGCCCGGATGAGAACCTGATCATCCTCTCCCGGGTGGTCCAGGGGGCCATGGCCGGTATCATCCAGCCCTTGGCCATGACCGTGATCTTCCAGGTGTTTCCCCCGCGCCAGCGGGGGTTGGGCATGGGTATCTACGGGCTGGGCGTGATCCTGGGGCCCGCCGTCGGGCCTGCCCTGGGCGGGGTGCTGGTGGACTGGTTCAGTTGGCGGGCCGTGTTCTATATGCCCATCCCCACCTGCCTCCTGGGCATGGTCTGCGCCCTGTTCTTCAGTCCCGGGCGGGAGCCGGGGCGCCGCCGCACCGCCTTCGACTGGTTCGGTTTCGGTTTGCTGTGCGCGGCGCTGACGCTGTTGCTTTGGGGATTGTCCAACGGGCAACGGCTTGGCTGGGAGACAGTGTCGATTCGTGGGGCGCTCCTGGCCGGTCTGGCCGGTGGCGCCCTGTTCATCCTGTGGCAGATCCGTGCCGCCCAGCCCATGCTGAATGTCCGGATCTTCGCCGTTCCGGGATTTGCGGCCGGCTGTGTGGTGGGGTTCGCCTATGGTGCCGGCCTGTTTGCCACCACATACCTGATCCCATTGTTCGCCCAGGAGATCCAGGGTTTCAACGCCACCAGCGCCGGTCTGCTGCTGATGCCCGCGGGGCTCGTCATGGCGTTCAGTTTCCCGCTGGCCGGGGTGCTGTCCGACCGTCTCCCGCCCCATGTGCCCATCGGCCTGGGCCTGCTGCTGGTGGCCTGGTCCTGCTATCACCTGGGGCTGGCGGATATCCGGACGGGGTTCTGGGTGCTGGCGTTCTGGATTGCGGTGGGCCGTATCGGGCTGGGTCTGGGGCTGCCGGCCATCAACGCCGGCTCGCTGAAGACGCTGGACATGCAACTGGTCTCACAGGGGGCCGGCGCCGTGAACTTCTCCCGCCAGTTGGGCGGCGCCCTGGGGGTCAACCTGGTGTCTGTGCTGCTGGACCGGCGCACGGCCTTCCACGCCGAGATGCTCACCCAGACCCAGACCGCCGGCAACCCGTTGACCCGGGAATGGATGATGCGGATGGAGCCGTATCTGGCCGCAATCGGCGTCGACCCCCAGGCACGGGGCACGGAAACATTCCGTCTGCTCGGTGAAGTGGTGTACCGTGAGGCTTACACCCTCGGCTTTCAGGACAGTTATCTGGCACTGGCCATGTTCTTCCTGATCGCCCTGGTGCCTGCATGGATCATGGGGAGATACGCGAAACGATGAGCGAGTGTCTGTATCGCACCATACTGATGGCGTACGACGGGTCGGTCTCGGGCCGGGAGGCCTTGGCCCAGGGCACCTGTGTGGCCTTGCAGAACCAGGCGATGGTTCACTTGCTGGCGGTGGTGCGGTTGCCCACGGCCTACGGGTTCGTGGAGGCGGGCTATCCGGAGCACTACCTGGACGACGAGATGGCGCGTATTGACGGCATTCTCCAGGAAGGGGTGGCTGCCCTGGAGGCGAAGGGCCTGAAGGTGCAGGGGCATCGCCGCACCGGGGAGCCGGTGCCGGAAATCAGCCGGCTGGCCGAGGAGATGAGCGTGGATCTGGTGGTGGTGGGTCACAAGCCTCGGGGTCGGCTCGCGCGCTGGTGGCATGGTTCCGTGGGTACGACCCTGCTGGAAGAGCTTCATTGCTCCCTGCTGGTGGCCATGCCGCGGGATGGCGCGGAAGCGGACGAGGAGCCGGAGCCGCTGCAGGATCAGTAGCAGCGCTCCGCACCGTGCCCCGCTGTCAGTCCTGTCGTGCGCGGGCGGCCAGTGTCCGCTGCAGGATCTTGATGGCGCCGTAGACCGTCTCCAGGTGAGGCACGTCCACGTCCAGACGGCGTGCCTCCCGGATGACGTTGCCGAGGATGGCTTCCACTTCCATGTCGCGGCCGTTGAGATAGTCCAGGGCCATGCTGTTGTGGTAAGGGGGCATCTTCAGCGTGTTGACGATGCTTTTCTCCGGCAGATCCTGCGGCATGGGGTGGCCGGCGGCGGCGGCCACCTGACACACTTCTTCCATCAGTATCCGGCCAAGCCGCTGTTCGTTTTCGGAGCCCAGTAAGTCTTTGGTGGTGGCACCCCCCCCGATCACCGACAGGGGGTTGAAGGCGGCGTTCCAGACGGCCTTGCGCCAGCGTTCGGTGACCAGGTTCTCCGCCAGCGGTGCGTTGATGCCTCCCTGCTCCAGCAGTCCCGACAGCCGTTTGGCGGCCGTATTGACCCCGTTGGGATAGCTGCCGATGACCAGCCGGCCGTAGGCCTTGTGTTCCGTGTGGGCCGGGCCGACCCGGCTGGCCGCGACGAAGGCCAGGCAACTGACCAGCGGATTGTCCGGGAAGGCCTCGACCAGGGGTGGTTCGATCTCGATGCCGTTCTCGATCAGCACAATGGCGGTGCCGGGGCCGACGGCGGGCCGTATCAGTGCGGCGCGGTCCAGGTCGTCCAGCACTTTGACGCAGAGCAACAGGAGGTCGGGCGGGTCGGTCACTTCGGCGGTGTCGGCATAGACCGCGGCCGGGCGGAAGGAGAGATCCCCCAGCTTGTTGCTGTCCACCCGGACACCGTGCTGGCGCATCTGCTGGTGCTCGGATCGGCTGACCACCTCCACCCGTGCTCCCGCACGGGCGAGAATCGCGCCGTAGAAGCTGCCAATGGCACCGGTGCCCACCACCAGGACGCGTGTTACATCTGTCATGTGGAGTCTCCTCAGGTATGGGGGATGCGGCCGATCTGCTGGCTCCGCCCTGATGGTGGGGGCGAGGCCACCAGCGGACTCCGATCTCGGTCAATTGTGAG
>JAFIFU010000007.1 GCA_020831885.1 Ectothiorhodospiraceae bacterium
CAGCGCACGCGAATGGCTCCGCAGAGCATCATGGGAATAGATCAGTGTTTCCTTAGCCGCAAGTGACGGGCAACTTCAATTCCTTCTGAACAAGCGAGTAAGCTCGCAAACCGGAAGATGATTCGGTAGCGCCGGGAGTTTGTAACATTTCATGGGTGCTTTCAAGGAAACGGGTGCTTCCGGGAAAGCACCCGTTGACAGCCTTTCCGGCGGGTGAATTCAGGAGCCGCTGGCGATGCGGTTGACCCGCCCCGAATGCCCGGCCACGGACGCCAGATCATCCAGCATCGCAAGTGTGCCGCCGGGATCCGTCAGTTGCAGGTCGTGGGCCGTCTCCAGCTCCCGGTACAGCCAGCCATCGGCCCGGGCCCTGGCGGCGAAGGGACCCAGGATGTCCGTTTCCGGGTCCACTTCCCCGGTGCAGCGGACGTAGGCCCGGGGCAGGTCAGCAATCGCGCCGGATAGGCTGACCGGCTCGGTGAAGCTTGCCATGGGGTGTGGGCACAGTCGCCGGATATAGCGCTGCCGCGTCTCCGCCGGAATGACCCCTTCCGGAGGAAGCAGGTCCGGCGGTATCGGCCCCCGGTTGTCATCCCGCTCGCTGGCGGTCTGCAGCAGTGCGTCGATGAACGGCTGAGGCAGGAGCCCGCCCAGTGCCTGGCCGTTTTCCGGCACGAAGGCATCCAGATACACCAGCAGGCGGATCCTTTCGGGAATCCGGTCGGCCACGCCGGTGACCACCATGCCGCTGTAGCTGTGGCCGCACAGGATGACGTCGTGAAGGTCTTCGTACCGGAACACGGCCAGCAGATCCTCCACATGCTCGGACAGCCCCGTTCGGGAATCCCCGAGATGGGCGCGTTCACCCAGCCCCGTGAGCGTGGGGGTGTAAACCCGGTGTCCGCGTTCCCGGAGCCCATCGGCCACCGGCGTCCATTCCCAGCCGCCGCCCCAGGCGCCGTGTGAAATGACGAATGTTGCCATCGTAGTCTCCTCCTGACGTTGCTATTAAATAGCACGATCGTGCTATCTATAAAAAATAGACGACCGTGCTATCTTGTCAACCATGACGCGGACACATGATCACGGGCTTCCCCGGCGACGATCCGATGGCGAGCAAACCCATGCCGCTATTCTGGAAGCGGCCATGCGGCTTGCCTCGGTCGAGGGGCTCGGGGCGCTCACCATCGGTCGGCTTGCCGCCGAGCTGGGTATCAGCAAGAGCGGGGTGTATGCGCATTTCCGTTCCAAGGAGCGCTTGCAGATGGAAACCATCCATGCAGCCCGCGCCATCTTCCAGCAAGAGGTGCTGGCGCCGGGGCTGGCCGCACCGGATGGGCGGGCACGGCTGGAGGCGCTCGCCGAGGCGTTCCTGTCGTATGTGGAGCGGGGTGTATTCCCGGGGGGCTGTTTTTTCGCGCAGATGCTGGGGGAATTCGACGCCCAGACCGGCGTGATCCACGACGCGGTGGCCGGCGATCACGGGGGCTGGTTTTCCCTGCTGGAGGACGCTGCAGCCGCAGCGGTGGCACGGGGCGAGTTCGATCCCCGCACTGACTTGAAGCAGCTTGCGTTCGAGCTCACCGCTGCGCTTGAGGTGGCCAACTACCTGTCGGTCCTGCACCGGGATCCGTCCATGATCGCGCATGGCCGCCGGGCCGTGCGGGGTATCCTGTCCCGTGCGTCCGGATCGGCCCCGGGGCACCAGGCCTGAGGCTGCGCAGCCTGCTCCCCGAACCGCCAACTCCCGTAGCAGGTGACGTTTCCGGCAACGGGGACAGGCTCGGGAGAGTCCGCCGGCATCGGGGCCCGTTCAGCGTTCTTTGGGGCAGCAAACGTTCAGCCGGTTTCCGTCCCGGTCCAGGAAATCGAAGGTGCTCAGCACCTCGGTCTCGATGAGTTCGCCCACAGTCACGCCGTGGGACTCCAGGTGTCGGCGCGCCGCGTGTATGTCATCGGTCAGGAAGTTGAACAATGGATGGTGACGGTTCGGGCTGTCGCGCCGCACCAGGGTCAGAGGCGTCTCTCCGGCCCCGCCCATGACCGTAATGAATGCATCCTCCCAGAGGATGTCCAGCCCCAGGCATTCCTGATACCACGCAACGCTCGGCCCCATGTCCTCGACGGTCACAAACACGGTGTCGATCTTCTTGAACAGGCGGCTCATGGCTCCTCCTTGATGATGGGTGGTGGCGTCAGCAACTCAGGGAACAGCTCAGCGCTTCCTGAATTTGTACGGGTGCGCCCGGGTGACATTGCTGTCACCCCGTGTTGGCGGTGGCGGGTACCAGCAGGTCCAGGTAGGAACCCCTCGTCCACTGGTTTTCCCGGATGGCCAGCGCACGCATCAGGCCATCGGCGATGGTCACCCCTTCCAGCGGACCCATGCCGTTCCGGAGAGGGACGTCAATCCTGATGAAGTCGCCCAGGCCATCCACCGTGTCCAGGCTGATCCGATACGCATCGGTCCGGAAAACACGACGTGCCCCCCCCACGACTCCGCGGATTCCAAGGGCGCTGCCGAGTGCCGTTTTCATCCAAACCGGGTCGTTCACCGGTGCACGGATGCACACCACCTGTTTGGGACCAAGGCTGTCCGAGCGCCGATAATGTAGGAGCTCTGCGTTTCCGTCCCCGCATTTCCTGAGCTTCAATGCACCTGCAGACGCATTGAAATAGGTGTCCGTTTGCCGAAGGCAGACCGGCGCCCCGTTCGCAAGCTCGGCTGCCATACGTCGTTGCGCGTGGATGTTTTCGGCCTTCGCCTTGAGTTCGATGCTGCATGCGTATGTCACGTTCCCCGCCTCGCCCCCGAACACGCTGCTAAGCCAGAGCGCCATGGGAATGGATCAGTGCTTCCTAAAGACTCCTCCGGAGGTACGCGAAACCCTACGGGAATCCGCGCCACAGGCGCTTGTATGAATGCGTCATGGGGTTTGGTGCCAGCAGTGGTCGATGAAGTTGAGCGCCACGCCCTGGCGGCGGGCGTAGTAGTCCCGCGGGGGCATACCGGCGAAGACCCGGAATTCGCGCACGAAATGTGATTGATCGTAATAGCCCCCGTCCTGGGCGATATCCACCAGTTTTGAGCGCACCGGAATGTGGCCCATGCGTAACGCTCCTTGAAAGCGCAACACCCGTGCAAACACCTTTGGGCTCATGCCTGTTTCAAACTGAAAGCGACGCTCGAACTGGCGTCTGGATAACCCGGAGGCGGCGATGAGCGCGCCGATGGCACAACGTCCTTCGGACTGGATCTGAGCGTGGATAGCGCGCTGCAGCGGATCGGGTTCCAGCCCGAGGGCGGCAAGCCGGTTGAGAATCCAGTTGCGCAGATGATGAAGGCGGGTGGTGGTGTCCGGGCATCTGGACAAGCCCGATTCGAGGGATGCACCCACCGGACCCAGGACCGCCTGGACGGGCTCCACCCGATTGGCCAGGGTCATGGTGGGCACGCCGAACAGCGTGTTGAGTGCGTGGGGCAGGAAGCTGACGCCGATTACCTCAAGCGTTCCGATACCGGTGGCGTCATGATCGCTGAAGCGATCACTGGGGCCGTGAATGTGGCAGGCGTCGTAGATCCTGCCTGCCCCGCTCCCGGGCGCCAGGCGTTCCACCCGCTGGAATGTGATCCCAGGGCAGGCCTCGGCGAACAGCCGGAATCGCCGCTGGTTCGCCGGCAAGGCATCCGTCCGCAGTAGCCAGAACCCGTAAACGACCGGCCTCAGCGCGGTCGGGGCGCGAAACTCCTTGTATTCCATGCGACTGTCCTACTCCGGCGTCCAATGCGCATCACGGTGCGTGCTCATCCGCGGCTCCGGTACGGAACCATGGTCTGATCGCCGTGGATGCGATCGTAGCGTACATGGAATCTGATGTCTTGGCACTATGATCAGCCGGGCGGCGGTCGCGGCGTCCGGTTCCTGCTCATCCCGCTGCCCGGGTCGTCTGTGCCGGGTGCGGATCTCAGGTGTCAGGCGTGCTTGCGATGAAGTCGTTCACCACCTCGGCCAGTCGCTCGCCCTGATCCTCCTGAAGGAAATGGCCCGCGTCCTGGATCGTCACGTTGGGCTGGCCCTGGGCTCCGGGGATCAGCTTCTGAAACGGTTTTTCCCCGCCGCGTGTGACCGGATCCTTATCCGAGAACGCGGTCAGAAACGGCTTGTTCCACTGTTTCAGGACCTCCCAGGCGGCCCGGTTGGCTTCGCTGGCGGGATCGTCCGGACGGATCGGCACCAGTACCGGGAACTGGCGGGCGCCGGCCTTGTAGCGTTCGTCCGGGAAGGGAGCGTCATAGGCGCTGATGATGTCCTCGCTGATCGGCCGCGCCACACTTTTCTGGATGATCTTCCCTGCAGGGAAGACAGGCGTCTGCTGGGAGAACGTCTGCCATTTCAGAAACGCGTCGCCCGGGTGGTGGTCGCCGGTGGGGAGCATGGTGTTGGCCGCCACCACGCGGGCGAAGCGGTCCGGGTTGTCCGCCACCAGGCGCAGGCCGATCAGGCCGCCCCAGTCCTGGCACACCAGTGTGATACGGCGCAGGTCCAGTTGATCGAGCGCCTGCTGCATCCAGTCCACGTGACGCTGATAGGTGTAGTCATGGCGTTCCGTGGGTTTGTCCGAGCGGCCGAAGCCGATCAGGTCCGGTGCGACGACCCGGTGCCCGGCGTCGGTGAGCGGGCCGATCATCTTCCGGTACAGGTAACACCAACTCGGCTCGCCGTGCATCAGCAGCACCGGCGCGGCATCGGGTGGCCCCTCATCCAGGTAATGCAGGCGCAGTTCGCCGCCCTCGCCATCATCGATGTTCAGGTAGTGGGGTGCGAATTGGTAACCGGGTAAACCGTCAAAACAGGCGTCCGGGGTGCGTAGCGCTTTCACAATGATACTCCTCCATGGGATTAGCTTGGATTCCGCCTGCGGCTGCGTGCCGGGAGCAGGCCTTGCCCGGCCCAGGCGGGCGATTCCTCCACAGCCACATCCCGGGGGTGAAGCTCCTCGCCGCAGGCGCTGCAGATGAGGATACCCCGCATGTGCTGTCCGCAGTGCCGGTGGCGATGGCGGACCGGCGGCCCCTGCGCATCCGCCATGTACCGGTCGCCCCAGTGCACCAGTGACAGGATAACGGGGTACAGGTCCAGCCCCTTGTCCGTCAAGCGGTACTCCTCCCGCAGCGGGCGTTCCTGGTAAGGGTGCTTCTCCAGGACACCGGCGTCCACCAGTTTCCGCAATCGATCCGCCAGCACATGACGGGTGATGCCCAGGCGTGCTTCGAAGTCGTCGAAGCGTCGTACCCCCAGGAAGCAGTCCCGCAGTATCACCAGCGTCCAGCGATCGCCCACCACGGACAGGGTACGGGCGAGTGAGCAGGGTTGTTGATCCAGTTCGTCCCAACGCATTGGGGTCTCCGTGGGTCGGTGCTGGGGAGGCGCGATCCCGCTTTAGCTTAAGAAGTCCCTAAGAGCAGTCTAGCTTGACAAGTTCCAAAATAGAACTTTACTGTCAGGAAGAGTTCCATAATAGAACCTGGAGGTCTGATGGCTATACGACCGGCGGTACTGGTTGTCGGGGCGGGGGATGCCACCGGCGGGGCGGTGGCACGGCGCTTTGCCCGGGAAGGGTTGGTTGCCTGCGTGGCGCGCCGCAACGGCGACAAGCTGGCGCCGCTGGTGTCCGCCATAGAGGAGGAGGGCGGCGTGGCCAGACCGTTCGCCTGTGACGCACGCCAGGAAGCGCAGGTGGTGGACATGGTGACGACCATCGAGCGCGAGGTGGGACCGATCAAGGCGGCTGTGTTCAACGTCGGCGGCAACGTCAACTTCCCGCTCCTGGAGACCACGGAGCGAGTGTATCGCAAGGTCTGGGAAATGGCTGCGTATGCGGGCTTTCTCACCGGGCGCGAAGTGGCGCGGGTGATGGTGCCCCGCGGGGAGGGCACCATCATCTTTACGGGTGCAACCGCGTCGGTCCGGGGTCGTGCCGGTTTTGCCGCGTTCTCCGGGGGAAAACATGCACTCAGGGCCCTGGCCGAGAGCATGGCCCGGGAGCTGAGCCCGAAGGGGATTCACGTGGCCCACCCGATCATCGACGGTGCCATCGACACCGCGTTCATCCGGGAGAACTTTCCGGAACGTTACAAGGCCCGGGAGCATGGCGGTATCCTGGACCCGGACCACATTGCGGACGCCTATTGGCATCTGCACACACAACCCCGGGACTGCTGGACCTTCGAACTGGATCTGCGCCCGTGGAGTGAGAGTCTCTACGGCATTACCTGAGGAGGGGTCATGAGCAAAACGGTGGAATTCTTCTTCGATGTGGGCAGCCCCGCCAGTTACCTGGCGTGGACCCGGTTGCCCGGGATCACCGACCGCACCGGGGCCGAGATCATCTGGCGGCCCATGTTGCTGGGCGGTGTGTTCAAGGCCACCGGCAACCGTTCACCGGCGGAAGTGCCGGCCAAGAGCCGATATCTCCGCCAGGATATCGCCCGCTATGTGAAGCGTTACGGCATCCGTTTCAGACACAATCCGGATTTTCCCATCAACACCCTGTTCCTGATGCGAGGCGTTGAGGCGTACCGGGGCACGCCGGATTTCCATCGCTACCTCACGGCCGTCTTCGAGGCCATGTGGGCCGAGCCCCGCAACCTGAACGATCCGGACGAGGTCGCCAAAGTGCTGCAGGCCGCCGGATTCGATCCCGCCGAGGTAATGCGCCGGGCGGAGAGCCAGGAAGTCAAGGACCGGCTGAAGGCGGCCACGGCGGAGGCTGTGGAGCGTGGCGTATTCGGCGCACCCACGTTCTTCGTCGGTGACGTGATGTGGTTCGGCCAGGATCGTCTGGAATGGGTGGAGGAGGCGCTGGCCTGATCGACTGACCAGGCCGGCGCTCAGGCCCTTCCGCACCCCGCCCGGTCCGTTGCCCGACGGTGGCGGCGGGGTTCGCCGGGCCGCCGCAGTCCGCCGCATGGAGGTGGTCCACCTGGGCCACCTCGGGGTGCTGGCGGCCTCCAGGCTATCCTGCGGAATGAACAGATAACCCCGCATATCGCCGCATTTCAGCGTGCGCAGGATTGACGCCTGCGCCTCCGATCAGGTTGGTCTTCTTTCATAGCGCCCCGAACCGGACTCATGTTCCCGCGTGCCCATGTGCGTGATGCCCTGGACGTCAGGGCTTTCCGGGCATGGGCGTCATTGCAACGGCCTCAAATGCCGTATGGCGTCGGCGGCACCCGGCTTTCCAGGGCGATACAAGCTTGTGTTGCCGCTTCCCGCCGAACGCAACTCAAGGAAGCGCTGAGGTATTCCCGGGGTGCTGGAATGGCCCGCCCTGCGGGGTTTTGCGGCGGGCTCCGGTGTCGGCAGGTGACCGGCTTGCAGCATGCTGCCCAGGCAAACGTGAACCCCTTCCCGCCCGGCAAACCGTTTCACGGCGGGCGCCTCCTTGCGTGTGACCCGTTCGAAGCCCCTGTTGCCCCTCCTGTCGCGTGGTCAGGATTTTATGAAAGTATCACCTTGCGGAATTGAATTTCATGTTCTAGCATCGAAATCAGGAGCCATGCCGTGTCGATTGGTCATGGTGAGAAGGCATAACGAAGTGGGGGGGCAATGGCTGACGAGGCGTTCCGTGATTTCGGGCTGGGGTTTGAGCACGAGGCATTCCGTACCCAGTTCCGGCGGTTCTGCGAGGCGGAACTGCTGGACGTGGTGAAGGTTGGCGAGCAGGAAAAGCGCTTTCCGCTGGAGGTTTACGCCAAACTGCGGGATGCCGGCTATCTGGCCGTGGACATTCCCGAAGATGTTGGAGGGGGAGGCGGCGATCTGATCATGGGCTGCCTCTTCTACGAGGAACTGACCCGAGCAGCCGCCGGCGTTTCCGCGGGCGTGTTCGCCCACCAGCATCTGGCGTGCAAGCCCATCATGCGGGCGGGTACACCGGAGCAGAAGGAGGAGTTCCTTTATCCCGCCCTGCGGGCTGAGCGGATCGGTGCCTTTGGCCTCACCGAGCCGGACGCGGGCAGCGATATCCGCGGTATTCGTACCACCGCGCGGCCGGCCGGGGGCGATTATGTGCTCAACGGCAGCAAGGTCTATATCACCAACGGTGGCATCGCCGATTACATCCTCGTCGCGGCGCGCACCGGGGAGGAAAAACGCGGTAGCGGCAGCTTGTCCCTGTTCATCGTGGATGCGGAGGCTCCCGGTATCCATCGCTCGGAACTGGACAAAGTCGGTAATCATTCCTCGTCAACCGCATTGATCACTCTGGACAACGTGCGAGTCCCAGGCACCCGGGTGCTGGGGGAAATCGGCCGCGGACTCACGCAGCTCAAGCAAACACTCACCGAAGGGCGGATTCTGGTGGCCAACCGGGGGCTCGCCATCGGTCAGGAGGCGCTGGATCACACATTGCGTTATGCCGGCGAACGCCGGGCCTTCGGTCAGGAGATCGGCAAGTTCCAGGGTGTGGCCTTCAAGGTGGCCGATATGGCGGCCAGGGCCGATGCGGCACGGTTGATGATCTATCGCGCCGCCCGTCTGTTCATGGCGGGCCAGGAATGCACCCGTGAGGCGTCCATGGCGAAGTTGCTGGCCAGCGAACTGGCCATGCAGTCCGCCAGCACGGCGCTGCTGCTGCACGGCGGCGCAGGCTACATGGAAGAGATGAAGGTTGCGCGTCTCTATCGGGATGCGCCGGAGGCCTGGATCGGCGAGGGTCCCAATGAGATTCAGTTGATGGTCATTGCGAAATCCCTGGGGCTGCTGTGATGAGCCAACCCGGGCAGACAGACAGCGTCATGGACGCGGGGGATGACACCGGATACCCGCGGTTGTATTCGCCGTTGCGGCTTGGTCGGGTCACCGTGCCGAACCGTTTCGTGGTGCCGGCACTGACCACCAATTTTGCCGAAGCGGACGGGGTCATCGGCGACCGTTTAATCGACTACCTGGAGGCGCGCTTCGCCGGCGGCTACGGGCTGGTCGTGACCGAGAACATCGGTGTCCATCCGTCCGGACGTGTGATGCCCCGGATGGCCATGGCCCACGACGACCGTTTCCTGGGGGGGCTTCGGCGACTGGCGGAGCGGGTCCAGGGCTACGACGGTGTGCTGTTCGGGCAGCTTAGCCACGCCGGGCGCCAGACCCGCAGCGCCATCACCGGCATGCCCCTGGTGGCCGCCTCGGCCATCCCGTGTCCGCTGAACCGGGAGGAGCCCCGGGCGCTGGAAACCCACGAAGTGGAGGACATGGAGCGCGCCTTCGTGGAGGCCGCCTGCCGCTTGGCCGAGGCCGGATTCCAGGGCGTGGAAATCCATGGCGCCCACGGTTACCTCGTTGGTGGCTTCCTGTCCCGCTATTCCAACATCAGAACAGACCACTACGGCGGTTCGTTGTCGAACCGTATGCGGTTCCTCCTGAACATTGTTGCCGGCATCAAAAGCGCCTTGGGGCAGGGTTTTCCTGTCTCCGTCCGCATCAGCGCCCGGGAGTTCGTTCCGGATGGGCTGGATCTCCCGGAGTCCATTGAGGTGGCGCGGAGGCTGGCGGACGCCGGGGTGGATGCCCTTTCCGTATCGGTGGGTGTCTATGCCTCCTTCAATCGCCTGTCAATGATCACCGGCGAGCCGGAGGGGCGTTGGCTGGATCTGGCAGGTGCCCTGCGGCGGGAGGTCTCCCCCATGCCGGTGATCGGCGTGGGCCGTATTAAACGGCCTGAGATCGCAGAGCGGGCGCTGGCAGACGGCCTGGTGGATCTGGCCGCGTTCGGGCGAGCCTCGATCGCCGATCCGCATCTTCCCCGCAAGGTGCGAGAGGCGCGGTCCGAGGAGGTGATGTGGTGCCTGGGCTGCAACGTGTGTCTGGGGCGCTCGTCCCGCCCGGAAAGTATCTGTCCGGTTAATCCCGCGGTGGGTCTCGAACGGCGCCATGTCGTCTCGCCCGCTGCGCGTCCGATGCGTGTGCGGGTCCTGGGCGCCTCGCTGTCGGCGCTGACCGCGGCCTGGATTGCGGCTCGCCGTGGGCATCAGGTCACCGTAACGACTCCCGGCGGTGTACTGGGCGGCATGCAGCGCTGGCGTGCCGGGGTTCCCGGTCAGGAGGAATACGAGGAAGTGATTGCCGCAGCGCATCGCCGTGCTGCGGGGGTCGGTGTCCGGTTTGCGGACTGGGTTCCGTCGTCCCGGGTCGATGCGACCTGGCGGGTTCACAACTATCAACCGGTGGATGACGCCTTGCTGCAGCGGCATACCGACGCAGTGGACGTTTACCGGGTGCTCTCCGGTGATGTGGCGCCAGGGGCCGGTGAACGGGTTCTGGTTTACGGCGCCGACCTGGCGACGGTGGAGGCGGGAGCGCTGCTGCGGGCTGCCGGTTGCGAGGTGCGATTGCGCGTGCCGGCGCGGGATGTGGCGTTGGATGCGCACCCCGGCTACCGGGAGGCCAACCGGCAGCTGCTGGAGACGCGCCGGGTGGATTTGCGGATCGCCCGCGATATCGACGGCTTGGAAGCCGGGGACATCCGCTGGGCGGATCACATCGTTATCGGAGATACAGGGAAGCCCCGTTACGAGGATCCGGCGGCCTGGAGGGAGTCGGCGGTACATGCAGGGGAACCCACGGAGTCGGTGCGTGCCGACGCGGTGCTGGCGGATGCCTATGAGCCCGGTCTGATGACCCGTGGGATCTACGACGCCGTTGACATGGCGCTGGAATTCGAGGGCCAGCCTCAGTGACGGGGAAGAGCGAATCCGGTCCGGTGCAGCCGGCCGGGGCAGCGGGGAGTTGCCAGTTGACCGGTTCTGGTGCGTTGTATACATTAGGATACATGTGGGTACAGCATCCTTTCCTGATGCCCGGCCCTTCCCGTGATCCCCGGCGGCGGCGCCCTGTTGCGCAGCGGCGTGACAAAACAGCGACTTTTTCCTTGCGTGCACGGATCGAAAGCCGTGCCGCCGGGAGGGTAAGAGAGGTCAGCAGCCGTACGCCGGTCGCTGCGTCTATGTGAGGAGGAGAGATAGTGATGAGAAAATCGATTCAGGCAGGGGTGATTGCCGTCGCGGGGCTTGCCGCTTTCGGTAGCTTTCAGGCCAGCGCGGATGAGGTCCTGACCATTGGTGTGGTCAGTGCGCTGGAGGGGCCCGGTTCGGAATGGGGCCGGGGTGTGGATGGTGGCACCAGGATCGCCGCCAAGGAGATCAACGAGGCCGGCGGTCTGACCGTCAACGGCACGACGTATCAGATCCGGGTTCGTTCCTACGATGATGGTTACGCGGCGGCCCGCGCCGTTGCCGCCGTGACCCGGCTGATTGAGCAGGACCGGGTCAATTTCGTACTCGGGCCGCTTGGTTCCGGTGCTGCCCTCGCGGTCAAGCCCATGTACGAGGAGCATGGCATTCTCGCACTGGTGAACAGCTACACGCCGGAGACGCTGGCGGACAATCCCCAGTACACCTACCGTGTGCTGCCAACCACTGCGGAATATGTGGGGCCGATCGTGGGGTGGATCAACGAAAACCACCCGGATATCCAGCGGGTGGCCATCATTTCGCCCAACGATCAGACCGGCTGGGATAGCCAGAAGAGTCAGGTGGCCACCTATGAAGAGTTCGGGTACGACATCGTCGGTACCGAGCTCTTCGAGCGTGCCACCCGGAACTTTCAGCCGTTCGTGACGCGGATTATGGCCCAGCAGCCGGATCTGATCGAGCTCGATACCACGCCGCCGGGCACCGCCGGGCTGATTATCCGGCAGGCCCGGGAAATGGGCTATCAGGGGATGTTTTCCAAGATCGGCGGTCCGGGTGTGCCGGAGATCGTGGATGCCGCCGGCAAGGAGTTTGCGGAAGGCACCGTCGTCTACGTTGCCGCCGACACGGAAAATCCCAAGTACGCGGAAATGGAGGAGGCTTACGCTGAGATCTATCCGCCGCCCATGAACGCCTTCAACGTCTTCTTCTATGACGCTGCCCACATGCTTTTCGAGGCCATGCAGCGTGCCGGCACCGTCGAGGACGTCGAAGCGGTGCGTGCCGAACTCCTCGCGATGGCCCCGTACGAGGGCATGCAGGGCACCCTGGTCTGGGGTGGCGAGGAGCTTTACGGTAACAACAATCAGCTCCAGACGCCGACGTTCGTTGGTCTGATCCAGGACGGTAAAGAGGTGATCGTGGACCGGATCGCCGTGGAGTAAACGCGGGAGAATCCCCGGCCCACGGGGCCGGGGATTCATTTTCTGGTCGCGCCCTGCACAACGTCGGTGAGTAACATGCTCCAGCTAACTATACAGATCGCAGTGAACGGTCTGACGTTTGGCCTGATTTACATCCTGATGGCTCTCGGATTCACGCTGATTTTCGGCATCATGCGTGTGGTGAACTTTGCTCATGGCGAGTTCTACATGGTGGGTGCCATCGGTATCCTGCTCCTGTTCGGAACTCTTGGATTCAATTACTACCTGTCCATTGTCTTCGCGGTGCTGTGCGTTGGCCTGTTGGGCGTTATCGTGGAGCGGGTCCTGCTCCGCGGTTTTGTCGGCCGCGAACTGAATTCCATGATCATGGCCCTGGCCGTGGCCATCACGCTGCAGGCACTCGCGGCCATCCTGTTCGGCCCCCAGGAGCAGTCCGTTGCCCGGCCTGTCACCGGGGTGCTGCAGGTGGCCGGTGTCTTCATTCCCCGTGACCGGATCGTGGTGGGGGTGATTGCCCTGGCGGTGCTGATCGCCTTCTATCTGTTCCTCCGCTATGCCCGTTACGGGCTGGCGATGCGGGCTGTCGCCCAGGATCCGGCCGCCGCTGCGCTGCAGGGCATTCGGCCCGGGTTCATCTACAGCCTGGCATTCGGTGTCGGCAGCCTTCTGGCCGGCCTGGCCGGCGCCCTCATGGCTCCGGTCTACACGATCTCGCCGTTCATGGGTGATGTTCCCATGATGATGGCCTTCATCGTTGTCATCCTCGGTGGGTTGGGCAGCATTCCGGGTGCCGTTGTCGGTGGATTGTTGCTGGGATTCGTGGAGTCCCTGTTCTCCACCTTCTTCGGTTCGACGATTGCCACCATGATCGCCTTCGGGATGGTGGTGCTGATACTGCTCTTCAAACCGAGTGGACTGATGGGGCGGGCACAATGACGATGAGAAGCGTACTCCTGGCACTGGGTTTCGTTGCGATCGTGGTATGGCCATTTCTGGTGGACAACACGTTCTACACCCATATCGGTGTTTCCGTCTGGATGTTCACGATCCTGGCGCTGAGCATGAATCTCATGCTGCGGATGGGCCAGCTCTCCCTGGCGCACGGCGCGATCATGGGGCTGGGCGCCTACACCGCGGCGCTGCTCATGCTGCGTCTGGATGTCCCGTTTCTTCCGGCTTTCATCTGTTCCGGTCTGGTGGGGGCGCTCGTGGCCGCCATTACCGGTCCCGTGATGTTGCGGGTGAAAGGCGTGTATTTCGTCCTGCTCACGTTCGCCTTCGGTGAGATCATCGTTCTGATGTTCATTGACTGGGTCAGCCTGTTCGGTGGTCACAATGGCATTTTCGGCGTGCCCAGGGCCGAACTTTTCGGCTTCGTGTTACGCGATCGCTCATACAGCTATCTGTTCGCCTTGGGGCTGGCGGCCCTGGCCTACCTGATTCTGCGCTGGATTTACAGCACGGAAACCGGTGCGGTCATCGACGCCCTGCACGATGACGAGGATCTCGCCCGTTCCCTGGGTGTGAACGCCCTGGGCTACCGCATTGGCATTTTCATTGTCAGCGGTTTCATGGCGGGGATCGCCGGTGGCTTTTACGCCAGCTATTTCACGTTCGTGACGCCGGAATCGTTCACCTTCTGGACAGCGGTGGATGCCCTGGTGATGAACATCCTCGGCGGCATCGCCCTCCCCCTCGGCGCTGTGATCGGGGCCGTCATGTTGGTGCCGTTACCGGAGTTGCTGCGGGATAGCCAGGAATACCAGATTCTCTTCTATGGTCTGATCCTGATTTTCTTCCTGAAATTCCTGCCGGACGGCGTTGTGGGTGTCATAAAGTCTCTGAGCACCGATTCCAGCCGTAGTCTGGGCAAGCGATTCATGAAGATCCTGGCCTGGAGGCAAGTGAAATGAGTGGATTGCTGGAAGCCAAAGGTCTGGTGAAACGGTTCGGCGGGCTCAGCGCTGTCGATGACGTGAGTTTTTCCACCGGGGAGAGGGAGATTCTCGGCGTTATCGGCCCCAACGGTGCGGGCAAGAGCACCCTGTTCAATCTGATCACCGGGACGATTCCCATTACCGCGGGTACGGTGCATTTCGACGGGAAGGATATCACCGGGCTTAAACCCGAACAGGTGGCCAATCTGGGTATCGTGCGGACCTTCCAGGCCGCCACGGTGTTCACCGAAAAGACGGTGCAGGAAAATATCCGCATCGGTTACCAGTTCAATCAACTGGGACGGCCCACGTCGCTGTTCAACCGGCGGCGGGTAAAGGAGTTTCGCCGGAAGGCGGAATCGTTGGTGACCGAGGTCCTTGACTTCGTTCAACTGACATCCTACCGGGACCGGGCCGCCGGCGAGCTCTCCTACGGTCGGCAGAAAGTTCTGGGTGTGGCCATGGCACTGGCCGCGGGTCCCCGCCAGTTGCTCATGGACGAGCCGGCCGCCGGGCTCAATGCGGTGGAAACCGAGAGGATGGGGCAGCTCATAAAACTCATCCGTGACGTGAAAGGAATCGATGTGGTCCTGGTGGAGCACGATATGGCCATGGTCACCAGCGTCTGCGACCGGATTCTGGTCATCGACCGGGGGCGGCTCATTGCGGAAGGGTCTCCGGAAGAGATTCAGCAGAATCCGGATGTCATCGAAGCCTATCTGGGGGTCGACCTTGAGCTTGATTAAACTGGAAAATCTCTGTGTTGATTACGGCCCCATTTCCGCGGTCAAAACCCTGAATGCGGAAATCATGAATGGGTCGATCACCTGTATCCTTGGCGCGAATGGCGCGGGCAAATCATCGACGCTGGGCTGTCTGGCCGGGCTGGTGCCGGTTTCCAGCGGTCGGATCATCTACGATGGCCAGGACGTGACAAGCCACCAGGCCCACCAGATGGTGTCCGCCGGTGTCACATTGGCGCCGGAGGGCCGCCGGCTGTTTCCCGGCCTGACGGTCTACGAGAATCTTCGTCTTGGCGCTTATACCGGTCACGCCCGGGAAGGCTTTCAGGAGCAGTTGGAAGCCGTTTTCGGATACTTCCCGCGACTGCGTGAACGCCGCGACCAGCTCGCCGGTAGCCTGTCCGGTGGCGAGCAGCAGATGTGCGCCATCGGCCGGGCGCTGATGAGCCGGCCGCGGGTGCTGCTGCTGGACGAACCGTCGCTGGGGTTGGCGCCGAAGATCATCGTGGAAGTGGCCAAGATCATCCGCAGCATCAACAAGACGGGCATCACGGTTCTGATTGTCGAGCAGAACGCCAAGCTCGCCCTGCAGTTGTCCAGCTATGGCTACGTGCTGGAGACCGGCAGTCTGGCCCTGGAAGGGCCTTGCAAGGATCTGCTCCACGATGACCACATCCGGCAAGCGTATCTGGGCGGGACGGCGGCATGAGTGGCCAGCAATGGACAGCATCGGGTTCAGACGACATCTTGCCCACACAGCTGCGGGATGGGGTGTTAACCGTCACCATCAACCGGCCGGAGCGCCGGAATGCCCTGTCCGTGGAACTGGCAAACCGGTTGCATGCGCTCTGGGAGGCAGTGGATGCCGATGACGCCGTGAACGTGGTGGTTTTGACCTCCGCTGACTGCGGCACGTTCTGCGCCGGCATGGATCTGAAGGAGGCGGCGGAGATCCGGGAGCGGGAAGGCCGGGATGTGCTGACGCTGATCAAGGATCCTTTTCACCAACGCATGCGCTCGGTACGCAAGCCCATCATCGCGGCCATGACAGGCCACTTTGCCGCCGGCGGCATGATGCTGACCCTGAACGCCGATCTGCGCGTGGGCCTGGCGGGGACGCGCGGCGGCATCACCGAATCCAAGATCGGCCGTGGTTCTCCCTGGGGGGTGCCCCTGCTCTGGATGCTGCCGCAGCCGGTGCTCATGGAGATGACCCTCTGCGGCGAGATGTTCCCCATCGAACGGCTCCAGGCGTTGGGGCTGGTGAACTACGTGGAGCCGACCCCGGACGCGGTCCGCGAGCGGGCGCAGGCACTTGCCGGGAACATCTGCGGCAATGCGCCCCTGTCTGTCCGCGCCGGCAAGGCGAGCATTCTCAATGCCATGAACGTGGGCTGTGAGCAGGGGTTGAAGGATGCCGCCCGGATCTATGAGCCCGTTTACCGGAGCCGGGACGCCCAGGAAGGGCCGCGTGCGTTCGCCGAGAAGCGCGCACCGGAGTGGAAGGGATGTTGATCCGGATATTGGTCAGGTCCAAGCGGGGGCAGTCATGAGCGAATCCGCGCAGCGGCGAGCGGAACGCCGTTTCGAGCGTATCCCCGAACTGGTCAACGGCCGTGAACCGCTCGTGCGCCGGGGGCGTTGGCTTTCCGGTGAGTTCCTGGTGACCCTGGGCGGCGCGGAATACTACGTCGGCGTGTCCGGCGGCCGCATAGCGCTCCAGGCCGGCCCTGTGCTGATGCGCCCCTGGCGGTTCGCCATCAGGGGCGATGCGGACACCTGGCTGCGGTTCTGGGAGCCGGTCCCGGAGCCCGGTTGGCATGATCTGTTCGCCTTGTCCAAGCGGGGTTTCCTCCGCATGGAGGGCGATCTGCATCCATTCATGGCCAACCTCCAGTACATCAAGGATGTGCTGTCGGCGCCGCGAACCGATAGGGGGGCTGAGACAATGGGCGCGTATATCGAACCGATCGTGGGGCGCTATGTCCACCTGGCCATCGAGGGGCGACAGCACCGGGTTTACTATGAAGAGGCGGGTGAGGGCATTCCGCTGGTCTGTCTGCATACCGCTGGTGCGGATGGGCGGCAGTTCCGCCATCTGATGACCGATGCCGTCGTCACGGACCACTATCGGGTCATTGCGTTCGACCTGCCCTGGCACGGGAAATCCAATCCGCCCTCGGGCTGGCAGGACGAGGAGTACCGTCTTACCACCCGGCTCTACACGGAGACCATTCGCGCATTCTGCTCCGGTCTGGAGCTGGAACGGCCCGTGGTGATGGGGTGCTCCATTGGCGGGCGCATCGTGCTGAATCTGGCCATTCATCATCCAGAAGAATTCCGTGCCCTGATCGGCCTGGAGTCGGCCGACTTCCAGGCGCCGTGGTACGACACCGCCTGGCTGCACCGACCGGATGTTCACGGGGGTGAGGTCTGCGCGGCCCTGGTCTCCGGATTGATCGGCCCCGAGGTGCCGGACGAAAGGCGCCATGAGACGCTCTGGCACTACATGCAAGGCGGCCCCGGGATCTTCAAGGGCGATCTGTACTTCTACCGGGTGGACGGCGATCTGCGCGATCAGGTGACGCGTATCGACACCGGCTGCTGCCCGCTCTACCTGCTGACCGGGGAGTACGACTTTTCCTGCACCCCGGAGGATACGTCACGTACCGCCGACCGGATTCCCGGGGCTGAGGTCACGGTGATGAAAGGGCTTGGCCATTTCCCGATGAGCGAGGATCCGGCCCGGTTCCAACGTTACATCCTGCCCGTGCTCGACCGCATCCGCGGTTGAGACGGTCCGGGTTCCAGATCCGGCACAGCACGCTTGAAAGAACGGGCGGCCCGCAGGCGCCAGGGTGGCCCATTGACACCTCGGAGGACATGCATGAACGACTGCGACGTTTTGGTGGTTGGCGGCGGCAATGCCGCCTTGTGTGCGGCACTGTCCGCGCATGAGACGGGGGCGTCCGTCATGGTTCTGGAGCGGGCGCCGGAGGCGGAGCGGGGCGGCAACACCACCTTCACGGCCGGAGCCATGCGGGTGGTCTACAACGGTCTGGATGACGTCCTGCGGATCACGCCGGACCTCAGCAAGGAAGAGATCGAGAACACGGATTTCGGCACCTACACCGAGGACCGCTTCTTCGATGACATGGCCACGGTGACCGAATACCGTGCCGACCCGGACATGGTGGAGACGCTGGTACGCCGCAGCCAGGATACCATGCTGTGGATGCGCTCCAAGGGCGTACGCTTCGCGCCCATCTACGGCCGGCAGGCTTTCAAGGTGGACGGGCGGTTCAGGTTCTGGGGCGGGCTCACGTTCGAGGCGTGGGGGGGTGGTCCAGGACTGGTGGAAGCGCTGACCAAGGCCTGTCGTGAGGCGGGTATCCGGATACTGTACGGTACCCGGGCCATCGCACTGCTGGCGGACGACGACGGCGTGCATGGTGCTCGCGTCCGCTCCGGCGGCCGCACCCGGGAGATCCGCGCCGGCAGCGTGGTCCTGGCGGCCGGCGGCTTCCAGGCAAACGCCGAATGGCGCACCCGCTATCTGGGTCCGGGCTGGGATCTCGCCAAGGTGCGCGGCACACGCTTCAACACCGGTGACGGCATCCGCATGGCTCTGGAGGTCAGCGCCATGCCCTATGGAAACTGGTCCGGTTGTCACGCCGTGGCCTGGGAGCAGAATGCGCCGGAGTTCGGTGATCTGAGTGTGGGCGACAGCTTCCAGAAACACAGCTACCCCTTTGGTATTGTGATCAACGCCGAAGGCCGGCGCTTCATTGATGAAGGCGCGGACTTCCGGAACTACACGTATGCCAAGTACGGCCGCGAGGTGCTCAAGCAGCCCGGGCAGTTCGCCTGGCAGGTGTTCGATAACAAGGTGGCCCATCTGCTGCGTGATGAGTACCGCATCCGCGAGGTCACCAAGGTGGAGGCGAATACCCTGGAGGAACTGGCGGAGAAGCTGGATGGCGTGGACGCTCAGGCGTTTCTGGACAATGTGCATGCCTATAACGCAGCCGTGCGGCAGGAGGTCCCGTTCGATCCCAACCGGAAGGATCAGCGCTGTACCGTGGGGATCACACCGCCCAAATCCAATTGGGCCAACACCATCGATGAGCCGCCCTTCCAGGCGTTTCAGGTGACCTGCGGCATCACGTTCACCTTTGGTGGCCTGCGTATCACCCAGGACGCCCAGGTCGTGGATACCGAGGGTGAGCCCATCCCGGGGCTCTACGCTGCCGGGGAACTGGTGGGCGGCCTGTTTTATTTCAATTACCCGGGTGGTACCGGTCTGATGGCGGGCGCCGTGTTCGGACGTATCGCCGGCAGCAGCGCCGGTGCCAGCGCCACTGCCGGGACTACCGCCCAGGGAGGGACCGCCTGATGGAAGGCGGTGCCGCCACGCCTCGCGCGCTGCTGCTGGCCGGAGAATGGGTTCCGGGCGAAGGGGAACCCATTCAGGCCATCAATCCGGCGGATGGGAGCCTGTACGGGATTGCCGGAACCGCGTCGGTTCGCCAGGTGGAACACGCGGTGGCCGCCGCCCGGGCGGCTGTGGACAAGGGAGGGTGGAGCCGGCTGCTTCCCCACCAGCGTGCCGACGTCCTCTATCGGATCGGCGAGCTGATCCGCGAGCGTGCAGACGAGATCGCCCGGATGCAGGTGAGCGAGAACGGAAAAACCTACAAGGAGTCTCTGGGCCAGGTCAACAGCGCCGCTTCCTATTTCCGCTATTACGCAGCGGTCTGCGAGACCCTGCCGGAGAGCCTGCCACCGGCGCGTGGCAACTACCTGTCCATGACGGTCCACGAGCCCGTGGGGGTGGTGGCCGCCATCACCCCCTGGAACTCCCCGCTCACGATGGGGGCGCAGAAACTCGCCCCCGCCCTTGCCGCGGGCAATGGCGTGATCATGAAGCCGGCGGAGTGGACCTCCATTGCCTCGCTGGAGCTTGGCCGTGTTTGTGTGGATGCCGGTCTGCCCCCCGGCCTGGTCAGCGTGCTGCCCGGCCGGGGGGATGTGGGCAAGGCGCTGATCGAGCACCCCGGCGTGGGCATGGTGTCGTTCACCGGGGGTACCGAGACCGGCAAGGCCATCGCCCAGGCTGTGGCCCGGCGGTTGATCCCGGTGATCCTGGAGCTGGGTGGCAAGTCGCCGAACATTGTTCTGGCCGATGCGGACCTGGAGCGGGCCGCAGCCGGCGTGGCGGACGGCATTTTCGCCTCCGGCGGGCAGTCCTGTGTGGCCGGCTCCCGGGTGCTTGTGCACGATAGCATCCATGCCGCTTTCATGGAGCGCCTGCTGGAGCGCGCCCGCGCCTTGCGCGTGGGGCCGCCCGCGGCGCCGGATACGGATCTGGGCCCGTTGGCGGCCTTCGCCCATCGGGAGCGGGTGGAACGGTACGTGGCCATTGCGCGGGAGGAGGGTGCCACCGTGGCGCTGGGCGGCCAGCGCCCCACGGGCAGTCACTATGCGGCCGGCGCCTACTACCTGCCGACCATCCTCACCGATGTTGATGAGACCCACCGGGTGTTCCGCGAGGAGATCTTCGGCCCGGTGCTCACGGTGGTCCGTTTCAGTACGGAGGACGATCTCGTGCGGCTGGCCAATGCCACTGATTTCGGTCTGGGTTGCGGGATATGGACCGGGAACTATCAGGCGGCCTGGCGGGTTGCCCGGGCAGTGGATGCGGGCAGCGTGTGGGTCAACACCTATAAGCAGCTCAGCATCGCCGCACCGTTCGGCGGCTTCAAGGACAGCGGTCTGGGCCGGGAGAAGGGTGTGGATGGGCTGCGTGCCTACCAGCAGGCGAAGACTGTCTACTGGGGGTTGTGAGCAAGGTGATCATGGGGGAGAAAACACAATGACAACCGTGCGCTGGGAGGATTTCCGCCTCAAGCCCGAGGATATCCGCGAAGTGGCCAGGGGGCTCCATCGCCCCGAGTGCGTGCTCTGCACGGAGTCCGGGGACATGTATGTTTCGCACCGGGCCCGCGGGGTCAGTCACGTGACCTCGGACGGCCGGGTCACGCCGCTGAGCGACATCCCGGAAGTGGAAGGCCATGAGCTGATTCCCAACGGGATCGCCATGCAGCCCGATGGGACCTTTCTGATAGCCAATATCGGCGAAGCCGGCGGGATCTGGAAGCTGGACCGTGAGGGCGGCATCCTGCCGTTCCTCACCGAAGTGGACGGGCAGCCCCTGTCCGCCGCCAACTTCGTGTGCATTGACGCCGATGGCCGTGTCTGGATCACGGTCAGCACCACCTCCCTGCCGCGCTTCAAGGCCTACACCCCGGATGTGGCGGATGGCTTCGTGGCGGTGGTGGACGGCAAGGGCGCGCGCATCGTGGCAGATGGTCTGGCCTTCACCAACGAATGCCGGGTGGGCCCCGACGGCGCTCATCTCTACGTGAGCGAGACCTTCGGACGCCGCATCCGGCGGTTTCCTTTGCGAGATGGTGTCCTGGGCCAGGGGGAGACCTTCGCCCAGTTCGGCCGCGGCGCGTTTCCGGATGGCTGCGAGTTCGACGAGGAAGGCGGACTCTGGGTGACCAGCATCGTCAGCAACCGGCTGTACCGGGTGGACCGGGACGGCGGGGATCAGCTCATCCTCGAAGACAGCGATACGGACTTCGTGGACCAGGTGGAGCGCGCCGTCCAGGAGCGCCGCATGGGACGGGATCACTTTTACACCGTGCGCAGCGAACGCCTGCGCAACATTGCCAGTATCGCCTTTGGCGGGCCTGACCGCCGGACCGCCTACATGGGCTCACTTCTCGGTGAGACCCTGTACAGTTTCCGCTCGCCGGTGCCGGGACGCGAGCCCGTGCACTGGCGTTACCGCAGATAGGAGTGCCCGTATGGAGAATGGCATGGTCAGCAGCAATACCACCGTGGGGTTCATCGGCCTCGGCGTCATGGGCGAACCCATGTGCCGCAATATTGCCCGCCATTCCGGAAACCGGGTGATCGCCTTCGATCCGCGCCCGGAGCCTCTGAAGCGTCTTGCCCCGGATGGCGTTGAAGCCGCGGACAGCGTCGCGTCACTGGCGCGGGTGGCGGATGTTGTGATGATGTCCCTGCCCGGCGGTGAGCAGGTGCGGGAGGTGGTGCTCGGACGTGAGGGCATCAGAGCGCACGCCCGCGCCGGGACCACCGTCGTGGACACGTCCACCTGCCCGGTGAGTGTGGCCCGGGAAGTGGCCACGGCGCTGGCGGAACGGGATATCGACTTCGCCGACGCACCCATCGCCCGCACCCGGGCGGCGGCCGAGGAGGGTACCCTCAGCATCATGGTGGGCGGTACTGACGCGGTGTTCGGGCGCCTCCGCCCGTTGCTGGGCGCCACCGCCACCGATATCACCCATTGCGGTCCCGTGGGGTGCGGGCAGGTGGCAAAGCTGCTCAACAACATGGTGTTGTTCGAGACCGTGGCCGCCCTGGCGGAGGCGATGGCGATCGGGCGGCGGGCCGGTATGGATCCGCAGTTGCTGCTGGAGACCTTGTCCAAGGGTTCCGCGGATAGCTTCGCCCTGCGTAACCACGGGATGAAGGCCATGCTGCCGGGGGTTTTTCCGGAAAACGCCTTCTCCACCGAGTACGCCCTCAAGGACATCGCGTATGCCCTTGATCTGGCCGGTGATGTGGGCGTGGATGCGCACGGTGCGCGGGTGGCGGAGGAACGGCTCAGGATGGCCAGGGAACTGGGCTACGGAAAGGCGTATTTCCCGGCGGTGCTGAAAGTGCTGGATAATGACAGCGACACCCACGGGAGCCAGTGAGGAAACGCGAATCCACTCCCATGATGCGCCGCGGAACCTTGCAGCGTGCCCGGGGGCGGCGGTGCGTCGCGCCGGGCGGACCGGCGTGACGCCCGGATACGGACGTCCGCCGCGGCCGTTCTCCCGGACAGGGTTGCTCCCGCCCGGGGAACGCCGGGATAATCAGTCTCTTGGATCTGACAATGACGGTGCAAGCCTGGATGGCCAGAAGCAGTGAAGGAAGTGCGGTTTCCCTGAAGCGCGGACTCGATGTCCTGCGGGCGTTTCAGGCACAGAACGTCACGCTGACCCACAATGAGCTGGTGGCGCGCACCGGCCTGCCCAATTCGACCCTGGCCCGTTTCACCTACACCCTTACGCGGCTGGGTTATCTGCGCAGGGAAGAGACCACCGGCGGCTACCAGTTGGGCGACAAGGGGGCCCACCCCGGCCGTGCATTGATGGCCAATCTTCCCGTGCGGAAGGTGGCCGAACCGCTGATGCAGGAGCTTGCGGATCGCTTCAATATCGCCGTAGCCCTTGGCGGGGGCGACAGGGATTTCATGGTGTACATCGTCTACTGCCACGGTCGGGACGCCACACCCAGGCGCATGCGGGTGGGCGCCATGGTGCCCATGGCCCGCACCGCCATGGGGCGGGCCTATCTGTTCGGTTTGCCGCCCGCTCGCCGGGCCTGGCATCTCGGGCAGATCGGCGAGGCGGCCGGTGAAGGGGCGGATGAACAGATCGTCGGTATCGAGAAGAGTATCCAGGAACTGCGGCAGCATGGGTTCTGTTTTCTGGAGGGTGAGTACCGTCGCGAGATCAGCTCACTGGCGGTTCCGGTGATCGTCGATCAGGGTGATGTGGTCCTGGCCCTCAACTGTGCCTTCGCCCCCCATTCGCTGTCTGTCGCGCATGTCCGGGAAACGCTGGGTCCGGCGCTGGCCAATGTGGCAGGGGAAATCTCCAACCGGATGGCGGAGCTCGGCCTCACCTTCTGGGATGATTAGGGAATCGTTGAGCGTCAGCCGCTGTGTCTGCCGGCATGGTGACCGGCGGTCTCCCGCTCATCCGTCCTGCCTTCCGCCCGCTGGATTTCCCGTGCGATATCCCGGGCCACCTCCAACAACCGGCGACCGATCACGTCCATTTTCCTGCGCGGCAGATGGCGTGCCGGCGCACCGCAGGAAATCGCCCGGACCGGATCACCGGGACCGAGGCGTAACGGGCAGGCGACGCCGTTGATATCCGTGTGCCAGCCGCCTTCCGATCGGGTGTAGCCGATGCGCTCCACGTGTTCGATGTCCGCCTCGATACCCCGGCGCAGCTCCGTCCAGTGTTTTGAGTGTCGCCGTTCCAGTTCTTTCATCAGGTAGGCGCGCTCCTTTTCGTCCAGGGCGGCCAGTAACGCATGACCGGTGGCGGTGCCTGCCAGCGGAATACGAGACCCCGGTTCCAGTCGCAGGGTCATGAGCGTGTTGCTGCTATGGCAGACATCCAGATGCATCACGTCGGTTTGGCTGTAGCCGACGAGGGAGGCGTGCACGCCGAACTCGTCGGCGATCCGTTGCAGGTATGGGCGGGCGATCTCATTGATGGTCAGTTCGGAACGGGCCCCGTAGCCCAGGCTGAGCACGCCCAGGCCCAGTCGGTATTTCCGTCGCCGGGAGGAGTAATGCAGATAGCCAAGCGCTGCCAGGGACTGGGCAAGCCGGGATGCTGTCGGCTTGGGGAGGTCCGCCCGGATGCTTATCTCCGTACTGCCCAGCCAAACGTCGGAAACAGTGTACGCGCTCAGGATACGAAACGCCTTATCGAGTATGGCGAGAAACTGCGGATCCCGACGGCTCCTGCTCTGATGGGTTCTGGTGATCTCTTCGCTGTCACTCACATTGCGCTCCAGTGGTTCGAGAGCATCCCCAAACCTTGGTCCAGTCATCATGCCGTAGGCGCCGGCGTGGCGACGGCTGTTCATTGGCCTCGTTTGCGTAGCTTAAGGGAAGCACTGAACTATTCCCATGGCGCTCTGGTTTCACGAGTAGGTTGCTCTCCGGCCCGCACCCGAATCCCGGTCTGTCTTCCCGTGAAACCCGTTCACCGCCCGCGCCGGGAGCAGGGTGAAGACCGACCTGTTATCACCTATATTACGTGAAAGGACCACATCGCGGAATTAAATTTTAAATTTATTGACAGAAGTTGAGGCTGCCGGATATGGTGAGCAGAAGCCCTGTGGGTACTTGCACGGACACTGAGTCGAGGGGGTCATGAAGGGTTTCGAATCGTTCAACGGCAAGACGGCCATGGTGACCGGTGCCGGTACCGGTCTGGGTCGGGGGTTCGCACTGCGACTGGCGGAGCTTGGGGCCACGGTTGTCTTGGCGGCCCGACGTGAGGATCGTCTGGAAGCGGTGGCGAAGGAGATCCGGGATGCCGGCGGCAAGGCCCTCGTGGTTCCGCTGGACATCCGGGACGCCGACGCCGTGGAAGCGGCGGTAGCCCGAATCGTCGACGAGACGGGCCGCCTGGATATTCTCATCAATAACGCGGCCGGCAACTTCCTGGCCCGTGCGGAAGACATCACCCCGAACGGCTGGACGGCGGTGGTGAACATCGTGCTCAACGGCTCGTTTTTCTGCGCCCGTGCCGCAGGGCTCCGGATGCTGGAGCAGGGCGGCGGCAAGATCCTTAACGTCACCGCCAGCTACGCCTGGGTCGGTGGACCGAATACCGCACACTCCGCCTCCGCCAAGGCCGGCCTGATCACCATGGCGAAAACCCTGGCTGTCGAGTGGGGTGGCCGCAATGTGCAGGTTAACTGCCTTTGCCCCGGGTTTATCGATACGGAGCAGTCGCGGGAAAAGCTCTGGCCCACCGAGGCCGCCCGCAACCATATCCTGGAGCGGGTGCCGGCCGGGCGCTTCGGGACGGTGGAGGAGACCGTGGAGGCAGGCCTGTTCCTGTGCTCCGACGCTGCCAATTACGTCAACGGTGAGGTGTTTACCATCGATGGCGGTGAATGGCTTAACAAGGGCGCCCTGCAGGCCCCGGAGAAAGGCGCGTGAGCGGCGCGGCGCTGGTCACCGGCGCGAGTCGGAACATCGGCCGGGGGATCGCACTGGCACTGGCACGGGACGGGTATCCAGTGGCGTGTTTCGGCAGGGATCGGTCCGCGCTGACGGAGACCGCGGACCTGATCGGCGAAGCCGGCGGTACCGCCTCCGTCCACGTGGGCGATGCCTCGTCGGACACGGACCTGGAGGTGTTCGCCCGGGACGCCGCGGAACGGCACGGAGGCATTGCCGCCGTGGTGAACAACGCCGGTGTGATGCGCGAGGCCCGGGTGGGGGACACCACGCCGGATGCCTTCCGTGAGGTCATCAACGTCAACCTGGTAGCGGCATTTGTGCTGGCCCGCGCCGCGTACCCGCATCTGCGGGAGCGTGGCGGCGTGGTGATCAACATCGGTTCCATGTTTGCCAGCCTGGGTGTGCCCGCCGCCGCTTCCTATTGCGCTTCCAAGGCCGGCATCGAGGGGCTGACCCGTTCCCTGGCCGCCGAGTGGGGACGAGACGGCATCCGGGTGGTCAATGTGGCTCCCGGGTACGTGCGTAGCGATATCTCCGCCGCCGCGTTGGACGACCCGGCGCTGGCGAAGCGCATCCTCTCCCGTATTCCCCTCAAGCGGGTCAGCGAGCCCGAGGAAATCGGTGATCTGGTGGCGTTCCTCGCGTCGCCCCGGGCGGGCTTCATGACCGGCGAGACGGTGATGATCGACGGCGGGCAGCGCATGCACGTCTAGCGTGCGGTATGCCCGGACGCCCCCAGGGCGCCCTGCTGTCCGGGTTGGCGCGGGACAACGAATAAATCACACCGCGGGAATGGATGGAGGAGGAGATGCTTCTGCGCGACGGTGATAAACGCATTGACCGGGTGTTTCACCTGGCTGCAAAGGATTCCGCTGACCGGGTGCATCTGTTGCTCCCGGACGGCACGGCGGTGAGCTACGCGGAGACCTACGACCGGGTCCGGCGCCTGGCCACCGTGCTGCGGGACGGGGGCGTCATGCCCGGTGACCGGGTTGCCGCGATGCACCGGAACGCGCGTGAGCTGGTGGAGTTCTTCATCGCCTGCGGCCTGTGCGGCGCCATCGGCGTGGCCATCAACACCCTGGGTACCCGCCGGGAGGTTGCCACATTGATGGCGGACTGCACCCCGGCCGCGCTCATCGCCAGCGGCGAGTTTTTGCCGGTACTCCAGGATGACCTGATGCCGGAGTCGATGCGACTCCGGCTGGTCACCGACACCGCGCCGCCCCATGGCTGGAGGTCCTATGCCGAGGCGGTTGCGATGGCGGAGCGTCTGGACGACGCGCCGGGACGGGATCCGGAAGAAGCGGCGCTGATGATATACAGCTCCGGCACCACGGGCCGCCCGAAAGGCATTCTTCTCTCCCACCGAGCCTTGGTGGAGAACGCGATTCGCACCGCCGAGGTGCTGGGTTACCGTGCCGACGACCGGTTTCTGACCCTGCTGCCGCTGTTCAGCAGCTTCGGCTTTGCCTTCGATCTGCTGCAGGCGGCACTGAGCCGTGCATCCACCGTGCTGATGGACCGTTTTGACGAGAAAGTCGCCGTGGACCTGCTGGAGCGCCACCGGGTTACCTTCCTGGCGGGGGTGCCCACCATGTTCGCCCGGATGTTCGACACCGCCAACCTCAAGGGGCGCGACATCAGCAGCCTGCGGCTCATCGACGTGGGCGGCGGACCGGTGTCCCTCAAGCTCAAGACCATGCTCCGCCAGGAGCTGGGGGTCGGTGTGGTGGAGAGTTACGGGCTGACGGAAATATCCCCGGTGGCCAGCGTCCAGCGGGATCCGTACAGCGCCACCACCAGTTCCTGCGGCGAGCCGCTGCCCGGGTTTCGGGTGCGTGCGGTCGACCTGGACGGCAAGGAACTGCCCCGTGGGGAGCCAGGGGAGCTGGTGTTCCAGTCCAACACTTTCATGCTCGGCTACTGGAATCAGCCTGAGGAGACGGCGCGTTCGCTCCGGGACGGCTGGCTTTACACCGGCGATGTGGGCCGTGTGGATGCGAACGGCGAGATCCACATCCTGGACCGCACCAAGGACATGATCGTCAGCAACGGGTTCAACGTGTACCCGAAGGAAGTGGAAAACGTGATCGCCGAGCTGCCGGAAGTGGAATCGGTGGCGGTGGTGGGCAAGCCGGACGAGATTCGCGGCGAGGTGGTGCACGCCTTCGTGGTGCCACGCGTCGGGAGGGAGCTGAACGAGGAGCAGGTGTTGACCTACTGCCGGGAAAACCTGGCCCGCTTCAAGACCCCATGGGGTGTCAGCTTTCTGGAGCAACTGCCGCTGACCGGGTCCGGAAAAATCCAGCGGTATCGGCTGCGGCAGATGCTTCTGGAGAATGATCAGGAGCAACAAGCGCAATGAACAAGTATCAGTTGACCGAGGAGCAGCAGGCGTTCCACGAGGCCGTGAAGCGCTTCGCCGATGACCGGATCGCCCCCCTGGCGGCCGAGATTGACCGTACCGCCGAATTCCCCACAGCGCTGTTCCGGGAGATGGCCGAACTGGGGTACCTGGGCGCCCCGCACCCCGAGGCGTACGAGGGGACCGGCTGCGATGCGGTGATGGTCTGCCTGTTACTGGAAGAGGTTTCCCGGGCGTCCGGTGCCGTTGGCAGCTCCCTGAACGCACATATCAGCCTGGCTTCCTCGGTGATCGCCGAGCACGGCAGCGAGGCGCAGAAGGACAAGTACCTGCGCGACCTGGCCAGTGGCCGCAAGCTGGGCGCCTTCGGGCTGACCGAGCCCAGTGGCGGTTCCGATGCCGCCGGCTGCCGTTCGCGGGCCGTGCGCCAGGGGGATCATTTCGTGCTGAACGGTTCCAAGGCGTTCATCACCAACAGCACGGAGGCGGATACCTTCGTGGTCACCGCCCGCACCAGCGACGAGCCCGGCTCCCGGGGTGTGTCCGCCTTCATCCTGGAGCGCGGCATGGACGGCCTCAGCGTCGGTCCGGCCGACAAGAAGATGGGCATGAACGGCTCTCCCACCGCCATGGTGTTCTTCGACAATGTCCGGGTGCCCGCGGAAAACCTGATTGGCGAGGAGGGGCGGGGTTTTCGCCAGTTCGCCCAGACCCTGGACCGGGGGCGGATCAATGTGGCGGCGCTATCCGTGGGCCTCGCTCAGGCCGCCCTGGATGCCGCCGTTCCTTATGCGAAGGAGCGGGTTCAGTTCGGCCGCCCCATCGCCGCCTTCCAAGGGGTGCAATGGCCCATCGCGGAAATGGCGGCGGAGATCGAGGCGGCGCGGCTGCTGACCCTGAACGCCGCGCGTATGCACGACGCCGGCCTGCCGGTGAAGGCCGAGGGGGCCATGGCGAAGTTCATGGCGGCCGAGATCTCCATTCGCGCTGCAAACCACGCCGTGGAGCTGCACGGTGGCTACGGCTATCTCCGGGATTTCCCGGTGGAGCGCATCCTGCGGGACGCCAAGATGTATCAGATTGGCGAGGGTACCAGCCAGATCCAGCGCATGGTCATCGCGCGGGAGTTGCTGGGGCGTTACGAGGACTGAGGGCACGATGATGGCGGAACAAGAAATCCTGGTGGAAAAAACGGGCCCGGTGGCGCGCATCGTGCTCAACCGGCCGGAGAAGCGGAATGCACAGGGCGTGACCTTCAGCGCCAGCATGCTGCGTGCCCTGGATGCGGTGGAGCAGGATCCGGATGTGCATGTCGTGGTCCTGGCCGCCAACGGACCGGTGTTCGGTGGTGGTGGGGATCTCGCCGAGATCATGAGCACCGAACGCACGGACCGGGAATGGGAGTTCGAGCTGATCCGCGGCTACAACAAGGTGGTGGCGCGGATCGCCAGTCTGGATCGCCCGATCATCGCGGCGGTCAACGGACCTGCCTATGGCGGCGGCGTCTGCCTGGCGCTGGCCTGTGACTTTGCCGTGGCCGGCGAGTCGGCAGGTTACCACTTCGCGTTCGCCCGCATCGGCCTCTCGGCGGCGGACATGGGGGCGCCAACACTCCTGCAGCGTGCCCTGGGCAGCAACCTGGCCGCGTACTATCTGCTCACCGGCGGCACCATCGACGCCACCCGGGGGCGGGAACTCGGGCTGTTCGCGGATGTGGTGCCGGACGTGGATCTGGTCGGGCGGGTGGATGAGATCGCCCGGAATATCGCCGCCCAGTCCCGGCGCGGCACGACCATCACGAAGCTTGCGTTGCGTCTCGGTGCCGAAACGGGGTTTGAGACCAGCCTGGAGTACGAGGCCTATCTCCAGAGCTTTGCGTTTCGAACGGATGAGCACAAGCGCCGTTTGGGACGTTTTCTCAAGAAGGACTGAATCACGCCTCCGTGCGCGCGATTGCCAAGCCTAACGATACAGGTGAAAGCCATGAAAGATGCTCTCCGAATAGGTGCAGGGTCCGGATTCTGGGGGGATGCCCTGGATCCGGCGGAAGAACTGCTGAAGGGAGGTGAACTGGACTATATGTCCATGGATTACCTGGCGGAGCTCACCATGGCCCTGCTGCAGCGGCAAAAACTCAAGAATCCGGAGGCAGGCTACATTCCGGACATCGTGCCGCACCTGCGCACCCTGATGCCTCTGGCCCGGGAGCACGGGACCCGGCTGATCTGCAACGGGGGTGGGGTCAACCCTCGTGCCGGCGCCAGGCGGGTGGCGGAGACGGCCGCCGAGCAGGGGCTCAAGGGCACCCGGGTCGCCTTGGTGGAGGGTGACGACGTCCTGCACCGGCTGGACGAGCTCCTGGCCAGCGGGGAGACCCTGGCAAACATGGAGACCGGTGATGAGGACTTCGCCGCTATCCGTGACCGTGTGGTGGCCGCCAACGTCTACACGGACGCCAGCGGTATCGCCGGTGCGCTGGCCGAGGAGGCGGACGTGGTGATCGCCGGTCGCGTCTCCGACAACGCCCTGTACGTTGGGCCGATCATGCACGAGCTGGGCTGGCGCTACGACGCCGCCCACGCGGACCGGGTCGGGGCCGCCATCACCATCGGTCACGTGATGGAATGCGCTGCCGCCTGTACCGGCGGCATGTCGTCGCGCTTCGCCGAGATGCCACGCATGGGTGAGGTGGGCTTTCCCATCGCCGAGGTGGCGGCAGATGGTTCCGCAGTGATCTCCAAGCTGCCGGGAACCGGCGGTCGGGTGGATGCCCACACCATCAAGGAGCACCTGGTCTACGAGATCGCCGACCCGGGGAACTACATCATGCCGGACGGCATCGCCGATTTCACCACCCTGCGCCTGACCGATCTGGGGGATGACCGCGTGCGAATGGACAACATGACCGGCAAGGGGCAACCCGACCGGCTCAAGCTCATTGTCGGCTATCAGGACGGCTGGATCGGCGAGGGCTTGTTGTTCTTCCCCTGGCCGTACGCCCTGGAGCGGGCCCACAAGGCCCGGGAGACGCTGGGTGAGCGCTTCCGGCGTCTGGGTCTTCAGGCGGAGCAGATCCACTTCGACCTGGTGGGCATCAACGCCTTACACGGGCCGTCCGCCCCCATCCCCGAGCACGACGACCTCAACGAGGTGGGTCTGCGGGTGGCCGTGCGCACCCGCACCCGCGAGGAGGCGGAGAAGGTGCGGCGGGCGTGTTCCCAGCTCTGGATCATGGGGCCCGGTGGCACGTCCTTCGGCACGCCAATGAAACCCCGGCCCGTGGTCTCGGTGTGGCCGACGCTGATTCCGCGCGCCGCCGTCAGCCAGTCCGTCGACATCCTGGAGGCCTGATCATGACCGCACTGCTGCGAGACATCGCTTACGTCCGCTCCGGGGATAAGGGCAACACGCTCACCATCGGCGTCATAGCCCGGGAGCCCGAGCATTACGCCACCGTTCTCAGAACCGTGACGCCGGACCGCGTCAAGGCACTGTTCGGGGATTGGGTCCACGGTCCGGTGCATGTTTATCCCATGGACAATATCGAGGCGGTGGTGGTGTACATGGAGAACGCCCTGGGTGGTGGCGCCACCAGCACCCTGCGTCTTGACCAGACCGGCAAATCCATCGGCAACGCCATCCTGCGCCTGAGACTGCCGGGAGACGTCTGATGGCCGTACTGCAGTCCCGTGTTGATGTGGGCGGCGAGGCCTTCCGGGCCAATGCCGAGGCGTACGGGCGCATGCGGGCGGAGATCGCCGCAGCGCGGGACATGGCCGTGACCGGCGGCGGAGACCGTGCGCGGGAGGTTCACGCCTCCCGGGGCAAAATGATGCCCCGGGAACGGATTTCCGCCCTGTTGGACATGGGTACCCCGTTTCTGGAAATCGGCCAGCTCGGCGGCCACGGCCTGTACGATGACGACATCCCCAGCGGCGGCATCATCACCGGCGTGGGCGTCGTGTCCGGCCGCGCCTGCGTGGTGGTGGCCAACGATGCCACCGTCAAGGGCGGTACCTACTACCCCATCACCATCCGCAAGCACATCCGTGCCCAGCAGGTGGCCCGGGAGAACGGGCTGCCCTGCATCTATCTGGTGGACTCCGGTGGCGCCTTTCTGCCCCTGCAGGAGGATATCTTCCCGGACGAGCATCACTTCGGCCGGATTTTCCGGAATATCGCCGAAATGTCCGCCATGGCTCTGCCGCAGATCGCGGTTGTGATGGGCTCGTGCACGGCGGGCGGTGCGTATATCCCGGCAATGTGCGACGAGACCATCATCGTCAAGGATAACGGCACGATTTTCCTGGGTGGCCCGCAACTGGTGAAGGCCGCCACCGGCGTCGAGGTGGACGCCCAGACCTTGGGCGGTGCCGACGTGCATACCCGTGACAGCGCGGTGGCTGATCATTACGCCGTGGACGAACGCCACGCGCTGTCCCTGGTACGCGAGATTGTCGCCCGGGAGCCCGGTGCGGCACCTGTCGGTCCGCCGCTCCTGCCGGAAGACCCGCTGTACGATCCCGCCGAACTTCCGGGCATCATCAGCGCCAACCCGCGTGAGCCCATTCCCGCCCGGGAGATCCTGGCGCGGCTGCTGGATGGCAGCCGGCTGACGGAATACCGGGAGCGCTGGGGCAACACCATCATCTGCGGTACCGGCGCCATCGGCGGATTTCCGGTGGGTGTGCTGATCAACGATGGTGTGCTGTTTGCCGAGAGCGCCCAGAAGGCCGCGAACTTCATTGAGATCTGCTGCCAGCGGGACATCCCGCTCCTGTTCCTGCACAACATCAGCGGTTTCATGGTGGGCCAGGAGTACGAGGCGGGCGGAATCGCCCGCCATGGAGCCAAGATGGTCAGCGCCGTCTCCTGTGCCCGGGTGCCCAAATACAGTCTGCTGATCGGTGGCAGTTATGGTGCCGGGAACTTCGCCATGTGTGGCCGCGCCTTCGGGCCGCGGCTGATGGGTATGTGGCCTAATGCCCGCACTGCGGTCATGGGTGGCGAGCAGGCCGCAACCGTGCTTTCGCTGGTGCGGGAGTCCCAACTCGCCAAACAGGGCAAGCCTTTTTCCAGTGAGGAGGTGGAGGCCTTCAAGCAGCCCATCCGGAATACCTATGAACGGAGCAGCCATCCGCTCAACGCTGCCGCCAACATGTGGGTGGACGCCGTGGTGGATCCGGAGGATACCCGGGCCTGGCTGGCACTGGCACTTGCCCTGGCGGCGGGTTCGCCGAAGGACGACACGCGCTTCGGCGTGTTCAGGATGTAAACCATGCGGCTATTCCGTCGAATTCTGATTGCGAATCGGGGCGAGATCGCTGTTCGCATCGCCCGTACCTGCCGCCGCCTGGGGGTGGAGTACGTGGCCATCTATTCCGAGGTGGACGCCGGGGCACCGCATCTGGATGGGGCCGTAAGGACCGTTTGTGTCGGCCCCGGGGCCGCCGCCGAAAGCTACCTGGACGTGGAGCGCGTTGTCCGCGCGGGGGTGGAAACGGGCTGTGAGGCGGTGCATCCCGGCTACGGTTTCCTGTCCGAGAATCCACGTTTCGCCCGGGCCGTGGCCGAGGCGGGGATGACCTTCATCGGCCCGTCCCCGGAGACCATCCAGGCCATGGGTGACAAAGCCACCGCCAAGGCTCTGATGGCCGAGGCCGGTGTCCCCGTGGTGCCTGGCACAAGCGAGGCGGACGAGGACCCGGAGCGGATTGCCTCGGCGGCGGAACGGGTGGGCTTCCCCGTCCTCCTGAAGCCCGTGGCGGGGGGTGGCGGCAAAGGGATGAGCGTCGTGGAGCGGATGGCGGATCTGCCTGACGCCGTCGCCGCCGCCGTGCGGGTGGCTCGGACCAGCTTTGGCGATGGCCGGTTGCTGGTGGAGCGTTTCGTGCAGCGGCCCAGACATATCGAGATCCAGGTGTTCGGGGACGCCCACGGCAACGTCGTGCACCTGTTCGAGCGGGAATGCTCCTTGCAGCGGCGTCACCAGAAGATCGTCGAGGAAGCGCCCGCCGTGGATCTGCCTGAAGATGTCCGTGCGGCCATGCGCGAGGCGGCCGTGGCCGGCGCGCGTGCCATCGGCTACCGCAACGCCGGCACCTTCGAGTTCATTCTTTCCGAGGAAGGGGAGTTTTATTTCCTGGAAGTGAATACCCGCCTCCAAGTGGAGCACCCGGTCACTGAGATGGTGGTCGGCGTGGACCTGGTGGAATGGCAGCTTCGGGTGGCCTGCGGGGAACCTCTGCCGCTGGCCCAGGAGGCGTTGCGGGTTCAGGGGCATGCAGTGGAGTGCCGCGTCTACGCGGAGGACGCGGAACAGGGTTTTCGACCTGCGCCGGGCCGGGTGCTGGCCTTGCGCTGGCCCGAGGGCATCCGCGTGGATGCGGGCATCCGCGCCGGCGGCGAGGTCACCGCGTTCTACGATCCCATGGTGGCCAAGCTTATTGCCCATGACGTGGATCGCACCGCCGCCCTGGCGCGCATGCACGACGCCTTGGGGGAAACGGCGCTGCTGGGCCTTACCACCAACCTGGGTTTCCTATCCGACCTGCTTGCCCATCCGGCTGTCCTCCAGGGGCAGATCCATACGGGTTTCGTGGATGCCCACCTGGATGCGCTTGTTCATGGACAGCCCCGGGAGGCCATGGCCGTGGCCTGTGCCGCGGCCGTGAACCTGGTGGAGGCTGCCGGGCATATGGATGACCGCAGCCCCTGGTGTGGCGTTGTCGGCAGCCACGACCGCCGTCACCTGGAGCAGACGGCGCCTTACGGCCGCTGCGCGGTCCGCATCCACGAGGATTGGCGGGACGCCCGTGTGGTGGAATGGCACGCCGGTTGCGCGACCGTGGATGTGGATGGTGACCGGTTCAGGGTTGAACCAGGAGAAGCGGAACGAGGCGACCTGCTCGGGGGGTGCCTGGATAATGGCAGGCGCTGGTTTGCCAGGCGCCACGGCGATGCTCTGGAAATGCAGATCCATGGCGGCCGTTTTCGTCTGCTCACCGGCGCGGCCGCCGAGGCCGTCGAGGTGGGCGATGGCGGCGCGCTGTCACCCCTGCCCGGGCTTGTGGCGGCGGTTCGGGTGACCGAAGGGGATCAGGTGGCCAAGGGTGACCCGCTGGTGATCATCGAGGCCATGAAGATGGAGAACACGGTGGTGGCGCCGGTGGATGGTGTCGTCGCCGAGGTGCGGGTCCGCACCGGAGACCAGGTGGACAGCAACCAGCTTCTGGTGCAGGTTGCCAGCAGTGACACCTGACCAATTGACAGACCAAGACAGGATTTCAACCATGCAGGGTTCCGGATCCAGCCTCTCCTCGGCGCTGACGCTACGTTCCGTCACGCTCAAGAACCGCCTGGCCGTCTCGCCCATGTGCCAGTATTCGGCCACCGACGGCGTCGCGGATGACTACCATCTGGTGCACCTGGGCCGGTTCGCTCTTGGCGGCGCCGGGCTGGTGTTCGTGGAAGCCACGGCCGTGGTGCCCGAGGGGCGGATCACCCATGGTGATCTGGGGTTGTGGCGTGATGACCAGATACCGGGGCTCAGGCGCATCGCCGGGTTTCTGAGCGCGCACGGCGCGGTGCCGGCCATCCAGCTCGCCCATGCAGGCCGCAAGGCCAGCATGCAGCGCCCCTGGAACGGTAATGGTCCTCTCAACGATGACGATGTGCGACGCGGCGATCGGCCCTGGGAGATCGTGGGACCCAGTCCCGTGCCGGTGGACGAGGGCTGGCTCGTTCCCCGTGAGATGACGCCCGGTGACATGGCCGCGCTGAGGGATGCCTGGTGCCAGGCGGCCCGACGCGCGCTTGATGCCGGTTTCCAGGTGCTGGAGGTCCATGCGGCGCACGGGTACCTGCTGCACAGCTTTCTCTCGCCCCTCAGCAACCGGCGTACCGATGCCTACGGCGGCGATCTGGAGAGCCGCTGCCGCTTCCCGCTGGAGGTGGTGGAAGCGGTGCGCGCCGTCTGGCCGGAGGACAAGCCCCTGTTCGTCCGGGTGTCCGCCGTGGACGGCATGGAGGGTGGCTGGGAACTGGATGATACGGTGTACCTGGCGCGCAGGCTCAAGGCGCTGGGCGTGGATGTGGTGGATTGCTCCTCCGGCGGGCTGGCGGGCTCCGCCACGGCGGCGCGGGTGCGCCGCGGCCCCGGGTTCCAGGTGCCGTTCGCCGCGCGGGTCCGGGAGGACGCGGATATGGCCACCATGGCCGTGGGTCTGATCCTGACGCCCCGGCAGGCGGAAGAGGTGGTGCGTGGCGGCCAGGCGGACATCGTTGCCATTGGCCGGGAGGCCCTGTTCAACCCCAACTGGCCGGTCCATGCGCTGGGGGAGCTGGATGAGAAATCCGGTTTCGAGCCCTGGCCGGTGCAGTCGGGTTGGTGGCTGGAAAATCGCGACCGGGCGTTGACCCGGCTGGGCATCCGGCAGACGCCCGTCTCCAGCCTCTGGGATATTGAAGGTGTGGACTAGATCAGTGCTTCCCTACCCGGTTGTTGGCGCGCCTCAGATCAATGCGATCGGTCGGACCGGGCTGCCCGTGGCGCCGGCGAAGCGGGCGGGCAGCATGATGAAGCAGAAGGGTGTCGTTACCGAAGCCGTCAGTCCGTCCAGTGCCAGATTCTCGATCAGATACACACCGCGGTCCACCAGGGCGTGCTGGTGGACGGGCATGGACACCTCGCGGTCGACGCCGGGCAGTACCTCCACGGCCATGTTGTCCGAGCCGATCGCGTACACGCCCTGGCCCGTCAGCCACTGCGCCGCGTCCAGGTCGATACCCGGCTCGCCCGCGGTGTAGCGGGCATTGTCGCGCATATAGTGGCGGCTCCAGCCGGTGCGGATCAGGACCGTATCGCCGGGTTGGATGGTGATTTCCTGCTGGTTCAGCGTCTGCTGCAGATCATCCGCGCTGACAGCACGTCCCGCCTCCAGGTGATCACCGCCGTCAAGCCCCGCGACATCAATGCAGATGCCCCGGGTGATCAGGCTGGGGACGTGTTCCACCCCCAGCCGGCGTAATCCCTGGTTGCCCACGATCTCCGCGGCGCTGTGGCCGCCGTACATACGGTCTCCCACCGAGAAGTGACCCAGTGCGTCCACGTGCGTGCCCACGTGAAAGGTCATGTGCACATGTTCCAGGTTCACGCCGGGATCGTTGCGGACCCCCTGACCGCGCACCGCCCGGATAACCCGGTCGGCGGTGCTCCAGAAGCTCATCAGAAAGGGCGGCTGAATGCGCTCCCAGAAAGGTGCGCCGGCCTTGATGGGGTGGTCCAGCTCGAACAGCCGGCCCTCGCGAATCAGGGACAGGGCGGCCAGTCGCGATGCGTTCGTTTGACCGCCACCGGCGCCGATCTGGTCACCGGGGGCGGGCGGAAAATGCACGGCGGGATCGTCTGCCATCACCCTTAGCTGTTGCCGTAACTGGCGGCCAGGCCCTCGGCCGGGTCGGCGCTGGCGCTGAACGGTGAAATGGGGTAACGCAGCCCCGCCTTGTAAAGGCCTTCCAAGCCCTCCACCCCCCGGGCCAGTTCCTCCGGTGGCAGGGCCATGAGCAGTTCGTCATCGGCAACACCGCCGTAGCGCCGCTCAGCGTAGCAAGGGATTGACAGGCTGGTTTCCCGGGTGGCCAGCGCCCGACCCCAGGAATCGGCGCAGGCACTTTCCCCGGTGATGGTGAAATCGTAGCGCCGATAGGTTTTCCATTGCAGGCCGTTGATGAACAGGATCATCTGGCCCGGTGTGGCGTAGAACAGGCAGATGTCGGGTGGATCCAGGCGACCCATGCGCAGTGGCGAGACGGCCAGCCCCTGATAGCGGCCGGCTGGAACCCGTGGCATCTGTTCCTGATGCTTTTTCGATGCCTCCAGGTTTTCGAACCAGACGCGGTGGAACTTGCGTCCGGACAGGTAATCCTCGCCAGGGGCGTTGAGGCCCACCACGCCGCCGCAGTTGGAGTTGGGCAGGACGTTCTCGTGCTGGATCCCCAGGGTCAGCCCGGCCATGCGGGCCTGGGTGACGAGCTGGCAGGTGGAGTGGCGGCGTCCCTCCTTTGGGTGCCGCAAGCCAGGAACCTGCGCCATCTGCTCCAGGTCCTCGAACAATTTCATGCCGATCGGCAAGGTCCGCAGGCGCAACAGCTCGGTGAGTCGCCCGGACAGGCGTTTCAACTCGGCAGCATCGACTCCACTTTGATCAGTCATGCACATCTCCCGACATTTTCGCTCGTGCGAGCCCGGTGTCATTGACCGGGTGATTCCGCCTCATCCCCGGAGCAGGCTCAGTCCATTATCCGGAGTTTATCAGCCGGATATATACTATGAAATAGTGTTCTGCAATGTGATACATCTTCCTTGCTAGGACACGGCGCTCCTGCCTGCGGTCGGAGGGGATTTGCCGAAGCGGACCGCGCCGGAGGTGCACAGCAATCGAACATGCTTCGCATGGTAAAATTCCCGCTTTGATTCCGTGGGGCGTGACCCGGCAGTGCTGAGCCGGTGAAACTGACGGAGTGCATCGCGATTTCCTGCGCGGTCGGCCTGCCCGGACGATACGGCTGGGAGAAGCGCCACAGAGGGTCATGTGCAACCGTGACAGCAACAGTAGGCAGCGGAGAGACCGGGGTGAGTTCTGGCTCGAGAAAGACATCACGGGCGCAGTGGGTTTACGATGCGCTGCGCGCCGCTATTGGTGAGGGCAGGTTCCGCAGTGGCGAACGTATCCTTGAAGAAGAGGTGGCCCGTTCGCTTGGCGTCAGTCGGACCCCGGTTCGTGCCGCGCTCTCGCGCCTCCAGTCCCAGGGGCTTCTGGAGCTGGCTCCAGGAGGGCTGGTCGTTGCCCGGCTGAGTCGCCCCCAGGTGTTGGAGCTTTATGCCATGCGGGAGATCCTCGAGGGGTCCGCCGCCCGTTTTGCGGCGCAGCATGCATCCCCGTCCGAAATCGCGAGTCTGTATACGCTGGCGGATGCCTTTTCCCGATCCATGGGTGATCCGGACCGGCTTGCCCGTATCAACCGGGAGTTCCACGGCGCCATCTATGAGGCCGCGCATAACCGTTACCTGTTGCGTACCCTGAGTGAGCTGCAGGATGCGCTGACCCTGTTGCCGGGCACCACATTCACGGTCAATGGCAGGCCCGAAGCGTCGGTCATGGAGCACGGGAGCATCGTTGCCGCCATTGAAGGCCGCGATCCCGACGCCGCCGAGCGCGCCGCCCGGCATCACATCCGCAAGGCGCAGGAGGCGCGATTGGAAATGATGATATTCTCTCCAGGGGGGGTGGCGATCGACGAGTAGCCTGCCACGGGAAGATGGCTTCCACCGCGGCCGTCATGATGTGGTTTTCCCGGCTTCCCTTGGTGAATCCGCTCTTTCGACGGTGACAAATCAGGGTTCTGGATATGACGGCACGATGGACACGGCGACCCGACGGGTCCAACTGGGGTGATTTCGGTCCCGATGATCAGATTGGTCGTCTGAATTATCTTACCCCGGCGAAGGTGCGGGAAGCGGCAGGGGAGATACGGGAGGGTCTGGTGTTCCCGCTCAGTCTCCCGCTTGATTATCCCGGCGGTAACGTGCTGAATCCGAACCGCCTGCCTCCCATTCTCAGACCGAGCCTGCGTGATGGCGAGGTCAATATGAATTTCGATTTCCGCAAGAAAAATGCCGATTCCAAAGATGTGCTGTCCGATGATTTGGCAATACTCCACTTGCAGTATTCCACCCAGTGGGACGCCTTGAGTCACGTTGGTTCCAGGTTCGATGTTGACGGTGCCGGAGTTGAAAAACCGGTTTACTACAACGGTTTCGCGGCGGGGGAGGATGTGGTGGGCCCGACCTCGACGGATGACTGCGGGCTGGTGGGTAACGTCGGCATGAGCAGCACTTCAGGTGCCAAGGCGCTGGGGATTGAAAACATGGCGGCCGCCGGCGTTCAGGGCGTCGGGGTAATGATCGACCTCCGTCACCATCTCGGCGATGCTAGGACGGTGGTGGGTTATGATCAGCTCATGCGTATCCTGGAATCGGACGATGTCTCTGTGGAAAAGGGCGATATGGTTTGTTTCCATACCGGTCTTGCAGATCTCATTCTGGGGATGAAAAAACACCCTGATCCGGCGACGCTTGCAAGCAGTTGTGCCGTATTGGACGGGAATGACCGCAAGTTGTTGAACTGGATAACGGATTCCGGGCTTGCAACGATTGTGGCGGACAATTACGCCGTTGAGGATTTCCCCAGCAGCCTGCCGAACACCTCGTGCTCCATACTGCCATTGCATCATCATTGCCTGTTCAAGCTGGGGATTCACCTTGGGGAACTCTGGCATCTGACACCGCTTGCAGAATGGTTGCGTCAGGCAGGGCGATCAAGGTTTTATCTCAGCGCTCCTCCGTTAAGGCTGCCCGGTGCGGTGGGATCCCCCGTGTCGCCGGTTGCAGTGGTCTGATGATCAGCGCTTCCCTAACGGCTGCAGTCCACGGCATGCAGATGGGCCACCTGGGCCACCCGGAGGGTGCTGGCGGCCTCCAGGGTGTCCGGCGGGCTGAACAGATAGCCCTGCATGTCGCTGCATTTCAGCTTGCGCAGGATTGAGGCCTGTTCCACGGTTTCCACGCCTTCGGCGATCACCTTCAACCCCATGCTCTGCCCCATGGCGACGATGGCGCCCACCAGGTGGCCCTGATCCCCGTCCCGGGCCAGTCGCTGGACGAAGGACTGGTCGATCTTCAGTGCATGAATGGGTAACTGCTGCAGATAGCTGAGCGAGGAGTAGCCCGTACCGAAATCGTCCACCGCGAAGGTGATGCCGAACTGGGTCAGGGCCCGGAGCTTGGCCGCCACCGCCTCCACGTCTTTCATGAACAGCTGTTCCGTGATCTCCAGTTCCAGGCTGCTGGGCGGAAATCCGGTCTCCTCCAGAATCTGCAGCAACTGCTCGGCGAAGTCAGGCTCCTGCAGCTGCACCGGCGACAGGTTCACCGCCAGCCGGACGGTGGCGTGCCCCTGGGCGCACCAGTCCCGGAGCTGGGTGCATGCGGTCCGGATCAGCCAGTAGCTGATGGGCACGATGAGGCCGGTCTGTTCGGCAACCGGGATGAAATCCTTTGGCGAGATCATGCCGGCGGACGGATGCTGCCAGCGCAGCAGGGCCTCCATCACGTGCACCCGACCGGTGGCCAGTTCCACCTGAGGCTGGTAGAGCACACGCAGCTCGTTCCGGGCCAGGGCCTGGCGCAGGCCCACTTCCAGGTTGAAATGCTGGTCCACCCGGTCGCTCATGGAGGGTTCGTACACCGCCCAGCCCCCGCCGCCCGCGTCCTTGCTGTGATACATGGCCACATCGGCGTGCTTTACCAGGGTGTCCACATCGGTGCCGTGATCCGGGCTGATGGCGATACCCGCGCTGATGCCCACGTGGATTTCGTGGTTGTCCATCTGGAAGGGGTTGCTCATGGCCTCAATGAATTTGCCGGCCACCCGTTCGGCATCCTCCACGTCACGGATGAGCGGCAGCAGGGCCACGAATTCATCGCCACCCAGGCGGGCCAGTGTGTCGCCGTCACGGATGCAGCCGCGCAGCCGGCGCGCCACGGCTTCCAGCAGGCGATCGCCGAAGGCATGGCCCTGGCTGTCGTTCACCAGCTTGAAGCGGTCCAGATCCAGGAACAGGACGGCCAGCCGGTTGCCGTCCCGGGCATTGTTGTCCAGGGCGGCCCGCAGCCGGTGCTTGAACAGCATCCGGTTGGGCAAGGCGGTGAGCTGGTCGTGGTGCGCCTGGTAACGCACGGCGTCCTCGGCGCGCTTGCGGTCGGTGATGTCCCTGGCGACTCCATAGGTGCCCAGGTAGCGACCGTCCCGGCCGTCCTCCTGCTCCGCGTACATGCCCATGGCCGTGAGCTCCACGGTGACCATGCTGTCGATGGAGCCGTCGTCGTCGGCGCGTACCAGGCGGAGTTCCGTGCGCAGATTGACGCGGGGGTCAGCGCGCCGCTCCTCGATGACATGGCGCGCCCGTTCCTGGTCCTCCGGCGCCACAATTGTGCTGTAATGCTGGCCCAGCAGGGTGTCCGGCACATAGCCCAGCAGGCGCTCCACGGCCGGGTTGACGAACCGGAAGCAGCCGTTGTGGTCCAGCACGTAAATCAGGTCCGGTGAGCGCTCGACAATGAACCGGTAGAGTTGCCCGCTGGACTTCAGGCGGGACTGGAAGTGGCGGTTCTCCCGCTGCAGACGGCGGTTTTCCAGCGCATTCCGCAGGGAGAACAGCAGTTCCTCCGGGGCGTAGGGCTTGCGCAGGAAATCCTGGGCGCCCAGCCGCAGCGCCCGCACGGCGGCCCGCTGGGAGGGATCCCCGGTTGCCACCACCACATGCACGTCCTGCCCGGTTTCCTGAACGTAGGTCAGCAGCCGGTCGCCGGCGGCCGGGTCCTGGAACGGATCCAGCAGCAGCACCCCGTAGTTGCCGCGGGAGAGCCGCGCACGGGCGTCGTCCTCGGTTTCCGCCAGATCCAGCGGAAGCCCGTCGGCAAGCGCTAAAGCCCGCAAGCTCTCCTGAACACTGGGCTGCAACTCCAGTGCCAGGATGCGTTCAGTGCCTGGCCCGATCGGCATGCGCATCCCGCCCCTTCTTGTTATGTTGCAAGCATCACCCTCAGCCAGGGGGCGGAACCCCGCCGTCCCGTCCTTGGGCCTCTCACTCATCCGGCTTCGCGTCCCCGGCGAGCGGGTCGTCGTTACCCATGCGCTGGAGCAGTTCGCTGACGCGTTCCACCTCATCGCCGATCCGGTCCACCCGTTCCAGGGAAGGGTGGTCCGATGACAGCTCGCTTTTCAGCACATGCAGGTAATTACGGATCACCGTGAGGGGGTCCGCCACGGCCTGGCTGATGGACCCCAGCTCCTGTTCCACCCGCGCGGTCTTATCCGCTTGCTGTTCTTCCTGCCGCCGCTGCTCGTTGCGCAGCCTGGCCACCACCCGCGCCACCTCGCCGGCGAACGCGAGCAGGAGCGGCGAGAGATCCAGTACGGCGGAGATCTGCGTTTCCCGGATACCCAGTGCCAGCACGCCCTGGGGCTGCTCCTGCCAATGCAGCGGCAGGCAGAGCATGCTGTCGCCGCCCAGCCGCTGGATCAGTTGGCGGTCGATGACGGGCAGCGTTCGCGTCAGTTCCGGATCCAGGGTGTGCAGTGGCCGCGCCTCGAGCACGGTGCGGGCCAGCACACTGCGTTCCGCCACCAGTGGCAGGGAGACGCCTTCCAGGTCCTCGGCCAGCCTGCCGCCGGGGCACCGTCGCAATTCCCGGCTGTCGCTGTCCAACTGGAAGCAGACCACCCCCTCCAGCCCGAACAGGATCAACAGGGCACGTTCTATGCCCTGAATCGCGTCGTGGTCCGGCCAAGCCTGGAGCTGGTTTTGCACCGCACCCAGCAGTGCCTGTGCGCGGATGCCCTCGGCCAGCGGCTGCCAGACGGTGAAACTGTCACCGGCCAGCCGGGCATCCGGGCGGGCGCCGGTCTCGGCCAGGGCCGCCGCCAGCCGGGCCGCGTCCTCCTGGGCCTGGCGATGCAGCCGTGCCGTCAGGCTCCGGCCCAGATCCAGCAGCTCCGCCGAGGCGTACAGGGTGCCTGCATCCGGTTCCAGGCCGGAGTTGGCCATCGCGTTGGCCACATGCACGATGCGCACCAGGGGCTGGGCGTCCCGGATGGCGTCCACCGGGTAGTGATGGTAGCGGATCGCGTCCACAAGGGAGTCCGGCAGGCCACAGCGGGCAAGCATGGCCGTACCCACTTCGTCATGGCTGTGGCCGAAACGCTGCCGCTCCTCTTCCTGAAGAGCCGGGGAACTCCAACCGAACTCTCTGGTGAGCTCCTCCATGGAATCCGGGTACAGGGTTGCCAGCAGTGGGCGGCCGATGTCGTGCAGCAGACCGGCAAGGCGCGCTTCCTCGACGCTGGCGCCGCGGCCGAACTCCCGTGCCAGTAGCCCGGCGCCCATGGAGCATGCCAGGCTGTGCTGCCAGTAGGGCGTCCACCAGGACCGCTCACCGCCCTCCAGATGCTGGAAGAACTGGATGATCCCCGCGGTCAGGCTCAGCGCCTGAACGGTATCAAGGCCAAGCAGCCGGATCGCCTCGGCAACGCTGCGCGGGCTGCCGGAGCGGTTGAAAACGGGGGATGCGGACACGGCAAGCAGGCGGAGGCTGATGGCGGAATCCTGTTCCACCAGGCTCTCCACTTCGCCAGGGTCCGGCTCCGGACTCTGGAATTGACGCATCAGGCCGAGCAGCGCCGGTGGAAAACTGGGCAGCTGATCGAGCCGGTGCGTCTCGCTGAGGCTATCAAGAGACGCCTTCATTGTTCGTTCTGGCGCAGCGAAAGCAATCGCCCGCGGTTTCCACCCCTGTTACGTAACCGCCCACCCGGACAGGACAAGTCTCCACTATTCCGAAAGTAGTACGCGACGTCAACGTGTTAGTTCGATTTTCCACCGCTGATACGGGCCATGCGCCGTGATCAGAGCCGGTAGAAGGCGGGCGGCGCGGTGGTCAGGGCTGCGGAGAACAGCGAGAGGCCGGCAAACAGGATCAGCAGCCCTCCCGCCAGGGCCGCCACGTCGCCGGCCCGGGTCCAGCGTGCCGCGCCGCCGCGGCTGGCGATCCGGACTGCCCAGGAGCGCGCCTTGATCGCCAGCACGGCCAGCGCCGAGACGGTGAGCGCGGTGCCCAGGGCCATGGCGAATACGGCGAACAGGCCTGCTGTCCATAGTCCCAGGAGGTTGGCGGCAACCAGGATGAGTACGGCGCCGGTGCAGGGACGGATGCCCACGGCGAGCACGGTGGCGATCATCGGCCAACGGCCCTGGCCCGGCGCGACCGCGTCCGGGGCCACATGATGGGCATGGCCGCAGGCACAGCCGGCGGTAGGGTGGTGCCCGGCCTGCGGTGTGTCCGGGGCGCCGCCGCCGGTGTGTGGCGACGGACTGAGCCCGGCTGTGACGGGCACCATCGGGCCATCGTCATGGGGGTGCTGATGGTGAACCGGTACCGGCCGGCGCAGCAGTCCCCGGCAGGCGCGGACGCACAACAGCGCACCCAGCGTGGCCACCAGACCGAAGCTCACCAGCTCCACGGTGGCCACCTGCTGCATGGCGTCACGGCTGAGCCATCCGGCAAGCCTGACCAGACCGAAGACCAGCACGATGGCGGTGACCGCCTGCAGGAACGAGGCTGCGAAGGAGAGTGTCAGGCCGCGCCGAACCCGGGCGCGGTGCGTGAGCAGGTAAGTGGATATCACGGCCTTGCCGTGTCCGGGGCCGGCAGCGTGAAACATGCCGTAGAGAAAGCTGATGAGGATCAGCCAGAGACCGTTGGTTGCGGAGGCTTCGTGTCGCAGATCCCGCATGCCGCTGGTCAGGTCACGGTGCAACTGCCGTTGTGTGATCAGCATCCACGCGGCCAGCCGGCGGGCCGGGTTGGTCTCCGTTTCCTGGTGCTCCTGGTGCGGCGCGTGTTCCGCGGTCTGGGGATCATCCTCCCGCAGGGCGTCCGGAGCCAACGGTGAGGCATGCGCGGTGGACAGCAGCAACAGCAGCGCTGCGGCCATCAGTCCGCAGACCGGCGTGCGTCGGCACAGGAGGATCAGGCGGCGCATGGATCAGCCCCCCCGGGCGGTGGGTTGGCAGCGGACCCGGACCCGTTGGGCGAAGTGCTCGCCGAGCCCGTCCGCGCTGGCCGCGCCCAGGTCCACGGCGGCCGCACGGGCAATCTGCGCCGGCGTCGGTGAAGGCTGGACGATATCCACCTGGCAGCGGTTGTCGGGGCCGTTGACCGCGACCGCGTCAGGGGAGGGATGCAGCATCTCGATGTAGTAGGTCGGATCGAAGATGGTGTACTCCAGCGCCTCGCCGTCCAGAGGAATCGGCTCGCTCAAGGGCAAGCTGAAACGAAACTCCAGTTGGTCATCGTCGTTCAGACGGATATGCATGTTCTCGGCCGTTCCGGTGCCCACCCGGGCACCGCCATGGCGGATCCGGGTCAGGTAGTCATAGGCAGCCATGCTGTGCAGCATCCGTTGCCCCAGTGCGTCCAGTTGCTCCTGCCGCCCGGCATCGGCCAGCTCCTGTTCGAACTCCTCCACCAGTAGCAGGGTGTAGACCGGGTCGAATACCCAGGTCTGCGACACGGCGGTGATCCGCTGCTCCGCATCCAGATCCAGGTTCACGTGCAGGTCGATCCAGGCGTGGGGGTGCGCCAACGCGGCCAGGGGCGTGAGCAGCAGTAGCGCAGCCAATCGGGTCACGGAATCGCCTCGCATGCCTCTGTCCCACCCGGCGGGATGCCAGGCTTTCTGCAGGAAACCACGTTGCGGCATGGCTATCGGCGCTGGGAGCCTGCCTGCCGGAGCCGCCAATGAACCGGCCGCCGGCGCCGGGCCGGCGGCGTCGGTATTGTACCTGGCTGCCTGATCGAATGAATACCGCGGCGACGGCTGTTCTGTGGTCATGTTGTGGTCGTTTCGGCGGCGTCGGCGGCGCTCCAGCCGGGGAATGGGTCCGGCAGAGAGCGCCATGTGGCCTGTCCCTTGGCGAATGCCTCATCGGTGAGCAGACAGGCGTCGAAGCGGGCGCGGAGGGCGGGCGCATCCATGTTGATGCCGATCAGGACCGGTTCCTGCTGGCGGTCGCCGTACAGTTCTTCCCAAGACGGGTAGCTTGTTCATGCCGGAGGGAGCTCCGTGTTGGACTGAATAGAGTGATGCCATCTGTTGTCAGGTACCAAAATGTTACAATATAACGTTTCTGGTGCAACCGCTGACGGCAGGAGTTTTTTGCGATGCAGGCCATTGCTGAACGGGAACGGCCCCATGCTCGGGTGCATGATGTGGACGCCCTGGGACGAATTCTGAATCGCGGCGTGAATCTCTGTGTCTGGCAACGCCGGCCGGATCCTGTGGTGGTGGCGGAGGTGGAGGGCCTGTGCGCGGATGCGCTGCCCGATGTCCGCTGCGGGATTTCTCCCTCCGACCCGGAGGCGGATATCCGCGGGTTGCTGGAGCGCTGCGGCTTGCGGCCAGGCCGGCTTGGTCACTGGGTCCGGGATATGGCGATGCTCACCGAGCGGTTCATCAGACTCGCTCCGGGCCGGCCGGTCACGCTACGGCTCGAGACCCTCGCGGACGACGGCTGCCCCCGCTTCCATGTGGATCGCACCGCGCTGCGTCTGGTCTGCACCTACCGCGGTCCGGGTACGGAGTGGCTGAGCAATGATCAGGTGGACCGCCACGCGCTGGTTTCACGGATGCCTAACCAGGCCATCATCCGTTCCGGTGTGCCGGCGCGCATGTCCACCCATGCCGTTGGTATCATGAAAGGCGGCCTGTTTCCGGGTAACGAGACCAACGGCCTGGTCCATCGATCGCCCCCCATCGCCCGTTCCGGTCAGATGCGTGTCCTGCTGTGCCTGGATACGTGACGGGTGGTATGGTCTTGCGGCAAGGGTAGCCAGCGCGGCTCCGGGGAATGATGCGACGCCGGGCGCATGGGGTGAATCCCATGGCGGAAGTGCTGGAATCGGAAATCGCGTGTCCACGGTGCAGTCACCGGGAAACCGAAACCATGCCCACGGACGCGTGCCAGTGGTTTTACGAGTGCAAGGCTTGTGGGTCTTTGTTGAGGCCTGAACCGGGGGATTGCTGCGTGTTCTGCTCTTATGGGTCGGTGCGGTGCCCGCCCGTGCAGGCGCAGGACGATGGGTGTTGTTAGGCGCGCCGGCGACCGCCGGCAGGCAGTGGAGAACGGAGTGGATGGACGCAAGCAGTTGTTTTTGGAGGATTTCCTGGCTGGAAGGGTGTGGACCGGCGGGCCGCGGGCCATTGATCAGGATGAGATCGTTGCCTTCGCGCGGGCGTACGATCCCCAGTATTTTCACCTGGATCCGGAGTTGGCCCGCAGCAGCCCACTGGGCGTGCTCTGTGCCAGTGGAATTCAGACCTTCGCCATCGCTCACCGATTGATGGTTGACGCTCTGCTCGGACAGACGGATGTCGTGGCCGGTGGTGGGATGGATCAATTCCGCATGCGCCTGCCGGTGGTGCCCGGAGACCGGCTGTACGTGCGGGTCGAGGTTCAGGGGGTGAAGCCGCACTCGAGACGGCCGGACCGGGGATGGGTGATTTTCCTCGTTCACCTGACGCGGGAGGATGGAGAAACGGTGCTGGACTACCAGACCACGATCCTGGTCATGCGCAGGGAGCCGCTAAGCAAGCGCTGATCGCTTCCCACGGCGGTTGTCGGCGGCACGGTGCTGAGCCGGTGGGAAAGCGGGCGCAGCCGGTATCCGGCTGCGCCCGTGGCGCGCTGCATCGGCGATGATTACGCCAGGTCGAAGCGGTCGGCGTTCATCACTTTGCTCCAGGCGGCGACGAAGTCCTGCACAAACTTCTCCTGGTTGTCATCCTGGGCGTAGAGCTCCGCGTAGGAACGCAGGATGGAGTTGGACCCGAATACCAGGTCCACCCGCGAGGCGGTCCACTTCACGTTGCCGCCCTTGCGGTCACGGATCTCGTACAGGTTATTGCCTGTCGGCGTCCATTCGTTGGCCATGTCCGTGAGGTTGACGAAGAAATCGTTCGTCAACTGGCCTTCCCGGTCCGTGAACACTCCGTGTTTGGTCCCACCGTGGTTGGTGTCCAGCACCCGCATACCGCCGATCAGCACGGTCATTTCCGGCGCGGTCAGCCCCATCAACTGGGCGCGGTCCAGCAGCATCTCCTCCGGCTTGACCACGTACTCCTTCTTCTGCCAGTTGCGGAAGCCATCGGCCAACGGCTCCAGGTACTGGAAGGACTCGGCGTCGGTCATCTCGTCGGTGGCATCGCCGCGGCCCGGGGCGAAGGGCACCAGGATGTCGTGGCCGGCGGCCTTGGCGGCCTTCTCGATGCCCACGCTGCCGCCGAGCACGATCACATCGGCCAGACTGGCGCCACTGTCGTCGGCGATCTGCTCGTACACCTTCAGCACCTTGGCCAGGCGCTCCGGCTCGTTGCCTTCCCAGTCCTTCTGCGGGGCCAGGCGAATGCGGGCGCCGTTGGCGCCGCCACGCAAGTCGGAACCGCGGAAGGTGCGCGCGCTGTCCCAGGCGGTGCTGACCATCTCGGAGATGGATAGGCCGCTCTCGGCGATCCGCTGCTTGACCGCCTCTATGGAGTAGTCGGTGCTGCCGGCCGGTACCGGGTCCTGCCAGATCAGGTCCTCCCTGGGAGCGTCCGGACCGATGTAGCGGGACTTGGGTCCCAGATCGCGGTGGAGCAGCTTGAACCAGGCCCGCGCGAACGTGTCCTGGAAGTAGTCCGGGTCCTTGCGGAAGGCCTCCATGTACTTCCGATAGCTGGGGTCCATCTTCATCGCCATGTCCGCATCGGTCATGATGGGATTGTGGCGAAGGGAGGGGTCGCTGGCATCGACCGGCTTGTCCTCCTCCTTGATGTCGACGGGCTCCCACTGGTTGGCTCCGGCGGGGCTCTTCTTCAGCTCCCACTCGTGGTCGAGCAGCATGTCGAAGTAGCCCATGTCGAACTTCGTCGGGTACTTGGTCCAGGCCCCTTCGATGCCGGAGGTCACCGCATTGGCGGCCTTGCCCTGCATATTGGGGTTCTTCCAGCCCAGCCCCTGCTCCTCGACGTCGGCCGCCTCGGGATCCGGGCCCAGCGCAGCGGCATCACCGTTGCCGTGGGTCTTGCCCACGGTATGGCCACCGGCGGTCAGGGCCGCGGTCTCCTCGTCGTTCATCGCCATCCGCTTGAAGGTTTCACGTACCTGCTCGGCGGTCTTGAGCGGATCCGGCTGGCCGTTCACGCCTTCCGGGTTGACGTAGATCAGTCCCATCTGCACCGCGGCCAGGGGGTTCTCCATGGTGTCGGGCTTCTCGACGTCGCCGTAGCGCTCGTCGGAGGGGGCCAGCCACTCCTTCTCGGCGCCCCAGTAGATGTCCTTCTCGGGGTGCCAGATGTCCTCGCGGCCGAAGGAGAAGCCGAAGGTCTTAAGACCCATGGATTCGTAGGCCTCGTTGCCGGCCAGGATGATCAGGTCGGCCCAGCTGAGTTTGTTGCCGTACTTCTTCTTGATCGGCCACAGCAGGCGGCGCGCCTTGTCCAGGCTGGCGTTGTCGGGCCAGGAACTGATCGGCGCGAAGCGCTGGTTGCCGGTGCCGCCGCCGCCGCGTCCGTCGGCGATGCGGTAGGTGCCGGCCGCGTGCCAGGACATGCGGATCATCAGGCCGCCGTAGTGGCCCCAGTCGGCCGGCCACCACGTCTGGCTGTCGGTCATCAGGTCGTGGAGGTCCTTCTTCAGGGCGTCGAAGTCGAGCTTCCTGACCTCCTGGCGATAGTCGAAGTCCTTGCCCATTGGGTCGGTCTTGCGATCGTGCTGATGCAGGATGTCCAGGTTCAGCGCGTTCGGCCACCAGTCCGTATTGGACTTGCCGGCGCTGGTCATCGCGCCATGCATCACTGGGCATTTCCCCACGTTCTCGGCTTTCGCGGCCATTGTTTCCACTCCGTTTGTCGTTGCGTTGACTGGTCGGGCCATGGATGGCAAGTGTGTCCCGGCGGTGGAGTCGGACCGTCTGTCGATGGGGCCCGGGATCCACCGTCCGCGGACGATGCCTTTCTCCAACAACAACGAATAGTCCATGAAATCAATAGGCGCGAATAATTATTTTCTATAACTTTCATGGTTTTCATCAATAGTTTATGCGTTTCATGGGCTTGTTTGACCTGTCATGACGGGCACGCGCTTCCTCAAGGACGCGCTGAACGGTTCACATGGCACACTGCAAAGCCCTCGCAGGGCGGGTCCCTAAAGAAAACGCACCACCAGAAAAAGCCCGAGCATGGAGAGCCCCAAGGCCACCTTGGCAGCGGTACCCAGCATCAGCCCGAGGGTGGCGCCCCAGCCGGCACGCCCTGCCGCCAGAAAGCCCCTGCGGGCGGAAAGCTCTCCCAGCAGCGCGCCGATAAAGGGGCCGAGCAACAGGCCGGGCAACCCGAAGAAGATCCCCACCACGGCACCCAGCGCAGCCCCCGCAACGGAGCGAGGCGAGGCGCCGTAGCGCCGGGCACCGAAGGCGCCGGCAACGAAGTCGGCCAGTGAGGCCAGCGCAGCCATGAGCGCCAGCACGACCAGGGTTCTCGTGCCCACATGCACGAACCCCTCCGCCCAGGCCGCCGCCCAGAGCCCGGCGAACAGCAGCAGCGGCCCCGGCAGCGCCGGCAGCACCAGGCCGGCCAGGCCGATGCTGACCAGCAGGATGGCGAGGATCCAGATGAGAACGCTCATGCAGGTGCACTATAAGCGAATGGCCCTGGGCGGAAGAAGCGGGCCGTTCGGGGAGCCTCTGGGTGTGGCCTCTCAACAGGTTGTCCATCGGGCGGACCGATAGGTCACAATGCCGGCGACAAGGACGGAAAACGGAGGATAGGACTTGCAGCACCGGCTGGAACGCTTCCAGGTATGGATCTACCTCGCGGCCATCGGTCTCGGGTTGACCGTGGGGACCGTGGCGCCGGCGGGCGGGGCGGCTCTGCAGGTGCTGGTCTGGCCGGTGCTGGGTTTACTGCTCTACGCGACCTTCACCCAGGTGCCGCTGGCGCATCTTCCCGCCACCGTTCAGGATTGGCGCTTCCCGTGCGCGCTGTTGCTGGGCAATTTTCTGATCCTGCCACTGCTGGTCTGGGGGCTGCTATGGTTGCTTCCCGCCGAGCCGGCCATCCGGCTGGGGGTGTTGCTGGTGCTGCTGGTGCCCTGTACGGACTGGTTCATCAGCTTCACCCATCTGGGGCGCGGCGACACGGGGCGGGCCATCGCGGCCACGCCCCTGCTGTTGCTTGGCCAACTGCTCATGCTGCCGGTGTATCTATGGCTGTTTCTGGGGGAGGCGGTGGTCCAACTGGCGGTGGGGACGCATCTGCTGCTCGCCTTCGCCGGCCTGATCCTGTTACCGCTGCTTCTTGCCTGGCTGACCGAACGGGCGGCGGAACGGCGAGGCAATGCGCGGCGGATCGTCGCAGGCCTGGCGTGGCTTCCCGTACCGCTTCTGGCCATGGTGGTGTTCCTGATCGCCGCCTCCCAGGTACAACTGGTGTCGGGCATGCTGGAGGTGTTGGCCCGGGTCCTGTTGGTGTTCCTGCTGTTTCTGGTCCTCGCCGCCGCCCTCGGAAAAGCTCTCGGTCACCTGTTCGGGCTTGCCCCTGCGCCAACACGGACGCTGGTGTTCAGTTTTGGAACCAGGAACTCCTTCGTCGTGCTGCCGCTGGCGCTCGCCCTTTCCGAGTCCTGGGAGGCGGCGGTGGTGGTGATCGTGTTCCAGTCCCTGGTGGAGCTTTTCGGCATGGCGGCCTATCTGCACTGGGTGCCGCGGCGGCTGGTTCCAGCACGCCCACCGGGGTGATGCTTCAGGCTCAGTCCATTGGCGGCAGATAAGGGGCTTGGTCGGCCGCCAGTTCCACATCATGAACCACCAGGATGGGTTGTCGGGCGTGGCGGACCAGCCACTCGGTGGCGGACCCGTGGAGGAACTGCTGGAGTCCGGTGCGGCTCCGGGTGCCCATGGCGATCAGGTGGGCGTCCCACTGGTCGGCATGCTCGATGATTTTGTCCGCCGGGCTGCCGACTTCCACGGCAATCTCTTCCCCATCCCGCTGCCAGGTCTCCAGCCTCTGCCGCGCGGCGTGCTCGGCCTTGGCGCGTTCTTCCCTGGCGTGTGTGGGATTGATGACCGGGTTTGCCGTGGCCGAGGCGATATCGCTGGGATTGACGACATACAGCAGGCGGATTGTCGCCCCGGGGTGGTAGGCCCTGGTGACCGCCAGTGCCCGGGCGGAGGCGGTGGAGAAATTAACCGGGACCAGAATGCGTTGCAGCATGAAGCGCCTGCCTGTCGAGTAGCAAACGGCCATGGTAGCCGAAAACGGACCGGGGGATTAAGTTGTGTAGGTCACAGGAGTTTCCCCGGCGTTCCTGGTTGTTCTGTCTTGTGGCAGTGCAGCAAACCGCGTATGGTACACGCCTTCTCGCAGTTGGCAACGTGGGTGTCGCCCTCCCGGCCCCGGGATGTGGAAGCCATGCTTCCAGCCATGTGCTTGTGGCACCCGTGCAGGATCCTGCCAGTTGTTCGAACACCGTGCGGCCGTCAGCCGTAACCCCCGGCATGAGTGATTCCGCCCCGGCGTAAAGGAAAGGAATGCTGTCTGAAACGCTGAAACGGCAGGCGGAGAGCCTGCGGCGAACCTGGTTCTTCAATGTCCGTGGCGACCTGATCGCGGGCATGGTGGTTGCGCTGGCGCTGATTCCGGAGGCGATTGCCTTCTCGATCATTGCCGGGGTTGATCCCAAGGTCGGCCTGTACGCTTCGTTCTGCATGGCGGTGGTGATCGCGTTCACCGGCGGGCGCCCCGGCATGATCTCCGCCGCCACCGGCGCGATGGCGCTGCTGATGATTACCCTGGTGGCGGAACACGGGGTGGAGTATCTGTTCGCTGCGACGGTCCTCACCGGCCTGCTGCAGATCGTCTTCGGCTGGCTCAAGCTGGCCCGGTACATGATGTTCATCCCGCGCACCGTGATGCAGGGCTTCGTCAATGCGCTGGCCATTCTGATTTTCATGGCGCAGGTGCCGCATTTCGTCGGCTTGGGTGTTCCGACCTACATCATGGTGGCTGCGGGGTTGGCGATTCTCTACCTGTTCCCGTATATCAATCGCACCATCCCGCCGCCCCTGGTGGCCATTGTTGCGCTCACCGCGACGGCCTACTTCCTCAACGTGCCGTTCAATACGGTGGGTGATATGGGCGAGCTCCCGTCCGGCATGCCGCTGTTCGGAATTCCGGCGGTGCCGCTGAGCTGGGAGACCTTGCAGATCATCCTCCCCACCGCCCTGACGCTGACGATTGTCGGCCTGCTGGAGTCGCTGCTCACCGCCTCCATCGTCGACGACCTGACCGATACACCCAGCAAGAAGAACCGGGAATGCAAGGGGCAGGGCCTGGGCAATATCGTGTCCGGGTTCTTTGGCGGCATGGCGGGCTGCGCCATGATCGGTCAGTCCATCATCAACGTGAAATCCGGTGGGCTGGGCCGCCTTTCCAGTCTTGCAGCCGGCGTGTATCTGCTGTTTTTCATCCTGGTGCTGGGCGACCTGGTCTCCATCATCCCCATGCCGGCGCTGGTGGCCGTGATGATCATGGTGGCCATCGGCACTTTTGACTGGAGCTCCTTCGCCATGCTGCGCAGGATGCCGAAGACCGATGCCTTCGTGTTGATCGTCACGGTGGTCACCGTGGTGGTGACCCATGATCTGGCCAAGGGTGTGTTCGCCGGCGTGCTGCTCAGCGCCGTGTTCTTCGTGCGCAAGCTGGCCCGCCAGATCCGGATCACACACGAGGACAGCGCGGATGGCAGCAGTCGTGTTTATCGGGTCCGGGGCGTGCTGTTCTTCGTGGCCGTGGACAATTTCCTGGCCGGCTTCGACTATGACACACGTATTCCCGAGGTCACCATTGATCTCACCGGGGCAACGCTCTGGGACAGCTCGGCGGTCGGGGCCGTGGACAAGGTGGTGGGCAAACTCCGGCGCACCGGGGCCGAGGTGACCGTCATTCACCCGGTGGGCGAAGGTGCCGGGCTGATGGACCGGCTGGCGGCCTATGACAGCCCGGGCTCGGGCGCAATCGGCCACTGAGGCTCCGGGACCCGCTTTCGGGAATAATCATGTCTTCCGTTTCGGCCCGGGGATGTCTTGCCGGCCCGGCCCCGGGGAACGGGCCGGGCCGGGTCTTCAGTCCCGCCGGATGTGGCCGGCGGCACCGTTATCGGCTGCCAGTTGGTACATGAGGTCGTTGTCGATCAACCCGGCCGGGTTGCCCTGCTCGTCATAGCCCATGACCGGCCCATAGGCCACGACGAACAGAATCAGCTCTCCGTGGGATTCGGGCTGGTGCACAACCCCGCCAGGCTCGTAGACGTAGCCGCCCGTTTTCACGGTACCCTCCTCGTAGCTGAACGAACCCTTGACGACGAAGGCTTCCACGGCGGCCAGGTGGCGGTGAATGTCGGTAACCACACCGTCGGGTACCTTGAGCAGCAGTGTGGCCTTGCCGTGATTGTCATCCAGATGCAACAGTTTGAAATAGGTGCCGGGTAAGGCGAACGGTGTCCAGGGGAGCTGTTCGGTATCCAGCATCATCCCGCCGGCGCGGCGAACCGGTGCAATGTGGGGATGTGTCGCCTGGCGGGGCATTTCGTGTGCGGTGCTCATGAGACTTCTCCTCCAATGGGGTGATGTTTTGATTCGTATGTGAACGATCATGGCGATCGTCCTGTATCACTTTGCCCTGAGCACCCGTATGCGTATTGCACGAAATTCAGGATGTCACTGCACCATGGAATAGCTCAGTGCTTTCCGAGATGTCAGGCGGAACGGCGGGGTCCGTGGTTCAGGACTGAATGGCTGCGGAAGTATCCTGGCGTCATTCCCAGGTATTGCTTGAAGCAGCGGGTCATGTGGCTTTGGTCGGCGAAGCCGGTTTCCGCTGCGATCACGGAAAGCGGGGCTCCGGTGCTGATCAGTTGTCGGACCCGGTCAACCCGGACTGCAATCTGGAAACGGTGGGGCGTGATTCCGGTCCGGGCGCGGAACACGTCGATCAGATAATGGCGGTGGAGCCCGGTCAGCCGGGCCAGCGTACTGAGGTCCACATCTTCATCGCAGTGGGTGGCGAGATAGTCCCGGATCAGTGCAACCGCACGGTGCTCCCGCACCCGGCTGGTATGTCGCCTGCCGGTGGTTTGCCCGGGGTGGCCCAGCAGGGCGTGAAGCAGTTCCAGCAGCAGTGATTCCTGCTCCAGCCGTGAGGCGCCCCCGCGGCAACGCTGGTGCAGGTGTTCCACGCGCCAGATGACGTCCTGAGCCGTGACGTGACGGGCAGGCAGTGCGTTGGCCATGTCGCCGCCGGGTATTCCCGGATCCGTCGCGAGTGCGTTCAGCAGTTCACGATCCACCAGCGTGGAGGCAAAGCGAAACGTCCCGTTCTCCGGCGAGCCGCCCGCGTGTGGCTCGCCAGGGCAGATGACATAGAGGGTTCCGGCCGGCAGGCGGGTGGTGCGACCACAATGCCGGACGAGGCCTTCCCCGGCCTGGACGTGGATGAGTTCCAGGCCATCGTGCAGGTGGTCCGGATACCAGTGCCGATGCCGGGTGGTTTGTACCAGATGCAGGCCGGGAGGCGAATCCCACAGGGAGAATCCCGCGGCGGGCGCCTCCTGGGGCAAACCGACTGTTTGTGCCATTGATCTGCTGCCGACTGAAATCCCATGGAACCCGGCGGTGATCGCCCGGGGCGTTGCGGCAAGTCACTTCCTTAGCACGAGGCGCCGTGACCTTCTAGAAAAATACTCAGATCGCCCGCTTCTCTACCGTTGCGCGCCTGGTGTCCCGGCGCACGCCGCGGACCCCGGTTTACCGTCGTGATTCCCGGAATGCGTCCGGCGAGGAGCCCGTCCAGCGTTTGAATGCGCGATGGAAGGCGCTGGGCTCCGAGTAGCCGAGCAGGAAGGCGACCTGGGCGACGCTGAGGCCGGGGTCATTCAGATGGTGTTCCGCCAGTTCCCGGCGCAGTGTGGTGACAAGCTGACGGAAACCGGTGCCCTCCGCCGCCAGTCTACGGTGCAGCGTGCGCGGACTCATATGGAGTTTGCGGGCCACCCGTTCCAGTACCGGCTCGCCATCGCAGAGCTCGTCCAGCAGGGCGCGCCGGACGCGCGCCACGTATCCCCCGGAGGAGGGCAGGGCCTCCAGCAGCGTGGCGATCCGGGACTCCACAATCGGTTGCAGAACGGGGTCGGCGCCCACCAGGGCGCGTTCAAGCAGCTCCGCCGGAAACCGGAGTTCGCTGCGGTGGTGCTCGAACCGCAGCGGCGCGGAAAAGATCCGCTGGTGCGCGCTCCGGTCCGCCGGCATCGGATAGGGGAAGCACACGGCGGTCAGTCTGAAGCCCATACCGGTTATACGGCGCAGCATGGACAGCCAACCTGCCAGGACGTAGTCGGCCACAGGACGCGGAGCGCCGCCGGGCACGGGCAGCCGATGGGCGAGTACGGCCACGTCGCCCTGCCGTTCCAGGCTTACCTGGGCGGCATCGTGCAGGACCCGGTGATACCGCACCAGGCGCTCCAGTCCGTCTCCCAGTCGGGAACTGGTGAGGACCGCGTACTCCAGCGCGCCAAAGGTCCCGGGCCGGATGGCTTCACCCACGTGCAGGCCGATGTTCCGGTCCCCTGCAAGCTGTCCCGCCGCTTCCCAGAGGGCCAGGGCCTTGCCATGGGGAATGCGTCCTTCGGCATCGTCCAGGACCGCGTGGTCGATGCCCGCTGTGCGCAGCAGGTCGGCAGATCGCCGGCCGTGTTCCTCCACGTAATCCAGCACCGGCCGGACCGAGCGGACGGAGATGAAGGGTTCACTGGCATCCGGTACCGGTGCGGCATGGCGGGAAATGTCAGTCTTCTTGTCCGACCCGGTCATCTGATCCCTTGCCCGTGCGCGGTAAGCTCCGTGCTGTGATTGCCAAAACGGAGTGATGAGAGAATGATACAGCCATCCCGCGCTGACGCGATGCCTGTGGTGTCGCAGGAAAGGAGTCACCGGATGAAGCACCTGGAAACGGAGATTCTCATCAAGGGCCGGCCGGAGCAGGTCTGGGCCGTGCTCACGGACTTCCCGCGCTATCCGGAGTGGAACCCGTTCATTCGCCAAGCGGAGGGCGACCTCCGCACGGGTGGCCGGCTGCGGGTCAGGATCCACCCCCCAGGGGGCCGCCCCATGACCTTTCGGCCCCTGGTACGGGCGGCGCGGCCGGGAACGGAATTGCGCTGGCAAGGCCGGGTGCTGCTGCCCGGGCTGTTTGACGGTGAGCACGTTTTCCGTATGGAACCCACGGGGGATGGTCAGGTGCGTTTCACGCAGAGTGAGCGGTTCCGGGGGCTGTTGGTGCCCCTGTTCCCCGGGTCGCTGTATGCGAACACCCTGCGGGGGTTCGAGGCCATGAATCTGGCGCTGAAGGATCGCGTTGAAGGCAACCGATGATTGCCGTTGCCCGGGCAGTCGCGGGGGGCTCCGTCGCTGGCGGGCGTTGACCGGCGGTATCGCGGGTCCCGAGGGAGGCAGACATGAAAGCCGGATTGCCAGGGATTGATCTGGCCGGGCGCCTGTCCGGGCTGATCCGGACGTACCACGTGCCCGGCGCCGTTGCGGCCGCCTATCACCGCGGGGACATGGCGCAGGCGGCGGCCGGTGTCGCGCATCTGGGCACGGGCCTCCCGGTCACCCCGGACACGCTGTTCCAGATCGGTTCCATCACCAAGCTCTACACGGCGACGCTGGTGATGCAACTGAGCGATGCCGGCGAACTGAATCTGGATATGCCCATCCGGCAATACCTCCCGGAACTGCGGTTTGCGGACTCACTGGCCAATGCCATCACGCCCCGCCACCTGCTCACGCACACCGCGGGCCTGGAGGGCGATGTGTTTGCGGACGGTGGCCGCGGCGATGATGCCATCGCGTGCTACGTCCGTGATCTGCAGGCACTGCCCCTGCTCCATGCGCCCGGTGAGCTCCTGTCCTATTGCAACAGCGGGTTCGTGGTACTGGGGCGGTTGGTGGAGCGGCTCACTGGCAGGCCGTTTCATCAGGCTTTCGGGGCGTACCTGACGCAGCCGGCCGGTCTGGATCGTACGCTGCTGCTCCCGGAAGACGTGATGCTGCACCGGTTCGCCGTCGGCCATCTGGGGCCGGGAGGGGGCGAAGAGCAGCACGTGGCGCCGATCTGGTCGCTGCCTCAGGCCATGGCGCCCGCCGGCACCATGACGTGCGCGACGGCGGCGGATGTGGTGCGGTTTGCGCGGCTGCATCTGGCGGACGGCGTTGCGGTCTGCGGGAAACGCCTGTTGTCCCCGGAATCCGCCAGGGCCATGCGTACCCGGCAGTTCTCCTGCCCGGATGTCCATACCCTGGGGGACGCCATTGGACTGGGCTGGTTCCTGGAGACACGGGGCGACCGCACGGTGCTTGCACATGATGGCGGCACCATCGGCCAGTCCGCCGCTCTGCGTATCCTGCCGGAGGAAGAGCTCATCATGGTCGTGCTGGCCAACGGTGGCGACGCCGCGGTGATGGGCAGGCGGCTGATCGACGGCCTGTTCCAGGCTTTGGCCGATCTGCCCCCGCGGCCGGCCCCCCGACCATGGGAACAGGCGGATGCTGGAGATTTCGCCCACTACGCCGGGTGTTATCAGCGGGCGAACCTTCGGCTGGAATTCCGGTTCCAAAGGGGCCATCTGCTGATGGATATGACGCCCGATGGCCCGTTGGCGGAGTGGATGCCATCCCGAAGGGGGCTGGCGCTAGTCCCCTGTGGGAATGGCGTGTTCGCGCCCGCGGATTCGGGGACCGGGGAAGCGGTGGTGTTCCACGGCGGCGGCGCTTGTGCGGCGCCCGATTGGGTTTTTCTGGGAGGGCGCGCCCACCGGCGTTGTGGCGGATAAGACCGCCGGCCCCGCCGGGGTTGGCTCAGATCCGGAAGGTGTCCACCGATTCCGCCAGGTGCCGGGCGCGTCGTTCCAACTGCTCGCAGGCCTCGGTCGTTGTTTCCGCCACCCGGCTGCTGTCAGCCGAGGAGTGGCGGACTGAGGCAAGGCGCCGGTTGATCTCTTCCGTAGCGGAGGTCTGCTCCTCCGAGGCGCTGGCAATCTGATCGTTCATCTGGTTAATGGCCTGCACCGACCGCTCGATATCCTGCAGCCGTTCATCCACCGCCTGCACGGCCTGAACGGCCTCTGCAGAGGACGCATTACCCGCGGTTATCACCTGGTAGACGCCGTTGGCCTCCTCCCGCAGTCGGTCGATCATACCGCCGATCTCCTCGGTGGATTCCCGTGTGCGCTGGGCCAGTAGCCGCACCTCCTCCGCGACCACGGAAAAGCCCCGTCCGTGTTCCCCGGCTCGTGCCGATTCGATGGCCGCGTTCAGCGCCAACAGGTTGGTCTGCTCGGAAACAGACCGGATCACATCCACCACGGTGCCGATGCGTTCGCTTTCCCCGTTCAGCCGCTCCACCACGGCAGATGCCTGTTCCACGGCGCGGGCAAGGGTGTTGATGCGCTCCTGTGCCCGGTCCAACTCTGTTCGGCCGCTGCCGGTGGCCTGCTCCGCCTGGCGGGCGGATTCGGCCGCCGTGGCGGCATTGCGTGCCACCTCCTGCGTGGTGGCGGCCATCTGTTGCATGGCGCCGGCGATTTCGTCCGTGTCCTCCTGCTGCCGACGAACGCGCTGGCGGTTCTCATCCAGTTCGCCCCGGAGCTGGGCCACCGTGTCCATCACCGCGTCGGCGGCCTTGCGCGCACTGACCACGCCGGCGTGCACCTTGTCCAGAAAGGCATGAATCCCCTGGGTCACGCGTCCGCGGGCCGATGGGTGACGCCAGGTGAGGTCCACCCGGTCGCCTTCCGCGGCTAGGTGTTCACCCACCTCACCCAACTCGGCTGCCTGGGCCGCATCCCGGTGAAGAATCCGCGCCATGTGGATCAGCAGAGAAGCCTGGAAGACCACATAGCCCGCATGGAGGAACACCAGACCCCATCCATGCTCGCCTTGGGGAAACACATAGAGCGGAGAACCGGCGTGCTGCAGGATGTGCCCCAGCACATGGTGCAGAGCCGTGGCTGCGGCGCCGGCCGCGATCACGGCCCAGTCACGGTAGTAGAGCAACAGGGCGAGCAGGGCGAAGATGCCGAAATGCATCTCGATCATGCCCTCGGCCAGGTGGATCGCCAGTGCGGAATAGCCCATGAAGGCAACCGCTACGGTGATGCGGGTCGCCCGCTGCCCCGGCTGCACGGCGATCAATCCGCCGGACACAGCCAGGAGGATCAGCCCGTACAGCAGGGCCTGGGCCACTGAGGTGCCAAGGATCAGCGCGATTCCCAGGCAATAGACCAGGTGCAGCACCAGGACGCCGGCCATGAGCCGGTCCGCCTGCCTGTAGTGGACCGCCAGGGCGCGACCATCTTCCCGTACGCTCATCGGATCACCTCGCTGTGTGCAGCCGGACCGGGTTGCGAAACCCCATGCTCTGTATCGGCACGTCCGGGTTGCCCTTGAGCGAGGGCATGGGTATGTCCCGACGTGGCGGGTATGTCAGTCGGTCCGTGGCGGCTGCGGCAGACCTGCGGTAGTCTGAAAACAAGACATACCCGGTTCCGCGGGCGTATCGGCCAATGGCAAGGCGCCCGGAAAGCGGGTTTCGGTTGGCGTTTGGGGGGTGCCATGACGATCGAGTACAGGGTCAACGCGCCCGTTACCGCGGATCAGTTCATTCAGGTGCTGGAAAGCTCCACCCTTGGTGCGCGCCGGCCTGTGCATGACCGGGCCTGCATGGAGGGCATGGTTGCCAACGCCAACCTGACGGTGAGCGCCTGGGACGGTGCCGACCTGGTGGGCATCGCCCGAAGTGTCACGGATTTTCACTATGCCTGTTATCTGTCGGACCTGGCGGTTCACCGGGCATACCAGAGAGCGGGAATCGGCAAGCGGCTGCAGGCCTTCACCCAAGAGCAACTGGGGCCCCGGTGCAAGCTGATTCTCATTGCGGCGCCGGCGGCCAACAGCTACTACGGCCGGATCGGATACACACACAATGATCGCTGCTGGATTCTGGAGCGGGAGCAACCCATCGACTGATGAGGCAGCCCGCCGTTTCATGCGCGATTGACGGGAAAAGCGCTTCGGGCCGGCGTATGGAGGGGGCGATGAGTACATCGGCGGTTGTCTTTGGGGGCTTTATTGCCTGGACGCTGTTTCTCCTTGTGTTGATGGAGCTACTGCGCTCCTATCTGGTGGTGACGGGGCAGCAGGCATCCAACGCGTTCCGGCCGGATAACGCGAACCTGTCGCCATTCATGCAGCGCCTGGCGCGTGCCCATGCGAACTGCGTGGAGAGTCTGCCCGTCTTTGGCGGCCTGCTGGTGCTGGCCCTGGTGACCGGCCAGAGCCACGTGACCGATCCGCTGGCGCCATGGTTCCTGGCGGCCCGGGTGATCCAGTCCGGGATTCACCTGAGCTCGCTCAGTGTTCCCGCGGTCAACGCCCGCTTTGCGGCCTTCGCGGTGCAAATCGTGATTGGCGTCTACTGGGCCTGGTCGCTGTTGGCGGGAACCGGCGGGTAGGGTCTCCGTACCGCGAAAGCGCGATCCATCCTCTTTCGATGCTGTGGGCGAGTGTGGATTCGGAGACCCTGCACGCGCTGTGGTCGCCAAGCACATTCCGGGCACCGCTTCAGTGTCCGGGAACCATTGACGGCATCCATTCCGGGCTGATCGCCACAAGCATCCCGAGAGCGATCAGGACCATGCCCACGGGGCGGGCAGCAGCGTCTCCGCCCGGTCCGGCCTTTTCGTACAGCATCAGCAGCGCCAGCGGCACCATCCAGGCCAGATTGGCGATACCGACGATGAACATCACTAGCATCAGCGCCCAGCAGCAGCCCAGACAGAACAGGCCGTGACTGGCGCCCAGCTTCAGCGCCGCTGGCACGCCGCGCCGGTAGTGACTCATCAGGAACGCCGCCGGGTGGCGGCATTTGTCCAGGCAGCGGTCCTTGAGGGCGGTGAACTGAAAGCCGCCGGCCAGCATCAGCACGCCACCGCCGACCAGCTCGGGGCGATGCATCAGCCAGTGCCAGTGATGCAAGGCGTAGTGGAGCGCGGAGTCTCCCAGCAGGGCGGCGAAGCCGAAGCCGGTCCATACCAGCAGATAGCCCCCGAGGAATGCGGCACGCACGGCGGCAGGGCGGGGTTGGCTGGCGGACACCCGACGGAACAGGCCGATCATGGGCAGCGATGACGGGAGCATCATGGCGGCGATGTGGATCTGCCAGGCGATGAAGAACAGCCCCACGCTTGCCCACAGTGTGAGGTCCGCCACATGTAACTGGTGGTGGTGCGCCCACTGAACCCGGCCTGTGAACTCAGCCATGATCGCGATGGTCCACGCGGCGGCGATGACTCCCAGCAGAGTCGGTGATGGCAGCCAGACGCGGCGGGGAAGGACGGCGGTGCTCATGGCCGGTGCTCCATCTTCCAGGCCGTCTGGATGGAGTTCTGACCATCATACGACCAGGCCATGCCGTGCCGCGGCAGATTGACCCGGTACCGTGCGGATTTCCCCACATAGGCCGGTGCTCCCTCCACGGTGGCGAAGGCGCTGCCATACAGGGTGGCAGTACTGCCGTCCGGGGACGACTGGATGGGCTGCAGGTCCGCCTCGATGATGCCGTCCACACGCAGCCTGCCGGTGACCTTTTCCACCTCGTGGGTCATCGGCGCCCGTTCCACAGCGACCAACTCGCCCACCAGTCCGGCCAGGTCCGCCAGACCCCCGCCGAGCTTCCCGGAGAACGCGTCCAGCAGCGCCTGGTACTGGGCATCGGTGGCCTGGTCGTCCACCAGCATCACCGAGCGCCACCCGCCGGCCAGTGCGTTGCCCGGAATCTGGGCGATATTCACCACGGTGAGCCCGGAGACATCCGTATTGCCGACCATCCCCCGATCCAGATGGAAGGCAATGACACCATGGCATTTTCCCCCGTCCGGATCCTCCCCGATGAAGCAGGGGCAGGGCGATCCGCATGAGCAGATCTCCAGCAGCGTTCCTTCCAGCGAGTATCCGCCTGCACTGTTCATCATGCACCTCCGACTGTTTTGCGGTTCATGGGCTTCTAGGGAAGCGTTGATCGTTGAGACCTACGGGCTAGTGTGGGCACGGGTGGCCGGTGCCCGCATCGCGGAAAGCGCACACGGTGGTCTGGGGGGAACCCCGTAGATGGCACGGGGGTGATCCGATACCCGGGCCGGATCAAGAGGGTTCGCGGAGCGAGGTGAGCCCGAGCTGAACCGCCCGCATGGCTGCTTCGGCGCGACCACGCACGGCCATCTTTCCGTAGATGTTGGTGACGTGCCGCTCCACCGTGCCCGGGGAAATGCCCAGTGTCCGGGCGATTTCCTTATTGGTCATGCCTTCGGCAATGAGGCGCAGCACCTCCTGTTCGCGCTGCGTTAGCTGGTCCTGCGATGCGGGAGGGCTCCGCTCGCCGTTCAACGGGCGGCCGGTGATAAAGGCAAGTATCGTCTCCAGGATGGACCCGGAGGCACGCATGAACAGCCCGTGATCACGCCCTTCCGCGATATACAGCCGGGCGCCGGGGATCAGTGCCGCCATTTCCTTTCCTGCATCCAGCGGAATGGCCGGATCGTGCCGGTCATGCAGCACAAGTGTGGGGGCGCGGACATGGGGAAGGAACGGGCAGGCATCCAGGGTCCGTATATGATCCAGTAACTGTTGCGCGGCCGCGGGGGTTGCCGCTGTGCGCTGAAAGCCGTTGAACCATTCGATGTCCTGGGAACCCCCGGAGGGCACCAGCATGGCCGCGAGCACCCGGGTCGCCAGTGGCCAGTCAATCCGGATCAACTGATTCAGTCCTTCGAACCAATGCGGAGCCGCAACGACGCTCCCCCGGGCGAAGCCTGAGCAGCAGATCAGGCGATCCACCCGTTCCGGGTACCAGGCGGCGAAAGTGGCTGCGGCGGGCGTAGCGGCGCAATGGCCGATGAGGCTGGCACACGCGATCCCCAGCGTATCCATCACCGCCAGGAGCTGATCGGCATCGTTTCGCAGGGAGTGGGGGAATCGCTGACGGTCCGAGAGCCCGCAGCCGAGTCGGTCGTACCAGATGAGCCGGTGGGTGCGGGTCAGCCGGGCCCGGGCGCTGCTCGTGGACGGGTGCGTCCAGAACTCGTGCAGATGACACAGCCAGCCGGGCAGGATGATCAGCGGAGGCCCATCCCCCAGGGAGGCGGTGGCCACATGGCCACCGCTTGGCACCCGACAGTAATGGACCTCCGGGGTAGCCGTCATGCGCAGCCCCTCCTCACATGCCTATTATTGTTTTGTGTAATTTGACCGACCGGTCTAATACAAGATAGACGGGATTCCCTTCTGTGCAAGGCGTCAGGCCGTCGGGCGCGTTCGGATGCCTTTTGGTCAGGCCTCTCAACGACGCTGAGACGTGACAACGCTTGCTGAAAGTCTGGCGTCTGCTGAGAGCGCGGTAATCCGGAGAGGATTGACCCGGCGCAATGTGGCCTTGCCGGTGTTGTGCGTCAATTCAGGGGTGCCCGGATTCAATGCGGGCGCAGGAAGGTGGATGGGCAGACGTCATGCGCCGGGTGGTTCGCGAAGGACCGGTGCCGGCGGCCGCATCGATCGCCGTTGTCTTTCAATCATGGCCCGACTCCGGCTGTATGTCGCCGGCGGCGCCGCTGCTGCGGAGTTCCATCATGCAGGCCCCCGTTGAGATCACATTTCGAGATGTGGATCGTTCCCAGGCTGTCGAGGACCGGGTTATGAAGCTTGCCGACAAGCTGGAGCGTCATTTCCAGCCCATCATGGGCTGCCGTGTGATGATCGAGACCAGTCACCGGCATCACCACAAGGGCAACATCTATCACGTGCGCATTGATCTGACCGTGCCGGGTGCGGAACTGGTGGTCAGTCGCGAGCCGGGCGAGAACCACGCACACGAGGATGTATTTGTAGCTGTTCGGGATGCCTTTCAGGCGATGACCCGCAAGCTGGAAGAGTACGCCCGCAAACTGCGCCTGGATGTGAAACACCACGAGACGCCGCCTCACGGGCGGATCATTGAAATCCAACCGACGCGGAGCGGTGGACTGATTCAAACCCCTGACGGGCGGGAGATTCAATTCTGGTCCACCAGCGTCGTCAATCGCGATTTCGCCAAGCTGTCGGTGGGTGATGAGGTCCGCTTTGTTGAATCCCAAGGGGATGAAGGGCCGGTTGCAAGCACCGTGCATGTGGTGGGTAAGCATCATGTGGTGGGCTGAACGGGTGGCAGCTTGCCTGCCGACCAGTATTATTGGCGCCAGAGCGGCCAGCAAGCATCATGCACTGTCGCCTGGGGCGTCATCGGGCGCAGAACGGGGCTGACACCGGGTGCGTACCGCAAGGAGTTCGCCCGCGTCGCCGATGCGGGGCTCCGGGTGGATGGTGTTTCGCGTGCCACCAAGGCAGATCGGGAGGGAGCATGGAAACCTTTGACACCGCGTTCATTCAACCCCGGGATCGGGACGCATGGCGGGAGTTGTTCGACGGCTATGCGGCGTTCTACGGCGTGCCCATGAACGATGCCATTGCCGACCGGGTCTGGGGTTGGTTAATGGATCCCGACCATGTCCTGGAAGGGTTGGTGGTGCGCGCCGGCGAGGATCGCCCGGTGGGGTTCGCCCATGTGCGCGCTTGCCCACGGCCGCTGGGCGGCTGCGAGGTGGGCTTTCTGGACGACATGTTCGTGGCGCCGGAAGCACGCGGGAGCGGGGCGGCGGACGCGCTGTTCGGTCATCTGCGCAGCCTGGCGCGGGAACGCGGCTGGCCGGCGATCCGCTGGGTGACCCAGCATTTCAACACCCGGGGGCGCGGGTTTTACGACCGGTACACCGGCGGCCCCAGCGATTTCATCATGTATCAGTGGAAGCAGGCATAGGGCGGAGCCCCGGCCATTCCGAGACGGGGTTCCTTCGGCTTGAGATGATCCGGTCCGGGAGGCGTCGTTTCATGGACGGTGCGGTGAAGGTGTTGGCATTCGATGTGTTCGGAACAGTGGTGGACTGGCATGGGTCCGTTGTCCGGGAGGTCCAGGCCATGGAACTCGACGTGGATGCCGACGCATTCGCCCTGGCATGGCGCGCGGGGTATGCGCCCGCGATGCAGCGGGTCATGTCCGGCGAGCTGGGCTGGACCTTGATCGACGAGCTGCACCGGATGATTCTGGACCAAATCCTGGAGGCGTTCGGGGTCACGCACCTGAACGAAGCCGAGAAACGGCATCTGAACCGGGCCTGGCACCGACTGGATCCCTGGCCGGATTCCGTGGAGGGATTGAAGCGGCTGAAGACCCGCTACCCGATCTGCACGCTCTCGAACGGTAATATCGGTCTGCTGACACATATGGCCCGGCATGCCGGGTTGCCCTGGGACTGTATTCTTTCCGCCGAGGTGTTCCGGCGTTACAAGCCCCATCCGGACACCTACCTGGGCGTGGCCCGCGTGTTCGACCTGGCACCGGAGGAGGTGATGCTGGTGGCCGCGCACCAGGATGACCTGGACGCCGCCCGTGCCTGCGGCTTGCGTACAGCCTACATCGAACGGCCACTGGAGTTCGGCACCAACCACCCCAAGGACGTGGCGCCGAACCCGGCGAACACCAGACACGCGACGAGCCTGACCGATCTGGCGAGGCAGCTCGGTTGCTAGCCCGCGTAGCTCACTGATCCCCGACAGCAACCGTTGGCGGCTTAAGGAAGTGCTTCCTTAAGTCTGTCCCTCCAGGGGGTGGGCAAAGCTCCAGTAGTGACCGTAGGGATCAACGACGACCGCGAACCGGTCGCCCCAGAACGCGTCCTCCGGTGGCATCAGCACCGTTGCACCGGCCCGGGAGGCGCGTTCCACGGCGGCGTCGCAATCGGCCACGGGCAGGTGCATGGTCACCGGGGAACCGCCCAGCGCCTGCGGTGTGGAGGGTTCCCCGTCGCCGGTCGGGCAGGCGTCGGGAAAGTCGTCCCGCAGGTACAGGGTCGCGCCGTTGATTTCCAGGGCCGCATGCATCAGGCGCTGACCGTCATCGGCGGGTACGCGCATGATCTCCACGGCCCCCAGGGCCTGGCTGTAGAACGCGATCGCAGCGGCGGCGTCGTTCACCACGAGGTGCGGGATGATAGTGCCGGTCTGGTTGTCCATGGGATGTCCTCCTGGGGGTGGCAAAATGCGTTATTCCGGGTTCCGGGGCTTGCCGGTGACCCGGCCGTCACGTTCGGTCCATGCCTTCCTGGACTGGTCGTCCCCGGGGCCGGGAATTCGACAGGCATGGCATTCTCCGGACCGGGGGCGGGCCGCCGGTCCCCTTACCCGTCCCGGCGGAACCCCTGATGACCAGCGTGCCCGTTACCGGTGGCTGAGCAGCCCGTCGATCAGGGTCTCCAGGGCGCGCTGGTAGTCCTCGGGGCGGCCGCCGGCCTCCACCGCCAGCGCGGCCCGGTCGAAACAGGCCGCCAGCAGCGTCGTGGTCGCGTCCAGGGGCAGAGCCGGGATCACACCGGCCGCCATGGCCGCGGACAGACCCTCCCGCAAGGTGCGCGCACCGTGTTCCCGGTCGATGGCGTCCATCTCGCCGCGGCCCAGGATGGCCGGCCCGTCCAGGAGGAGCAGGCGGGTGCGGCCCTTCACCGCCATGGCTTTCATGAACGCCTGCCCACCCCGGAGCAGCGCCTCCTGCGGGGTGAGCGATTCCGGTGTCGCCTGCTCGATCTCCGCCGCCACGGCCGCGGCTTCCTGCTCCACCACGGAACGGAACAGGGCCGGCTTGTCGGCGAAGTGATGGTACAGGGCTCCTCGGGTCACGCCGGCGGCGGACACGATTTCCGGCGTTCCCGTTTCGCCATACCCCTTGGTGACAAACAATCGCCGCGCCGCAGCGATCAGCGCGGCGCGGGTGGTTTCGGAGCGTTCCCGGTTCGACCGGCGGGCGGAAATTTTTTGCATACATGCAGCCTGTATGTTTATAGTTCACGTGCAGTCTGTATGTTACTACGAGGAGGAGACATGAAAGCCACCAGCTATTACCCCGTGATTCTCACCGACGACGTGGCGGGAACGGCCGCGTTTTACAGCGATCATTTCCGTTTCAGGGCCCTGTTCGAAATTGACTGGTACGTGCATCTGCAATCCCGGGAGGATGAAACGGTGAACCTGGGCATTGTCCGTGGCGATCATCCGACAGTACCGGAGAGTGCCCGCGGGCGCGTGTCGGGTCTGATCCTGAATTTCGAGGTGGAGGATCCGGACGCCGAGTATGCCCGCGTGCAGGCGGAGGGCCTGCCCATCCTGCAGGCCCTCCGGGACGAGGACTTTGGCCAACGGCACTTCATCACGGCCGACCCCAACGGTGTGCTGATTGACGTGATCAAGCCGATTCCCCCGTCCGGGGAGTATGCGGAGCACTATGCTGAGGAGCAGCCGGCCTGAGCGGCAATGCCTGTCCGGAACCCCGGTGGCCCCTTCTGGTCACCGGGGCGCGCCGTCGGCCATTGGAGAAGAACCGTCTCCCCGGTCCGCGCACATGTCCTCCAGCAGGCGTTTCACCCATTGGCGGATGGCCGTGATCCGCGGATCATCCGCCCGTGCGTCCGGGTACACCAGGTGGAACGGATCACCGTCAAGCGATGGCCCGAAGGGCTGGATGAGCCGTCCACTGCGGAGTTCATCCATGATCAGCAGCCGGCTCATCAGGGCAATCCCCTGGCCGTCCAGCGCTGCGGAAATCGCCAGAGTCTCGTCCGACACATTCAGGCCGGTGGCTACGTCCAGCCCCGGAACCCGGGCGTGGCGCTGCCAGGTGGCCCATTCCATGGGGCCGCGACCTGCCGGAGGCAGGCCGCAGTGGATCAATGTATGCCGGGGGAGATCGACCCGTCGTCTGAGCTTCAGCGCCGGGCTGCAAGCGGGGATGAACACGTTGTCGAACAGCTTTTCGGACGCCAGGCCGGGCCAGGGTCCGCGGCCGTAGCGAATGGCGACATCCGCCGTGACGCCGTCCAGGGTAACCGGCTCATGGGAGACGTGGATTCTCAGGTCCAACTGCGGGTGGCTTTCCCGCAGGATGCAGACCCGGGGCAGTAGCCAGCGGGAGGCCACAGCCGGCGTGGTGGACACCGTCACCGTGTCTCTTGCCGCGGTTGATCTCAGGCGGTTGATCACCCCGGCGATCGCGTCGAAGGACTCGCCCAATACCACCATCAGCTCCCGGCCCTGGGAGGTCAGGATCAGCCGGCGCGGTTTCCGCAGGAACAGGGAGATACCCAAGGCCTCCTCCAGTTGACGGATCTGGTGGCTGATGGCCGTGGGGGTGACGGACAGCTCAAGGGCCGCACGCTTCGCGCTGGAGTGCCGCGCGGCTGCCTCGAATGCCCGCAGCGCCGGGAGCGAGGGCAGGCGACGTCTTCTTATAGCTGAATTCAGATCATCCATAATGGAAAAGAATCATCGTTTGTACGCGATAAAGCATCCACCTAGATTGGCAAGCCTGTCAACGGACAGATGAATTCTGATCATCAACTGGAGATGCTGCCATGCGCCGTCTATTACACATCGATGCCAGCCCCCGCCCCGGCCGTTCCGGCGTCCACGAACACGGGTCCCACACCCGCCGCCTTACCCACCGGTTCGTCTCCCGGTGGCGGGCGGCGAGGCCTGGTGACGAGATTCGTTATCGGGATATCGGTGCGGCTCCGCCGCGACCGGTCAGCGGCCCATGGATCCAGGCCGCCTTCACTCCCGAGGACCGGCGTGAGCCGTGGATGGCGGAGGTGCTGTCCGAAAGCGACCTGTTGACCGACGAACTGGTGGCTGCCGACGTACTGGTGCTGGGGGTGCCCATGTACAACTTTGGCGTTCCCGCGCCGGTCAAGGCGTGGATCGACAATGTTGTCCGCCTTGACCGGACCGTGGCATACGATCCCGACCGCCCGGAGGATCCGTACATCCCCCGGCTGGCGGATCGTCCGCGCTGGGCGGTCCTGCTATCCTCCCGCGGCGGATTCGGTTTCGATGAAGGCGGGGCGCTGGCGCACATGAATCATCTGGAGCCCAGCCTGCGTACGGTGCTGGGGTTCATGGGTATCACCCGGGTGCGGACCGTCGCCATCGAATACCAGGAGGCTGGTGGCGAGCTTCTGGCCGGGTCCATTCGCCGGGCGGAGGCGGAGGTGGACGGCCTGGTCCGGGAACTGCTGGCGGATGCCGTCGCCGTTTCCGATCCGTTGGCGACGGTGTGAACTCACGCTTGCCGTTGGGCGCCTTCCGGTGGCGGGTTGCAGGTCTGGACGCGGATGGTCCCGACACCCAGGGCGCGGAGCCGTTGGATGATGGCCCCCAGGTGTTCGGCATCGATCACGGGCCGGTACCGGGTGATCCGCACTTCGTGGGGCACCTGGCTTTTCGCCACCAGCGCCGCGCTACGCCAGGCCGCCTCGCCGCTGCCGGGTACGCCCGTGACAGCCGCGTACCGGTCCGGTAGCGCCTTGATATCCAGACCCACCCAATCCACCAGCGGCAGCAGCCGGGCCAGCCGGCCGGGATAGATACCGGCGGTGTGCAGGCCCACGCGGAAGCCCAGCCTGCGTACGGCATTCAGGCCGGACGCCAGGGCGGCCTGGGCGGTGGGCTCCCCACCGGAGAAGACCACCGCGTCCAGCAGCCCCTGCCGGCGCTCCAGGAAACGGTGTATCCGCTCCCACGCGATGGCCCCCTGGCGGCGGGCGGGCAGCAGTTCCGGGTTGTGGCAGTAGTGGCAGCGCCAGGGACAGCCTTGCAGGAACACCACGGCGGCCAGTTCCCCCGGATAGTCGATGGTGGTGAGGGGCGTGATGCCCCCCACGCGCAGCGCTTCAGCGTTCATTGGGCTCCCGGAAGAAACGTCGCTCGCGGTGTTCCGACTGCTTGCCCGGGTTCCAACTGGCCACCGGGCGGTGGTAGCCCATGACCCGGGTCCAGACCTCGCAGCGGGTGCGTTCTTCAGGGGTGAGTCGCGGTTGCGTGTTCGTCATGGTTGCTCTCCTTTCGCTTGTTGACCATCAGGACTTCGTCACAGCGGGGGCAGAATTCGTGTTCCCCACTGAGATACCCGTGGATCGGACAGATCGAGAATGTGGGTGTGATGGTGATGTAGGGCAGGCGGAAACGCTCCAGCGCACGCCGCACCAACCGCCGGCAAGCGTCGGTGCTGGAGATGCGTTCCCCCATGTACAGGTGCAGCACCGTGCCTCCGGTGTAGCGGGTCTGCAGGGCTTCCTGGCATTCCAGGGCCTCGAAGGGGTCGTCCGTATAGCCCGCCGGGAGCTGTGAGGAATTGGTGTAATAGGGCCGTTCCGGCGTGCCGGCCTGAAGGATGTCCGGAAACCGCCTGCGATCCTCCCGGGCGAACCGGTAAGTGGTCCCTTCCGCGGGAGTGGCTTCCAGGTTGTACAAATGGCCGGTGCTCTCCTGGAACCCGGTCATCCGTTGGCGCACATGATCCAGCAGGCGGATGGCCAGGGCTTTGCCCTCGTCCGTGGTGATGTCCTGGCGGTCGGCGCTGAAGTTGCGGATCATCTCGTTGATGCCGTTCACCCCCAGGGTGGAGAAGTGGTTGCGCAGCGTCCCCAGGTAGCGCCTCGTGTAGGGGAACAGGCCCTGGTCCATCAACTCCTGAATCACGGCGCGCTTGCGTTCCAGGCTGTCCCGCCCCAGCTCCAGCAGTGCGTCCAGGCGTTGGAACAGGCCGGTCTCGTTGCCCCGGTACAGATAGCCCAGGCGCGCGCAGTTGATGGTGACCACGCCCAGGGACCCGGTCTGCTCGGCGCTGCCGAACAGACCGTTGCCGCGCTTGAGCAACTCCCGGAGGTCCAGTTGCAGGCGGCAGCACATGCTGCGCACCATATGCGGTTCCAGATCGGAATTGACGAAGTTCTGGAAGTAGGGCAGGCCATACTTGGCCGTCATGGCGAACAGCCGTTCGGCGTTCTCGCTGTGCCAGGGGAAATCCGGCGTGATGTTGTAGGTGGGGATGGGGAAGGTGAACACCCGGCCCCGGGCATCGCCCGCCGTCATCACCTCGATGTAGGCGCGGTTGATCAGGTCCATCTCCGCCTGGAGCTCGCCGTAGCTGAAGGACATCTCCTGCCCGCCGATCACCGGTATCTGGCCCCGCAGATCCTCGGGGCAGGTCCAGTCGAAGGTGAGATTGGTGAACGGCGTCTGCGTGCCCCATCGCGACGGCACGTTCAGGTTGTAGATCAGTTCCTGAATGCACTGCCGGACCTGGGCGTAGCTCATTGAATCCTTGCGTACGAACGGCGCCAGATAGGTGTCGAAGGAACTGAACGCCTGGGCCCCGGCCCACTCGTTCTGCAGGGTGCCGAGGAAGTTCACGATCTGCCCGACGGCGGATGACAGGTGCCGGGGCGGATCTGCCTCCACCTTCCCGGGTACCCCGTTCAGCCCCTCGTGCAGCAGGGCGCGCAGCGACCAGCCGGCGCAGTAGCCGGACAGCATGTCCAGGTCATGGATGTGGATATCGCCGTCACGATGGGCCTGACCCACGGCCTCCGGATACACATGGTTGAGCCAGTAGTTCGCCACCATCTTGCCGGCGGTGTTGAGAATCAGCCCGCCCAGGGAGTACCCCTGGTTGGCGTTGGCGTTCACCCGCCAGTCCTGCCGTTGCAGGTATTCGTTGATGGCGCTGACGACGTCCACCTGCCGGCCGGTCTGCCGGGGCGCGTCGTCGTCGTGTTGCGTGGCTTGAACGGTCATGGATCCATCCCTTCCGTGCGTTGTGGTCGCGGGCGAGCCATGGGCGCGGACAGGGAGGCGCCGTCCTGCCGGGGCGGCGGACGGTTCTCCCGGGCCCTTGACGCGAAGGCTCCGGAACGCCGCGGCTGCGGCGGCCTTCCTCAGGTATTCGGACTCGGGGGCACGCTCGTCATGAGCACCTCAGGCCGCGGCTTCCCGTCCGATACGGACAGTGCCTGGTGTCGGACACCGGGCGGCCCTTGTTCCCCCTCACCGCTGCGCGACAGTTCCGGATTCGCACCGGATTCCCTGTTTGAACACACTACATTTAGTGGTTTCGTGGAAGGCAAAAACAATATATGCGGGTTTGGCAGGCTTCACAAGAGATCAAGGCCTGCGACTTGTTGCATGCTCCCGGGGCTCTGAAAGCGTGACGTCCCGTGGCTTGCCGGCGGCCACGTGAGTACTGCAGTGCTTCCTTTACGGAGGTAAAGGCTGGTATCGGTGGGGCGGGACACTGGTATGCTTTGGTATCGGGTCCAACTGAGTCAGGCGCCCGGGCCTGTGCCGTGCCGGGCAACACTTCCGGGAAAGGGGGACATGCCATGGTGACCGCTATCGTGCTCATGACCGTGGATGGCAAGCGCGTCAATCAGATCGCCGAGACGCTGGCCGGCATCCAGGGGATTTCCGAATGCTACTCCGTGGGTGGCAGCTATGACCTGGTGGCCATTATCCGGGTCCCGCACAACGCGGATCTCGCCACCCTGGTCACCGAGCACATCGCACCGCTGGACGGGGTTCTGTCCACCGAAACCCTGCTGGCCTTCAAGGCGCACTCGAAGCACGATCTCGAGGCCATGTTCGCGGTGGGCCTGTAGGGAAGCGCTGCAAAGCCAGAGCGCCATGGGAATAGCTCAGTGCTTCCTTAACGCACAGTGATCGGGGAGTGGAACCATGGAACGTGTGGCACTGATAACCGGCGGCACCCGTGGCATCGGGGCTGCCATCGCGCGAGATCTTGCCGGCGTCGGCTACCGCGTCGCGGTCACTTACCACGGCAACGACCAGGCTGCCGCAACCTTCGAGGCGGATACGGGAATCCGTGTTTTCAAGTGGGATGTGGGAGATTTTCAGGCGTGCCAGGACGGCGTCGCGGGGGTGGTGAAAGCCCTTGGCCCGGTGGATGTGCTGGTGAACAATGCCGGTATCACCCGGGATGTCACCCTGCACCGGATGGACCCGGCCCAGTGGGACGACGTCATCCGTACCAATTTGACATCCGCCTTCAATATGACGCGGCAGGTGATCGGTGGCATGCGCGAGCGCGGATTCGGCCGTATCGTGCAGGTGGCTTCGGTCAACGGACAGAAGGGGCAGGTGGGACAGGCCAACTATGCCGCCTCCAAGTCCGGTCTGCTGGGGTTCACCCGCTCCGTGGCCCTGGAGAACGCGGGCAAGGGCATCACCGTGAACGCGGTGGCGCCGGGCTATACAGCCACCGATATGGTGGCCGCCGTTTCGGACGAGATTCTGAAGAAGATCATTGCGCAGATTCCGGTGGGCCGTCTGGGGGAGGTGGAGGAGATCGCCCATGCGGTTCGCTACCTGGTGAGTGACGAGGCGGCTTTCGTCACCGGCGCCACCCTGACCATCAACGGCGGGCAGTATATGGTTTAGCGAAGCGCTGTCCTGGTGAGAATCGACAAAGAAGGAAAAGAAGGATACGAGAATGCTGAAACAGCGCTTCGCCGTGTTCGACGCGCCCGCCCGGGATTTCCTGGAGACGGTGCGTGCATTCCGGCACTCCGTGGTTCAGCCCCGGGCAGCGGCCTGGGAGGCAGCACGCCAGGTGCCCGTGGAAGCCCTGCGGGAGGCGGCCGATCTGGGCCTGTTGGGTGTGGAGACCCCCATCGCCCAGGGCGGTCTCGGGCAGGGATTTCGCGTCAAGCTGGCCATGGCGGAGGAACTGGCCCGGGGGGACATGGCGTTTGCCTTCTCGCTGGTGAACACCCAGAACGTGGCCGCGCGCCTGGCCGCAAGTCCGGTGCCCAGTCATCGGGACGTGTATGCGCCGGCCTTGCTGCGTGGCGAGCTGTTCGGCGCCACGGCCCTGACCGAGCCCCATGCGGGCAGCGATTTCTCCGCCATTGCCACCCGTGCCCGGCGCGTGGAGGGTGGCTGGGTGCTGAACGGCGAGAAGGCCTGGATTACCAATGCCGCGGTGGCCGACCTGTTCATGCTCTATGCGCAGACCGATCCGGAGGCAGGTTGGCGTGGAATCGCAGGCTTTCTGGTGGATGCGCGGCGGCCGGGCTTCCAGCGGGGTGAACCCTATGCTCTGATGGGTGGGCATGCCATCGGTGCCGGCGGTTTTCGCCTACGTGACTATTTCCTTCCCGAGGAGGATGCCCTGTCCGCGCCCGGCGAAGGGTTCAAGCTTGCGCTCAACCTGGTGAACGGTGCCCGCGTCTATGTGGCGGCCATGTGCGCCGGTATGCTGGCCAGCAGCCTGGAAACCGCGCTGGACTACGGTGCTGAGCGCAAGACCTTCGGGCGGCCGGTGATCCGTCACCAGGGTTTGAATTGGGCACTGGGTGATGTGGCCAATGACCTGGAGGCCCTGCGTGGCCTGTTCTGGCCCGCTGGCGAGCGGATCGAGCGTGGCGACGACCCGGTCATGGCCGCGGCGCACGCGAAAAAGTTCGCCGGGCGGGTGACCGTTCCCGGCATCACCGCCTGCATTCAGGCCATGGGTGCGGCGGGTCTGCGCGAGGACTATCCGCTGGGTCGGCACCTGGCCTGTGCCAAGATCGCCGGTTACACCGACGGCAGCACGGAGATGATGAACGAGCGCATCGGCTCGACCCTGTTGCGGGATTACGGTGGCGATCCGTCCTGAGGGAAGCGCTGAAAGGTGAGCGGCGGTCCCGGCTTGCTCTCGGCCGTTCGCCACAGGCAGCGGGGACGCGCCCATGAGGGGCGCGCCCGGCTGCCCGCCCAACAGGAAACGATCCTGTTCAGCGGCCCGCGGCAACCCGGTTCAGGCGTTGACGCAGCTCCGGATCGTTACGGAACAGGTAGCCGATGGCACGGTAGGTTTCCACGTCCAGCCCGGTGAACTGAATCGCGGTGGTCATGTCCGCCACAGCGCCCTCCCGCAGCTCGGCGCGTTCCTCGGCGGGCGCTTCCCGGATCATTTCCACGTAGCTGCTGCGGATGCTCTGTACATGACCGGCGGCGTCCAGGAACGCGGCCAGTTGCCGGTCACTGATGTCGGCGCTGGTCAGCGTGGTGCTGCTGGCAGCCTCGTTCTCGTAGATGTCGTTGGCCAGCACGCCGGTTGACGTCGCCGCAAGTCCAGTACCGAGAATGATGGCCAGCAGCAAAGCTGCACGGTTTTTTCTGGGCATGATTGTCCTCCACTGTTATTGGCCCGGTGAACCATGCCATTTTTGCACGGCCAAGGCCAGGGGTGCCCACGGCGTCAATCGCCATGGGGTTGCCCCGGATAGTACAGGAGGCGCTGATTATCGGCGTCTCCCAGAGGGGGAGCTTCGTGACGCTGTTGACCTGGATCGGCATCCTGATCTGCCTGACGCAGTCCGCCATGCTGTCGGGGCTGAACCTGGGGCTGTTCTCGCTGGGCCGGCTGGAACTCTCCGTCGAGGCGCGCAAGGGTAATCCGCAGGCCCGGCGGATGCTGGAACTGCGCAAGGACGCAAACCTGGTGCTGGTGACCATCCTCTGGGGCAACGTGGGCGTCAATGTGATCCTGGCCCTGCTGTCCGGTTCGGTGATGGTGGGGGTGGTGGCGTTCCTGTTTTCCACCGTCATCATCACCGTGTTCGCGGAAATCATTCCTCAGGCCTATTTCACGCGCAATGCGTTGCGTGTCGTGTCCCTGCTGGCGCCGGTGCTGCTGGTTTATCGCGTGCTGCTGTATCCGGTGGCCCGACCCACGGCCTGGGTGCTGGACCGGTGGCTTGGCGGCGAGGCGATCCGCTTTCTTCCTGAGCGGGATCTGCGGCAGCTGATTCAGCTGCATATGGACGCCACCGACAGCGAGATCGACCGGGTGGAAGGCCAAGGGGCATTGAATTTTCTCGAACTGGATGACGTGCCGCTGGCCGAGGAAGGTGAGCCGGTGGACCCGAACAGCATCCTTCAGCTTCCGTTCGATGGCGACAGACCCGTATTCCCGTCCTTCCGCTCCTCGGCCGATGACGATTTCCTGCAGGCCGTGAACCGTGCCTCCAAAACCTGGGTGGTGATCACCGACGACTGCGGAACGCCGCGTCTGGTGCTGAACGCAGACGGCTTCATACGCGATGCTATCTTCGGTGCGCACCTCCTGAAGCCCTATGCGTACTGTCACCGGCCCATCGTGACCCGCGATCCGGAGGCAACATTGGGTTCGCTGATTCAGCGGTACCGTGTCCGACCGGGACGCGCAGAGGATATCGTGGATGACGATGTGATCCTGCTGTGGGGCATGCAGCCGCGCATCGTGACCGGTACCGATATCATGGGGCGGCTGCTGCGGGGCATCGCGCGACCTCCTGGCTGAAAGCGCAGTGGGTGATCACCTCCGCAAGGCGGGAGCGTGGGAGAAGACATACGTGTTCAGTTGGGTCGGGTATGGCATCGAGGGTACCCTGGATCGATGAATACCGTTCGGGAAAACGCCGCCATGTCGCCGGTCAAGGCCGGATTCTTCATCTATTTCATGGTCTTTTTCGGCCTGGTGTCCGGTTTCACCATCGTCGCCAATCTGCTCATCGGCCTGGAGTTCTATCTGAACTACAAGTGGATGGGCATCAGTGGGGTGGCCTTCGCCCTGGCTTACTGGGCCCGGCGTGGCCGGAACCTGGCCCTGATCCACCGGATCGGTATCTACCTCTCGGCATTCGTGGTGTTCCCGGTAAGCTGGATGGCAAGCGCTGGTCTCGCTTCGCCCGCCATCACCTATGCGGTGCTGATCGTGGTCATGGTGAACTACCTGCTCACGGGCCGGGAGCGGCTTGCGGTCAATGTGATCTATATCGCTCAGGTGCTGGTTTTGATCTCTTTGTACTTCTTCCGTCCGGCGTTGTTCGCATCCCTCACGCCCGCCGAGCAGTACGCGGACTGGATGGTGAACGTGCCCATCGTACTGGGCTTCCTGGCGCTGGTACTGGCTCGGTTCGAACGGGCATTCGAGCAGGAACGCCTGGCCAATGCCCGCAAGGCCGAGGAACTGCGTGCCCTGACGGTGACGGACGCGCTCACCGGCCTGGCCAACCGCCTTGCCCTCCACCGGGAGCTGACCCACGCGATGGCGGCCTATCGCCGGACCGGTACGCCGTTTTCCCTCATCTTCCTGGATGTGGACGCCTTCAAGGCCTACAACGACGCCTATGGCCACACCCGGGGCGACGCCTGTCTGCGGCGGGTGGCCGATTGCATCCGCTCGGGTCTCCGGCGGGAGGGGATGGACCGGGCGTTCCGTTTCGGCGGTGAGGAGTTTGTGGTGCTGCTGGAGGCGACGGATGCCGCCGGAGCCTGTCGCGTTGCCACGCATATCCGCGAGGCGCTGCAGGCGGCGGCGATCCCCCACAGCGCTTCACCGGTAGGCGATACGGTCACGGCCAGCATGGGCGTTGCCCAGGTGAGCCCCCGGCTTGCGACGCCGGATGCCATGCTCGCCGCGGCGGATGCCGCTCTGTACCAGGCAAAACAGACGGGCCGGGACAGCATCGTCTGCGCACCGGTTACGGATGCGTCGCACGCCGGGAACGGGTACCCGGTCCCGGCTGCCGGCGGGTGAACGCCAACGCCCGGTTGGATTGATGCCAGTGGATGCGAAACAGGTCCGCCTGCCGGGGCTGACTATACTGGAGCATGTCCCATTCCCTGTCGGCGCCATGTCATGCAGCGCCAAGGAGAACGCCATGACCCAGACCATGACCGCCGCCTACGATGATGTGACCAAGGCCATCAATGCCTTCGACGAGTTGGTGTCGGACGGCTTTCCCCGGGAAGAGCTTTTCCTCGATCGCGACAACCGGCAGGTCAAGGTGATCGCGCCGGATACGGTGCTGCGGGAGGTGGAGGAGATCCTCCGGCGGCATGAACCCGACGAAGTCTGGTCGCGACCCTTCGAAGCCCCATAAGGTTTCCGTGCCGGCCGGTATTCCCCCGATTCGACTGGGTGGGCGGCGACCCGCTTCCCACGCCGGTCGCCGCCGCGCGACATTCCGCACGTGGTGATCCCGCATCAGGCTTGCTGCGGCGCGAACCGGCCTGTCCGCCGGCATGATGATCACTTCCCGGTTGCCGTCGTCGCCTGCCGTCATGACGGGCGTTTCCCCGGAGCGACGGGGGCCGCTGCCCCCTGGCCACGGGTACAGACTCACGGGGGCGACTCATGAGCCTTGCCGTGCTGGTTTTACTGGCGATGTTGCCCCTGGCCGTGGTCGGGATCTTCCTGGTGGTGCTGCGCTGGCCGGCAAGGCAAGCCATGCCGCTAGCCTGGCTGGCGGCGGTGCTGGTGGCGCTGGTGTTCTGGGGGACAGAGCCCCGGGTGGTGGCTGCCGCATCCATCAACGGCGTGGTGGTGGCCCTGAACATTCTGTTCATTGTCTTCGGCGCCATCCTACTGCTCTACACGCTACGGGAGAGCGGTGCCATCGCCTCGATCCAGCGGGGGCTGGCCGGCATTTCGCCGGACCGCCGCGTTCAGGCCATTATCGTTGCCTGGCTGTTCGGTTCCCTGATCGAGGGGGCGTCCGGTTTTGGCACGCCGGCAGCCATTGCCGCACCGCTGCTGGTGGCTCTTGGCTTTCCGGCCATGGCGGCGGTGGTGTGCGCACTGATCATCCAGTCCACGCCGGTATCCTTTGGCGCCGTGGGAACGCCGATCCTGCTGGGTGTGAATCAGGGGCTGGCCGGGCAAAGCGTCACCGAACGGATGCTGGCCGAGGCGGGCATGAATCACATGGATTACGTTGTCCACATCGGGGTGCAGGTCGCCCTGCTTCATGCCGTGGTCGGCATCCTGATCCCGCTGATCATGGTAGGCATGCTGACCCGGTTTTTCGGTGGCGCACGCTCCTTCCGGCAAGGCCTCCGTGCCTGGCCGTTTGCCGTTTTCGCCGCCCTGGCCTTTGTGATTCCATACTATGCGGTGGCTGCCGTGCTGGGGCCGGCATTTCCTTCATTGATCGGCGGTCTGGCGGGCCTGGCCATCGTGGTGCCGGCCGCCCGGGCCGGCATCCTGGTGCCCCGGGATACCTTCCGTTTCGAAGATCGGGACCGGTGGGATCCGGCCTGGGTCGGCACGCTGCAGGATGCCTCCGTGACGGTGCGGCGGGACGGTGGGGGCCTTTCTCCCCTGCTGGCCTGGACGCCCTACGTGCTTGTGGCTCTACTCCTGGTGGCGACCCGTGCAGTGCCCCCGGTAGCCGACGCCCTGCAGGCCGTGGAGCTGCGCTGGGAGAATGTACTGGGCACCGGTATCACCGCCAGCTCCCAACCCCTGTACCTGCCCGGCTTCGTGCTGGTCATCTCCTCTCTGTGCACCTATCTGCTGCACCGGATGTGGCAGGAGGGCCATTACCTGCGCGCCTGGCGGACCGCCGGTGGAACCCTGCTCACCGCCGGGGTGGCCCTGATCTTCGCCGTGCCCATGGCGCAGGTGTTCATTCATTCGGGGCCAGCGGAGCCGATGGCGCTGGAGGCGGCCCGCCGGGCACTGGCCGACGGCATGTCCCCCGGGGAAGTGGCGGCGGTGGCCAGTATGCCGGAGGTGCTGGCCCAGGCGGTGGCGGATCTCGCTGGTGGCCTGTGGCCCCTGTTTGCTCCCATGCTTGGCGCGCTGGGCGCATTTCTGGCGGGTAGCAACACGGTCAGCAACCTGATGTTCTCCTACTTCCAGATCTCAGCCGCAGAACAAATCGGTCTGGGCTGGTCCTCGGCGGCCGTCGTCGTGGCCTTGCAGGCCGTGGGCGGGGCCGGCGGCAACATGGTCACGGTGCACAACGTGGTGGCCGCCTCCGCGACCGTGGGGCTGACCGGCCGCGAAGGGGAGATTATCCGCAAGACCCTGGTCCCCTTGGCCTACTACACCCTGGCGGCCGGGTTGCTCGGCATGGCCATGGTCAGCGGCGGCGGAAACCTCTGGTACGTTGGATTTCTGCTGTGGCTGGTGGCGTGCCTGGCCTTCATGCTGTGGAGCCGGGGCACCACGGACCACCATGGGAATCGATCAGTGCTTCCCTAAAGAAGCACCGGGTCGGTTTCCGGCATCGGATGCCCTCAGGGAATGTCGGTCAGATCCCCGGGCGGGCCCTCATGGTGCGGGTGCGTGGGGTGGGGTGGTTGCACCGGCTCACCGTCCACGGGGACGGTGCGGGTCAGGAAGTCAATGACGGAACTGCCGAAGATGTCGTTGCGATCGCCCGCCACCATATGACTGGCTGAGGCGACGTTCACGTATTCCGCATGGGGACAGAGTTCCAGGAAGTGCCGGGCGCCCTCCTCGCTGAGTACGTCAGACAGGCCGCCGCGCACCAGCAGGGTGGGAAGCGTGAGCTTGCGGGCGCAGGCCTCCAGGCGCTGCTGGCGCTGGTCAACGCTGCGCTTGGAGCCGAGGAAGCGGGGGTCCCAGTGCCAGTGATAGCGGCCGTCCGGGGCGAGGCGGACGTTCTTGGCCAGGCCGGCCAGGTTGTCCGGCCGCTTGCGATGAGGCTGGTAGGCGGCGATGGCATCCGCCACTTCCTCCAGGGAGCCGAACCCCTCCGGCCGGCCGCGCATGAAATTGAAAATGTTATTGATCCCCTCGGTCTCGACCCGGGGAGCGATGTCCACGAGGATCAGTGCCGTCGCATCCATATGGTCCTCCCCCGCGGCAACCAGGCCGGTGCCGCCCCCCATGGACGCCCCCACCAGAACCGGACGGCGTCCACCCAGGGCCCGATTGATACACAGCAGGTCCCGCACCATCACGTCCTGGGTATAATTGCCGTCTTCCGCCCAGTCGGAATCGCCGTGCCCGCGGGCATCGTAGGCCACCACGTGATAGCCGGCGGCGCCCAGCGTCTCACCAACGCCCTTCCAGGCATGGCGGGTCTGCCCCCCGCCGTGCATCAGGTAAACCAGCGGTCCTGTGGCCGGGCCCCAACTGTCCCCTGCCAGTCGGATACCGTCATGTCCCTGCCAGTAGTGCCCGGGCTCGGGGGTGTCGGGCAATCGTTGTCCGGCGCTCATCAGATTCGGTTCCCTCTTCCGGTGCCGTCCGGCACGCTGCTGCTTGCCAGCCAATACTGACTGAAAGCGTAGTGGTTTATTAGTAAGCTAACAATCTAAATCCCGTGTTTGTCAACCGGACGGGGCAGGCCGGAACGCATCCTGGACTCCCCAGGGAGGCGCTGATCCATTCCCATGGTCGGCGGGACGCCGCCGCCCGTCCGGTTGTGGGTGGGGTCCACATGGCAATCCGGTCCCCAGGGCGGGTATCCTTGAATCGGGACCATGAGGAATCACGAAACCATGCAGAGCCTTGACGACCTGAAACGCAGCGATGCGCTGCCCAGTCTGCCCTACGTGGGGCACGAGATCCTCGTTGCCGTGCACGATCCGGAGCCGGATCCCGGTCAGGTTGCCGTGCTCATCCAGCGCGAGCCGTCCGTGACGGCCCGGGTGGTGGCCGCCGCCAACTCCGCCTTCTGCGGCGGGGATTCCACCATCTACTCCGTTTCCGAGGCCATCCTGCGTCTGGGTTTGCACCGCGTGGCCCAGTTGGTGACCGCGGTGCTGCTGGATGACCGGTTCGAACTGGACCGGTGTTCGGCGTTCGATGTGGCCGATTACTGGCGGGAGAGCATGGGGGTATCCCTGGTGGCCGACAAGCTGGGCGCTGCCCTGCCGCTCCAGGAAGGGGCCGGTGCCGCCCGCCTGGCCGGAATGCTCCGCCATATCGGGCTGCTGCTGATGGTGCAGATTTTCCCGGAGGAGATGGAGGGGATCCTGCGGGAGCCGGCTGAGGATATGGACGCCGTTGTCCAGCGGGAGCGGGCCGTCCTCGGTTTCGATCGTTATCAGGCGGGCGCCATGCTGCTGGAGGAATGGGGGCTGCCGGAACCGGTGGTCAGCGGCGTTCTGAGCTCCGGCAGGCCGGTACAGGATCCGGCGGCGTGGACCCTGGGGCGCCTGCTGCGCGGCGCGGCGGAGTGGCTGGCGACAGACCTGGAAGACCTGCCGGAGACCCTGCTGGGTGCCCCGGAGCTGGATGAGCGCGTGCTGGACCGGGTCCGCAAAGCTTACCGGCGGGAGCAGGAGTACATTGAGGCCATGGCGAGCCTGATGGCGGTCTGAGGTCGCCCCCGGCCCCGATGCGGTTCACCAAGTCGTGTCGGTGACGTCATGACAGACTTCGCAAGATGGTGCCTGGCCGTGGCCGGGGGCGCCCCTGGCAAGTTTGATGCGACAAACGTGCCAGGTGCAAGTCGCGCCGTTCACACGCCTTCCCCGCCCGGTGAGGTCCAGCCGGCTGTGTGATATGCATGGGCACTGTGGCATTTGCCACAGTGCCCATGCGTCAGAAGTGCGCCCCGATGCCCAGGTAGGGGCCCTGGACTGTCACATCGGCATCCACGTCATCAAAATCGTCCAGACGGATATCCTGGCGCTTCCAGCCGCCTTCGATGCTGAATGCGGTGGGCCCGAAATCCGCCCGGTATCCGGCGCGTACCGCCAGGTCCAGCATCCGGTGGCCGCTGTAGGCGATGAAGCTGACATCGGCGCCGCCGTAGACGCCGGTGCCCGGCACACGAACCTCGGTCCGCGCATACAGCATGGGTAAGGGTCCGGAGAAGCTGACCCGTTCCCGTTCGCCGGTGTCCCGATCGCGCACATCCACGCGCCCGTCCACGTACTTGATGTTCAGGCCCAGATCCAGGTCGGCCAGCATGCTCCACGGTGTCCAGTAGAGAATGATGTCGGTCTGGTCCAGTTCCACGTCGGCACGCACGTCGCTCTCGGTATCCAGCGTGATGTCGCCGAAGCTGAACTGGCTGCGGACGCTGCCACTGCCGCTGAAATCCATTGGCGTGTGCTGCAGTTTCAGGCGTGGCAGTAGCGGCACCGGATGCCGGAGATCCAGCCAGAAAAACGTCTGGCGTTCGGAATCCAGCCGCAGGTCGTCGTCCAGATCCGCCCGGTTGCCGTCCTTCTCCACATGACCGTCCGGTGACTGATTCCAGACCCCGACGCCGACGTTGATACCGGTCAGGCCGGCCGCACCGGCCGTGCTCAAGGGCAACATGGCGGCGAGCATCAGTGCTGTAAGGCGTGTGCGGTTCATGACATCCCCCTTGTGGCTCTCGGCGTGATTGTACAGAAGGTGCCTTCGTCCGGCTTCCTTCCGGTGCCGGCGCCCCGGCCCCCGGGCTCAACTTTCCCGAAGGCTTGTCGATAAGGGGAGGTATTAGAACAAGAATTTACGGTCGCCCGTTGCCCGGCGTACGCCGGTGGGGTACCGGGCGGGATATGTCAGGGGAGATACGTCATGGATCATTCCAGCTCCATCATCCAGCGCCTGTCGCCAGGACAACACCGGCCGTCCTGGCCCGTGCTGCTGCTGGGCTTGTTGCAGCTTTTGTCCGCCGGGCTGTTGATCGCCCTGCTGACCGGGCCGGGGCGCTGGCTTGGCCTGGTGCTGCTCGGCACGGGTCTGGTGTTGACGTTCGCCGCCACACGAGCCGGGGGTAACGGTGGTGGTGCGCTGGCGGAGGTGCTGCGGGGCATGGACGCGGAGCGCGCCGATCTCGCCCGGGAGATGCCGGAAACGGGGGATGCCAGGAGCCGGGAGACGGCGCGATTGTTCAACAGCTTCCTCAAGCGGCTGCGCCGCGCCATGGAGGATCTCCAGCACCAGGTGCTGGAGGTGTCGCTGGCGGCCTCCCGCAGCCGTCAGATCACCCGGGCGGCCAGCGGGAATGCGGGGCGGCAAGGGGAACTCTCGGAGCTCATCTTCCAGTCCAGCGACGAGACCGCCAAGGCGGTGGAGGAGTTGTCCCGGCGGACCAACACCATCGCGGAGACGAACTCCCGTAACCTGGACGTGGCGCGCAGCTCCCAGTCCGAACTGGCACAGGCGGTGGAGCATGTGGAGGCGGTGACCGGGCTGATGCAGGCTTTCAACGGTACCGTCAGCCGGCTGGAGGGCAGCGCGCAGAACATCGCCAGCATCCTGGAGACGGTGCAGGGTTTCGCCGCCCAGACCAACATGCTGGCACTGAATGCGGCCATTGAGGCGGCCCGTGCCGGCGAGCAGGGACGCGGGTTTGCGGTGGTGGCCGACGAGGTGCGGGGCCTGGCCGAGAAGGTACAACGGGCGGCGGAGCAGATTGGTGATTTGCTGGACGACATGGGCGAGGCGGTCTCCAGTACCGCCTCCGGCACCCATGACATGCTGCAGCGAACCGATCAGGCCCGGGGCGTGGTTGAATCCACGGCCGCCCGCTTCGACGGCATGGTCGCCGATTTCGCGACCACCAATGATGATCTGCTGCTGGTCAGCTCCGCCATCGAGCAGCTCTCGGTGACCAACCGGGAGGTGCACGCCCGGAGCACGGAGATCCGCGATCTGGGCTTGCAGATCTGCCAGGACATGGAGCGCTCGGAGGCGGAGGCCGACCGCCTGGGCGGCAGTTCGGACAAATCCCTGCACATGCTGAGCCAGTTCCGGCTGGGGCAGGGCCGGCTCGAGGAGTTGCTGGAGATCGTGGAACGGCGACGGGATCAAGTGGCCGAAGCGGTGGAGCGTCTGACGGACCAGGGTGTGGATATGTTCAATCGCAATCACCAGCCCATTCCGGGGACAAATCCACAGCAATACGATGTGGGCTATGCCCGGCCGTTCCAGCAGGCCTGCCAGGATCTGGTGGAGAGCTGGCGTGGCGAAATACCCCATTCCCCGTTCTGCCTGCCGCTGGACGACAAGGGCTACGTGGCCATCCATTACCGGGAGGTCTCCCAGCCCCCCACCGGTGATCCGGAAGTGGATCTGCGCAAAAGCCGGAACAAGCGCTTCTACGTCAAGGCCGAGGACCTGGATTTCGATTCCCGTTTCCGCATCCAGAGCTATCTGCGGGACACGGGTGAAGCCATGTTCAACCTGATCGTGCCGGTCCATGTCCGGGGCCGCCGCTGGGGCGGTGTGTTCCTCGGGCTCACACCCGAGGCGCTGAATATCCGTTGATCAGCCGGGGCAATGGGACAGTAGCGTCCATGGGCGCGCCCGCGGATCCTCACCTGTACCCGGGAGGATGGGATAGCATTGGGGGTTGGGTAACCCGCAAGCGAGGAGAGTGACATGGATCTGGGGCTGAAGGGTCTGAACGCGCTGGTGACCGGCAGTACGGCGGGGATCGGCGCCGCCATCGCCGAGACACTGGCTGCAGAGGGGGCCAATGTCGCCGTGTGTTCCCGATCCCCCGAGCGGGTGGATGCCATGCTGCAGCGGCTGTCCGCCGCCGGTGGTCGCCATGTGGGCCGTGCGGTGGATGTCACGGATCACGCGGCGTTCTCCGCCTGGGTGGACGCGGCTGCGGAGCAGATGGGTGGCCTGGACGTCTATGTGGCCAATGTCAGCGCGCTGAGCCAGGACTGGGAATCGGCGGTGCAGACCGACGTGCTCGCCACCGTGGCCGGCCTGGAGGCCGTGATCCCGCACCTGCAGCGCTCCGGCAAGGGGTCCATCGTCTATATCAGTTCCATCGCCGGCACCGTCGGGGTGCCGTCGCTGGCCGCCTATGGTGCGGTGAAGGCGGCCATGACGCATTATATGAAATCACTGGCCATTCAACTGGTGAAAAAGGGTGTGCGTGTGAATGCGGTGGCGCCCGGGGATATCCTGTTCGATGGAGGGATCTGGGACCGTACCCGTCAGAACGATCCGGACATGTTCGCCAAGGTTCTCAGGCGCAATCCCATGGGCAGACTGGGCAGGCCGGAGGAGGTGGCCAGCGCCGTGGCGTTCCTGGCCAGCCCGCAGGCGAGTTTTATCACCGGATCCCACCTGGTGGTGGATGGCGGCAACACCCACCACGTGCATGTCTGAGGCATGACCCCGGCCATACAACTTCTGCGTCGCGCCGGAGTGCCCCATACCGTCCACCGCTATGCCCACGATCCGTCCGCGGCCGCTTGGGGTGAGGAGGCTGCGGACCGGCTCGGCCTTGGGTACCATCAGGTGTTCAAGACCCTGGTGGTGGGTCTGGATGACGGGCGGTTTGCCGTGGCGGTGGTTCCCGTGTCCGGCCGTCTGAACACCCGGGACATGGCGGCCGCCCTGGGCGCGAAGAAGGTGGTGATGGCGCCGGCGGCGGAGGTGGAACGGGTGACCGGCTACGTCCGCGGCGGTGTCAGTCCGCTGGGGCAGCGGCGGCGCCTGCCCACCCTGATCGACGTGTCGGCGCGGGGACAGGCGACGGTCTACGTCAGCGGGGGGCGTCGCGGACTCCAGGTGGAACTGGCCCCGGCGGATCTGTGTCATCTGGTGGACGGACGTTTTGTGGCCATCGTTGGAGAATCCTGACGGGACCGGGTGAGGGCAAGCATGAAAACACTGGTGATCGGAGCAAACGGCCAGATCGGGCGGCAACTGTGCCGGCTGGCGGCGGAGGCGGATTTCCCGGTGCGCGCCATGGTGCGTGATCCGGCCCAGGGCGAGTTCTTTGACGGAATCGGCGTGGAGTGGGTGCAGGGGGACCTGGAAGGGGAATTCGCCCATGCATACACCGGTTGCGACCAGGTGGTGTTCACAGCCGGGTCCGGCCCCCACACCGGGCCGGACAAAACCCTGCTGGTGGATCTGCACGGGGCCTGGCGTGCCATTGCGCTGGCCGACGAGCAGGAACTGGGGCGCTTTGTCATGGTGAGCGCGTTGCGGGCCGATCAGCCGCTGGCAGCGCCGGAAAAGCTGCGGCCTTATATGGCCGCCAAGCACGCCGCGGATGCGCTGCTTCGGTACGCGCGGACATCCCATGTGATCCTGAAGCCGGGCCGGCTGACAGACGAACCGCCCAGTGGCTGCGTGAGTGTGGATCCGGAGGCGGTGGATCATATCACCGTGTCCCGGGGCAATGTGGCCCGGGCCTTGCTGGCGCTGGCGGACAACCGGGCATTGCGGGATCGGGAATACCTCTTGCTGGACGGTGAACAGCCGGTCTCCACGGTGTTTTCCTGACCGGGCCGGCAAGGCATGACAGCGGACACCATCGCCATCAACCGCCGGCGGGACCTCTTCTCCGGACAACGGGCTGTCTGGTTGTTCGGTTACGGCTCGCTGATCTTCAAGGCGGACTTCCCCTGGCTGCAGCGGTGTCCGGCCCGTATCCGCGGCTGGGTGCGCCGCTTCTGGCAGGGCTCCCACGATCATCGGGGCACCCCGGAGTCTCCGGGCCGGGTGGTGACCCTGGTGCCCCGGCCGGAGGCGGTTTGCGTGGGCATGGCCTACCGCATCACCCCGGATGTGTTCGAGCACCTGGATTTCCGGGAGAAGAACGGCTACCTGCGCTTCACTACCGAGATGCAACTGGCGCATGGCCAGGAGGCCCAAGGCCTGGTTTACATCGCCACGGAAGACAATGCGGCCTACCTCGGGCCCGCCCCGGAGCAGGAAATCGCCGCACAGATCGCCCGCTCCTCCGGTCCCAGCGGGGCCAACAGCGAGTATCTGCTGCGCCTGGCCGAGGCGCTGCGGGAGCTGGACGCGGAGGATTCCCATGTGTTCGCCCTGGAGCGCTGTCTCCGGGGCCTGCAGCCCGCCGCCGGCTGAGCCGGCGCAGGGCTCAGCTCAGTAACTCCCCCTGCAGATTCCGGTGCAGCAGGGCTTTGCGCTGCCCGGTATCCAGGTCACAGCACAGCAGATAATGCAGCTTGGTCAGTGCCGCCTCCCGGGTGAGATCCGCCCCGCTGATCAGGCCCGCGCCGGCCAGCGGTGTGCTGGTGGCGTATTGGCCCATCCGGACCGTTCCGTACTGGGCCTGAGAAGTGCCCAGCAGCACGATGCCGGCGGCATCGGCCTCGGCCAGGGCGGCGACGAAATCCCCGTCGCCGCCGGGTCCGATACCGGACGGGTAGCCTTCCAGGATCAGGCCGGCTGCCCCGTTGCCCAGCAGGGCGCGCACAGTGTTTCCGTCCATGCCCGGATAGGCGCACAGCAGTGCAACCTGCACCCCGGGCTGATACCGGGCCACCGGGAGCCGGGGCCACCGTGGCGCGGCGGCGTTGTCGTTCCAGTGCAGCCCGTCCGCGGTGAAGGTGGCGAGTGCCGGCCAGTGCGGGGCGGTGAACAGATGGGATTCCGTGCCGAAACGCTTGCTGCTGCGATTGGCCCGCAGGAGCAGGCCGTTGAAGGCGACAGTGACTTCCACGTGGCCGCTGGCAGCCGCCGCCAGTGCGCCGCGGAAATTGTCCAGGGCGTCGCTGCCCGACTCGCCAAATGGGGCCCGGGCGCCGGTGACCACCACCGGGCGGTCCAGGCCGGCCAGGAGAAACGACAGGGCAGAGCCGGTGTAGGCCAGGGTGTCGGTGCCGTGGATGATGACGAAGCCGTCAAGGCTCTCCGCATGGCGGCGGATGGTGGCGGCCAGGCGGTACCAGAATGCCGGCGTGATGTCCGAACTGCCCACCGGCGGGCCGACGTCCGGGTCCAGCCAGCGGATGGCTGGCAGCGACTCGCCGCTCAGGGCATGATCGACCCGCTCCGGCAGATCCATGGACGGTTCGTAGCCCCGGTCCGAAGGCCGCATACCGAAGGTGCCGCCGGTGTACAGAACGCCGATGGAGGCATGAGAGCCCGGATTTCCGCGCATGGCATGACTTCCCGAAAGCCTGGAACAACGGGCTTCAGCCTATCACGGCGTGACGCGTCCCTCCCGCCCGCGCTTCCTCAGGCGACTTCGCGGATATCCGTTTCCAGGCGGGTGTCCGCCGTCATGGAATTGCTGATCAGACAGACTTTTTTCGCCTTCTCCAGCAGGCGTTGGGCTTTCTCCCCATCGGCGCCGTCCGGCAAGGTGAGCGAGGGCCGGACCACCAGTTCGGTGAAGCGGATCACACCGTCCTGCTTGTCCAGCACACCGGTGACATCACAGCTCAGCGCCTCCCAGGCGAAGCCGCTGGCGCGGGCCACGGCCCGGAAGGAGAGGATGAAGCAATCGGCAACCGCCGCCATCATGAGGGTTTCCGGCGACCAGCGGTCACCCGGGCCTCCGAACTCGGCGGGCGCATCGGTGGCCAGGGCGGGCAGGCCATTCGCCGTGACCGTCACGTTTCCTGCAGGCTCGCCTTCGGCGGCCACCTGGTAATGATGTGGTAGTTGCTGCATGGGGTTTCTCCCGTAAGTCCGTGGATGAGGCTATCCGGCAGTGTGTCCCTGCCTGACAGGAGTGGAATTATACCCCTATGGGTATCCTGGAACTTGTTCTGAATCAATTCCTGAATGTTCAGGACGTCCGCCCGGCATTGCGTTACGATCAGGGCCTTCCGTCTGCGGAGCAGTGGGGCTGTGATGAGCGATGAACGCATCATGCGTCTGGAGGAGAAGCTGGCCTTCCAGGAGCACACGATCGCGGAACTCAACGATGCGCTGGTGCGGCAGCAGCAGCGGCTGGAGCTTCTGGACCAGCGCAGCCGGCAGTTGATGGAGCGGGTCCGGCAACTGGCCGAACGCTTGCCGGAAGGCGGTGAGCACGAGGAGATTCCCCCGCATTACTGATGCCCGTCTTACCGGCGGCGCAGAGGTGCTGCTACAGGCAGTGCCGTCCGAACAGCGAATAAGTGGAGGAGAAGGTATGGCCCGACGGCTGGAAACCCTGGTCACCGGAGGCACGTTTTTCGAGGGTCCCCGCTGGCATGACGGCCGCTGGTGGGTATCCGATTTCTACCGGCACGCGGTCTACACCGTGACCGTGGACGGGACCGAGGAGCGGATCATGGAGGTGCCGGCGCAACCCTCCGGGCTGGGGTGGCTGCCGGACGGCTCCCTGCTGGTGGTGTCCATGCGGGACCGCCGCGTGCTCCGGCGGGAGGTGGACGGCCGGATTGCCGAACACGCCCGGTTGGACACCCTGGCGGGTGGTCACTGCAACGATATGGTGGTAGACGCGCAGGGCCGCGCCTGGGTCGGGAATTTCGGTTTCGACCTGATGTCCGGCGCCGATCCGGAGCCGGCTTCCCTGTTGCGGGTGGATCCGGACGGGACGGTGCGTGCCGTGGCGGGTGAACTCTACTTTCCCAACGGCGCGGTGATCACGCCGGATGGTCGTGCGCTGATTGTCGGTGAGACCTTCGCCAGCCGGCTCACGGCATTTACCATCCAGGATGACGGGCGGCTCACCGATCGGCGGCCCTGGGCCCAGTTCGGGCCGACACCCGCTCCCGGTTCCCGGGCGGAGATGGCGCGCCAGCTCACGGTGGCCCCGGACGGTTGTTGCCTGGATGCGGAGGGCTGCCTGTGGGTTGCCGATGCCATGGGCGGGCGCTGCATCCGCGTGGCGGAGGGTGGCGAGATCGTCGACCAGGTAACGCTGCCGGCGGGGACGGGGGTTTTCGCCTGCATGCTGGGCGGTGAGGACGGCCGCACCCTGCTGTTATGCTGCGCACCGGATTCCTCCGAGAAGCGCCGCGCCAACACCCGGGAGGCGAGCCTGATGACCTGCCGGGTGGCGGTGCCGCATGCCGGGCTTCCGTGAGCACGTTCCGTACTCCCGGTGCAATGCCAGCGAACAGACAGCCAAGGAGCAGACATGCCTTCCTTTGATGTGGTTTCCGAGATCGACATGCACGAAGCGGCCAATGCCGTGGACCAGGCCAGCCGTGAGGTGGGCAATCGTTTTGACTTCAAAGGGGTGACCGCCGAGTTCGAGCTCAGCGACAGCACGGTGAAGCTCACCAGCGAGTCGGAGTTCCAGTTGCAGCAAATGCGCGACATCCTCTACGGCAAGCTGAGCAAGCGGGGCGTGGATATCGGCTGCGTTGAGGAGGGCAAGGTGGAGCAGGCCGGGAAACTCGCCCATCAGGCCCTGACCCTGCGCCAGGGCATCGATTCGGATCTGGCGAGAAAGATCGTCAAGCGCATCAAGGATGCGAAGCTCAAGGTCCAGGCCGCGATCCAGGGCGACAAGGTGCGGGTGACCGGCAAGAAACGCGACGATCTGCAGTCCGTGATCGCCCTGCTGCGGGACGCGGATTTCGGACTTCCCCTGCAGTACAATAATTTCCGTGATTGAGGGCCTCCTCATGGAGCTCGCCAAACCGCGGATCGACGTCGGCCTGTTCACCAACCGCCTGGAGCCCATGCTGGCGTTCTGGCAACAGGACGTGGGGCTGGCCTTCGATCACATGATCGGAATCGGTGGTGGTGTACGCCAGCATCGCCACGACATGCTCGGCTCCGTGCTGAAGCTGAATCATGCCCGCGACCCGCTTCCGCCGGACCGTCCTTCGGGCTATCAGCAACTGCTGATCGCCCGCCGTGGCCTGAGTGCGCCGGAGCCGCTGGTGGACCCGGACGGCAACCGGATTCTGCTTGTTCCGCCCGGGGTGGAGGGCGTGCGGCGCATCGGCGTGCGGATGCGGGTGCGGGACCCGGCCGCGCACCGTCGCTTCCTGGTCCGGGCCCTGGGCTGTCATCCCCTGGATGGTTCCGATGCGGGCGTTTTCTGCGGCGACAGCCTGATATTGCTGGAGCCGGGCGGAGACACCACCGGTGACGCCGGCTATCGCGCGCCGGGGTTCCGCTACATCACATTGCAGGTGTTCGATGTGGATGCCGCCCATCGGGCCGTTCTGGATGCCGGGGGGGGCGAGGGGCTTCCCCCGGTCACCATGGGCGCCACCGCGCGGGTGTCGTTCATCCGTGACCCGGACGGCAACTGGATCGAGCTTTCCGAACGGGCGTCCGTCACCGGAAGGCCGGTGAGCTGATCGCGTACGGATTCCGGCTGCTGGCCGGAAATGATACATTTTCGGCGACTTGTCTCGGCGGGTTGCCTATGTGTGTAGAACAGACGGTATGGAGGTTGGAGACTGTGGCAGATCTGGAAACATTCCGCCGGGAGACCCGGGCATGGCTGGAGGCGAACTGCCCCCAGAGCATGCGTTCGCCGGTGATGGGTGACGATGACCAGTGCTGGGGTGGGCGCAACTGGACCTTCAAGAGTGAGGACCAGCGGGTCTGGCTGGAGCGGATGGCCGAGAAGGGCTGGACCGCACCGGACTGGCCGAAAGAATACGGCGGCGGAGGGCTGTCCAAGGAAGAGCACAAGATCCTCCGTGAGGAAATGGCACGCATCAAGGCGCGGCCTCCGTTGGCCAGTTTCGGTGTGTGGATGATCGGGCCGGCCATCCTCAAGTTCGGTTCCGAAAAGCTGAAGAAGCAGCATCTGCCGCCCATCGTGCGCGGTGAGATCCGCTGGTGCCAGGGTTACAGTGAACCCGGCGCGGGTTCCGACCTGGCCGGCCTGCAGACCCGGGCCGAGGACCGGGGGGATCACTTCATCGTCAACGGCCAGAAGATCTGGACCTCTTACGCCGACAAGGCGGACTGGATGTTCTGTCTGGTGCGCACCAATCCTGACGTGAAAAAGCAACTGGGCATCAGCCTGGTGCTGTTCGACATGACCACCCCGGGGGTGACCACCCGCCCCATCAAGCTGATCTCCGGCAGCTCACCGTTCTGCGAGACATTTCTCGAGAACGTGCGGGTGGAAAAGGACCAGGTGGTGGGTGAGATCGATCAGGGCTGGACCATTGCCAAGTACCTGCTCACCCACGAGCGGGAGATGATCGGCGGCATGGGCCGCACCGCTGCCGGGCAGAAGACATTGGCCGAGATGGCAGTGGACGCGCTGGGGTTGGAGAACGGCCGGCTGGCCGACGGCATGCTGCGTTCGGAAGTCGCCCGCTGGGATCTGGACGCCCGCGCTTTCGAACTGACCGCCGAGCGCGTCCTGGACGAGGCCAAGGCCGGGCAGGGTGTGGGCAACACCTCGGCCATGCTCAAGTACTACGGCACGGAGCTGAACAAGCGCCGGCAGGAATTGTTGATCGCCATGCACGGCAGCGACGCCCTGGTCTGGGAAGGCGAGGCCTGGCGGGAGGGTGCTCTGGCAAAGCAGTGGTTGCGTTCCAAGGGCAACTCCATCGAGGGTGGGACGTCGGAAATCCAGCTCAACGTGATCGCCCGCAACATCCTGGGCCTACGCTGAGCGCAGGCGGTCCGGTCAACGACGCGAGGTTCATTTGATGACAGGTCTGGTACTGAACGAAGAACAGCAGATGCTGAAGGACACCGCCCGGCGCTTTTTCTCGGAGCGGGCTCCGGTGTCACAACTGCGCCGTTTGCGGGACGAGCGGGATGCCACCGGATTCTCCCGCGACCTGTGGCGTGCCATGGCGGACATGGGCCTGGTGGGCACCCTGATCGACGAGGCGTACGGGGGCACCGGTTTCGGTCATGTGGGCATGGGGCTCGTGGTGGAGGAAGCGGGCCGCAACCTGAGCGCCTCCCCCTTGTTGTCCACGGCCGTGCTGGGTGCCTCTCTGGTGCAGTACGCCGGGACTGACTCCCACAAGCAGTCGTTGCTGCCGGCCATTGCGGATGGCTCCCGCCTCACGGCGTTGGCGGTGGATGAACGCCCCCGTCATGCGCCCCGGCAGATCGAAACCCGGGCCCAGGCCACCGGTGACGGCTTCATCCTCAGCGGCCGGAAGATCAACGTGATCGACGGTCATGTGGCGGATACGCTGATCGTCGCTGCGCGCAGCGCCGGAGCGCCGGGGGATGCCGATGGACTGAGCCTGCTGCTGGTGGACCGGGAGGCGCCGGGTGTCACGGTGGAGCGCACGTTCATGGTGGACAGCCGCAACGCCGCCATCGTCACCTTCGACGGCGTCCAGGTGCCGGACGACGCCGTGCTGGGCTTGCCGGGGCAGGGCCGGGAACCGCTGCAGCGGGCGCTGGACATCGGCAACGCGCACCTGGCCGCGGAACTCCTTGGTATTGCTCTGGAGGCGTTCGAACGCACGGTGAAGTACCTCCAGGAGCGCAAGCAATTCGGTGTCACCATCGGCTCCTTCCAGGGGCTGCAGCACCGCGCCGCGCACCTGTTCAGCGAGCTGGAACTGGTCAAGTCCGTGGTGCTCAAGGCCCTGCAGGCACTGGACGAGGGCGATGACCGGGCACCGGAGCTGGTCAGCCTGGCCAAGGCCAAGGCCTGTGAAGTGGCTGAGTTGGCCACCAACGAAGGCGTGCAGATGCACGGCGGCATGGGTATGACCGACGAGTTCGACATCGGCTTGTTCCTGAAGCGCGCCCGTCCGGTGCAGCAGCTCTTCGGTGACTACCGCTACCATGCCGACCGTTATGCGGGCCTGCGAGGCTATTGACGGCATCGGAAGGTCGCGTTCTGCCGGCCATGGAGCGGCCATCCCCCTTGGGAAGCGCAGATCTATTCCCACGGTGCTCTGCGGAGCCCTTCGAGCGGGCTGACAAGGCGGCGTTGGCAGGCAATGGCCGTTGGGTCAGGCCGGGGTCGAGGGGATCAGCATTACCGACGTGGGTGGTCGGCGGCAGAGCTGCTCCGCGGTGCTGCCCCAGAGCAGATCCCGCAGGGAGCCATGACTGCTGCGGCCCAGCACGATCAGGGTGGCTCCGGTCTCCCGGGCCACCGTTTCGATGGTGCTGTAGGCCCTGCCCTGTTCCAGACGGACCCGGAAACCGGGCAGATGGGTCCGGACATGCTGCTCCGCTTCCTCAGGGGACGGCTCACCCAGGCCTTCGTCCACAATCAGCGCTATCGCGTTCTCGAAATACGCCTGCAGCTCCCGGGCGCAGGCTTCCGCGTTGCGCGCACCGGCGGATCCGTTGGTGGCCAGGAGCAGCGATCCGTCGCCGGGCGGCGGATTGTCCAGAGGTTCCAACCAGACCGGGCGCCCGGCGGAACGGGCCAGGTCATACAGCGTGCTGCCCAGGAAAAAATCCCGCAGCAGGCCGTGCCCGTGCCGTCCCAGGACCACCAGGCTGGCGTCGGTCTGTTCCAGGTAGTCGTCAATGGCCACCGCCGGCTCCCCGCCCATCAGAACCTCATGGTCCGCGGAAAAACCCCAGGTGTTCAGCCAGTCCGCCGCCTGTCCGAGCTGTTCGCGGCTTTCCTCCATGAGCCGGTCATCCTGCCGTGCCGTGCCGGGCATGCCCCGTGGCAGCACATGAATCAGTGTCAGGCGCCGGATACCGGCCCGGTGTAACCTGGGGAGACGCTCCAGAAGCGTCGGCCAGTTGGCGGACAGGTCGGCGGCCACCACCGCATGCTCGAACATGATCATTCCCTCGCGTACCTGTCGCAGGATCGTGAACCAGCCTGTCACGCCCTGCAAGTGGTGATGGCATCCGCGCCGGATGCCGGGCCGTGGCCGGGGCATGTGCCAATGCCGGCGGGTTTCCCTACAATAGCCGCATTCCACAGTCAGGACCGGGGTCATGTTTCTCGACGCGTTTTACACAAGAACCGATGGTAACATCCGCATTTCCGCCGAGCAGGCGAGCCGTTTCGCCAAGGATGTGGCGGGGGATTTCAACCCCATCCACGATGCGGATTCCCGGCGCTTCTGCGTCCCCGGCGATCTGCTGTTCGCCCTGGTACTGGCCAACTACGGGGTTTCCGAACGCATGCAGTTCCATTTCAAGGGCATGGTGGGTGACGGGGTTGCGCTGCAGTTCTCCACGGATGCGCAGGGTGTCCTGGACGTGATGGACGATGCCGGCAAGGTGTATTTGCGGGTGCAGCGCAGTGGCGAGGTGAACCGGGATCCGGTGGCCGTGGAGGCCTTTATCCGCCGTTATGTGGCCTTCTCCGGAAAGAATTTTCCGCATTTCATGAAGCCGCTCATGGAACAGGAAGGGGTGATGTTCAATCCGGATCGCCCCCTGGTCATCTATGACAGCATGGGTTTCGAGTTGCAGGGGCTGCAGGCGGAGAACCTGGACATGGAACTTGCCCGGGCCACCATGGATGTCCAGGGAAAACGGGCCGAGTCGGTGCTGGATTTCCGCATCAGCGCCGGCGAGCGTGATCTGGGCCGGGGATCCAAGAAGCTGTTGGTCAGCGGTCTGCGGCCGTACGACGAGGATCGGTTGCAGCGTTTCATCGCCGAGTTCACCGAGCGCATGAAAGCCTACCGGGCCGGTGAGTGGTTCTGACCCGTTTCCCGACAGGTGAGGCGCGCCCCTACTCGGGGACAATCATCACCGGACAGCGGGCGTTCTGGACCAGAGCGCTGGCAAAGCTGCCCAGGATCAGACGCTTGAGAGCGGAGCCGGCATGGGTGCCGGTCACCAGCAGGGGGCCGGGCTGCGCATCGGCGTAATCCACCGCCGCCGTGGCCGGGTTGTCGCTGAACAGGACCTCGCAGCTCGCCTTCTGGCCGGTTCGCTGCTCCAGTTCCGTCGCGTGGTGTTTCAGGTTGTCCCAGTGCGGGCTTGGGGCGGGTGACGCGAATTGTGCCGCCTGCTGGCCGGTGGCGGTGTGCCAGTCTGAACCGGTAAACCAGTTGGCGCCCTCCTTGATACTTTCCGGGGGAACGGAGACGGTGCGGATCAGTTGAATGTCGGCACGCAGGGGAGCTGCAAGTGCCGAGGCGTGTTCCAGCACCGCGGCGCCATCCGGGGACTCGTCGATGCAGGCCAGTACCGTCCGTATCGGTGGGTCCCAATCCAGGGAAAGGCGCGGCCCCACCAGGATCACCGGCTGGTTGCTGTGTCGAATGACGGTGGAGGCGACACTGCCCAGCAGCATCTCCGTCACCGGGCCGCGGGCATGGGTTGCCATGCAGATCAGCCCCGGCGCGTCGCCCTGGGCTTCTTGCAGGAGGCGTGCGGTGGGATCGGGATCGGACACCACGGTCACTTCCGCCTGCCCGTAACCCAGTTGCCGGACGACGGAGCGCAGTTCCTCGCGCCGCGCCTCAAGGGCGTTCCCCGACTTCTGCACGGAGATGGCCTCCAGCGGGATATGGAGCTGTCTGGCCAGGACTGCCCCCGGCTCCAGCGCGGTCAGGGAGTAACGGGTCTCGTCGATGGGCACGAGGATTCGATGCGTCATGGCACAGGCTCCAAGGTAAGGTGTTTACTCTCAGTGTGGCCGCTTTGGGGCAGGTTTCCAGTCGCGGCCCCCCGGAACGGATGCCACGCCCCGCTGCCGGGGTGGCCGCGGCGTGGCATCATTGTCGGAATGTTTGGTGCGGTCTCCGCCCGGTCCGGTACCCTACGCCTTTCTGAAAGGTGCCGGGGCATTCCGGAGCACGTAAACCCGAGGGTGTTGCATGCAGGATTGCGTGGTTGGGGAGAGCAGTGTGGGAGAAGCGGTTCTGCGGTTCCGCCTGGCGGTCCCGGAAGACGTGGACGAGATTGTCGCTCTGGTCAACTCCGCCTACCGTGGGGAGGTGAGCCGTCAGGGCTGGACCACGGAAGCGGATCTCTTGGGCGGACAACGCACGGATGCCCGTGAGGTGGAGCAACTGATCACCGGTCCGGACTCGGTGATGCTGGTCTGCCACAGGAACGAGATGCTGATCGGCTGCGTACAACTGCAACGTGGCCGGGACCGGGCCTATCTGGGCATGCTGGCCGTCCGGCCGCATCTTCAGGGTGCCGGAGTGGGCAAGCGGTTCATGGAAGCCGCCGAGGACTTCATCCGTGACCGCTGGAGGCTCGGGGTCGTTGAAATGACGGTGATTTTCACGCGACATGAACTCATCGCCTACTACCAGCGGCGCGGCTACCGGCTCACCGGTGAACGACGCCCGTTTCCGCTGGAGGAACGTTTCGGTCTGCCCAAGGTGGACCGACTGGAATTCGTGGTGCTGGAAAAGCACCTGTGCTGAAGGTCATCGTGATGGATAGAGACGCTCTCGAAGTCTACCTGCTGGAGCAGATCCCCCTGGCCCGTGCCATGGAGCTGCGCGTGGATCTCGCCTCCCCCGGAGAACTGACCCTGAGCGCCCCGCTGGAACCCAATATCAATCATCAGGGCACGGTGTTCGGGGGCAGTGCGTCGGCGGTGGCTATTCTTTCCGCCTGGCTGCTGGGCACGGCCCGGGTATGGGAGGCGGATCTGCCGGGGCGCGCCGTGATTCAGCGAAACACCATGCGCTACGACCGGCCCATCACGGGACGCTTCACTGCGACCGCCCGGGCGGAGGACGGCGAGGAGGCATGGCGGCGCGCCTTGGATGCCCTGGAACGGGGGCGCAAGGGCCGCATCCGGATCGTATCGGTACTGGCCTGTGACGGCAGTCCCGTGGGGGAGCTCCAGGGCGATTTTGTGCTGCTGCCGTGACCGGTGGGCTCCTTGGGTTTTTTCGGGCAAAGCCGCGGACGGGGCATTCCCGGGAATGAATGGTTCCGGCGTGAGATCATGTGCCGGCCCGGCGGTCTGGCTATACTCCTGGTGAAAGATGCCGGGAAAGACGAAGAACCCGGTGGGTTCGACCGGGCCGCAGGGTGGGGGTATCGATGAACGTGTCGGGCCGGGGGCCGAGACGGCGGGCGCTGACGGATCCGGATGAGCTGGAGACGCTGGTGCGGGTCGCTGCGGCCTTGCCGGGGGCGATTTTCCAGTACCGCCTCTATCCGGACGGCCACTCCTGTTTTCCCTATATGAACCCGGCAGCCGAGGCTTTGACCGGTGTCCCCCCGGCCCTTCTCCGCCACAGCGCGGACCTGCTGTTCGACCGCATCCACCGCGGCGATATCAACCGGGTACTCCGGAGTATCCAGCATTCCGCCGAGACGATGACCATCTGGCGGGAAGAGGGCCGCCTGGTCCTGCCGGATGGCGATGTCCGCTGGCTGGAAGGCCATGCGCTGCCCAGCCGGATGAATGACGGGGGTGTGCTCTGGCATGGCTTTCTCACCGACGTCACCGCCCGCCGGGAGGCCGAGGATGAGCTGCGGGTTGCGGCGGTGGCCTTCGAGACCCACGAGGCCATGCTGGTGAGCGACCGCTGGGGCCGGATCATTCGTGCCAACCGCGCCTTCACCGAGTTGACTGGCTACCGGCCGGCGCATGTATTGGGTCAATCGTTGCAGACGTTGGTGGCGGAAACGGCCCATGGCAGTGACTATCTGGGCGTGCTGCGAGGGGTTCTGCTCCGAAGTGGCCGCTGGAGCGGCGAACTCTGGTGCGAGCGGGTGGACGGCAGCGCCTTTCCCGCCTGGGTCACGGTCACGGCCGTGCGCAACGAACAACACCATATCACCCATTACGTGGCGGCGGCGGTGGACATCACCGACCGCAAGCGGATGGAGGACGGCATGCGGGCGCTGGCCTACCGGGATCCGCTGACCGGTCTGCCCAATCGCCGCCTGCTGGACGACCGTTTGGAGCTGGCCATGGCCAGCGCGGCGCGGTACCGGCATTACGGTGCACTGCTATTCATCGACCTGGACGACTTCAAGCGACTCAACGACAGTTGGGGGCACGACATGGGCGACCAACTGCTGGTGGAGGCGGCGCGCCGTCTCGAGCGTCGCGTCCGGGAGACCGATACCGTGGCCCGGCTCGGAGGCGACGAGTTCGTCGTCATGCTCACAGGGCTCGGGCCGGAGCGGGCGGCGGCACGGGATCAGGCGCTGACGCTGGCGGAAAAGCTCCGCCACGCCCTCAGCCAGCCCTATGTCTTCGATGATCCGGATGTCCCGGCTTTTCGCAGTTCCTGCAGTATCGGGGTCAGTCTGTTCGGTGACCCCGACCTGTCACGACGCGCCCTGTTCAAACAGGCGGATATCGCGCTTTATCAGGCCAAGCAGGCCGGTCGGAACCGACTCAGTTTTCATGACTGAGGTCACCGCCCCTGCGCACCGGTATCGTGATTGATTTGGATCAATTCCTCCCGCCGATTCATGCGGCATAGTGCGCGCCTTTCAGGTATCGATTCACGCTTCTTTCAGTGCCACGGAGCCATTGTCACCGATGAGCGATAGTTACAACGACGTCGTCCAGAGTTATGGACGTTGCCTGCGAGACAAGGGATTCATCGATCGCTTTTACCAGATCCTCATGTCCAGGGATTCGGAGATCCGTGCGGCCTTTTCCGGCACGGACTTCGGCCGCCAGCGCCGGGCGCTGCGCCGGGGCATCAGCACCGCGCTGATGTTTGCGGCGGGCAATGATTTCGTCCGGGAGGGGGTGGATGCCATGGCGGAGGTGCACAGCCGTCGTGGCCGCGCGCCGGTGGAGCCCCGGCTGTACGCGCTCTGGCTGGATAGTCTGGTGGATGCCATCGCCGAGACCGAGAGCCGGTTCAATCCCCAACTGGAGCAGCGCTGGCGCGAAGCCATGAGCGTGGTGATCCGGTATTTCTCGGAGCGGTATAACTGACCTTTTCAGCGCTTCCTTGGGCCTGGTGTGCTTGCCCACCGAACGGCGATCGTTCACCCTGCAATCTCCGCTCAACACGGGGCATCCCATGGCACAGATCACCTTTCTGGGGGCGGTCGGTGAAGTCACCGGTTCGCGCTATCTGATTGAGACCGACAGCGCCACCCTGCTGCTGGAATGCGGCCTGCATCAGGGGGGCAGCAAGGCTGAGGAACAGAACCGGCAGTCCCTTGCCCAACTGGCCCGTCAGGTGGATGCGGTGATCGTCTCGCACGGCCATCTGGACCACTCCGGCCTGGTGCCCCGTCTCGTGCACGACGGTTACCGGGGGCCCGTGTACTGTACCGGGGGCACCTTCGAGCTCCTGGAGATCATGTGGCGTGATGCGGCGCAGGTGCTTGGCCGGGAGCTGGAGTGGGAGAACCGGTGGCGGGAACGGGCGGGCAAGCCGCTGCTGGAACCCGTTTACCTGCCGGAGGATGTGGATCAGGCCCTGGGGCAATGCCGCTACTTCCCCTACGGGCAGTCCGTGGATCTCTGTGCCGACGCCAGGCTGCTGTTCCGGGATGCCGGTCACATCCTCGGGTCCGCCATCGTCGAGTTGAACCTGCAGTCCGGCGGGCGGGAGCAGCGTCTGGTGTTCTCCGGCGATCTGGGCAATCCCCGTTCCGCCCTGATGCGTGATCCGGAGAGTCCCGATTCGGCCGACCTGGTGCTGCTGGAGAGCACCTACGGCAATCGTGATCATCGTCCGCTGGAGGACACCATCGAGGAATTCGCCGCCGTGCTGGAGGATGCCTTCGAGCAGGGCGGCAATGTGCTCATCCCCGCCTTTGCAGTGGGACGGACCCAGGAAATCCTGTTCCATCTGGGTACCCTGCGTCGGCAGGGCCGGCTTCGGCAACAACGCATTTTTCTCGACAGCCCCATGGCCATCGAGGTCACCGAACTCTACCACCGGCGGCGACGGGTTCTGGAGGCCGAGGATGTCGCCGGTTCCGGTTGGGAAACCGGACAACTGGCGGAATCCATCCTGCCGGGTCTGCAGCTTTCGCGTACCGTGGAGGAATCCATGGCCATCAACCGCATCCATGGTGGGGCTGTCATCATTGCGGGCAGCGGCATGTGCACCGGTGGGCGTATCCGCCATCATCTGAAGTACAACCTGGGCCGGCGCAACTGCCGTATCGTTATCGCCGGTTTCCAGGCCCAGGGGACGCTGGGTCGACAATTGGTGGATGGTGCCGAGACGGTGCGGCTGTTCGGGGAGGATCACCCGGTTCGCGCCACGGTGCATACCCTGGGCGGCTTCTCCGCGCACGCCGGGCAATCGGAACTGCTGGCCTGGGCTGGACGTTTCCGCACCCGACCACGCGTTTTCCTGGTGCACGGTGAGCCCGAGGCTCAGCAGGCGCTGCAACGGGCCATGAAGGAGCAACTGGGTATCGACGCGGTCATCCCCGAGCCGGGACAGACAGAACCCGTTTGAATCCGGAGTATTGGACTTCCCGTTCTCCGCGGTCACAATGGGTGTACCGGGCTTTCAGCAAATATTGCCATGCCATCCCTGCTGAAAGGCCGGTACGGGCGATTCGGTCCCTTCCGGCCGGATTCCGGGCGCGGGCGGCTTGCGGCATCGCCGCCACGGTGTCCCGGAGTACATGATACCGGTCGGTCTCCCATCATCCCGCTACGGCGGGCTACACGCCGTGAGACGAGGGAATACGCTATGGCCAAAAATCCGGAGAAGGGGTACGTGGCCCTGCTGGGCTGGTCCCTGAACGCTGTGGAAGCGGCTGAGGATTTCGATCGCCGCTATGTGGTGGTGGCGCCTGACTGGGCCGAGGACTACTGCAAGCAACATGGCATCCCCTACGTGCCCTGGAACTTCGAGCGGCTCAACGATCGCTCCATGGAGATTGCCGAAAAGCTCCAGGAGATGGGGGTGAACGTGGCGATACCGCTGTTCGAGGAAACCGTTGAATGGGCAGGGGCCATCAATTCGGTGTTACTGGACAATCCCCGGTTGCTGGGCCAGTCCATGCTGATGCGGGACAAGTCGCTGATGAAGCGCCGTGCCCAGTTGGGTGGTATCCGGGTGGGCATTTTCGAGGAGGCCCATGACCGGGAGGATGTCATCCGGTTTTTGAAACGGGTGAACCAGACCCTGCTCAAGCTCGATGGGGATCCCAACGATCCCATTCACTTCAAGGCATTCGACAAAGCCGGCTGCCTGGGGCACCGGGTGATCCGCACCCCGGACGATGTGGACGCCATCCCGGACGAGGAATTCCCGGCGTTGATGGAATCGCATCTGGATGGCTGGGAGTTCGCGGTGGAAGCCTGGATACACGATGGCAAGATCCGTTTCCTCAACATCTCGGAATACGTGACCCTGGGGTACTCGGTGCACGTCCCGGCATCGCCGGAGCTGGAGCGGTACCGGCCGATGATTACCCAGCAGATCGAGAAACTGATCCGCACCTTTGACATCGATTTCGGTTTCATCCACCCGGAGTACTTCGTGACCAGCGATGGTGAGATGTACTTCGGCGAGGTGGCTTATCGCCCGCCCGGGTTCAAGGTGTTCGAACTGCTGGAGCGTGTCTACGGCTTCAATGCCTATCAGGGCCTGATCCTGGCCTTCGATCCCAAGACCACGGAGGAGGAGATCACCACCTTCTTCCCGCGGGAAGTGGTGGATGCCAAGGGCTATGCCGGCTGTTTCGGTGTTTACCCCCGGCGGCGTGTGGTCAGCCGCCTGGAGATCCCGGAGGAGACGGAGAATCACCCCTATTTCGAGTCCCACGAACTGACGCCACCGGTGGAGGAAACCGTGACCAAGCGCACGGCCTTCGGTACGCACTGGGGGTTAATCTACTTCCGGGGTGATGATGCCAAGGAGATGCACGATGTGCTGAAAATGCAGGAGGAGCTGGATTTCTACGTATAATGCACCTCCGGATCATGATGAGGAGCGGGCGTGACACACGCTGACAACGGGCTGGCCGGTGGTGGCCGGGTACAGCTCGACAGCTTGCTGGGGATGCTGGATGAGGCGCTGGAACGTCTGGCGACGGCGCGGGAATTCGCCAAGCCGGCGAAACTGCCCCGGCTGCTGGACATTGCCCGTCGGGTATTGTTGCAGGATGGTGGGTGCGCGGCCCTGGAAGAGCGGGCGCAACGGCTGGAAGAGGCCGGGGTGTTTCTGGGATCCGACTGGGCCTCGCCCCACATCCTGCAGCCAAGCCTGACCACCTATGCCTTGCAGAGCCAGGATGCGGCGACCGTGGTCATCGAGGTGCTCAGCGAGCTGCGCATGCTGGCCGTGGCACGGGGTGAATACCTTCACCCGCAGCTCGCGGCGGAACAGGCGCATCACTTCCTCACCCAGGTGCTCGCCATCAATCTCTCCATGCTGTTCACCCCGCCCAGCGAGGCGGAACGGGCGTCTCAGGGACGGTTGGTGCCCATTCCGCGGGCCCTGTTACGGCACCTGGCGGAGCGCATCGGCTACGAACACATCATCGACCGCCTGATCGACGAGATCTGGCGCATGCTGCAACAACGACCGATTCAGGTGGACGACATCAAGCGGATGGTGACCCAGATCGCCATCTGCAGGGCCAATCCGGACATCGACCTGGGGGGCAGTGGTCAGGGCGCGGAACGACTGGTAAGCAGCCTGTACGGCCCCACCCAGGGATGCCGTGAGGACCCGGGGTTGAGCGTCTACCGGCAGCGGCTCGAGTCCATGGATCGTGCCGCACTGCAATCGGAAGCCACTGGCTTCGCCCGCGCCATGCACGACACCGGCCTTGTCTCCCCGTATCATCCGGTGCTGCTGCGGCACCTGCTGGAGCACGGTGACCATCTGCTGGCCGAGGCCCTGGGGCTGTCGGCCACCGGCCGGGACTGTATGTTCTGCTACCATGAACTGGTGCGGGAGTTGATCCGCAGGGCAGTTTATCCGGAAACGTCCCAGGCGATATACGGGCTGGCGCTGATGCTGGAGCGGGGAATTCTGTACCAGCCGCCAGTGGCGCCCGCCATCTGGAGACAGCTTGGGCTGTCGTTGTCGGACTGGTCCCGCCGGCGTCTGGTGGCGGCGTATGGGGATGCGGTGTCGCCCGCCGCCCGCCTGCTGGAGGGTGTGCTGTGCATGCTGGGTCTCCCGCTGGGGGTGGGGCAGGGCAACAATCCCACCTGCCAGTCCGCCCGGGCCCTGTCCATGTGGGCCTATAACGACCCGGATTACCTCTTGCAGATGGTGGTCTGGGCCGCCCGGGACGACGAGATTGTGATGCACTTCGAGGGGCAGTCCATCTCCTCCCGGGAAAGCGTTGCCGGGGTTGCCGTGGAACTGCCCATGGACCTGGATCCCGTATCGCTGATCGTGGTGCCCCATCTGGACCGGATCTATGCGGAGATGGGTCGGCGGTGCGTCGGCCGCGAGGGCGATCCCCATCGCTGGGTGAACCCGGAATTCCATGGCTGGTGGGCCGGCCGGGGCTTCAGTATCAATGTGGACGTGGCCACCGGCCAGATGGTGGATCTGGACGGGTTTCTACGTCATTTCTACGCTTGCTACCATCCCTACTACAACGGTAACCAACCATTGATCCACCCCCAACCCGCAGGTGTGGCCATCACCGATAGTGCCGCCCGGTTCGTGGGTTGGCATGCCATCAGTGTCCTGCGGGTGGCGCTGGATCCCGCGGGCGTGATGCGGGTGTATTTCTTCAACCCGAACAACGACAGCGGTCAGGACTGGGGGGACGGGGTCAAGGTCAGCACCGCCGGCAACGGCGAACGCTTTGGCGAGTCGTCCCTGCCCTTCGCGCAATTCGCCTCCAGGCTCTACATCTTCCACTACGACCCGCTGGAAAGCGGTGAATTGGCGGCGGTGGATCAGGATGAGCTGGACCAGGTGATCGGTTACATCCAGCGCAGCTGGGGAGCGGAGCGTCTCCCGCCCGGCGGCCTGCAGGCCGGTCGGCAGCCTTCGGCCTGAAGCGGATCGCAGGCATTTTCCCATGCTTGTCTATAGTATCGTGACGTGTCTCATGCTGGGCGCGTGATGTCCTGTTCAATGTTTCACCGCCGGAGGGGTGTTGTCCATGGATACAGACGAGATTCTCGGTGTGGTGCAGGAAAGCGGTACGGACCTGGTACTGAACCTCATCGCCGCCATCGCCATCTTTGTCATCGGCCGGTGGGTGATCCGGCTTGTTCACCGCTTCCTGCTCAAGGGGTTGGAACGCGCGAAGGTGGAACCGATACTCGTCAAGTTCCTGGGCAATATCGTCTACACGATTCTGCTCATCTTCGTCGTCCTGGCCGCGGTCAGCCAACTCGGCATTCAGACCACCTCGCTGATCGCACTGCTCGGTGCGGCCGGCCTCGCCGTGGGTCTGGCACTGCAGGGCTCATTGGCGAACTTCGCCGCCGGGGTGCTGTTGATCATCTTCCGGCCGTACAAGGTGGGTGATTACATCGAGGGTGGCGGTGTGGCGGGTACCGTGGACGAGGTGCAGATTTTCACCACCATCCTGAACACACCGGACAACCGTCGTGTGGTGGTGCCCAACGGGCAGATGATGGGCGGCACCATCACCAACTACTCCGCCTATCCCACGCGGCGGGTGGATCTGGTTGCCAGCGTCAGCTATGACGACGACTCCGACAAGGTGCGGGCGGTGCTCCAGGACATCGTCAACGGCGACGAACGGGTGCTGCCAGAGCCGGCGCCGAATATCCGCATGACGGCGCATTCGGATTCCAGTGTGGACTGGATTGTGCGCCCCTGGGTCAAGACCGAGGACTACTGGGGCGTGTACTGGGAACTGACCGAGAAGATCAAACGCCGCTTCGACGAGGAGGGCATCACTATTCCCTATCCTCAGCGGGACGTCCATCTGTACCACCACGAGAAGGAGGCTTGAGGCGACCCGCCGCCTCGGCCAGCGCCCGCTCGTGCGCCGCGATCAGTGCGTTGAGCGTCTCGGGATCATGCTGATCCCACACGCCGAGTTCCCCCTCGCGGACCAGGTCGCTGCCCGGATGATCGCTGTTCAGCCATTGCCAGGTCACCTGACCGGGGTAGAGGAGCGCAACCTCGGTCCACCGGGGTTGTGCCGCGTCCAGCTCACCGTCCACGCGCCGGGCAACGATGTCGGCCTCCTGATCCGCTCCCAGAGCCAACTGCAGGGGTAGGGATACGCGATGCCAGCGGGCGCCGACGGCGCCGCTGTGGACGGCGAAAGCGACCGTGTACCGCCCGCCATCGCGTAATGACTTGCTGTCCATGATGTTCGGTGCATCCAGGCTCCGCGTCAGCCGGATCCGCCATGCACCGTCCCGATAGCCCCCTGCAGCGCGGATGGCGCCGCGGCTGCCGTCCGGTTTCCGCAGCAAGCGCTGCGGGATCACGTCTCCGTTCCGCCAATCGTGGTCCGGGTTGAACGGGATGGCGTTCTGTTCGGAGATGAAGTAGACATCGTCCTGTCCGTACTCCCGCGCCCGCAGACGATCCCAGTCCAGCGCAGGGGCCCCGACCTGGTCCGGATCGAACATCCATGCCGGATGGCCGCCCTCCGCGTCCCAGTTGGTGGTGTACATTCCCCGGCCTTCGGATGAGAGCCGGTAGTGCAGCACGTAACCGTTGTCGGCGTACCCCACCGGATGGCTGCGGTGGGCCCGCCATTGCCAGAGGTCCAGGAACTGGCCGGACTCCTGCATGGCTTGCAGTTCAGCATCGTCCCGCAGCCGGCTCCAGGACGGTTCCTCCGGTTCCCCGTGCCGTGTGCCGGGCAGGTACTTGCGCACGTCACTGCGGCCCATGGCCTGACCGAGTTTCGGGTGGGCGCGTACCGCATCCCGGTCTGCCGCGGACGACAGCGTGCGCATCCCCTCATGGATCAGCATCCAGCCTCCGTAGCGCTCAAAGCCGTTCACGCTGCCGTCGTCCAGCAGCATGGAGATCCGGTCCTCGTACAGGCCATGGGGGTCGGGGCCGCGGGAACCATCGCCCTTGCGGATCCAGTCACCGTCCCGGTAGACCCAGTACTGGTGATACCAACTCGGGGAGTCCGTCCGGTACTTGTAGCGGAGTTGCACGTGGCTCTCGTTGTAGACCACGTCCACGAACAGCCTGTCATGACGGTCTTCCGGGACCGGCAGGAAGATGTTCCTGTCCGGATCCTCCAGTTCGGCCTCCATGGCCGGCAGGTTGGCTGAAAACAGGAATCCGGTCAGGAACAGTACGAGAGCGCCCGTGAACTGCATCACCGCCTCCTTCAGTGGTTCAGGATCATTGCGCTCCCAGCGAGGGCAGCCACAGCGAGATCTGAGGGAACAGTATCACGAGCACCGTGGCAAGAAGCAGGATGAAGATGAACGGCGGGGTGCCGCGGATGACGTCAAGATAGGGTCGACGGAACACCGCCATGGCAGTGAAGATGTCGCAACCGAACGGCGGCGTGGCCGAACCGATGGCTGCCTGCAGGGTTACCACCACGCCCACGTGTACCGGATCCAGGCCGGTGGCCTGCACCAGGGGGGCGAACAGCGGCGTGAGAATGAGGATGACCACAATCGGGTCCACGAACATGCAGCCGATGAAATAGGCCACGGCGATCAGCGCCAGCGCCGCAGTCGGATTGTCGCCAAAGGCGGCGATGATGGGCTGCAGGATCTGTGTCGGAATGCCGGCGGTGGACAAGGCCTGGGAGAAGGCATAGCCGGCAGCCACCAGAATGAACACCACCGCGGTGATCATCCCGGTGGACAAGGCGATGGAACCCATGTCCTTGAGCGAAACCTTGCGGTAGATCACCACTTCCAGCAGAAACGCGTACAGGACCGCCATGGCCGAAGCCTCCACCGGGCTGAAGGTCCCGGTGTAGATGCCACCCACCACCAGGATCGGGAAGCCCAGCGGCAGCAGCGCCCGGCGCAGGGCCCGCAGGCGCACGCGCCAGCCGACGCGTGCCTCCGGTTCAATGCCCATGATGCGGGATGCCACATAGCAGTACACGGAGAACATCAGCAGGATCATGATCCCGGGGAGGATCCCGGCGATGAACAGGTCACCGATGGAGGCGCCGCGGGCGATCACACCGTAGACGATCATGCCGATGCTGGGTGGGATGAGCAGGGCGATATCGCTGGCGTTGATGATGAGCGCCAGGGCAAAGCTGTCCTTGTAGCCCTTCTCCAGCAGGCGGGGGCGCATGGGGCCCCCCATGGCCACCACCGTGGCCTGGGTGGAGCCGGAGACGGCGCCGAACAACGTGCAGCTTGCAGCGGTGGTGATGGGCAGCCCGCCGCGCAGATGGCCACAAAAGGCGCTGACCAGGTCCAGCAGCCGGTTCGCGGTGTGCCCCTTGGTCATGATGTCCGCAGCGAAGATAAACATGGGCACCGCGGCCAGCACCCAGTTGCTGACCCCGGTGATCATCCAACTGATGCCCTGGTCGGGCCCGAAGAAGGTCATGCCGGTGAACATCATGAACAGCGTCGCTGTGAGCAGCGGGACCATCATCGGAAATCCCAGCAGCAGCAGGACGATCATCAGCAGTACCAGCCAGGTCAGCATGCGTCCCCCCAGAGGCCGGCCTCACGGCCGGCCGGTCGTCTTATTGCTTGTTCTGATCGGAGCCGGTTGAGGTGCCACCGTTCTCGGTGGGAACCTCGTCATAAACCTCGCGCTCGGTGAAGGAGCGGAACACGCCCGGTGTGGTCAGGTTGCGCAGCGCCGTCAACCAGTACTGGAGCCCGGCGAGGAAAAAGCCGACGGGCAGCACGGCATAGATCATCCAGAGCGGGATGTTCAGTGCCGATGAGGTGCGCCCGCGGCCATGGATGGTCTGAACGTAGCCGAGTGCCTCCCATGCCAGGTAGAACAACAGGGTGCCGGTCAGCAGGCAGATGAACACCAGCAGCGCCTTGCGCGCCGTGCCCCGCAGTTGGTCGTAGAGGGCGGACATGGAGATGTGCCGGGCCCGGCGCACCGCGTAACTGACGCCGACAAAGGTGATCAGGATGATCAACAGTTCCGTGATCTCGGTGACACCGGGAATGCCGATCCGGAAAAATGTCCGCCCCAGGACGTGGGTGACCATGACGATGGCCATGACCAGGATGGAGCCGCCCACAATGAACACTTCGGCGTACTCCAGAATGCGGTCTATACCGCGGATCACTCTCTGAATCAGGTTCCCAGAACCTCGTATCGGCTGCTCTGCGCCGGATTCAGTCATGTCCTTTCCTCCGCCAGGCACGCGCGCTTTCTTTTGACAATAACCCACTTGGGGCGGCTTGGACACCGCATAGACAAGGCGAGGCCGTGTGTTAAGGTTGAAAAAGTACCCATTCAAGACGAGCAAGAACGAAAGGAGGGAGCAGTAATGCGCTGGAAAACGGGAGTTTGCGCGGCTGCGCTCGGGGTGGCCATGCTCGGTACCGGTACCGCTCATGCCATCGAAGCCCAGACCTGGCGTTTCGGTCTCGAGGAAATTGAAGGCAGCGTCCAGTACGAATACGCGGCGCGCTTCGGCGAACTGATGAATGAGCGTACGGACGGCGCCGTGACCGTCCAGCTTTTCCCTTACGGCCAGCTTGGCGGCCTGACGGACATCTACGACGCCGTGCAGAGTGGCGCCATTCAGCTCGCGTTCGGTTCGGGCTTTCTCGGCGGCACCGTACCCGAGAGTCAGTTGTTCAGCCTGAACTTCATCCTCACCGACGATGAGTGGACCAATACCCAGATCCTCAATTCCGAGGCGTTCCGCAAGAACGAGGATTTCCTGAACGCGTTCCGCGACCGTGATCTGCACCCGCTGGCCGTGGTGCCGGAGGGCTGGCAGGTCTGGGGGCTGCAGCAACCGGTACGCACCCCCGAGGATTTCTCCGGCGTCGCCATCCGGACCATGGACAACCGCCTGTTGCGCGAAACCTACCAGGCCTATGGGGCTGATCCCACCACCATGGAATACGGAGAGATCTACAGCGGCCTGCAGCTTGGTCAGATCGAGGGGAACATCCAGCCGGTGTTCGCCCACGAGGAGATGAGCTTCTACGAGGTGCAGGATTACCTGGTCTTCGCCAACCAGGCGCAGTTTATCGCCACCTTCATGGCCAACCGGGACTGGTACGACAGCCTGTCGGATGAACTCAAGGGGATCATCGACGATGTCGTGGTGGAACTGGTGGAATACATCCACGACGTTCAGGTCCGTCTGAACACGGACCGCCTGGATATCATTACGGATAACAGCGATATCCAGCTCGTGGAGCTGACGGCCGAGGAACGCGAGGCGTTCAGGGAGCGGAGTCTTCCGGTTCGCGACACCTTTGTGGACATGGTCGGCGATCGGGGTGAACGTCTGCTGAATCTGCTTCTGGAGCTCGTTGAAGAGCACGAGGGCTCCTGAGCCGGCAGCCCCCGGCTGCCGTTATCGGCCCGGTCTCCCCCGGGAGACCGGGCCACTCCCAGGAGGCAAGCCCACATGCCACCGGTACAACAGTCCGCCACGCTGGAGCTGGGCATGGAGGCTCCCGATTTCCGTCTGCGCGATACGGATGGAGCCATCGTTGCCCGGGACGATTTCGCCGATTCCCCGGCATTGCTGGTGGTGTTCATGTGCAATCATTGCCCCTACGTGCGCCATCTCGCCCACGGCCTGGCCAGTTTCGCCCGAGAGTATGCGCCGAAGGGGCTCGCGGTGGTGGGCATCAACTCCAATGATGCCCAGCGTTACCCGGAGGACAGTTTCGATGCCATGGTCCGGGAGAAAGCGCGCATCGGCTACCCCTTCCCCTATCTCCATGACGAGGGCCAGACGGTGGCCCGCGCCTTCGGTGCGGCATGCACACCGGACTTCTTCCTGTTCGATGCCGAACGGCGACTGGTCTACCACGGCCAGTTCGATGACAGCCGGCCCGGCAACAAGCGGCCGGTGACCGGTGATGATCTTCGGGAGGCCACCAGGGCGGTCCTCCTGGGCGAGGAAATCAACCCGGATCAATCGCCCAGCGTCGGCTGCAGCATCAAGTGGAAGACCGGGTCCTCGCCCGGCTGAAGGCCACCGTTCCATGGACATCCGCCGTGCCGCGATGCTGCTGGCGCTACCCGCGAGCCTGCTGGGTCTCCCCGCCTTGGCGGTGGAGCCGCCGGATACCGGCGTGGATGCGGAGCCGCCTGCCGGCACCTTGCCACCGCTGGTGGTGACGGCGCCGCGCCTGGCCCGCGCGCTGGAAGAATTTCCGGCCGCCACCACCGTGGTGGAGGAGGATGCGCTGCAGCGGGCTCGGCAGGGGTTGCAGTTGGACGAGGCCATCAACCGCGTGCCGGGCGTATTCACCCAGAACCGCTACAACTTTGCTCAGAATCTCCGCATTTCCATGCGCGGTTTCGGCGCCCGATCCCCGTTCGGTGTTCGCGGCATCCGCGTCCTGGTGGACGGGATTCCGGAAACCCTGCCGGACGGGCAGTCCCAACTGGACATGATCGATCTCGAGAGTGCCGAACGGGTGGAGATCATTCGCGGGCCGGCGTCCGTGCTGTACGGTAATGCCAGCGGGGGTGTGGTGGACGTGCATACCCGGGACGGCCCGCCCAGCCCTTACGGCCAGATCCGGGGCACGGTGGGCGGTGACGGCTTTCAACGCCTGGGCGTGCAGGGCGGCGGCCGGCACGAGAACCTGAGCTACCACCTCAGCGCCTGGGACATGCGCTATGACGGTTACCGGGATCATGCGGAGACGGAAAAACGCCTGCTCCACGGGAAGGCTCGCTATAGCGTTGATCACAGGCGCAGCCTTACCGCCGTGATCAGTGTGCTGGACCAGCCGCTGGGTCAGGATCCCGGGGCACTGACCCGTGGTGAGTTGCGGGATGATCGCCGGGCCGCCGCGCCGATGGCAGAGGCACTGGATGCAGGCCAGGAGGTCGAACAGCAGCGGCTCGGGCTGATCTACACCGACACGGATTTGGCCGGCGGCGAGCTGCGTTTGCGCACCCATCTGACGCGGCGGGACTTCGAACAGCAGCTACCGTTCCCCGGCCCCAGCCGTATCGCCTTCGATCGCGCCTTTTACGGCGCCGGCGCGGAGTACAGCGGTGCCACCCGCTTGGCCGGGCGGCCCGTGCGATTTCTGGTGGGGGCCGAGCTGGACCGTCAGGAGGACGATCGCCAGCGGTACACCGTGGATGTCGCGGGAACCACCACCGGCCAGGTTCAGGACGAGATGCAGACGGCGCTGGCCGGTGGCGTGTTCGCCCAGGCGGATGTGGATCTGACCCGGATGCTGGATCTGACGCTGGGGGTACGCTATGACCACGTGCGTTTCCGCATCCACGACCGCCTGCGGGCCGACGGCGATGACAGCGGCACGCGCCGCTATGACGAAGTCAGTTATCTGGCGGGACTGGGGTGGCAGCTTCACCCGGATCATCGCCTGTACCTGAACGCGGCCACCGCCTTCGAGACGCCCACGTTCACCGAGTTCGCCGTGCAGGGCGGGGGTGGCTTCAACCCGGATATCGAACCGCAGCAGGCGGTGAACCTGGAACTCGGTGCCAAGGGGTTTCTCGGGGATAACCTGCGCTACGACGCGGCGGCGTTCCTGGTGCGAACCCGGGACGAGATCGTGAACATCGAGACGGACGGTAACGCCTATGCCAATGCCGGCCGCACCCGCCGCTACGGGCTGGAGCTGGGGCTGGATTACTTCCTTACGCCGGACTGGAGCCTGGGAGCGGCTTACACCTGGTCCGACTTCCGTTTCCGCCGGTTCGAGGATCCTGCAACCGGCGAGGAACTGCGGGGGCAGCGCTTGCCCGGTATTCCGGAACACGTATTGTTCGCCGAACTGGCCTACCTTCCACCCATGGGCTACTACGCCGTGGTGGACGCCCTGGTGGCCGGCAATCTCTACGCCGACAATGCCAACGAGGTCCGCGTTGCCGGCTTCGGGGTGATCAATGCCCGCGCCGGACGCCGCTGGCTGCCCGCCAGACAGGGGGAGCTGGAGGTGTTTGTTGCGCTGAACAACCTGCTGGACCGGGACTATATCGCCAACACACGCATCAATGCGAACCCCGGGCTGGCGGTGGAGAACCGGCGTTACTTCGAACCGGCGCCGGGGCGGAACGCGTTCGGCGGTATCCGCTATACGTTCTGAGGCATTTCCCGGCTGGCGTACGCACCACTGCTGCGCTCAGACCCGGAGTCGCCGCGCCACCTCCGGCTGTTCCCGCATGGTTTCCAGATCATCCGTGTCCGGGAGCCGGGGGCGGTCCCGCTCGCGATCGACGATGCATAGGAAACCCAGGGGTTCCTGGCCGGTGGCGTGGAACTGGTGCCAGGTATGGGGTGAAATGTAGACGCAGTCGTGCAGGTGCAGGGGTTCCACCCGGTCCTGCAGGATCACCTCCCCACCGCCCCGGATGATGAGCACCGCGTGCGGATGCTCGTGGTGTTCCAGGGATGAGTAACCGCCCGGCTGCACCTCGAAATAGCGGGTCAGAAAATTCAGCCGCTCCTCACCCTCACCTTCCCCCAGCAGCGTCTGGCGGGTGATGTCGCGGAAACCGGTGCCTTCGGTCTTGTATTCCTTCAGTGGCACGTCCCAGCGGAAATTACGGGCGCGAATGATCTTGGCCATACCAATCTTCCCAGGTGTCGTCTCGGGCCGCGGTGGGTTCCCGATGTTCAGTCTCTGCCCAGCGCCTGCAGGAGGCCGCGGGCGGCGGCGGTGATGTCACCCTGCGCGTACAGACTGCCGCCGATCAGTACGATGGTATCCGGGCCGTATCGTTCAATCCAATGGGGCGCACTGCGGGCATCCATGCCGCCCCCGGGGGTGGGTGCGGCGGGCAGCAGCGCGCCCAGGGGTCGGCGGAGCGCGTCGTTGATCTGCCGGCAAGTGGCTTCACTGAAGCCGAAACGGCCGCCCGTGTTGGGATAGATGGATGCATCCGCCCCGGCCAGCCGGAACAGTTCCCCCAGCAGCAGCGCCGGCGTCAGACCGTGCTCCCCGCCCATCTGTCCGCCGGTGAGCGCCGGATGGGCCATCAGGGCAAGCCCGCTCCGGTCCCGCGCCCAACGCAGGCTGTCCAGGCCGCATAGCCAGGGACTGATCAGGACGCCCCGGCCGCCCGCGTTCCGGGCTGCCCGCAGGCGCTGCTCCAGCCGGTGTACCGGTGCGGGCACGTTCGGAAATGTGCGGCTGAGGCCCCCGGTCGCCCGCTTG
>JAFIFU010000125.1 GCA_020831885.1 Ectothiorhodospiraceae bacterium
CCTGGCAGGAGGACTTTCACCTCCCTAGCTCTGTGCCATGCCCGGCACACACGTTTGCATTAACCGGCGCCGGCTTTGCCGGCGTCCGAATTGAATGCATTGTTATGTGACGGATGCTCTGACTTCATGAAGGGAGTCCGATAAGAGACTCAATTCCTTCTTTCTCAATTGTGGCTTTCACCTCATTCAGTGCCTCCTGGTCACTCGGGAACTGGTCGTCCCAAACCGTCGAATTCCTGAATTCATCTACGACTTCGAGGATCCAGTCGCTTCCGCCACCCCGGTATATCTGAACGTCCACTGTCTTCCCACCAACACTGATCTCTTGACTCAGCGGACTTTCCTCTAGGTCAAATTCATCTTCCATATCGAATAATCCTGAATAGTGTTACGTTCACATACGCAAAGCTGAGCGGCGGGCTTGGAGCGCAGCGGAAAGCCCGTCCGGCGGAGGCCCGACCAGGGCCGAAGCGAACTCGAGCGACTGGTTAGCCACGAACATCTGCAAGCACCTCATTCGCCAATTCCTCCATCCTTGCCAGCCCCACATCTGCCTTACGAAGCACATCAGCATCCATATTATCTGGATCTGCCCAGTGCTTACCTTTAATACGGCACCGCTGCGCCAATTCTTCAAGCCCCAGGTCTTCTAACTGAAATCCGAGCTCTGCCCATAGGACTGATAAATCCATTTCCTGGTGGTGATCTCTCTCCCTCGTATCTTTCAATTGCCGAAGGTAAACCGATGTTCGCTGAGCGGCCAAGATAACCTGTCGCAACGCAGTCACAGACTCTCTCTTCCTTTCGGTACCTGCGCGTTTCAAATTAGTCACCCATCGGCCAGCATGCTTGAATAACTCCCATAATGAAACTGAGGTAACAACTTCTATCATTAAGCGATCCTTGTCTGGCTAACGCTTTGGCTTTGCGTTGACCTTACCCGCTGAAATTGGACACAGTCATGCAGCCAGTTTGTCGAATTCTGCCGGCGTCCGAAACCCCAGTGCCGAGTGCAGCCGCTTGCGGTTGTAGAACCGGAGGTAATCCTCGATGTGGCTGATCAACCCTGGCACCGAAATCTGCATCTGGTCCTCGGTCACGTCGGATTCGGCTTTCAGGCTGCCGAAGAAGGACTCCACATGGGCATTGTCGTAACAGTACGCCCGGCGGCTGATGCTCTGGGTCAGCCCGTCGGCGGCAAGCAGCCGCTTGAAGCGGTTGGCGGCGTATTCGATTCCCTGATCCAAATGAAACAGCGCCCCGCGGCGCGGCCGGTGTCGCTGCAGCGCGTTGCGCAGCGCCGCACAGGTCAACTCCGCCGTGCGATATTCCGATGTCGCCCAGCCCAGGACCTTGCGCGTGCACTGATCCATGACCACGGCGAGAAACAGCCAGCCTCGCCGGGTGTGGATGTAGGTGTAGTCGCCCACCCAGACCTCTCCTCTTCGTGTAGCCGGTCCGCGCTCCAGCAGCCGGTTCGGCACTTGGTACTGTGCGGCTCGTCCAGGTCGCGGCCGGAAGCGACGTGCCTGCTTGGCTACAAGGCCGTGTTCGCGCATCAGGCGCGCCACGCGATGGCGTCCGCACCGATGCCCCATCGCATCCAGCGCGCGCTTCAAGCGGGGACTGCCGTAAACACCCCGATGGGCGGCGAACGCCTTGCGCAGCGGGCGCAGGAGCTGGGCGTCTTCAATGGCGCGCACGCTCGGTGGACGTCCGAGCCATTCGTAGAAGCTGCTGCGCGGCACTTCCATAGCGTTGCACAGCCGCTTCACCGCGTAGCGCTCGCGCCGCTCGGCTATGAATCGGTATCTCCCGGCCGGCGTTGTCCGAAAAAACGCCGCGCCTCCTTGAGGATCTCGTTCTCCTCGCTGAGCTTGCGGTTCTTGCGCTCGAGCTCACGGATGCGGCGACGCAGGTCGGTGGCTTCGGCGTTACTGTCCTTGGGCGCTTTTGCCATGAATCTGCCCTCTCGGTATTCCTTCTTCCACCGGGACAGCATAAACGGATGGATGCCCAACTTGGCAGCCACGGCCTGGGTCTGCACATCCGGTTGCAGTGCCAGCTCCACGGCTTCAACCTTGAACCGGTCATCGTAGCGGCGGTATTTCATATCACACCTCATCAATCGCGGAAATGAAGAGGTGTCCAATTCACCGGGGCAAGGTCACGCGGCTTTAGCCGCGTCGGCTCCATGCCTTCGTTATGCAAATGACGTTATAGAAGTCGACATAGCTCCTCCCATCGGCCGAGCTCCACTATCGTCGACTTTTTTGTGAGAGCCGGACCAACAGTCTTTCGTAGCTTCTCGTGGGCCCGGTAGTCGGGATTGACCGATATCAGGTGTGAAAGGGTCTTGCCCGATTCAGATGTAGCCACGCGCAGGAGTACCTGCGTAAGCACATCAGTGTCCGGTACTGAGTAGCCGATGACAACCAGTACAGGACCGACGCGCAGAGCATTTCGAGCGGCCTTCCATACCCCAGAGACTACTTCGTCATTCGATATTTGCTTATTCCACACCGGAGGGATGATTTCGTTTTTGCTCCGCGCACCATCTTCATAAGGGTTTCGCCTCAAGCGCAACACGCCATTCCCGCCGCCTCTGTCCCAGTTGAGCGATCCATGCACCTTGAGCAGCTTAATCGAGTTGTTGGCGACCCTGCCGCGTCCGGAGTGATCATGCCATGTCTCATGGCCGGCCTGGACCCGAACACCGTACCCCTCCTGGGCGTTCCAGCTCTTTCCTGCTTTCGCTCGCAGGGCACCGTCGAACAGGCAGTCGTAGTTGAGTGAGATTACGGAGTCTCCGGAGCGTACCGCACTTGCCAGGGCCTCGTGGTAGTCGCAGCGAAGCCCAGAGGCTCCTACTATTGCCTCTAACGCCCTGAATGTCGAAGCTAAGTAGGTGGGGTATCTGTCCAAAACCTTATTATAGAATCGTACCTTTGGCCCGCGATCTATGTTGAGAGAGGTGTAGAACTCATCCAGTGCCTCAAGCTGCGTGAAAAAGGTTTCCATCCCAAGCCAGTCCGCGGCATTGAACTCGCTCCGAGCAAACTCAGTAAGCTCCTGAAGGATCGCTCCTTCGGGGGTTGCTTTAAGGCGATCTATCTGATTGAAGAAATCCGCATCAAGAGGACTTTGAGCCCACGTCTCGCCAAAACAGGAAGCGCCCCTAGACGCACCTGCACCGAGGATCACGTTTGCAGGCTTGTCGATTCCGAGCTTAGATAGTTTCATTCAACACCAGTTACTTGACTCTTTCTGGTCTCGCGCTCGCACGACTGAGGCGCATAACGCAGAGGTAACCGGACGCTTTGTAGCGCCAGCGAAAAAGCGGTCCGGTTGACCGCCTGGTTAAACGTCTTCTGGATCAATCCCGTCATGTAGAAACTTCTCCATGCCATTTTCACCATCCGGTTTTAAGCCTTCCTGCTGCATGGCTTCGTACCAATTTGCCACCGCACGCTTCATCCAGTTGATATCCTTTTTCCAGACAGGGCCGACATGCTCCACCCACAATTCAATCTCACGCTCTGACGTAGGATAGGCCGAAGACAGCAGCTCCGCCGTGGAAACCAACTGGTCTGCCAACTCGCCATCAATTACTTCGTCGGGAATTGACCAGTGCCCCTTATTGCCAAGACAGTCCGTATAAAATCCGAGCTGCTTAATCTGGTCCAAAATGTATGGATGCTCCGCATCTTTATCGAATAGGGGACGAAGGTCGTCGAGTCTTCTCGCTCCCTCAGCCACGAACTGAGGAAAAATCCACTGTACATTCTTGTTCGTGTGGGAGCGGTACCGTTTCCATTCTTCCTTCAGCTCATTGTCGTCACGTGCTAGAGACATAGCACGAAGTATTGAGACCTTCCCTGACTCTTCGATAGAAAGCGCTGCTAGAGAACATGCTGTCGGATGCCGCCCAGCTTCAAGAAGGAGCTTGGCATCCTGCGCCAAGCGCGCCGCATTTTCCGACGCAGCAGTCATGCCTTCGGCTATCTGCGAGAAACTTAACTTTCCTTTATAACTTGGCAGTTTCTTCGACACGAGCCTCATCCGTTTAACGTTTAGCTTAACCCGCGCCGCCCCATACCCAACCCGGCTTTGCCGGCCCGGAAGTTACCCGGCGTCGGGTTGAAGCTTTTGTTAGGTCGATTTTCCATCTTGCTTCCTCTGTCTTCCTTTCTGTACCCGTCCAGGCAACACAAATAAATACTCTGCAAGCGCTCTCGCAAATGATATTGTTTTTTCCGCTACTGCTTCATCTGGGAGCACACCATCCTCATCCGCATGACGTTGATCGTTCGCGTCAAGCCTTACTTCGTGTGCCCATGCGGCCATCTCAGCTGTGATCAGGTGATCACTCTGTGCTTTTTCAATCCGTTCGTAGAGACTCCCCGACTTGTACCCCTTTTCCTTCAGCATTGCATCAACTGCACTTGCTGCGAGCATGACTGCACCCGCAGGAGCATGCACGCTTGCTACCGACTGAGAGAGATACTCACGCGCTTTCGTGGGTAATGCCTCATCGATTTTCTGTATGGCCGGATATAGATATTCAACTACGTTGCCGCGTCCCTCATCGGCACCAGCAATTACTACACCGCCACAGCTACGGCAAGCATATATCCACCAGTTCCTTAATCTCGTCCCAGAGTGATTTTTGGTTTCGAGCCGATGATCTAGTGCCAGCACAGGCCGCGCCACCTGACAATGTGGGCAGCGCTCAAGCGGTAGGTTAAGGTGTGCCTGAAGGTTCGCCATGGAAAATTCTCTTATACGACCTAACGTTTGGGTTAACCGGCGCCGCCACTGGACTCGCCCGGCTTTGCCGCTGCGGAGCTTTCCGGCGTCCGGTTGAACCCTTTGTTAGAATGGCGGTGCCCGCTACCTGCCCCTAAATTTGGAATGCTTTTGCTCTGGATCCACAAAAGAATGGCCACGAAGCTCCACCACCAAAATAGCGTGTAGGAAACCAAAGTATACGACTGAGGCACTGGTAGAGGCGCCGTAGTATCTGCGATCAGGCTTGCCAAGGAGGCGCCACCTACCAGAAGTAGTATTTGAGGTCACCTGAGGAAAGACATTCCGATAACCCATTCAAGCAGAATGCAGAACGCTATGGCTCCGAAAGCGCTACCGACCAACAATCCGAAAGTAGGATAGGCAAGCAATGGCTCAAGGCCCGTTAGCAGAACTGCACAGAAGTTGGCCATTGAAGTCGCAGCGACAAATAGGGGATAGCGCCACCAATTTAGCGGTGGATCGAAGCAGAAACACAGCGCTATCGATAGGAGAATTCCCGGATACCATAGAGCTCCCGCAGCTATCCAACCAGGTACGAAACTGCCAATCGGGCCGAACAAAGCCACGTACAAAAGGCTTGCGAGGACGACAGCGGCAACGGAGTGTATTGGATGAAGTCTTGTAGCCATTCTAACGTCCAGGTTAACCGGCGCGGGCTTTACCCGCGTCCGAGTTGAACCTGTTGTTAGAATGGCGGTGCCTGCTATCTGCCCCGACATTTGGAATGCTTTTGCTCTGGAGCCACAAAAGAACGGCCACGAAGCTCCACCACCAAAATAGGGCGTACGAAGCCAGAGTATATGGCTCCGGAACTGGCAGAGGTGCCGTTTTATCTGCGATCAGGCTTGCCAAGGAGGCGCAGCCTGCCAGAAGTAGTATTTGAGGCCACTTCAGGAATGATATCTCGACAACCCATCGAAGCAAAATGCAGAAAACTATAGCCCCGAAGGCGCTACCGGCCAACAGTCCCACAGTAGGATAGGCCAGCAGTGAGTCGAGCCCCGTTAGGAGGACTGCACAGAGGTTGGCCACTGAAGTTGCAGCGACAAATATCGGATAGCGCCACCAATTTAGCGGCGGATCAAAAGCGAAACACAGCGCCATTGACAAGAAAAGCGCCGGATACCACAAAACTCCCACAGCTATCCAACCAGGTACGAAGTTCCCAATCGGGCTAAACAAGGCCCCGTACAAAAGGCTTGCGACGAAGACAGCGGCGACGGAGCGTTTTGGATGAAGTCTTGTAGCCATTCTAACAGTGAATGAATCGCCTTCAGAATGATTCAATCACTGTGCTGGCGTGATATC
>JAFIFU010000037.1 GCA_020831885.1 Ectothiorhodospiraceae bacterium
TGAGGTCGATTCCCCCGTATCAGGCCGGCGAGAGGCCTTATTCAGAATCGACTATGAAAATAATGGCGGCAGTCTGGATGCCCACCAATCGCCTTCACACAGGCTGGGTCGCTGGTTCAATCCCAGCCGCGTCCACCAGATAACTCAAGGACTTGAAGCATCGCTGCAGGCCCCTTTTCGTTTGGAACGCGATTTGGGAGCCGCCTGGGTCGCTAATCCCCCGCTTCTGGGTGATTTTAAATGCGGAGATCAGATCGGAGCCCCTGGACTGCAGGAATGAGCAGACCTTGCTGGTTGCGGGATTGGCACCGCCTGGTGGGCGGCGCCGACAATCACGACACGATCAGATGGTCAAACCGCCGCCGACGATGACGGTTTGCCCCGAGATGTAATCGGACTCGGGAGTGCAGAAGAGATACACACCGTTCGCGGCTTCTTCGGGCGTGCCGGGGCGGCCGACCGGAATCATCATGGCCATCCCCTTCGCCATCTTTGACGGGATGCCGACCGGAATGGCATTGCCGTTCACGTCGATCTGTTTTTTCTCGTCAGTGGCTTCGGTCAGACGCGTCTCGATATAGCCGAAAGCCACACAATTGACGTTGACCTTCATCCGGCCCCATTCCTTGGCCAGGGTCTTGGTCAGACCCAGGACACCGGACTTGGCGCTGGAGTAGTTGACCTGCCCGGCGTTGCCGCCAGTGCCCGCCACCGAGGAGATGTTGACCACCTTGCGGAACACCTCCCGCCCCTCGGCAGCCTCGGCTTCGGCGGCTTCTCTGATGAAGCCGGATGCCGCGCGCAGAATGCGGAAAGGCGCTTTCAGATGAACGTCGACCATGGCATCGAACTGCTCATCGGACATCTTTCCGATAAAGCTGTCCCAGGTATATCCGGCGTTGTTGACGATAATGTCAACGCCGCCAAAGGTTTCGATGCCGGTGTTGATGAAGCGCTCTGCAAAATCGGCTTCGGTGACACTGCCGGCCACGGCTACGGCTTGGCCGCCAGCCTGCTGGATCTCTTCCACCACCTCATTGGCTGGCGCCTCGTCCATGTCGTTGACGACGACCGCCGCGCCTTCGGATGCCAGTTTCAGCGCCACTGCACGCCCTATGCCGCGGCCCGAACCGGTCACATAAGCAGTTTTTCCGTCAAGTTTCTTCATTTCATCAGTCCTTTCTATCTGTTGCAGTCTTTCAGTCAATATCAATCGAGCGCGCAACGATCTCACGCATGATTTCGCTCGTACCCCCGTAGATGCGTTGCACGCGGGCATCGGCATAAAGCTGGCTGATGGGATACTCCTCCATGTAGCCGTAGCCACCGAACATCTGCAGACAGGTGTCAATGGCGCGGCACTGAAATTCAGTAGCCCACATCTTGGCCATTGCGGCACGTTCCGCGGTCAGGGCGCCTTTTTCCAACTCGCGCGATAGACGGTCCAGGAATGCGCCAAGCATCTCGATTTCGGTCTTGATCTCGGCCAGCTTGAAACGTGTGTTCTGGAAGTCCATGACACGATTTCCAAAAACCTTGCGTTCGCGCACATGCTCGACTGTCATTGCAAACGCCGTGCGCACCATGCCCAGCGCGATGTAGCCGAGCATGAGGCGCTCCCAGGGCAATTGGACCATCAACTGCACGAACCCCCGGCCTTCGTGGCCGCCGAGCACATTCGCAACCGGCACCCGCACGTCCCCAAAAAACAGCTCTGAGGTGTCCTGCGCCTTCAGGCCTAATTTCTTAAGGTTGCGCCCGCGGCGGAAGCCTTCGGCTCCTTCGGTCTCGAGAACCAGAAGCGAAATCCCCTTTGATCCTGCTTCCGGATCAGTGCGCGCCACAACGACGATCAGGTCCGCATTCTGGCCGTTGGTGATGAAGGTTTTTGAACCATTGAGCACGAAATGGTCGTCATCACGCTTAGCCGTGGTGCGAATCGATTGCAGGTCCGACCCGGTGCCGGGTTCGGTCATCGCAATCGCGCCAACAAGATCACCTGAAATCATGCGCGGCAGCCACCGCGCCTTCTGGTCATCCGTTGCCAGTTCCACAACGTAATGCATCACGATGTTGTGGACGCTGAAGCCGAAACCCATGTCGTGGATGCGGGCCTGTTCCAGCATCGTGACCAGGTCGAATGTGCGTGACAGACCCTGCCCGCCGTATTCTTCGGGTGCCGAGGCGCCGAGGATCCCCATTTCGCCGGCCTTGCGCCAGAATCCGAGATCGACGACTCCCGCCTCTTCGTACTTGGCACGCTGGGGCTGATATTCTTCTTCGAAGAACCGCCGCACGCTGTTGGCATAGGCGTGGTGATCTTCGGTCATCCAGTCATGATCGAGGTGCGGATCGCTCATGCGGCTTTCTCCGCTTTCACGACGGCCTCGCCGGCAAGCGTTTTTGCGGTCTGGCCTTCGGTATCGGTGATCTCGGCAAGCAGCGCGATGCGCAGATGCGGCACACCGTCCTGTTCGAAGCGCTCGATCACCTCGCCGCCGCAAACAAGCGTCGCATTCACCGGCGTAATTGCCAGGAAACGACTGGACAGGCTCACGATGCGTTCGATCCCGGCCCAGTCGGAGACCACGCGCGCAAGCACGCCCATGGATAACATGCCATGCGCGAAAACGTCTGGCATGCCGGCCTTTTTGGCGAAATCGCTGTCGATATGAATGGGGTTATGATCGCCCGACGCCCCCGCGTAAAGCGCAAGCCGCGTGCGGCTGATGCGCCCGTAGTCAACGGTCGGCAGAACATCGCCCGGCTGGGCAGCATGGATGGATGCTGACATGGAATTCTCCTTCAGATAAGGCGGTGAACAAGGCTGCGCGTGATCACAGTCACCAGACCGCGCTGTTCATGGTGAATCTCCGCGCGCAAATGCGCGAGTTCGAGAGCGCCACCCTTCTTGTCTTCGAAGTCAACGATTTCAGTTGTGACGGTCAGGCGGTCGCCGGCGAAGATCAGACCATGGTAGTCATAGCGTTCCTCGCCGTGCAGCAGGCGGGCAAGATTGCAGCCGATCAGCGTAAGGATCGAGGGCTTACCGGCACGTTCCGCGGCGCGACCGGTTTCGGTATCCACAACCATGGCAAATGTGGGCGGCGCGACGATACCCGGAAAACCGGCCGCACGCGCCGCGTCGGCATCATGGTGGATCGGGTTCATCTCGCCGATCATTTCGCAGAAGAAGGAAATACGTCCGGCTTCGACGTCGAACGCTATCGGGTCCGTCTTCATTCCCTTGGTTTCGCGCTTGAAGAACCCTTGCGCGATCTTCGAGGTCTGGCCCATTGACAACACTCCCGTTAAAAAAATCTGAGAACTTGGGCAGTCGTTTCAGTTCAAGTGGCACTGATGCGCCCAACCAATTAAAACCCCACCCCAGTTATATGAATCAGTTTCCGTGAAGATCTTAAATAGGTAATCTGGCCATCAACAATAATCTGGCACACCCACTAACCTGACAAAAGAACAAACAAACTCACCTAGTTTATTGCTCGCTCCCGATCCTTCCAGTACGCTTCCCGCAGCTCCACTTTTCTCAACTTTCCAGCTCCTGTTACGGGAAAAGGCTCCTGACGGAACTCTACACTTCGCGGCGCCTTATAAGCCGCAATGTGAGCACGACAATGCTCTATAATTTCTTCCTCAGTCGCCTCTTCTCCATCCTTAAGTCGAACGATGGCATGAACAGACTCTCCCCACTGCTCACTTGGTATAGCAATGACAACGGATTGAAGGACCGCAGGATGCATTGATATCACATTTTCCACTTCAACGGAGAACACGTTTTCTCCACCGGTGATAATCATATCTTTCGCTCGATCGACAAGATAGATAAAACCATCCTCATCCATATAACCAACATCACCGGTCAGGATCCATCCACCTATCATTACCGCCCTGGTCTCATCAGGCTTCTTCCAATACCCCATCATTGTGTTGGGACCTTTAACCGCGATTTCCCCAACGAATCCCCTTTCAACTTCCTCACCGTTAGCGTCTCGAACCTCAACATTCACGCAGTATCCCGGGCGCCCGGCCGATCTAATCTTCCCGGTTCCCGTTCCGTCCAGTACGTGATATTTGGAAGAAAGAATGCTGCAAAGTGGCCCCAACTCAGATTGTCCGTAGGCCTGGACGAAACCCACATGAGGAAGCGACTCTATGGCCTCCCTGAGCGTACCTATAGGCATTGGAGAAGCACCATATACAATGGTCCTAAGAGAGCTCATATCAGCTGTCGAAAGCGTTGTGTCCGTAAGCAACATGCTGATCATTGTTGGTACCAGTAACGTGTGGGTAACCTTGTGCTCTTCAGTGGCGCGGATAACAGAGGAAGGCTCGAAGAACGGAACGAACACGTGCGTCATGCCACCGATCGTTGCTGATTGGGAGAATGCCGCATCGGCCAAATGAAACATCGGTGCAGCGTGTAGGTACCTGCCGTCTTCATCCGTCAACCGTACATCGGCCATTACGGAAATTGCGCTGGTCCACAGGTTGCGGTGCGATAGCATTACTCCCTTAGGGAAGCCGGTAGTTCCGCCTTTATAGAATATTCCCACAAGACTATCGTAACCCTGTTCGGCCGGCGGACACGCCGTGCCCTCCTTGATCAACTGCTCGAAGCTAACCATACCCTTGGGCGTCTCTTTTTCACCCATGTACACAGCAAGGTGAATCTTTCCAGCCTCACGCAGAAGCTCCTGTCCCATCTCCAGAAACGCATCATCGACAAATAATACGCTACATTCGGAATCCTCAAGAGCGTAAACATTTTCCCTGAATGACCATCGGATATTTAAAGGAACAAGCACCCCTCCCATCCATGGAACCGCATAGAAATATTCCATATAACGAGCTGAGTTCAGCGCTAGTATCGCGACATGATCACCTGCATTTACGTTATGTGCAATTAAACCACTGGCAAGCTTCTCCACTCGCGCCTGCGTTTCGGCCCAAGTACTCTCCCGACCAGAACAGACAGTCGCGATGTTATTGCTCAGAATTTTTGCATTGCGTTGAATAGCGTTATAGATGTACACCACTCGCTCTCCTTTCTTGAACGCCTTGACGGTTTTTATTCATTGAACACAAAAAACGAAAAAATGAAATACAGAATAAAAAATGCATCGTAACCATCCCAAGAAGAAATCCGTTTTACGATCCAAGACAACCATGAGCGTCAAGTGCAGTGCTATATTAAAGGTTTAAATCTTGGGCTTCATGGGCCAAACCATAGCCGCAAACCCGCCGCGAATGGCTTCCATTACCACGGACATGATCTCTTTCGCCTTTTATATTTTTCTGCGGTTCCGATTGCAAGGAACTCCTGATTCATGAGGATCATCTAATGCAATCAACAAAAATCACTAGGAAAGTTCCCGGTCACGAACCTGCCTATTATCCAGTGAGTGACCGGGATGTTTGCGCGCTAGTTTAAAGAGTCTTTTCCCGCCCCTTCATAGACCGTGTTTAGCCACATCGACTTTGGAAAATGCTTCATCCCAGTACAGCTGAGCAAGATCCTCCGCATTATCTATACCGGAGACGAGATCAACCCAACGCTCCAAGAGTTCATTGAACTTCTGCAGCATCTCTTCAGCATGTTCGATATTGTGCCGGGAAGCGTAATAGTCCAGCACGGTCTTCAGGTCTTCCTCAGTAAACTTTCGCGTAGCCTCAATAAGTTCTTCATCAGCTGAAAGTACTTCGTTACCCCGGGCCCGAACCTCATCGAGCATTTCCTCTCCAATATTCATATAACCAAAAGTCGTCTCAGCACTTAGTACAGTCTTTGCACGGAGGAAATCCCGCCTCTGATCTTCAGTCAGGCTCGCCCAAACGTCCCGATTAATGTTGTTGGAGATACCTGAATAAATGCCACCAGGCACATCCATATTGACGTGGGTCGCTTGTTCTACAAGCCGGATGTTATGGAGCTCGGGAGCGGACTGGATTGTACAGTCAATGACGCCCTGCCCCAGGCCTTCATATATCTCCCCGTACGTCAGGGAAAGCGACTGCGCTCCGAAGTGGGCGGCCCAGCGCGACCAGTGAGTACCCGCAACCCGCAGCCGTTTTCCTCTCACATCCGCCACGGAGGTGATGGGCGTTGTGCACAGCAAGCCGTAGCGTGAACTACCGGCCACTCCGGCAAACACTTGGTTCTGTGCGGCATACTCTGCGTTGCATTCCGGGCAATGGAGAAATAGAAATTCGTTCTTGGCGCCTATATACGCCATCACTTCCTCCATCTCATCAACACCCTCCAGCAGGTTTAACTGCATGGAGCTGTCGTTAATGAGGTTTGTATGAGGGTACTCACTCGGAAAATAGGCGGTAAGCACCGGACCTGCATCAGCGAGGCCATCTCGCAGTCCTGCGGACATCTCTGCAAAATTTAGTAACGAGAGTGGGAACACCCGTGCTGTGAGTTCCCCGCCTGTGTACTCCCCCAAGGCCTCCGCGAATGCTTCCGCTGCCCGCACTGGGTCAGAACCTGGCGCTGATCCCGTTGCGTAATTCAGGGTCCGAGCTGAGGATGCGGTACTCATGAGGGCAACGACACCAATACTGGCCGCAGCAACAACAGCGAGTTTTCTTAGCATTTTCATCTACTTCTCCTCCATACCGTGACTATTGAATCATCGTTCCGGTTTTCAGTACTTTTATTTAGGAGCATTTTCCTGAGTCTCAAATCGAGACAAAACCTCCCGAAAATCAAGACTACATTGCCAATAAAAGTTGCCCTCCAACTAGAAGAACACCCTCTAATATCGAGACAAACCAAGAACAACAAGTGGGAAAATTTTTCTTATTTTAACTGAGCGATCTCACTTATATTTTACGGTCGCGATCCTCCCAAAACCCATCCCGAATTCGACGTTTTAGAACCTTCCCCACCGGACTCCTGGGAAGACTATCCCAAACTTCTATTGATTTTGGGGCTTTAACTCCACCAAGCCTTTCACGGCAATAAGAAATTATTTCATCCGGTTTGGCATCGCTGTTCGCCTTAAGCTCAACGACGGCCATAATGGCTTCGCCCCATTTATCATCCGGAACACCGATCACAGCGCAGTCTTGCACTGCTTTGTGCGAAAGTAGCACTTCCTCAACCTCGGTGGAATAAACATTGAACCCACCGGTAATTATCATGTCTTTTTTTCTGTCAACGATGAAGACGTAATCGTTCTCATCCTTGTAGCCTAGGTCGCCGGTGTGGTGCCAGCCAAATGCGGAGACGGCAGCGGTGGCTTCTGGGTTCTTGTAATACCCTGGAAAAACAAGCTTTCCTCTTGCGACGATCTCCCCCACCTCACCGGGCCCCAGAAGCTGCCCTTCGTCGTCCATGATCTCTACTCGGCTGAACATGGTGGGGCGGCCACAGCTCCGTAAGAGGTGTGCGTCACCTTCGTTGACGATAGCTCTCTGGTGATCCTCCCTGGAAAGAAAAGTGAGAAAGAATGGCGCTTCTGCTTGGCCAAACGCCTGGCAGATCACAGGCCCAAACGCCGCGACAGCTTCCCTAAGTTTCTCTGACGATACGGGCGCTGCCGAGATAAGAAGAAACTGGAGTGATCTGGTATCGTAACGACCTAATTCCGGGCTGGCCAACAACATGTAGAGCAGCGTTGGTGGCAAGAACAGATGGGTTACGCCGTAGCGTTCAATCGCTTCCAGTATGCTCGTCGGATCAGGTTTGTTCAGAATAATATTCGATGGGCCTCGAGGCATGAGCATAAGGGACAGCACACCGGCCGCATGTGTCATTGGCGCCACGCACAGATGCACGGGGTTCTCAATAGGAGGGGCAGATGTCCAGAAACTTGCGATGAGTGTTTCCCAAACCTGGTTGGTCAGAACGACACCCTTGCTACGGCCCGTCGTGCCGCCAGTCGGTGCGAGTGTGCACGGGCGCTGGGCATCATCTGGTATCTCCAACACCTCACCATGGCTGGCGGCTGTGACATGATCGAGCGACGGGCCCAGTTGGCCCTCTTTATCCAGGCAGATAAAACCCCTGATGCCTTTCACCGACTGGTGGATTTTCCGAACTTGTTCCTCAAAATCACTGTGATAAAAAACAAATTCCACGTCCGCCGTTTCCGCAAAGGCGATATTCTCCTCCACAGTATTTCTTGCATTCAATGGAACCCAGGCTCTGCCAGCCCCGAATATTCCCAACATAGCAAAAAATGCCCTTGCGTCGTTGGGACTGTAAACGGCGATATTAGCCGTTTCGCTGACATCCATTGACTGAATCGCTGCAGCCAATTTTTTGCTTAAAACCGCAACCTCATGATATCGATAACTGTATCCATTTGGCTGCATGAAAGCCATGCGATCAGGGTAGCGTTTTGCAGCCATTTCAAAGAAATCGATAAGTTGCATGGGTAATCTCCATATGCGAATCACAAGCTCTACGATGGCGATTGATTGTGATCAGCGTTTTCGCATAACCGGTACAGATGCCTATGGCTAAGCCAGAAAATAGCGGCCTATACCAACAACCCGCCGCCGATAGTATTTGTTTTCCCCGAAATATAAATTTATTCGGGTTTGGATAAACGATTGATCCCTTTAGCGATTCTGCTCAGGCGGATCGGTTTTCCTTTTCAGGCATCCTTGCCTACACACCACGGGCAATCTTTTTCGGCGTTGACAGCGAGCAACGACTGTTTGTGTCTGATAACTGATATATCGATCCCGCTCGCCACCTCAGCCCGCCGTGTAAAGGGTGACCACGCAAGCACCGCCCAGGCCGAGGTTATGCTGCAGCGCTGTGCGTGCACCCTCCACTTGGCGCTTATCTGCGGTTCCTCGCAGTTGGTTGGTCAACTCATAGCACTGTGCCAGGCCGGTGGCGCCCAACGGGTGCCCTTTTGAGAGCAATCCCCCCGACGGATTCGTCACCACCTTTCCGCCAAAGGTGTTGTCGCCATCGGCGATAAACTTCGGTGCTCCGCCCTCCGGGCATAAACCCAGGGCCTCATAGGTGATCAGCTCGTTGTGCGCGAAACAATCGTGCAACTCAACAACATCCAGGTCCTCCGGACCGACGCCGGCCTGTTCGTAGACCAGCGCAGCCGCATCTCTCGTCATGTCGTATCCGACGAGTTGCATCATGTCGTTTGCTTCAAACGTGCTGGGGGTATCGGTTGTCATCGCCTGACCGGCGATCCGCACACTGGTGCGCAGCCCATGCCTTTCGGCGAACGCTTCCGAGACGATCAGTGCCGCTGCAGCACCACAGGTTGGCGGGCAGGCCATGAGCCTGGTCATAACACCCGGCCAGATGACCTGCGCATTGAGCACGTCGTCCTCACTGACTTCTGTGCGGAACAAGGCCAGTGGGTTATGCGCCGCATGACGGCTGGCCTTGGCGCGAATGCGTGCGAAATCCCTGAGAGTGCTGCCGTACTTCTCCATGTGTGACTTGCCCGCCCCGCCGAAATATCGCAGCGCCAGCGGGATCTCATCGTGGCCCACCAGTTCTGCAGTTTTCTCGTCGAACGACTCAAAGGGGCTTGGACGGTCCGTCCACACATTCCCGAGTGCGCCTCGCTGCATGGTTTCGAAGCCAAGCGCCAGTGCGCAATCAATGGCGCCAGACGCGACTGCCTGCCGGGCCAGGAAGAGCGCGGACGATCCCGTGGAGCAATTGTTGTTGACGTTGACGATGGGAATGCCGGTCATACCCGCCCGGTAGAGCACGTTCTGTCCGCAGGTGCTGTCACCGTAAACGTAGCCGGCATAGGCCTGCTGGATCAGGCCGTATTCAAGTCCGGCATCGGCCAGCGCATCCCGCACCGCTGCAACACCGGAGACTGTATAGGGTTCATGTTCTCCGGGCTTTGTGAACTTCGTCATGCCCACACCAGCCACATACACGTTGCGGTTCATTGCTGCTCCTTCCTGTAGCCATCTTCGAGGATCAGTAAATTACACTTTCCAGTTACCATGAACCCTGCTCGGTTACCTTGTCAACAGAATATTGCTATCATCCCGGGCAACCGAACGCTGGGACCAGACCAAGAAGGAAGTGCCGTGATGAGTGGGAGACCATGGAACAAAGTCGTCGACAGCCGAGACCAGCAACGGCGCAAGAAGCGGCAGGCTGTGCTGGAGGCTGGCGCATTCCTGTTCAATGAGAACGGCTTCGAGCGCACCTCGCTTGACGACTTGGCCCGCAAACTCGGCGTCACCAAGCGCACGCTCTACTACTACGTCCAGAGCAAAGAAGAGATTCTGATGGAGTGCGTTCGCCAGGGGATGGAATTTCTGGAGACCATCATCCGGTCGTCCGAACAGGAGGCGCGCGCGCCGCTCGAACAGATTTCCCTGATCATCACGGAATACGTTCGACAGGTGTCAACCGATTTTGGGGCCGCGCTTGTGCTGACCCGTGAGAATCTGCTGTTGGACGAAACGCGCAGGAACCTGCGGGAGACCAAATCGCGACTGGACCGCCTGATGCGGGACGCCATCAGCCAGGGAATCGCGTCGGGTGACATTGCCCCTTGCGATCCGAAGCTGGTTTCCGCCGCGATATTCGGCGCCTTGAACTGGGTTCCCTACTGGAACCGTAAGGCGGAGCCTGTCCCGGCCGAAGAGATCGCGCGGCAGTTCAAGCAGACGTTTCTCCACGGCCTCGTTCACGTTCATGCCGATGGTGAGCAACTGCCCAGAACATCCTCGAACTGATGGCGCAGAGGCTTTCGCGTCACAGGAGAACGGCCGGCGGTGCCCCGCATGCTATGGCACCACCGCCTGCCCACTCAGGATCTCCTGACGCGCCTTGAGCGCCTCGGCCACGAAACTGATGAAGGCGCGTATACGCCCCACGCGTCGGAGGTCAGGGTGGGTCAGCAGCCAGAGGTCCGTGGCGAGTTCCGGGATGGGGTCGCCAACACGGATCAGCGAGGGCTCGGGATCAGCCAGATAGCAGGGCAGAACCGCCCGGCCCAGCCCGTCCCGGGCGGCGGCCAGCATGCCCAGCATGGTATCGACGCGATACCGGCAACGGGTATCGGCACCGTTAGCCGCCATCCATGCCTCCAGCGCCGGATAGCCCAGGTGACGATCAGGCCCGACCCAGTCTTCGCCGCCGGAGTCGCCGTTGTTGCTCAGGTAAACCGCCTGGGCGATGGTGCCGCCCCGCCGCCCCAGCAAGTATTCCGGCGGGGCTGCAGTCGGCCGCAGGGCCACGTCCGCATCGCGCTGGGAGAGATTGAACAACTGATTGGACACGGCAACTTCCAGCAAAATCTCCGGATGTGCGCGCCGGAACGCCCTGAATATCGACGAAAAAAGCCCTACGAGGAGCGTGTCTGTGGTGGTGACGCGGATTGTGCCGGACAGGCGCAGATCCCGGCCGATCACCCGAAGTTCCGCAGCCAGCACCTGTTCCTCCACCCGCCCCCCTGCGGCCGCCAGTTCCTCCCCTGCCGCGGTCGGGGTATAGCCGGTTCGGGCACGCTCGAAAAGCCGCACACCCAGGCGACGCTCCATCGCATTCAGCCGCCGGAACACCGTGGCATGGCTCAGGCCAAGCCTCCGCCCTGCCCCCGATAGCGATCCCGCTTCGGCGATGGCCCGCACCACTTCCAGGTCGTTCCACTGCAGACGTTGTTCATTCATGCAAATTTCATTTGTAAAATTACGGGATATTCTTCCACCACCGAACAGCATACCGTTGTAGACCTCCGAACACACACAACCGCCGGAGGTAAACCGTCATGCACGTGCTGATTGTCTTCTGCCATCCCGAACCGGACTCGTTTAACGGCGCACTGCGGGACGTCGCCATCGAGACCCTGACAAGCCAGGGTCACAGCATCGAGATCTCGGACCTGTACGCCGAGGAGTTCAACCCGGTGGAGGGGCCGACCCATTTCCCAAACCGGGCTGATCCGGATGTGTTCTTCCCGCTGACCGAGCAACGCCATGCCTTCGAGAGCGGCTCCCTGCCCGGCGACATCCGGCGCGAGATCAACCGGCTGGAACGCGCCGACCTGGTCATCCTGCAGTTCCCGCTCTGGTGGCACGCCCAACCGGCCATGCTCAAGGGCTGGTTCGACCGGGTGTTCGTCTATGGCGGACTGTACTCCGGCGGCATGCGCTACGACCGCGGCCGTTTTCCGGACAAGCGGGTGATCTGCTCGGTGACCACCGGCGCCCCGGCATCCACGTTCTCCCGCCACGGCAGAAGTGGCCACATCGTGACGCTGATGTGGCCGATCCACTACTCGCTCTACTATCTGGGCGTGCAGGTGCTGCCACCCCAGATCACTTATGGCGTCCAGGGTGGTGGTCTCAGCTACGAGGCGGAGGCCGAGTTCCGGGAACGCCTGGAAGCGGAAAAATCGGCCTGGGCCCAGCGCCTCGAGGGACTGGCCGGGGAATCCGCCATCCCCTTCGCCGGGTGGAGTGACTGGGATGAACGGGGAATGCTCGATGAAACGCACCCTTGGGCCTGGCGATTGTGAGGCACCCCCGCACATGGCGCACACCACGCTACCGGGAGAAACCCCGCCCGGATCGGCCCCATTGGTCCACAGGCTCCGCAGAGCACCATGGAAATAGATCAGCGCTTCCCAAACGGATCCACATGTCGAAGACCAACTGCCGACATCACCGCAAGCCCCAGAATGGCGATCCCTCCCGCCATGGCGGAGGCATTCATTCCCAGGGTGAAGACCGCTTGCGACTCCGCCAGCAGGCCCGCCGGCAGGCGCTCGGCCACGGCCAGTGCCGCCCACAGGCTGTCGCCCAGCGCCTCGGCCAGCTCGGCCGTCATGTGCTCCGGGATCCGACCGGCGATCTGAACACGATAGATCAGGGTCGCCAGGCTTCCCAGCAAGGCCACGCCCAACGCCAGGCCCAGTTCCTGGACCATCTCTGACATCGCCGAGGCGGTGCCGGCCCGCTCCGCCGGCGCCGACCCCACCACCAGATCCGTACCCAGAGCGGCGATGGTCCCCAGGCCGAGATAAACCAGTGAAAAGCCGGTAATAACCCGGGTCACCTGGATAGCGTCGGCATCGATGGAGGCGATCAGTCCGTAGCCGAGACTCGACAGCACCAGGGCCCCAGCCACCACGAAAGCGGGCCGGATGCGCCGGGCCAGCAGCGGTGCGCCAATGCCCGCGGCGACCATCATCAGCGCCGGCGGCCCCATCCACAGCCCCGCTGTCAGCGGTGAGTAGCCTGCCACCAACTGCAGGTACTGGGTGACCAGCAACATCATCCCGGCCACACCAACCAGACCGATGAGCAGAACGATCAGCGCCATGCTGGAGGTGCGGCTGGCGAACAGCTGCAGATCCAGCAAGGGGATGGCCAGGCGCCGCTGGCGACGGACGAAGAGCAGCGTACCGAGGATACCCACAGCCAAGGCAAACAACGCCCCCGGGGCGAATCCCGCTTTGGCCAGTTCCTTCACCCCATAGATCGCCGGGAGAATGGCCACCAGCGACAACAGCACGCTGAGCAGATCCAGGCGCCCCTCCCCAGGGGCACGATACTCCGGCAGCAGCAGCGGCGCGGCGACGAGCAGCACAGCAACCACCGGCACGGCAACCAGGAAGGCCGCACCCCACCAGAAGTGCGCCAGCAACGCACCCCCCACTACCGGGCCCAGGGCCATACCCAGGGCGAACATGGTCGCCCAGACGCCGATGGCCAGGGCGCGCTGACGCGCGTCGCCGAACAGATTGCTGATCAGGGCCAGGGTCGACGGCATCAGCGTTGCCCCTGCCACGCCGAGTGCCGCCCGGGCCAGGATAAGCAGCTCGGCACGGGGCGCATAGGCAGCGACCACCGAGGCCGCGGCAAAGGCCGTGGCCCCAAGCATCAGCAGGCGACGCCTGCCAATGCGGTCTCCCAGGCTGCCCATGGTGATGAGGAAGCCGGCGATCATGAAGCCATAGACATCCATGATCCACAATGCCTGGGTGCTGCTCGGCTGCAGATCGGCGGCCAGGGCCGGCAACGCCAGGTAAAGGATGGTCACATCCAGGCCCAGCAGCAGGGTGGGCAAGGCCAGCACCGCCAGGCCGGCCCATTCCCTGGCGCCGGCGGGCCTGGGATGGGGAATGAATGACTCGCGCTCGAGGGACATGCCGCCTCCTGATCCAAGGGAGAGGTTGCCAGTCTCGAGCGCTTTTTATAGGGTTACAATATAGCTGTTTATCCTATTACTGGTAGCAACCACCTGGAGCCACCGCATGGCACAGCGCAGTCTCCAGCGAACCCGCGGTGAGCTCACCGACTTCCTGCTTCATCACCGCAACAAGCTGACGCCGGCCGACGTCGGCCTGCCCTCCACCGGTCGCCGGCGTACCCCTGGGCTAAGGCGCGAGGAAGTGGCCACGCTCGCCGGCGTGGGGCTGACCTGGTACACCTGGTTCGAACAGGGTCGCGACATCAATGTCTCGGAGCGCTTTCTGCTGCGCGTCTCCAAGGCTCTGAAACTGGACGACGCCGAATGCTGCCATCTGTTCCTGCTGGCCCAGGGCAGGCCGCCCCCCGCCGAGGCCTATCAGGCACAGGCTGTCCCGCCGCGCATCCAGACCCTCCTGGACGACCTGGCCCGCCCCGCCTACGTCATCAACCTGCGCTGGGACCTCGTCGCCTGGAACGCCGCGGCCGACGTGTTGCTTGGCCTCGCCGACCGGGAGCCGCCAGCACGCAACCTGCTGCGCCTGGCGTTCGCGGACCCCGCGCTGCGCCGCCGACTTCCGGCCTGGCGGCGAGACGCCTCCTGCCTGCTGGCCCAGTTCCGCTGCGACCTGGCGCTGGCGCCCGGGGATGACGCCATGGGGACACTGATCGAGGAGCTCTCCCGACTGTCCCCCGATTTCCGCCGCTGGTGGGAGAGTCCGGACCTGGAGGGCTATGCCCGGGGTATCGGTCGCCTGCTTGATACCCAGGGCACGGCCCAGGATTTCGACCACCAGACGCTGGTGGTGGACGAGCACCGCCATCTCTGGATGGTCGTCTACTTCAAGGCATCCACCTGATGTCATACACATGCCCGCCACGGCAGCACCGGTCATGCCGCTCGCTTCCAGGGCGGCATCGGCCAGGCTCCACGGACCCGGCCACGGGATTCCCCCGGGAACGACGTGTATGGTTGGTACCAGGGGAATGGATCATCAGCGCTTCCGTGCGCACACCCATCCGGCCCGCTCTCCAGGAGGAACGAACAATGAAGTGCTTCATGATCGAAAACGGAAAGGCGGCATTGCGCGAGGCGCCGGAGCCCGTGCTTCAACCCCGCCAGGTTCTGGTCAAGGTGCACGCCGCCGGACTCAACCGCGTGGACTCACTGGTGCTGCAAGCGGCCGCGGCAAACCAGACAGGCAGTCACGGGGCAGCGCTTGGCCGGGAGTTGTGCGGCACCGTCGTGGAAATCGGCCCGGAAGTGCAGCACCTGAAAAAGGGCCAGGTGATCATCGCCTTCACCTCCGGGGCGCTGGCGGATTACGCAGCGGTGGATGAACGAACGGCCGTGGAAGCCCCGCTGGGGAACCTGAGCCGGGAAGAAGCCGCTGTCCTGCCGGTGGCGCTGAACACCATGCACGACGCGCTGGTCACCCGGGGGGAACTGGCGCCCGGCCAATCGGTGCTGATCCAGGGCGCAAGCTCGGCCGTGGGCATCATGGCCATGCAGATCGCCCGGGAGTTGAAAGCGGGTCTGGTGATCGGCACCTCCCGCGACCCGGAACGCCGCGCGCGTCTCACCGACCACGGGGCAGATCTGGCGCTGAACACCGATGACAGCCATTGGGTGGACGCCGTGCTTCAGGCAACCGATGGCAAGGGCGTGGACCTGATCATCGACCAGGTGGGCGCGTCGGTGGCGGATGACAACCTCCGTGCCACACGGCTGGAGGGGCGGATCGTGAACGTGGGTCGACTGGGCGGCAATACCGGTCCTTTCAACTTCGACCTGCATGCCGAACGCCGCATTTCCTACATCGGTGTGACATTCCGGACGCGTACCATCGACGAGGTCAGCACCATCGTCCGCAAGGCCTGGGCACACCTGGGGCCGGCCGTTGAAGCCGGACGCCTGCGCATTCCTCTCAGCCAGCGCTACCCGCTGGAACACGCCGGCGAGGCGCTGGATGCGATGGCGCACAACAAGCACTTCGGCAAGATCGTGATCACCATGGACTGAACCACCGGCGGCACCGATCCGGTGCTTCCTTAAAGGCAGGGCCCGGGAGGGAGTCCGCTCCCGGGCCTGTCCGTTCAGGCCACCAGCCGCGGTCGCAGCGCCTCCAGGGTGACGTGACCACGGAAGCCGCCGGCACCGGCGGGGTTCTCGCCACGCTCGACCGCTTCGGCGAACTGCACCCCCGGGTCGGCCTGCAGCCGGCGCATATGCCGGGCGAGATGAGGGTAGGCCTGTTCCGGATCAAACAGCCGATGGTAGGAGATCCAGCGGGCCAGACCGCTGAAATAGGCATCGGCCAGGCTGCGCCGCTCACCCAACAGCCACTCGCGTTCTGCCAGCAGGCCATCGAGATGAGCGCAGCCCTGCTCCACCGCCTCCCGCCCCAGTTGCCGCAACAGCTCCTGTTGCACGCCATTCAGCCCCTGCTTCTCGTAGAGGATCCAGAGCGGGCCGAAGGCGGCGAAGAAGTCGGTGTTCAGATAGGCCAACATCTCGTTCAGCCGATCGAACTCGCGACCACCCTGGGCGAAACCCAACCCGGCCTCCCGGCTGCGGGCCGCCAGATGCTGCAGGATCGCCTGACTCTCGGTCAGGGGTTCCCCATCCTCCAGCAGCAGGGTCGGGGTCAGGAACAGCGGATTCACCTTGGCATAGAGCGCATCCCAGGGCTGTTTCAGCATCTCGATGCGGCACAGGCGGTAGGGCTGTTCCAGCCATTCCAGCGCCACGATCGAGCCGAATGAGCAGCCATGGGGCACGCCATAAAACAGAACAGGTTCCATCGTGTACTCCTTGCTTGGGTCGATACGGCCGACGCCCTTTGCGTCTGGCCTCGCGAGCAAGGTAATGGCTAAATAGGTCAATACCCGTCCTAATAAAATCGCGAAAATGCTGAATCCCACCGCCCGCGTGCTGGCCCTGCTGGAACTGCTACAGACCCATCGTCACATGAGTGGCCGTGAGCTGGCGGATCGTCTCGGTGTGGACCGCCGCACCCTGCGGCGCCACATCCGCACCCTGGAGGAACTCGGCATCCCGGTGACCACGGAACGGGGCCGCCATGGCGGCTACCGGCTGTTGCCCGGCTTCAAGCTGCCGCCCCTGATGTTCACCACCGAAGAAGCGCAAGCCCTGGCACTGGGCCTGTTGGCTGCCAGGAACCTGGGCGTGACCGAGACCAAACCGGCGATCGCGAGCGCCCGGGCCAAACTGGAGCGGGTGATGCCCGCCGAGTTGCAGCGGCGGGTGCGTGCCCTGGACGAGAATGCCCGGCTGGCCTTGCCCCCGCCCCGGGCTAGCAGCAACGAGGCGCTGCTCGGCTTACTCGCCACCGCCACCCGGGAACGCCGGCGCGTGCGGTTTCACTACCACGACGAGCACGGCCGGATCACCCGGCGGGACCTCAACCCCTATGGCCTGGTCTATCATGGCGGCCATTGGTACGTCAGCGGCTGGTGTCATTTGCGGCGCGCCCTGCGCAGCTTTCGTCTCGACCGGATGGGCGAGGCCATTCCGCTGGCGGCCGGCTTCGACCGGCCTGCGGACTTCGACGCCGCGGCCCACCTCCGCCACAGTCTCGCCACGCTGCCCCGTGCCATCCCCGTGGAAGTATGGCTCGACACTGATCTGGAGGGCGCCGTAGCCGAACTCGGCGCTCATATCGGGCTATTGACCCCCACAGACGGGAGCGTGGTGCTTCATGCCCGCACCGACAGCCTGGCCTGGTTCTCCCGCCAGCTCATCCGGATGCCCTTCGATTTCAAGGTCGTCGAACCCGCCGCACTGCGTCAGGAACTGAAACGGCAGGCGGCGCGTATTCAGCGCCTGGCAGAGACGAACTGAAGGGCTGCTGGGAGACAACACATCAGGCGCCAGGGCCACGTGCTTGCGCATGGGTACCGATTGCCACCGGGATTCGGTTAGCCTGACACGTCAGAATCTGCGACCGCCCGGGGAACAACTTCGCCAGCAGGACAACGGTGAAACCGGGGGTGATGACAACCGTGCCCCGGGTGGATGCGGTTACCTGGAACGGCAACGAGTAACGCCATGAAACTGATCCTGAGCCGGAAGGGGTTCGACTCCTCCGCCGGCGGTACGCCGAACCCGATCTTCCCGGACGGCAGACTCCTGGCCCTGCCGATTCCCGATGCCGCATCATCCATTCGCTACCGGGATATCATGTTTGACGGCATCTCACTGGACGCACTGGTCACGCCGCTGACCCGGGGGCGGGTGGCGCCTGAGGCCCATGCCCATCTGGATCCCGACCTGCTCCCCGGAGCCCTGCCCCGGCAACAAGGCTGGCGACCGTTGTTCGGGCAGGCCGGTTCTGCCCAAGGGCATCTGCGCAAACACCGCGTCGGCCCTGGAGACCTCTTCCTGTTCTTCGGCCTTTTCCGGCGCATCGAACCACACGAGGGCGCCTGGCGCTGGTTGCCCGGCTCACGCCCACGCCATGTCATCTGGGGCTGGCTGCAGGTGGCTGCTGTGATACCGGTGGACGAGGCACGGGCGAAGCGCTGCACCTGGGCCGCCTATCATCCCCATTTCCGGAGAACGGAAGATCCCAATAACGTCCTGTATGTTTCAGGCAGGCGGCTGCGCATCAACGGGCGGGATGAAGAAGCGCCCGGCGCGGGGGTTTTCCCCGCTTTCACCCCGGAACGGCAACTGACGGCACCGGACGCCCCCCGAACCTCCCGCTGGCGGTTGCCGGCCTGGTGGTATCCGGAACGGGGGCGCACGCCGCTCTCTTATCACGGTGACCGCAGGCGCTGGCGAAAACAGGCCCATTACACAGAACTGGACGCAGCGGCCAGAGGCCAGGAATTCATTCTGGACACCGACGCATACCCGGAGGCATTGTCCTGGGCCGCGGAGTTGATCCGTCGCCGGGACGAACCGTAAGGAGTAGACGCCATGACCCCACCCCTGCCCCCCATCGTCTCCGAGGCGGAATGGCGCACCGCTCTGGACGCCCAGATCGCCCGGGAGAAGGCCCATACCCGGGAGCGCGACCGGCTGAACGCCGCGCGACGCCGGCTACCCATGGTCCAGGTGCGCGACGACTATGTCTTCCACGGGCCCAATGGCCCTGTGACCCTGCTGGAGCTCTTCGAGGGGCGCCGTCAACTCATTGTCTATCACTTCATGTTCGGCCCTGACTGGGAGGCGGGCTGCGACGGCTGCTCCTGGGTGGTGGACGCCATGACCCACCCCGCCCACCTGAATGCCCGCGATACCAGCCTGGTACTGGTCTCCCGTGCACCGCTGGAGAAGCTCCAGCGCTACCAGACGCGCATGGGCTGGCGCCACCCGAGCTGGTACTCCTCCTACGGCAGCGACTTCAACCGCGACATGGGGGTGACCAGCGAGGACTGTTGCGCCCCGGACACGGATCGCGGGGAACGCCATGGCGTCAGCGTCTTCCTGCGCGACGGCGGGCAGGTTTTCCGCACCTACTTCACCGGCAAACGCGGCGTTGAGTACCTGGGCAGCCTGTGGAGTTACCTGGATCTGACACCCTACGGCCGCCAGGAGAACTGGGAGGACTCACCGGCCGGCTGGCCGCAAACACCGCCCTACGTCTGGAACCGCCGCCATGACGAGTACGGGGAATGAGCCGTCAATCCGCGATTACGCTTGTCAGTGGTCATAACACCGTGGACAGCGGCTCGTCTGACCGTTTATCAAAAGCCTCACCATCCACGTCCACGCCCAGGAAACCGCCGGACTGCCGGCGCCACAGGGCGGCGTAGAGGCCATTGCGGGCCAGCAACTGGTGGTGGGCGCCACTCTCCACGATCTCCCCCCTGTCGATCACCACCAGACGATCCAGCATGGCAATGGTGGACAGTCGGTGGGCGATGGCGATAACCGTCTTGCCCTGCATCAACGCGTGAAGCTGCTCCTGGATCGCCGCCTCCACCTCGGAATCCAGCGCCGACGTGGCTTCGTCCAGCACCAGGATGGGGGCGTTCTTGAGCAGCACCCGGGCAATGGCGATACGCTGGCGCTGGCCGCCGGAGAGCTTGACGCCCCGCTCGCCCACATGGGCATCCAGGCCACGACGCCCTTTCAGATCCACCAGCTCGTTGATGAAGCTGTCCGCATGGGCGCGGCGCACTGCTGCCCAAATCGCTTCCTCGCTGGCCTCGGGGCTTCCGTAGCGGATGTTGTCCCGCACTGAGCGGTGCAGGAGCGACGTATCCTGGGTGACCATGCCGATGTTCCGGCGCAAGGATTCCTGGGTGACGGTGGCAATGTCCTGGCCATCGACCAGAATGCGCCCGCCCTCCAGGTCATAGAAGCGCAGCAGCAAGTTGGCCAGTGTGGATTTCCCGGCGCCGGAGCGCCCGATCAGTCCCACCTTCTCGCCGGGGGAAATGGTCAGCGACAGGCCGTCGAAAACCCGCTGGGATTCGCCGTCCGGGCGCGGATAGCCGAAGCGTATGCCGTCGAAGCGGATCTCTCCGCGGGACACCACAAGCTCCCGGGCGTCGGGCTTATCCTTCACGGCCGGCTCCCGGGCAATGGTGTTGATGCCGTCCTGCACTGTGCCGATATTCTCGAACAGCCCGGCCACTTCCCAGAGGATCCAGTTGGACATAAAGCGGATGCGCATCACCAGGGCGATGGCCACGGCGATAATGCCCAGCGACACTGCCTCCAGGTACCAGGCGCCGATGGCCATGGCAGCCACCCCGGCCAGCAACAGAGAGTTAAGAAACGTTAGAGTCACCGTCAGCCCGGTGGCCAGGCGCATCTGACGATGCACCGTGGCCATGAACTGCTCCATGGCGTCACGGGCGTAGGCCTGCTCGCGACGGGTATCGGCGAACAGCTTGATGGTCTGGATGTTGCTGTAGCTGTCCACGATCCGCCCGGTCATCACCGCCCGGGCATCGGCCTGGTCCATGGAAACCGTCCGCAGGCGCGGCACGAAATACCACATGATGGCCACATAGCCACCCAGCCACACCACCAGCGGCAGCATCAGCCAGGGTTCGGCGCTACCCATCAGCAGCATGGCCCCCGCAAAGTAGACGATGACGTAAACCATCAGGTCCATCAGTTTCATCACCGTCTCGCGGATCGCCAGCGCTGTCTGCATGACCTTCTGGGACACCCGCCCGGCAAACTCGTCCTGATAGAAGGCCAGGCTCTGGCCGAGCATATGACGGTGGGCGAGCCAGCGGCCGATCATGGGGTAGTTACCGAAGATGCTCTGATGGGTGACGAGTGCCTGCAACAGGGTTACCAGAGGCAGGCCAATGACCACCAGCGCCGCCAGGCCGGCCAGGCGCCAGCCGTATTCGGCGAGAAAACCGTCCCGTTCGGCACCGGCCAGCCAGTCCACCAGTTCCCCCATGTAGCCGAAAAAAACCACCTCGGCGGCTGACACAAGGGCCGTGAGCAGGGACATGGCGATCAGCAGCGGCAGCACCGGCCGTGAGAAGTGCAGAATGAAGGCGAAAAGGCCCCGGGGTGGCGTTCCCGCGTCCTCTGCGGGATAGGGATTCACCAGATTCTCGAAGTAACGAAACATGGTTGTTGTCCGGTTGCGTTCCTTGGCCCGGCGCGGACTTGCCCGGGATTGGCGAGCAGGGTAAAACCTTTAGTTAAGTTGAGGTCAAGGAGTCCGGCATGTCCCGTTCCCTGCAACGCGAGCTCAGCGTCGGCGAGGTGGCCCGTCGCAGCGGCCTGGCCGTCTCGGCCATTCACTTCTACGAGGCCAAGGGGCTGATCAGGAGCTGGCGGAACGCGGGTAATCAGCGGCGCTTCAGCCGCGACGTCCTGCGCCGCCTGGCAATCATCAAGGTCGCCCAGCGAACCGGCATTTCCCTTGCGGAGATCCGCGAGGCTTTCGAGACACTGCCGGACTCAGGTACGCCCGGCGCCGCCGACTGGCAGCGCCTCTCGGTAAACTGGCGGGAAGTTCTCGACGCCCGGATTCACAGCCTGACGCAGTTACGCGACCAGCTCGACCACTGTATCGGCTGCGGCTGCCTGTCGCTGGCGGATTGTCCGCTACGCAACCCGGGGGATGCCCTGGGTGAAGAGGGTTGCGGGGCACGGCTGCTGGAATCTGCCGACGGTTGCACAACGTCCTGAAGGTCGGATGCAGCCCGCCCTCCGACCATCACCCAAGGCCGTCCGGCCGCAGTTCCTTCTCGGCCCCTGCCCTTGACTACCGGGAAGCGCCCAGCCCGGCGTCCGTCTGCACCACCACCTTGCCGGTGACGCGGCGGTCGAGAATGTCCTGCAGGGCCCGGGGCGCCTGGTCCAACGGATAGCGGGCCGTAATACTGGGCCGGACGCGCCCTTCACGGACCCATTCAAGCAGCTCCGCCATCAGGGCGCGGTAGCGCTCCGGCTCCTGCTGCTGGAACGCGCCGTAGAACACCCCCACGATGGACGCCCCCTTGAGCAGCGGCAGGTTGAGCGGTGGCCTGGGGATGTCCCCGGCGGTGAACCCGATGACCAACAGCCGCCCCTTCCAGCCCAGACTCCGCAACGCTGGCTCCGTGTAGGGCCCGCCCACCGGGTCGTAAACCACGTCCACGCCCTTGTTATCCGTCAATTGCCGCAGACGCTCCCGCAGGTCTTCCTCCACGTAGTTGATGGTGTCATCGGCGCCGTGCTGCCGGCAGAATGCCAGTTTCTCCTCGCTGGAGGCGGCGGCGATCACCCGGGCACCCAGAACCTTGCCCAGCTCAATGGCCGCCACACCGGTCCCCCCGGCGGCGCCGAGCACCAGAAGGGTTTCCCCGGGCTGAATGGCGCCCCGGTCCTTCAGCCCGTAATGGGTGGTGCCGTAGGTGATCACCAGCGCTGCCGCTTCGTCCATGGGAATCCCGTCCGGCAGCGGAATCAGCTTCTCGGGGCGGACCGCCACCTCTTCCGAGAAACCACCCCATCCCGGAATGGCGATCACGCGATCGCCCACGGCATAGCCGTCGACGCCTTCCCCCACCGCCTTGATCACGCCGGCCACCTCGCCGCCCGGCGCGAACGGCATCTCGGGCTTGAACTGATACTTTCCCTGGATGATCAGCGTGTCCGGGAAATTCACGGCGCAGGCATGCACCGAGACGACCACCTGGCCGGGTGCCGGCTGAAGCTCGGGGATCTCCTCGAAGCTCAACGCGTCCGGAGCGCCGTATTCCCTGCATAGAACTGCCTTGATCATGTCATCCTCGCGCTGGCTGAAGGTTTCCGATCCGGGCGGTGCACCCCTGCAGGCATCCCACCCGAATCACGCAAGCCGCTCCACTGCCATGGCCTTGAGTCGCGGTTTGTCGTATTTGCCGGTGGGCGTGATCGGCCAGTCCTCTGCCGACATCGCCACCACATGCTTGGGGATCTTGAATCCGGCCATCCGGCCCTTGCAGAACGCCTTCAGGGATGACAGCGGCAGCGGATCGCCGGAGACGGTCTGCACCATGGCGGTCACCGCCTCTCCCCAGCGCTCGTCCGGCACACCCACCACCTGGACGGCCCGGATCTCCGGATGCCCCTCCAGGAACATCTCCACCTCCCGCTCCGAGACGTTTTCCCCGCCGGTCTTGATCATCTGCTTGTAGCGGCCCCGGTAATAAACGTAGCCCCGTGCATCCATCCAGCCGTAATCGCCGGAATGGAAGTAGCCGTCCTCGTCAAAGCTTTCCGCGGTCTGCTCGGGCATCTTGTAGTAACCCTGGAACAGGGTCCATCCCCGGATACAGATCTCCCCGGGCTCGTCCGGTCCGCAGCACTCCCCGGTTTCCGGGTTGACGATCTTGACGTTCACGCCGGCGAATGGCTGCCCGTTGCTGTTCCGGCGGATGTCTTCATCCGTCTCGCCCCGGGGCATGACAACGGAGGTGCCCTCGGTGAAACCGTAATGATGGGACACGGAGGTGGCGCCAAAGCCCATCTCACGCACGGTGTCGTACCATTCCGGCCCGCAAGCCAGGGTGATCTTGTGCACCCGGGAGCAGTCCGTGGCAGGGAAATCCGGATGGTTGGCCAGCGCCCGAAGATGGGTATCGAACCCGCTCATGCAGGTCACCCCCTCCTCCCGTATCAAACGCAGCACCTCCCCGGGCTCGAAGTATTCCAGCAGGGCGATGCAGGCGCCGGACAGGGCCGTACCCAGGGTGACGTAGATGCAGCCGCCCACGTGATAGAAGGGCGAATACCCCATCATCACGTCGTCCGGCTGCATGTGGAAACACTGTGCGTACAGGTGATCGGCGATACCCACACTGCTACCGTGCGTGCGCAGGGCGGGTTTGGGGAACGCGGTACTGCCGGAGGTGAAAAGAATGTACGCCGTGTCGTCCGGCGAGAGGCCGTCGATCCAGGTGTCAATGGCGGAGGACCGGTACCCGGCCCCGGCACGCATCAGGTCGTGAAAGGCGAAAGTTCCCGGGGAACCCTGGTTCTCGCGGCTGACGGTGATGACCGTATCCAGCTTCGGAAAGGTTTCGCTCTCCAGAAAGCCCGGCGTGGCATCCTTCAGTTCCGGCACCAGTTCGCCGATCAGGGCCAGTTGATCCACATCCCGGAAACGATCCCGGATCACCAGCGCCCGGGCGTCGGAACGGCGCAGGGCGTGGATCAGTTCCTGCCCTCTGAACGTCACGTTGATGGGGACGATCACCGCCCCGAGCAGCGTGATGGCGTAGGAGATGTAGAACCACTCCGGACCGCCGCCCAGCAGGGTGGCCACATGGTCGCCCCGGCGGATGCCCTGGGCCCTGAGTGCATGGGCGAACCGGCAGATGCGGTCATATTGCTGGGCGTAGGTTATCGTCTCGCCCCGGAAACGCAGCGCCGGCCGATCCGGCCAGTTGCGCGCGGCCCGCCGGGCCACCTCCGGGATGGTGATCCGGGTGAAATCCGGTGCGTGATCCATGGTTCGACTCCTCCTTACCGGTCCGGCGTGAACAGGTTCGATCCATCCACCGTCCGGACGCTGCCCGGGCGACCAAGGCCTTCCCGATCCACCAGGTCCTGCAGCAGGGCGCGGTCCGCCGGCGTGTTCGCCACGAAACGGCGGCCGCTGTCCTGCTCCCTGCCGAACACGATGCCCTGGACCGGCGCCTTGCGGTCATACATGACCGTGTAGGTTTCGATCACCGCCCGACCGGATGGGGTTTCGGTGAATTCCGCCTTGGGCAGGGCGTCCAGTCTGGCCTGAAGCCGGGACGGTTCCTCTCTGACCCAGCCGCCGGCGACGGGGCGGGTGGAGTAAACACCGAAGGCGTGCTTTGTCAGGTAATACCCGTTGGCTGTCACCAGTCCGAAGGTACCAGGCGCCCGACGCAGACGGCGCATCATCCCGGAGATGGCATGGGTCACGTAGTTATTCCCGGGCCCCCCGAAGTACGGTAGTCCACCGGTGACGGTGAGCCCTCGCGGATCCTGTTCTGACAGCCCCAGTTCCTGGCAGGCGATCTCCACGGCGGAGGGGAAGCAGCTATAGATATCCAGGTGATCCAGCTCATCCACCCCGATGCCCGCCATCTCCAGGGCCAGCGATGCGCCCGCGCGGATGGCGGGAGACGAGTACAGATTCTCGCGCTCGCTCACGTGCCAGTGGTCATGCCCATCCGCACAGCCGTGCAGATAGACCCAGTTCGACTCCGGAATCCCCCTGGAGCGAGCCTCCCCGACACTGGTCATGATCAGTGCCGACGCCTGATCCACGAAAACGTTGGCGTTCATGAGCCGTGGATAGGGAAAACCGATCCAGCGGTTGTCGGCGTCCACCCGGGCAAGCCGTTCCGCGGGCATGGACTCCCGCCGGGTGGCCAGAGGATTGTCCGCCGCCACCCGGGCAAAGCCCTCCAGCAGCCCGGCCATGGATCGCAGATGCTGCTCCACGGTGTGGCCGCGCTGACCCCGGATGGCCTGCTCGAACAGGGGGTAGAAGGCGATGGCCGCACGCAGCCCATGCTTCTCTTCATGAGCACTCCAGCCGCTGCGATTCTCGCCCATCAGTTCCGGCTCACCGCCGGGATCCTCGGCCCAGGACACGTCCAGACCCACCCGCTGGACCCCGAGCTGGGTACGCAGCGCTTCCCCGCCCACAATCAGTGCGGCCCGCATCGACCCTTCCACAATCGCCTGGGCAAAGGTGTTGACCAGTGACTGGGGCATATTGCCGCCCACATGGGTGTAGATCTCCCGCTGTGGGTTCAGCCCCAGCCTGCGCGCGATGCTCCGCGGCGGGTTGGTGGAACTGCCGAGACCAGTGGCGGCGAAACGCGGGGAGCTGTCCACGAACAGCCGCAGCACGGCAACGGTATCGATGGCCTCTGCCACCTCCGTGCCCCCGGTATCCCCCAGCGCCAGTCGTCCGGCTTCCGCCATCAGGTCGAAGGGCGAGCGCCCCGCATCCACCGGCGTGGTCATGTCGGTCACGTCACCACACCCCACCAGAATCGGGGTCCGATCATCCAAGTCCCGTGTTGCCAATGCGGCCTCCTGTCGGAAATCGTTCGTTCAGAGGATGGGCGTCAACGCTTCAGCGCTTGCCCGGGAGTGTTCCCATGTGTTTGCACAAGATGCTCAACATCACTTCATCCGAGCCGCCACCGATGGATGACAGGCGTCCGTCCCGGTACAGGCGCGTGATGGGCGTCTCGTTCATGAAACCCATGCCGCCGTAATACTGCAGACAGCTATCCGCGACCTCGCGCACCAGTCGGCCGCCCTTGAGCTTGGCCATGGACGCCAGGGGGGTCACATCCTCCCCGGCCACCATACGGTCGACAGCCCGGTAGACCAGCGCGCGCAGGGCCTCGATCTCGGTCTGCAGCTCCGCCAGACGAAAGTGGATCACCTGGTTATCCAGCAGCGGCTTGCCGAAGGCGATGCGCTGCCGCGTATAGTCGATGCAATCTTCGATGGCGCGCTCCATGGCCCGCAGGTTCTTGGCCGCGCCATAGAGCCGCTCCTCCTGGAACTGCTCCATCTGGTAGATGAAACCCTTGCCCTCTTCGCCGATGCGATAACGCTGGGGAACCCGGACGTCCTCGAAATAGAGCTGAGCGGTATCCGATGCACGCATGCCCAGTTTGTCCAGCTTCCGGGCCACGGTGACACCCTTGGTGTCCAGCGGCACGACGATCAGGGACTTGTTTCGGTGCACCGGGCCGTCACCGGTATTGGCCAGCATGCACATCCAGTCGGCCTGGGTGCCGTTGGTGATCCACATCTTGCCGCCGTTGATAACGTAGTCACCACCCACCTTCCGCGCCGTGGTCCGGATCGATGCCACATCGGATCCGGCGCCCGGCTCGGAGACGCCGATGCAGGCAACCTGCTCCCCCGCGATCGCCGGCGCCAGGAACTCGTGGCGCAACTCATCGGAGCCGTGACGCGCCAGGGCGGGGGTCGCCATGTCGGTCTGCACCCCGACCGCCATGGAGATCGATCCGCCGTTGACCTCGCCCATGGCTTCGCAATAGGCCATGTTGTAGCTCCAATCCAGGCCCATTCCTCCGAACTGCTCCGGCTTCGAAATGCCGAGAAACCCCAGCTCGCCCATCTTTCTGAACAGTTCGTGGGCCGGGAAGATGCCCGCTTCCTCCCACGCGTCCACATTTGGATTGATTTCCGCATGGACGAATTTCCTGACGGATTCGTAGATGGCCGTGTGCTGCTCCGTGTAGTTCATCTGGAATTGCCCTTGCTTCGGTTGGTTTCAGCCCGAGATGGCGTTCTCGGCGTACAGGTCCTTGAGACGGGTACGCAGGATGTGCTTCTGCACCTTGCCGGTGCCGGTGCGTGGCAGCTCGTCCTCCACCAGAATGCGCTTGGGAACCTTGAAACCGGCAAGCCGGGAACGACAGTGCTCATCAAGCTCCCGGCGTTCGAGCTTCACCCCCGATTGCGGTATGACGATTGCCGTGATGGCCTCGCCCCAACGTGGATGGTGGAGCCCGATCACCGCGGCATCGGCAACCCCCGGATGAGCCAGCAGGCACCGCTCGACTTCAATGGAGGCAACATTCTCGCCGCCGGTCTTGATCACATCCTTCTTCCGGTCCGTGAACCAGACGCCGCCGTCCTCGTCCATCCATGCCATGTCGCCGCTGTGAAACCAGTCGAAACGGAAGGACTCCGCGGTCTGATCCGGCTGGTTGAGATAACCGTTCATGACCTGGGGGCCGCGATAGACCACCTCGCCGATCTCCCCCGGGGGCAACAGGCGGCCCTGGTCGTTCATGATCCCGATTCGCGTCATGGCCGTGGCGGTGCCCCAGGACGCCGCCTTGCTCCATTGATGCTCCGCCCGTTGACGGCAGGCAGCAGGCGTGAACTCGGTCTGGCCCGCGCCCAGAACGACGTCCGCATTCGGGAACAGCGCGTGCAAGGCCCGCAGCCGCTCCTCGGACATGGGCGCCATCGCATAACCGGCGCGCACCACGGACGATAAATCCCGATCCTGGATGCCCGGCTGCTGCAGCAAATTCGCATACATCACCGGAAGCAGGGTCAGATGGTTGATCCGGTACCGTTCGATGAGGTCGGGAATCACCTCGGGATCGAAACCGCGCTGGAGCACCGCCGTCCCACCTACGGTGAACAAGGGCATGACGTTGCCGTTGAGCATGGCGCAGTGAAACAGCGGCAGGGAAACCAGCGCGGTGGTACTCCTCCCGGGCACCATGCCATGGGCAATCGCCCCGGAAAGCGCAGACATCATGACCGCAACGTGGCTGGTGACCACCCCCTTCGGCCTGGAGGTTGTGCCGCTGGTGTAGAGCAGTTGCACCCCGTCCCGGTCGTCGACGAACACCTCCAGCGGTTCCGGACTGCCCCGGGCCATCAGCTCCGGGAACATCCCGGCGCCCTCGGGGACCGCGGCCGGTGCGTCCGCCCCGATCCAGTAAAGATGTTGCAGCGCCGGGAGGTCCGCCGGAAACCCACGCACCATGTCGCCGAACTCCGTCTCCGCGATCAGCACCCGGGCATCCGCGTCAGCCAGGCAATAGGCGATGTCCTCCCCCTTGAGCCCCAGGTTCATGGGCGCGAAGACCAGCCCCGCCCGGGCGCAGGCAAGATAAACCAGCAGTATCTCGGCACAGTTCCGGGCAAGCACGCCCACCACGTCGCCACGCTCCAGCCCAAGTTCAAGCAAGGCGCGGCCCAGCCGGTTGACGCTGACCTCGAACTCCCGGTATGTCAGCTCGGCCCCGTCCGGGCCGATGACTGCCGCCTTTTCCGGAAACAGATCCGCCGCCCGGGTGATGGCGTCGCCGACATTGACCCGGCTGATCAGGTTGTACGACAGGCTCATGTCTGGCCTGGGGCGGTGGGGAGCGCCCTTGTGCGTTGAATCCCTCATATCGTGTTCGTTCTCCATGCTCAGCTTGCGGCCAGGGGCGCCGTGCGCCGCCGGATCATGGCAATCCCCCCACCCACGACGGCCAGTACCGTGGAGGCCAGGAGGAGCGTGAGATGACTGATACCGATCATGCCGCCGCCGGGTGCGGCGAGCAGCAAACCACTGACGAGCAGACAGGTCCGGGACAACCAGCCTGTGACGCCTCCGCCCAGCTCTCCGATGCCGATGAGATAACCCTGCATCGCCGCCGAGACCAGCGCGATGCCGATCAGGGCCGTGAAAAGGACGGCCGCAACCTCCGTCATGGGCCCCTGCATCAACAGCGCGGGATTGAACACGAAGTAGAACGGTATGAAATAGATCACCAGCGCCAGGCGCATGGCCTGAAGCCCGGCCCCCATCGGGCTCCCCTTGGCGATGGAGGCCGCAGCGAAGGCGGCCAGCGCCACCGGGGGCGTGATGAAGCTGAGCATGCCCCAGTAGAACACGAACATATGGGAGGCCAGGGGGTCCAGACCCGCCTGCACCAGCGCGGGAACCAGCACCACCGCGAGGAAGATATATGCCGCCGTCACGGTCATCCCGATACCCAGCACGAAGCTGGTCAGCGCCCCCATGATCAGCAGGATGAGCACGTTCTCGCCAGCGATATAGACCAGATCGTTGGCCAATGTGGCCGCCATGCCGGTACTGACCAGCGCCCCCACGATCAGCCCCACGACCGCCAGGATGCCCGCCAGTTCCGCCAACAGGGCGCCGGCACCGAGAAGCAGCTTCCAGAATCCGCCGAGGCTCAACCGGTACCGGGTGAACTGGTTGATGACCAGCAGCAGGGCGGTTGCATAGAACGGCGCCACGGATTCCTGCTGGAGGTACAGGAGCATCCACACCAGCAGGACGAACACGAAGATGAATACCCAGCCCTCCTTCAGGCACTGCCAGAGGGATGGCAGATCCTCCTGGGGCAGCCCCCGGAGATTGCACCGTGCCGCGTAGGCATCGATCTGCATGAACAGGCCGAAAAAGTACAGCAGCGAGGGAATGATTGCGGCAATGATGACGGTGGAATAGTTCACACCGAGAAAGCTTGCCATGATGAAGGCGGTGGCCCCCATGATCGGCGGCATCAGCACCCCGCCGGTGGAGGCGCAGGCTTCCACCCCGGCGGCATGCTCCCGGGAGAACCCGATGCGCCGCATGGCGGGAATCGACAGGGGGCCGGTGGTCAGTACATTGGTCACCGGTCCGCCGCTCATGGAACCCATGAGACCGCTGGAGAAGATTGCCACCTTCGCCGGCCCACCGCGGAAACGCCCCAGCAAGGCAAACGAGAAATTGATGAAAAACTTCCCTGCGCCGGTGACCTGCAGGGAGATGCCGAACACGAGAAAGCCGAAAACCAGCAGGGCAAACGCCTGCATGGGGATGCCCAGCATGCTTTCAGCGCTGTAGATATGAAAGGTCGCCGCGCTACGGAAATCCATGCCGATGCCGGAAATCACGTGGGGCATTTTCTCCGCGAACAGCGGGTAAAGGGAGAACAGCAGCGCAATGATGAACACGGACAGTCCACCGGTACGCCGCCCGGCTTCCAGCAGCAGCGCCCACATGGCAAACGCGGCCCAGACCCCATGCTCCGGGGACATGTAGTCCCAGCCGTGCAGATTAATGCGCTCCGCCCAGTAGGTGAAATAGACGCCAAGCCCGAACGTGGCCAGAGCAAGTGCAACGTCGTAAAGCGGAACGCGACGTTTCGGGCTGCTTTTTGTCGCCGGGAAATAGATGAAGATCATTGGCAGCATCAGGCCGATGATCATGTAGAGATAGCGGGTATCGAAGATGACGCGGCCGACAAAGAAGCCGAGATTGAAGATCTGGTTCACGGCCAGCCCGATGGCGGCTATGGTCAAAAGCACCACGACACATTGCCATGGCCTGGAGAGCACCCGGGTCCGGCCCACATCCTCGATCTGGTCGATGGTCTTGCGTTCATCCAAGCCGGAACGCCCGTCATTACTGCGTTGATCTTCAGAAGCACTCATAGGGTTCACCCGGGCCGCCTGACATCAGGAATGCGGTTCCTGAGCAAGAGAATCAGGCGACAGGCCGCCCCCGGTGGGATGACCCGTCGCCACCTGCCGTTTTGGGCTACCAGCGATCCATGATGGTGATCATCCCGGCATCCCGGAGGGCTTCCGCCCTGGCGTCCATCCAGCCGCTTGCGAAAGCGGATTCATCGTTCAGGTCCGCCACGTCCAGGTAGGCCTTCCAGGCCTCCGCCAGCAACTCCTGCCGCCGCAGATTGCGTTGCTGGTTCTCCTCGGCCTCATCCGTCCAGAGACCGATTTCCTTGAAGTACCGGACGGCACCCTCGTGGAAGGGCATGAACGCGTTCTCCGGCGCCTGGCGGTCCATGCTCCAGCCGTACAGGCCCGGTGCGTTGTCCTTGAACCGCTCATAGTTCTGGTGCATCGCCTTGGTCATGTTGTAGACCAGGTCTTCCGACTGATCCTTCATGGTGACGAGCTGAGGATAGGGGGCATGAATCACCTCCAGGGGTGAATCCTCGGAGATCACCACGCCTTCGGTGGCCACGCTGGGGATGTACCAAGGCATCAGCGCCCGTGCCCGCTGAATGCCCTCGGGGTCGTCATGCGGAGTGCCCAGGGTGCGCAATCCACGGGGCGCTGAATCAACCCGCATCAGGGGCCCGCTGTTGCAGCCCGCGCCGAACACGTCCGCCCGGTTGGCAACCACCGCATCCACCGACGCCAGGAACCCGCCAACCTCTACCCGCTCCACGTCGTCCCAGGTCAGGCCGCCATAGGCCAGCACTGCGGTTGTGGCATTGTTCAACCCGGCTGCGGCCTGCACGTAAGTCACCCGCTTGCCCTTTATGTCGCGGATATGCTCGATGCCGCTGTCCCGAGTGGTATGCAAGGTGAAGGAGCAACTGTCCGAGAGGCTCCACATGACCAGCCGAACGGGCTGGGGGCCCCAGCTGATGGTGCTGAAATCCAGTATGGCCTCCTGGGCGTAGATTGAAGGTGAACCATCTGCCGCGAACTGCGCGCGTCCGAGGCGCAGCGGCGACAAGCGGGCCATATCGTTGCGGCCGGGAAGAACCCGCAGGTTGGTCCGGTGCTGGCGCTGGATCACGGACCCGATGGCCACGGCCTGGTTGAAGCCTTCGGAGCCGCTTTCATAGGTGGTCCAGACGATGGTGCCGGGCAGTTCCGGTTCGCCGGCCTGAACGCTCATGGCCAGACCCAGGGCTGCCAGGCCTCCCGCCAGTGTGGTTCCCGTTTTCAAGATACGCCGATACATGCTGTCTCCTCCTGGTAATGTCGTCGTGGTGATCCCGGGCCTTGTGTTACCCGTTCCCACATGCCTCGTCAGAGGCCCATCTGCCGTACCGCCAGATCCTTCATAATCTCTTCGGCCCCTCCGCCGATGGCATTCACACGGACCTCCCGGTAAATGCGCTCCGACTTGGAACCGCGCATGAAGCCTGCCCCACCCAGAATCTGCACGGCCTCCCGGGCGCAGAACTCCATGGTCTGACTTGCCTGATTCTTCAGCAGGCAGACATCCGCCACGGGCCGATCCCCTTGCTCAATGCGCCAGGCGAGATGTTCCAGATAAGCCTGCGATGCATTGATGCGCATGCGCATATCCGCGACTTTGTGCCGGATCACCTGATGCTCGATCAGACGCTTGCCAAAGGTCTTGCGCTCCTGGGCGTAGGCGATGGCCTCGTCCAGACAGGTCCTGGCAAAGCCGATCGCTCCCGCGGCCAGGGAAATGCGCTCGCTGTTGAAGTTCTGCATGATCAGCTTCGACCCCCGGTTCTCTTCGCCGAGGAGGTTCTCCACGGGAACGCGGCAGTCGTCGAAATAGAGCGCTGCGGTATCCGAACACCACCAACCCATCTTCCGCTCCAGCGGTGTCCGCGAGAATCCGGGGGTATCCCGCTCCACCAGCAGCATGGAGAGCCCGCCATGCCCCGCCTCACCGGTGCGCACCGCGACGGTGTAATAGTCCGCCCGCATCCCCGAGGTGATGAAGATCTTGGAACCGTTGATCACGTAGTGATCGCCGTCGCGCCGGGCCGTTGTGCTGATGGCCGCGACATCGGATCCGCCACCCGGTTCGGTGATGGCCAGGGCGCTGATCTTCTCTCCGGACAGGATTTCAGGCAGCACCCGTGCCTTGATCTCCGGCCGGGCGGCGCGGGCGATGGGCGGAGCACCGATGGTATGGCTGCGCAGGCTGGAAGACAGGCCTCCCGCTCCCGCCCGGGCCAGTTCCTGAGCAGCGATAATGGTGTAGAAAAGGTCGGTCTCACTACCGCCAAAGGCTTCCGGAAAGCCGATCCCCAGCAGGCCGACGTCACCGGCCTTCCGGTACAGATCCCGCGGAAACGTACCGGCCTCGTCCCATTCAGTGACATACGGCTCCACTTCCACCTGAACCCATTTCCGGAACATCTCCCGGAAAGACTCATGCTCTGGGGAGTAATACGGTGAAGAAACGGAGCCCATGAAATACCCCTTGAATGTCACCTGAAGAAGAACAAAAAACCGAACAAAACTCACTTCTCCCGAAACAAATCGGGAAAAATAAAATCGTGACCTGACTGAAAAAATCGACCTATATAAACCCATCCATGGGGATGGAATCCGGTCCACCTTCAGGCAAGACATGCAATATTGTTCTGTTTACAACGTCAGGAACTTCAGCGAAAAAAATTCACAATGCATCGCCCTTCTGACGGCCACACACCGGCCCGGCCACATTGTCTGGGCTGGCATGCGAACGCATACGCTATGGCTGCGTTGACAATGCGCAGAGCTTCCTGACTGTTGAAACGGGCAACACTAAGTTCTGCACATGGCGACACCCCCAAGGCAAGCGGTGCTCTGATACCACCGCCGAATAATCTGGCGGACTTTGATTTCTTCCGCTTGAATAAATAGTAGACTAACTACTAACAGCAAACAAGTGATTGGTCACATCATTTTTTGGATCCCTACAATAAACGATTGAATAAAATATCCAGGTTTGAACAAACAGAATTATATGGAAGCCATCTCCATGGCCAAAGGATATCCGGAAGGCGTTCGGCGGCAAGGTGACGGCGTGAGTATTTACCCAGGGAAGCGCTGATCGATTCCCTAGGGAAACACTGATCTATTCCCATGGTGCTCTGGCTTAGCAGCGTGTTCGGGGG
>JAFIFU010000106.1 GCA_020831885.1 Ectothiorhodospiraceae bacterium
CAGGCCATGAACGCCGGCGGCTCCATGCCAAAGGGCGGGCCGGAGAGCAGCGGCAGCACCGGAATGCTGCCCTGGTCATACCCGATCCAGGTGAAGCCCGCCGGATAGCGCCCCTCGGAGACCGCGTCGAGAATCTCGAACGGCGGGATCAGCTCCCCCGGCTCGTAGTAGCGCAGTTGAATGTTGCCGCCGGAGATCGCCGCCAGCGACTCCGACAAATGCACCACCGGCGTACTCAGACCCACCAGGTGCGAGGGAAAGGCAATGGGCACCTGCCAGCGAACCCGCTCCTGCGCCGACACCGTGGTGGCCGCGGCCAGCAGGCCAGTGGCGGCCACGCCGACCATGGCTGTGCGGGTGATGTGTTTGAGACCAGAACTCAGGTTCATGGGACTCTCCTCCAGTTGCGTCAATTATTGGGCTCCGTTATGGGCAGAGCAATGTGGCTGCAACAAGAACAGCCATCCTCCGGCCGTTGGCCGCAGAATCGTGATGGGGCGTCGACGCCGATCCCGGTGTACGCATGCGCGGCGCCCGGTAGCCGGAGGGGCCCGGGTTCTCCTCGCGATGATGGTTATCGGCGGTCTGGCGCCGCGTTTTTATGTCAATCGATAAGCATATTTTATGCCAGACTTAATAAAATTTTAATTTTCAGTCGTTTACTGATTGTTCGAGGGGAGGGGATGGCGAGAATGTCCGGGTTTTCGGACAAAGTGCAGGCTGGCGTTGGTTAAACTGTCCGGAATTCAGGTCATGCGTCCTGATTTCCGGACAGTTTGCCCAGTTTCTCGTAGAGAACCGAACGTGAAATGCCCAGGGATCGGGCGGCCGCGGCCTTGTTGCCCTCATTGGCCCGCAGTGCCGAGCGTATCGCTTCGCGCTCCGCTTCTGCCACCACGTCCGCCAGGCGGCGCACGGGTCCGGGCGGGGTGTCCCCGGCATGCAGCGCGAGGCGTTCACCGGGCAGCAGCGGTTCCAGTTCTCGGGTACCCAGCACGCTCACGTGTTCATTCAGCGTCAGCGCCTGTTCCAGTACGTTGCGCAGTTCTCGGACGTTTCCCGGCCAATCGTAGCCGGAAAGCAGCTCCACCGCTTCGGGCGTGATCTCCGCGTACAGGTCATTCTCTGCGGCAAGGTGTTTGAGAATGGCCTCGCAGAGCACGCCCAGATCCGACAGACGTTCCCGAAGGGGCGGCACGCGGAGTTGGAGGACATTGAGCCGGTAGTACAGGTCCGAGCGGAACGCGCCTTCTGCGATCATCCCCTCCAGATCCCGGCTGGTTGCGGCGATCAGGCGGACATCCACCTTCAGCGGCTGGTTGGAACCCAGCGGCTCCACTTCCTTTTCCTGCAGGGCGCGCAGCAACTTCGCCTGCATGGGCAGTGGCATGTCGCCGACCTCGTCCAGGAACAGCGTGCCACCGTGGGCAAGCTGGAACTTGCCCTCCCGGGTACGTTTGTCCGCGCCGGTATACGCGCCGGGCGCCACACCGAAGAACTCCGCCTCCAGCAGGTTTTCCGGAATGGCGGCCAGGTTCACCGCGATGAAAGGCTGATCCGCCCTTGCCGAGCTGGCGTGGATGGCCTGGGCCAGAACCTCTTTTCCGGTGCCGGTTTCGCCGAGGAGCAGCACCGGGGTGTTGCGATTCGCGGCCAGGCGTGCGCGCCGCTTCACCTCCAGCGTTGCCGGGCTGAGGCCGACGAAATCCGACATGTCGTAACGGGTGGACCGCCGGGCAAGGGCGCGCCGGGCATGATCGAGTTCCCGTTGCAGTTTCCGGTACTTGGCAACCAGCGGCGTCAGCGGCTGCAGGTCGTCGTAGAGCACAAAGGCGATACCGCCGGTCACCCGGCCCTGCTCGTCCCGGATCGGCAGCCGGGTGACCACCAGGTGCATCCCCCGCAATTCCATGATGTCCAGCAGGATCGGCCGCCCGCTGCGGACCACTTCCTGCAGGCGTGATGTGGGGATGACCTCCTTGATGGGGCGGCCGAGCACGTCGGGGAGTCGCCGGATTCCCAGCACGTCCATGTAGCTCTGGTTGATCCAGGTGATGCGGGCCTCGGCGTCCACCGCGATGGCTCCCGCGCTGGCTTCCTCGAACAAGGGAACCAGCTTGTTCGCCAGGTCGCGGGTGACCGAAGCCCCGAGATTGTCCGGCGATATGCTGCTGTTCATGGTGCGGCCGGCTCCTGATCATCGGGATGCTGAAGCCTGTGATCCGGGGGCTGAAGGAAATACCCCTGCACATAGTCTACCCCGGCATGCCAGAGTCCCGTCATCACATCCGGATCCTGCACGCGGGTGGCGATGACCCGGATGTCCAGGCGGTGCAGGTGGCTCACCACGGCCTGGACATGCCGTTGTCGGGTGCGATCCTCTGCCAGACTCCGCGTCAGGCTGGAAGCCAGCTTGACGTGGCTGATCGGGAACGGCCAGTGCGTGGCGGCCGGATCCTCCGGTGCGTAGTGCTCCAGCGCCAGCCCGCAGCCCTCCCGGTGGAGAATCGCCCCCAGGGGGCGGAAGGCGGCCGGATCGGCGGAGACGTCCGGGTAGGGGAGTTGAAACACCAGCCGGGATTGATCCAGCGCGCGTTGCCGGATCTGCCGTCCCAGCCATGTGGGGAACGCTGATGTGCAGGCTGTCTCCGGGAACAGCTTGATGAACAGGGTGGGCTTGGAGGCGCCATCCCAGCCGGCGAGCACGTCCAGCGCGTTGATGATCACCCAGCGATCAATCTGCCGTCGCCGTCCCAGGCGTGCGGCGGCGGGCAGGAAGGTGTCCGGCAGCAGTGTCCTGCCGCCGGGGTCCAGCATGCGCACCAGAACCTCGTGCAGGCCGGTAGCGGTTCCGTCGATCCCGTGTATCGGTTGATACGCCAGGTGAAACCGGTCCTGCCGCAACGCCTCATCCAGGTGCCGGCGCCATCCTTGGTCAAACAGCACCGCCTGCAGTTGTTGCGCCACGCTGTCCGCGTCCGCTGCCCGGTCCAGCAGTGCCGCGGCGCTGTCCGGTGGCGGTCCGCCGGTGTCATCCGTCAGCAGTAGCAGTGGCGCTCCGGATGTCTCCTGCACGGACTGGATGCAGGCTTCGGTCACCGCATCACGCATCAATGCCTGCTCCGCCACGATGGCGCCAGGCGCCGTCTGCCGTGCGGCATTGACCATGACCCGTGCATTCACGTAGCGGCGGCTGCGCATGCCGCGCCGGCGCAGGGCCTCGGACAGCGTGGTCGCGTGGCCTGCATCCCGGCACAGGATGGCGACGGGTTGTTGTTCCTCCGTAAGTGCCGCGCCCCCACCGGCGGGCCCTTCCTCCAGCTGTTCCTTCATATACCGCTCCGGGTATGTTCTTGTTTTCCCCTGCCGGCAAGCTTCTCACAGATTGGCCCCGGGGACAGCACCGGTGCCCCATTCACGGGCGTGCCCCGCTCCGGGATCGGAGAGGCTGTGTCCCGTCATTCCCAGCAGGTAGACTTTCCGCCTGTCAGCCACCGCGGTCAGCAATGGCCACCCGAGGGGAGATCTGCCATGCAACTGAGGCCAACTACCGGACGCCGGGACCCCCTGTGGAGCTTCCTGTTCCGCTTTCGCCCTGTCCGCGATTACGCCGCGCGCCGTTTCTTCTCAGGCACGCCCCATTGCCGGGAGCTGGGTTTGCGGGTGCTGGGTGTGGAACCACGGCGTCTGCGGGCCTGCATGGACTGGCGGGAAGACCTGGTGGGTGACCCGGTCAACGGTTATCTGCACGGCGGCGTGATCACCACATTGGCGGATCAGGTAAGCGGTGCGGCCGCAAGTCTGTGTCTGCGCCCGCCGGAGGTGGTGGCCACGCTGGACCTGCGGATTGATCACCTGCGGGCTGTCGGGCAGGGGGCGACTCTTGTGGCGGAGGCCCATGTGTACCGCATCACCCGTCCGATCGTTTTCGTGCGCTGCCTGATTCATGACGGCGATCCGGGCAATCCCGCGGCCGTCTGCGCCAGCGCCTTTGTGCGCAAAGGCCCGATGACCCGGCGATACCGGGCCGTAAAACCGGCCGCGTGACGCCCATGCGTGCTGGCGCCGGGTTCGGCATCTTCCGATAACGGGATCGTGGGCGCCGGTGTGTTCCGGGCCAGGGCGCGAGCCGGGCCGGGAACCCGATTCGCCGGTGTGAATGGTCGGGGTGAGAGGATTCGAACCTCCGACCCCTGCCTCCCGAAGACAGTGCTCTACCAGGCTGAGCTACACCCCGACAGTACTTCAGTACGCACGGTCGACACTGAACAGTGCCATGTTGCGCATGGATTCCCGGTATGGCGAATCCTTCACGCAATCCAGACAGGCCACCGCCTGTTCTGCCGCCTGTCTTGCGAGGGCGCGAGTATATGCAATCGCACCCGTGTTTTCAACGGCCCGCATGATGGACTCGATCTGATCCCGCCCGCCTTCCTCGATGGCGCGCCGGATCAGCGCCGCCTCCGCGTCGCTGCCTTCCCGGAGGGCATAGATCAGCGGCATGGTGGGTTTGCCTTCGGCCAGGTCATCGCCCACGTTCTTGCCGGTTTCCCCCGCCTGACCCGTGTAGTCAAGCGCGTCGTCCACGAGCTGGAAAGCGGTGCCCAGGTGACGTCCGTACTCCGCCAGGCGCTCCACCACCGTATCGGGTTGTCCGGCCAGCAAGGCGCCGATGCGTCCGGCAGCCTCGAACAGCGAGGCGGTCTTGCTGTAGATGACCTGGAGGTAGGCTTCCTCGGTGGTATCCGGATCATGCACGTTCAGCAACTGCATGACCTCGCCTTCGGCAATGGTGTTGGTGGTGCCGGCCATGACATCCATGATGGGCATGCTGTCGACTTCCACCATCATCTGGAATGCCCGCGAGTACAGGAAGTCGCCCACCAGCACGCTGGCCTGGTTTCCCCAGAGGGTGTTGGCGGTTTCCCGGCCGCGCCGCATCTCCGAGCCGTCCACCACGTCGTCGTGGAGCAGGGTGGCGGTATGGATGAACTCAATGACCGCCGCCAGCTGCACATGGGCGCTGCCAGTGTAGCCGCAGGCCCGGGCCGCCAGGAGTACCTGTAACGGTCGGAGCCGCTTGCCGCCACTGTTGATGATATAGCTGCCGAGCTGGTTGATGAGCACCACGTCCGAGCGCAGGCGCTCCTGGATCAGCCGGTTCACCGCCTGCATGTCCTGGGCGACAGGCGCCCTGATATCGTCTACCGTCATGCCTCAACCAGCGGGGGCCGCAGAAAGGATGCACGGATGCTATGGTTGCCCCGTTGGGGTGTCAAGGATGACACGTGCCCGCCGGACGCGCGGGCGTTTGACCTGCGCCGGGCAAGGGGATAGAATCTCGCGCCTTCAGATCGGATTCGCATGGCGACCTAGCGACGGAGAGTTCTCGAATATGTACGCCGTTATCAAGACCGGAGGCAAGCAGTACCGTGTCTCCGAAGGTGACATCCTCAGGGTGGAAAAGCTGGACGCCGAAGACGGCGCCTCCGTTGAGTTCGATCAGGTGCTGATGGTTTCCGACGGTGAGCAGGTGAAGGTGGGCGCTCCGTTGCTGGAAGGCGGCAGGGTCCGGGCCGAGGTGATCCGCACCGCCAAGGACAAAAAGGTGGAGATCATCAAGTTCAAGCGTCGTCAGAACTACAAGCGCACCATGGGTCACCGTCAGTTCTTCACCGAAGTGAAGATCACCGGCATCCAGGCTGGCTAAGTATCAGGAGCTGAGAGCATGGCACACAAAAAGGCAGGCGGCAGCACGCGCAACGGCCGCGATTCAGAGAGTAAACGCCTTGGCGTGAAGCGCTTCGGCGGCCAGCAGGTTATCCCTGGCAACATCCTGGTGCGCCAGCGTGGTACGCACTTTCACGCCGGTGACGGCACCGGGCTGGGCCGCGATCACACCATTTTCGCCACGGTTGAGGGCAAGGTGGTGTTCGAGCGCAAGGGGCCACGCAACCGCAAGTACGTGAGCGTGCGGCCCAGTTGATACCCCAGCCGGTATCCACTAAAACCCCGTCGCCGCACGGGGTTTTTTTATGCACAATGTTCGCGGTCCGGCGGTGTGCGCCG
>JAFIFU010000038.1 GCA_020831885.1 Ectothiorhodospiraceae bacterium
ACCGGTGGCGGGCCGGACCGCAGGTCGGTAGCCGCCCGAAGGGCGGATCACCGACGGGGCAGGACCCGGGGTGGGTTTGTCGGAGATCCTTGCTGCGCAAGGCTTCCGACCTACACGGCTACACAGCGTCCGGCCGACGCGTAGTTCGACCGGTGGCGGGCCGGACCGCAGGTCGGTAGCCGCCCGAAGGGCGGATCACCGACATCAAAACCCAAGCCGGGCCTCTTAACCCAGGCGTTTTCCGGGCCACGGGACGGGGCCTATTTGTTCTGGTTGATCACCAGGGCCACGCCGGTCACGGCGACGCCGATACCGATGAGTGCCAGCGGCCCCAGTCGCTCGCCGAACAGGATCCAGGCCTCCACCGCCGTGACCGGCGGCACCAGGTAGAACAGGCTGGCGACGCGGGAGGCCTCACCCCGGCGGATCAGCGCCATGAGCAGCAGGATGGCGGCGATGGACAGGCCGAAGATCAACCACAGCAGCGTCAGGCTGAAAGTCAGCGTCCACTCGATCTGCCGCGTCTCGAACAGCAGGGCGGCCAGGCCCAGCACCGAGGCCGCACCGATAAACTGGATAAAGGTGCCCGTGGTGAGCGGCATCTCGGTGCAGTTCCGCTTCTGGTAGAGGGTGCCCACGGAGATGCCGAACAGCGCGGCCACGGCGAAGGCCAGCGAGGCCACACCGAAACCGCTGAACAACTGCACCGGATCCGCGGTATCCAGCTTCTCACCCAGCACCAGCACGACGCCCAGCAGGCCGAGACCGATACCCACCCACTGCCGTCCGGTCAGCCGTTCGCCCAGCCAGGGGCGGGCGAGCACGGCGGTGACCAGCGGCTGCAGGCCCACGATCAGCGCCGCCACGCCGGCGGGCATGCCCAGGTGGATGGCAGAGAACACGCCGCCCAGATACGCGCCGTGCACCAGCATGCCCGCCACGGCGATATGCCCCCACAAAGCCGGGCGGGAGGGCCAGCGTTCCCGTAGCAGAAGTATGATGAGGTACAGCACGGCCAGGGTGCAGACGAAGCGCACGAACAGGAAGGTGAAGGGCTCGGCGTAGGGCAGACCGAACTTGGCCCCGATGAAGCCGGTGCTCCACAACAGTACGAACAGCACCGGCATGGCCTGGATCCACAGGCCTTGCAATCGCGTCCCGGTCATCGGCGGCTACGGCTCCAGCACGTAACTGCCCGGGGCATCCGCAATGGGCGGATACGTCCTGTTGCCCATGCCGGGCGGATCCACCAGGCCGCTGGACCGCTCCACCAGCCAGCGCTGCCAGGTGGGCCACCAGGAGCCTTCCTGCTCCGGCGTACTCTGCTCCCAGCTATCCGGATCGATAAAGGGTTCGCGGGCCCGTTGGGTACGCACCTTGAAACGACGCCGCGGGTGCCCCGGCTCGCTGACGATACCGGCGTTGTGGCCACCATTGGTCAGCAGGAAGGTCACCTCGTCGGCATCGGTGAGCAGGTGGATCTTATAGGCGGACTTCCATGGGGCCACGTGATCTGCTGTGGTGCCCACGGCGAAGATGGGCGCGCGGATGTCCTGCACCGCCACGGGACGGTTGTCCACCTGGTAACGGCCGCTGGCCAGGTCGTTGTTGAGAAACAGCTTCCGCAGGTACTCGGAGTGCATGCGGAACGGCATACGGGTCAGGTCCGCGTTCCAGGCCATGAGCTCGTTCATGGGCCGCCGTCGGCCCAGCAGGTAGTCATGCACGATGCGGGACCAGATGAGATCATTGGAGCGCAGGATCTGGAAGGCTCCGGCCATCTGGTAACCGTCCAGATAACCCTGATCCCACATCATGTTCTCCAGGTAGGCCACCTGGCTCTCGCCGATGAACAGCGTCAGCTCGCCGGCCTCGGTGAAGTCCACCTGGGTGGCGAAGGTAGTGACCGAGGCCAGGCGCTGGTCATCGTCCCGGGCCATGGCCGCCGCGACGATGGACAGCAGCGTGCCCCCCAGGCAGTACCCCACGCCATGCACCTTGTCCCGACCGGTGATGGCGCAGACCGCATCCAGGGCGGCCATGGGCCCCAGCCGGCGGTATTCCTCCATGCCCAGATCCCGTTCCTCGGACCCCGGGTTGCGCCAGGAGATCATGAACACGGTGTGGCCCTGGTTCACCAGGTATTCCACCAGCGATTTGTCCGGCGCCAGGTCCAGGATGTAGTACTTCATGATCCAGGCCGGCATGATCAGCACCGGTTCGGCATACACCTGCTTCGTGGCCGGTTCGTACTGGATCAGCTCAATCAGGCGGTTGCGGTAGACCACCTTTCCGGGCGTCACGCCCAGGTTCTCGCCCACCCGGAACCCCTCCACGCCCACTGGCGGCCGGCCGGCCATGGCGCGCTCCCAGTCCTCCAGGAAGTTCTGCCAACCGTCATACAGGTTCCGGCCCCCGGTGGCCAGCGTGGTGGCAGTGATCTCCGGATTCAGCCACGGGGAATTGGACGGCGAATAGCGATCAAGCATCTGCCGGGCGATGAAATTCACCACCCGTTCCCGTTCCGGTGACAGGCCGTCCACGTCGGTGGTGGCGTTGTGCCACCACTGCTGTGTCAGCAGGAAGGACTGGTGAATCAGGTTGTACGGCCAGCGCTGCCAGGCCTCATCGCTGAATCTGCGGTCCTGGGACAGGGGCTCGATGCAGGTGGGGCACTGGGGATCCCGGGCCGCCCGCCCGGCGTACTGGGCGAAGCGCGTGGTCTTACGGAGGAATTTCTCCCCCAGCTCCATCTGCTTGCCGGGGGAGAGCATCAGGTGCGCCAGCCACTCGAAGTACACGCTGGCCAGCCCGGCCGGCGTGATTCCGGCGGTGAAACGGGCCAGATTGGCCTTGAACGCACGGTCCAGCGCATGCGTCGCATAATAACCCGGATTCGGACGCTCGCCTGTGGTGGGCGCGGGCGTGCTCGGCTGCCGGCCCTGGGACCGGGCTTCGGTGCGGCGGGTACGGGGCATGCGCATGTCCTCCGTGACGGAAGAATGACGGACCTGGCAGGAGCCTGAGGGGGGGGTGTCCGGCCCGGTTTAATTCACACCAGCAGTCACCCACTGGCCGCGGGCCCGGCCGGTGATCCCGGGGGATCAGGCCGGCGCGCGCCCCAGCAACCGGGACAGCAGACCTCCCTGCCGGCGGCGCATTTCGGCGACGGCGGCATCGGCCGCCTCCCCCGCCTGCTGGAGAATCTCCTCCAGCCGCTCCGCCACCCCCGCAGCCGCCGCCCGGTCCCCGGAGCTGAAGGAGGAGCCCTGGCCACGCACGCCCGCTTCCAGCAGCGCCCCGCTCCAGAGACGGATACCCATGCGCACCGTCTGCAGCACGCGATCAACCCCCGACATGGGCACCATCTGACAGAGATCGGTATCCAGGCTGGTGAGCCGGCGGATCTGGTTCGCGCGCGCCGGATCCAGCGGACTCGGGCACCCCCCCTTGCGCAGGATGGCTTCGTAGTCCGCCTCCAGTTCGGTGATGCCGGTGGGCAGGCTGTAGTCGGAAACGGCCTTGCGCTGGGCATCGGTGATAGGCGCCTCCACCCAGCCCAGCCCCGGCCGCCAGGCCAGCAGGGCCGCGTCGTCACCCCTGCGGTAGGCGGGGATTTCAGCCCCTTCACCATACCCGTCCCGCTCGGCCCTGATCCAGGCGCAGACGCTGGACTCCCGCAGCACAGTGGCGGCCAGCAGGCTGCGGTTCAGCAGTGCCGACAGCTCCTGATCCGGCTCGACCACCTGCCCATGAATGGATTCAATCATCGACGCCATGTCCCCTCCTCCCGGCCGGGGCGCCCAGGACACACCCGGCACGGCTCATCCGTGTCATCCGTTATGGAAGCGTTTCCCAAGCTCAACGTTAACGCCCTGACGCCACGGAAAATGCAGCAGAGTTCACAGGTTCCGATCCGATACTTTTCCTGAGCGGCACGCCCTTTGCTTAAGGAATCCCATACAACGCACAACACGGGGTGGCCAGGTGAAGGAGAAGGCACGCGGATTCACATTGATCGAGCTCATGATCGTGGTGGCGATCATCGGCATCCTGGCGGCCGTGGCCATTCCCGCCTACCAGCAGTACGTGGCCAGAACCCAGGCCGGGGTTGTCTTTGGCGAGCTGCGGAGCGTTCGCACAGGGGTGGAAACCTTGATTGCCCTTCAGCGGTACGCGCTGCTGGATCAGGCCGAGGTGCTGGGCAGCCCGAGCTCGGTGGGCTGGACAGGCTCCAACCTCGGCGACATCACCACGGTGACCAATAATGTCACGGGTGACGGCACGTGGCAGGTGGAGTTCACCTTCGGCCACAACGGCGCGCCCGTTTCCCCGCCCGTGAACGGACGCCTGTTACGGATCACCCGGGACGCCCAGGGCACCTGGTCCTGCACCAGCAATCTGAATCCCAACCACCGGCCCCAGGCCTGCGACGGCCTGTGATTGACTGATTCCATACGCTTGCGTATCGTATGTGCCGAAGCGCGGGAAAAAGCGCTTGCATCAGCGTTTTGACGCGATACGATCGATAACAGCATTACTCAGAATAATCACATTGTCCGACCGGGCATCAGATCCGGCGGACCGGAGGAGAGCCGATGTCGCTGCGCATGCCCCTGAGCCATGCCGGATCCGTGATGGTGACCGCCCCACGTTCCCGTCAACCCCTGACCCGGACGCAGTTCACCCCGACAGGCATTTGAACACGCGAGGACCGGAGACCCGTCCGCGCTGCCTCGCGGCCGGTACGGTTTCCGCCCCGATCCGACCGGAGCATCCGATGAGTATTCTGAACGTCGAGGGAGTGTCCCTTTCCTTTGGTGGCGTGAAAGCGCTGCGAGACGTGAGCATGCAGGTTGAGAAAGGCAGCATCACCGCCGTGATCGGCCCCAACGGCGCCGGCAAGACCTCGCTGTTCAACTCGATTTCCGGCTTTTACAAACCCCAGGAAGGCCGCGTGCTGTTCGAGGGCGAGGACATCACCCGCCTGCCGCCCCCCAGGCGCGCCGCCCTGGGGCTGGGCCGCACCTTTCAGAACATCGCCCTGTTCCGTGGCATGACCGTGCTGGACAACGTGAAGCTCGGCGCCCATGTGCGCATGCGCACCGGCCTGCTGTCGGCGTTCTGGTATCTGGGCAAGGCCCGCCGGGAGGAAGCGGAGATCCGGGAGCAGATCGAGCGGGAGGTGTTCGATTTTCTGGAAATCGACCATATCCGCAGGCATCCGGTGGCCAACCTGCCCTACGGCCTGCAGAAACGGGTGGAACTGGCCCGGGCGCTGGCCATGCGGCCGAAGATCCTGATGCTGGACGAGCCGGTTGCCGGCATGAACCGGGAAGAGAAGGAGGACATGGCCCGCTTCATCCTGGACGTGAAGGAGCACTGGGGCATGACCGTGCTGATGGTGGAGCACGACATGGGCATGGTGATGGATATCTCCGACCAGGTTTACGTGTTGAATTTCGGGCAGTTGATCGCCAGCGGCAAACCCGCCGAGGTGCAGGCCAACCCCGAGGTGATCCAGGCCTACCTGGGCTCGGGGGACGTCTCCACCCTGCGGGAGAAACTGGGCGCCAGGAAGAGGGTTGCGTGATGGAGTGGCTGTTCTTTTTCGAGGTATCCCTCGCCGGGCTGGGCACCGGCGGCCTGTATGCGCTCACCGCCATCGCCTTCGTGCTGATCTACAAGGCGACCCGGGTGATCAATCTGGCCATCGGCGAGATGCTGATGGTGGGCGCTTATCTGTTCTTCGGCGCCGCCGCCGGCTGGGCCCTGCCCTGGTGGCTGGCCATCATCGCCGCACTGATCGGCGGCGGCATCCTGGGCATTGTGCTGGAACGCGGGGTGATCCGGCCGCTGCTGGGGGAGAACCCCATCTCGGTGTTCATGGTCACCATCGGCCTGGGCAGCATTCTGGTGGGTATGGTGGAACTGATCTGGACCGCCAATCCACGCAGTCTGCCGAATTTCTTCCCCACCGACCCGATCTTCATCGGTGACGCCTTCCTGGCACCGAAGACCTTCTGGAGCTTCGTGGTGGCGGCCGTGGTCATCGCCCTGTTCCTGCTGCTGTTCCGCTTCTGGCGGGGCGGCGTGGCGCTACGGGCAACCGCGTCGGATCAGGGCGCCGCCTACGCCATGGGCATCAACGTGCCGGCGGTGTACAGCCTGGCCTGGTGTCTGGCCGGGGTGATCGCCGCCGGCGCCGGCATTCTGCTGGGCTCCATCGGCGGCATTTCATCCGAGATGGGCTTTTTCGGCCTCACCGTGCTGGTGGTGGTGATCGTGGGCGGGCTGGACAGTGTGCTGGGCGCGCTGCTGGCCGGCATCCTGATCGGCTGGATGGAAGCCATGGCCGGCGTCTACCTGGGCGGCGAGTACGAACACCTGGTGACCTTCATTCTGTTGATGGTGGTGCTGCTCCTCCGGCCCTACGGCCTGTTCGGCACCCGCGAGATCGAGCGACTGTAACCATGCGCATTGGATCCCCCAAGGAAACCTACATTGCCGACGAGGCGCTGTTCCGTACCCGCACGCAGTGGATGTGGTTCGGCATACTCCTGGCCATGCTGGCGATCTATCCCTTCGTCGCCAACATGTACTGGATCTTTCTGCTCTGCCTGATCTCCATCAACATCATCAGCACCACCGGGCTGAACATCCTCACCGGGTACACCGGTCAGGTGAGCCTGGGCCAGGCGGCCTTCATGGGGGTTGGCGCCTACACCGTGGCCTGGCTGGATAACAACACCGGCTCGCCCTTCTTCATCAACCTGCTGGCGGGCGCCGGCATGGCCACGGCCATCGGACTGATCGCCGGGCTGCCCAGCCTGCGGGTGAAGGGCCTGTATCTCGCGATCGCCACCATCGGTGCGTCCTTCATTCTGCAGTTCATCTTCATCAACTGGGAAAGCGTCACCCGTGGTACGCGCGGCATCAATATTGATCCGCCCCGGGTGCTTGGCACCGAGCTGGACAACCCGGACACCTTCTACTGGCTGGTGGTGCCGATCATGGTGGTGATGGTGATCCTGGCGGCGAATCTGTTCCGCACCCGTATCGGGCGGGCCTTCATCGCCATCCGCGACCGGGACATCTCCGCGTCGGTGCTGGGCATCAACCTGCCCTTCTACAAGCTTATGAGCTTCGGTATCGCGTCGTTCTACGCCGGCATGGCCGGTGGGCTGTACGCCTATTTCTTCGGCGCCATCAATCCGGAGAGCTTCCCGCTGCTCATGTCCATCTTTTTCCTCGCCGCCATCATCGTGGGCGGAATGGGCACCATCCTCGGCAGCATTCTGGGGGCCATCTTCATGACCCTCACGCCCGAGGTGCTGCGCTACGGGGTGGACTTCGCCTCCCCGTTCATCGACAACCCCTCGCAGATCCTGTCGCCGTTGCGCACGGCGGTGTTTGGCGCGGTGATTGTCGGTTTTCTGTTGTTCGAGCCCCACGGGCTTGCGGAAATCTGGCGTCGTATACGCCGCTTCTTCCACTTGTGGCCGTTCCGTACGTGATCGGCAGGAGGGTTAGCGTGATGATCTTCAAGAAGCTTGCTCGTCAATTCGTCGCCCCGGTGGCCGCCGCCACGCTGGCGCTGGGGGCTTCGTTCTCCGCTTCGGCCGATGACAAGGAAATCGTGCTGGGCGGCTCCATCCCCATGACCGGGCCGTTCGCCTTTGCCGGAATCCAGTTCGACCGGGGCCTGAAGGATTACGTGGAGTGGATCAACGCCCAGGGCGGTATCGAGGGCCATCGGCTGCGCTACGTGGGCGAGGACACCGGTTACCAGCAGGATCAGTCCGTGGCCGTGTTCCGCCGCATCACCAGCCGCGAGAACGTGAATTTCTACTTCGGTGATTCCACCGCGTTCCAGCAGGCCATCAACCGGGAGCTGGACCGGCGGGACATCCTTATGACCGGCGCCTCCTTCGCCTCGGAGCTGAACAACCCGGATCAGTACCCGCTGCAGTTCCTGCTGGGCCCGGACTACAGCGAGCAGGTGGGGATTCTGCTGCGACACATCGCTGACGAGAGCCCCGGCGCCCGGGTGGCCCTCATCCATTCCGACACCGAGTTCGGCCGCGACCCCATCGCCTTCGGCCGCAACATGGCGGAGCAACTGGGCCTGACCGTGGCCGCCACCATCGTGACGCCGCCGGGCGCCGCCGACATCTCCGCCGCCGCCCTGGAACTGCGCCGGGCCCGGCCGGACTACGCCATCTTCCACGGCTACGTGCTGTCCCCGATTCCGGACTTCATCCAGCGCGCCCGTCAGATGGGGATGGATACCCGGTTCATGGGCACCTACTACACCATGGACCAGGGCATCATCAACGAAATGGGCGAGGCCGCCGACGGTTTCATGGGCGTGATGCCCTACCGCTACTACTACGACGAGGAAGGCCCGGCGCCGATCATGGACGCCATCCGCGAGCTGCACGACGAGTATCAGTCCACCACCTACATCCAGGGCTGGATGACCGGCGTGCTGATCACCAAGATCGCGGGCGAGACCATCCGTGCGGGCAAGGAGCTCACCGGCCGCAACATGCGGGAGACGCTGGACTCCCTGCGTGACATCGACACCGGGGGCATCATGGGAGTGCCGGCCAACTTCCTGGGCAACTCCATCCCCATCGGCCGCATCTACCGGGCCGATGTCTCCAAGGGCCAGATGGTGCCTGTCTCCGACTGGATCATTCTGGACTGAGGTCTCATTGTGAGCCAGAACGTTCTTGAAATCAGCAACATCGAGGTGGTCTACAACCACACGGTGCAGGTGCTCCGGGGGCTGTCGCTGACAGTCCCCCGGGGGGAGATCGTGGCCTTGCTCGGCTCCAACGGGGCCGGCAAGTCCACCACACTGAAGGCGGTCTCCAACCTGCTGTCGCTGGAAAACGGGGAACTCTCCGCCGGCCGCATCACCTTCAACGGGGCGGATACCGCCCGGCAGGCCCCGCACGGCCTGGTCCGCGACGGTCTCTGCCATGTGATGGAGGGGCGGCGGGTGTTCGAGGACCTGACCGTGGAGGAGAACCTTGTGGCCGCCGGTTACGCCATCAGCGGCCGCAAGGACGGTCGGGGCGCGAGTTTCGACCTGGTCTACGAGTACTTCCCCCGCCTGCACGAACGCCGCCGTTCGCTGGCCGGTTACCTTTCCGGCGGCGAGCAGCAAATGCTGGCCATCGGTCGTGCGCTGCTGGGGCGTCCGAAACTGATGCTGCTGGATGAGCCCTCCCTGGGGCTGTCGCCGGTGCTGGTGGAGGACATCTTCACCATCATCGCCCGCATCAACCGTGAACAGGACGTGGCCATGCTGCTGGTGGAACAGAACGCCAACGTGGCGCTGGCGCTGGCGGACTACGGTTACATCATGGAATCCGGCCGCGTGATGATGGACGGGGCCCCGGAAAAACTCATGGCTGACGCGGACGTGCGGGAATTCTACCTGGGCATGGCAGGCGCCGGCGGCGAGGCGAAGAGTTACCGCCACATCAAGCACTACAAGCGCCGCAAGCGCTGGCTATCCTGAACCAGTGGAACCGAACAGAGCCCCCGACGGAGGGACCATGACGCGTACCGAGCTTCCGAACCTGACCCTGCCCCAGATGCTGCGCGAGAACGCGCGCACCCGCGGCGATGCCGTGGCCCTGCGGCAGAAGGACTTCGGGATCTGGCATCCGATCAGTTGGAGCGAATACTACCGGCGTGCCAGGCATTTCGGCCTGGGCCTCCGGTCGCTGGGGCTTCAGCCCGGCGGCCATGTGGGGGTGATCTCCGAGAACCGCACCGAGTGGGTCATCGCCCAGATGGGCACCGGCATCGTGCGGGGCGTCACCGTGGGCGTCTATCCCACCAGCCCGGCACCGGAGGTGGCCTACGTGCTGGGCCACGCGGACGTGGAATACGTGCTCTGCGAAGACCAGGAGCAGACCGACAAGGTGCTGGAGGCCCGCGGTGAACTGCCCAGGATCCGCAAGATCATTGTCGCGGAGATGAAGGGCCTGCGCCAGTACGATGAACCGGATCTGCTCTCTTTCGAGCAGGTGGAGGAACTGGGGGCGCAACTGGACGAGGAGCAACCCGGACTGGCGGATCAACTGCTGGACGAACAGCAGCTCACCGACCTGGCATTGATGATCTACACCTCGGGCTCCACCGGCAAACCCAAGGGCGCCATGATCAGCTACCGGAACATCCGCGAGGCGGCGCCCGGGATCATCGGCCGGCTGGAGCTCACCGAAAACGACAGCGTGCTCTCCTACCTGCCGCTGTGCCATGTGGCCGAGCAGGCCACCACCAATTTCGCCCCCATCTATCTGGGCATGCTGGTGAACTTCGGCGAATCGCTGCGCACGGTGCAGGAAGACCTGCGGGAAGTGGCCCCCACGGTGTTTCTGGGGGTGCCGCGCATCTGGGAGAAAATGCACTCCGCCATCCATATCAAGATGCTGGAAAGCGGCCGCATCCGCCGCTGGCTGTACGAAACCGCCCTGCGCCAGTGCGAGCCCTTCTGCTTCAAGCACCGCTCGGCGCTGGGGCCACGGGAAAGACTCACCTACGGCATCTGGTACCTGCTGGTGTTCCGGGCGCTGCAGAATTTCATCGGCCTGCGCAACTGCCGGGTCTCCATCACCGGCGCGGCCCCCATCGCCCCGGACATCATCCGCTTTTTCCGCATCATCGGCGTGCCGCTGCTGGAGGTCTACGGCCAGACGGAGACCACCGGCATGGTCACCGGCCACCGGCCCGAACACATGTTGCCGGGCACCGTGGGCGAACCCACCGTGGGCACCGAGATCCGTGTGGCCGAGGACGGCGAACTGCTGATCAGCGGCGGCATGGTTTTCGAAGGCTATTACAAGAACGAGGAGGCGACCAGGAACACCATCGTGGACGGCTGGCTGCATACCGGCGACGTGGTGGAACTGCGGGACGGCCAGGTGAAGATGGTGGACCGCAAGAAGGACATCATGATCACCGCCGGCGGCAAGAACCTGTCGCCTTCGGAGATCGAGAACACCGTCAAGGCCAGCCCCTACATCAAGGAATGCATCGTGGTGGGGGAACGGCGCAAGTACGTGGCGGCGCTGATCCAGATCGACTTCGACACGGTGGCCAAGTGGGCCGAGGAGAACGGCATCGCCTACACCACGTTCCGCAGCCTGGCGGAGAACGCCCAGGTCCGGAAACTGGTGGAGGCAGAGGTGGAGAAGGCCAACCAGACCATGCCCCGGGTGGCGCAGATCAAGCGGCTGGCCTTGCTCACCAAGGAGCTGGATCACGACGACGACGAGGTCACCGCCACCATGAAGATCCGGCGCTCCAACATCTACAAGAAGTACAGCGACCTGATCGAATCCTTGTACGGGGAGGCCGGGGCCGCCTGAGCGCGGCCCCGTGCGGGTCAGGCGGCGGCGTGGGCCTGCCAGATCCGCCGCAACTGCCAGGCCTCGTCCCCGAACAGCAGGCCCATGGAGGTCAGGCGCTTGAAATAGTGCCCCACGTCCAGCTCATCGGTCATACCGATGCCGCCATGCAACTGTATGGCCTGCTGTCCCACGTAGCGGCCGGACACACAGAGCTGCGCCTTGAGCGCGGCGGCCGCCTCGGCGTTGTCCCCGTCCGGCAACCAGCGGGCCGCCGTGAGGTTCAGCAGGTTCTCCGCCTGGGTGGTGGCAATGTACATGTCCGCCATGCGGTGCTGCAGAACCTGGAAACTGGCGATGGGCACGCCGAACTGGCGCCGGGTGCGGGTGTAGTCCACGGTGCGCTGCAACAGGCTCTCCATGACCCCGACCCCTTCCGCCGCCAGCATGAGACCGGCCTGGTCCAGAACCCGCCGCAGCAACGGCCCGCCGCGGCCGTCGAAAGTCAGCGGCCGGGCCCGGGCGGCCTGGAACCGCACCTGCCCCGCCCGGTGGCCGTCGATGGTGGGAAAACCGGTCACCTCCACACCCTCCGCCCGTGCCGGGAGCAGGAACAGTTCGATACCGTCCGCATCCCCCGCCTGGCCGGCCACCCGGGCCGATACCACCAAGTGACTGGCCTGGGGGGCATTCAGCACGGTGATTTTCTCGCCATCCAGGCACCAGCCGCCGCCATCCCCCCTGGCAGACAGCTCCACCCAGGCCGGGTTGCCGCGGGACGCCGTTTCCTCCCAGGCCAGCACCGGCAGCACATCACCCGCCACCAGCGCCGACAGCATGGCATCGCGGGCCTCGCCGTCATCGGCCCCGGCCAGGGCCTGCCCCGCCAGGCCGACCACGGCCAGGTAGGGCTCCACCACCAGCCCGCGGCCGAAGCGTCGCATCAGACCCAGCGTATCGACGATGCCGCCCCCCAGGCCGCCCACCTGTTCGGCAAACGGGATGCCCAGCCAGCCCATGTCGGCGAACTGCGCCCAATGGTCCGCGGAGTAGCCCGTCTGACCGGAAACCAGCGCCTGCCGCGCGTGGAAGTCGTAGCGGTCACGGATGAACTTGTCCACGCTGTCATCCAGCATGGCGCGCAGATCGTCGGTGAGCAGTGCCATGGTTACTAACCTCTCCGTTCCGGCTACCGGCTGAGCAGCAGCTTGGCGATGATGTTGCGCTGGATTTCGTTGCTGCCGCCGAAAATGCTGGCCGCCCGGTTGTTCAGGTATTTGGGCATGATGGTCAGCGCCTCCTCCGGCCCGATGGGCTCCACCCCGCTGCCCACGGTCAGCGCCTGGAGCTGCAGGGTCAGCGACGGCGTGCCCGCCACATCCACCGCCAGTTCGGTTATACGCTGCAGCGTCTCCATGGACGTGATCTTGATCATGGAGCTCATCGGTCCGGACTCCGGCGAACCCTTCTCCAGCGCGGCAAACTGCACCTCGGTGGCCTCCAGGGCGGCGGTTTCCATGAGCAGGCGCGCATAGCGCTGCTGGAATACCGGATCATCCACCACACGTCCACCGAAGCCGTCTCCGGAGGAGGTCGCCAGGCGCCGGATCGCATCCAGCTCGTTGCGGAAGTGGGTGGCGAACGAGGAGCTGCCGCCGCGCTCGTATTCCAGCAGGTACTTGGCCACCGTCCAGCCCTTGTTCTCCTCGCCGAGACAACTGTCCAGCGGAACCCGCACGTTCTCGAAGAACACGTCGCACTGCTCCGGGAAACCGTCCAGCCCGATGATGGGCCGGATGGTGAGCCCCGGCAGGTCCAGCCGGTCCAGCAGGAAGAAACTGATCCCCTGCTGCGGCTTGCCCTCGGTGCTTGTGCGCACCAGCAGGAACATGCGATTGGCATGATGGGCGTAGGTGGTCCAGGTCTTGCTGCCGTTGATGACGTAGTGATCGCCCTCGCGCACGGCGCGACAGCTCAGGGAGGCCAGGTCCGAACCGGCATTCGGCTCGGAGTAGCCCTGGGCCCAGAAGTCATCGCCGGAGGCAATGCCCGGCAGGAAACGCTGTTTCTGCTCCGGGGTGCCGAACTTCATGATCGCCGGGCCGACCATGGCCAGCCCCTGGGGCAGCAGCCGGGGCACACCGGCACGGCGGCATTCGTCCTCGAAGATCTGCTGCTGCTCGACGCTCCACCCCGGGCCGCCGTACTCCCGGGGCCAGGGCGCCGCCGCCCAACCCCGCCGGTGCAGGATGCGGTGCCAGCGCATGGTGGGCTCGAACGACGGGAAGAAGCTGGTCATCTTGCGGCCGGCTTCGCGGATCTCCGCATCGGCGGCCTGGGCGATGAAATCACGCACTTCCTGGCGGAAAGCGCTGATATCATCCGGCGCGGGGGCGTCAGCAATGGTATCGTGCACAGCTCGGCTCCAGTGTCCTGAAAGACGCGTGACACCGACGCTACTGGAGCCGGGCGCTCCCGGCATCGTCGAAACTGACGAATTTCAACTCCCGGAGGTGGCCTCTCGCAGGGCGGCGAGCACGTCTTCCCGCGCCACCACCCCCACCAGACGCCCGTCCTCCACCACCGGCAGGCTCTTGATGCGCATATCCACCAGACGCTGGAGCACCCGGGTGCACGGGGTGTCCGGGCTCACCGCCACCGGACTGTGGGTCATCACCTCCGATACCGGGGAACGCATGATTTCGTCGTAACGGGGCACGATGGTCTCCGGACGCAGCGTGAACGCCTTCAGCACGTCCATCTTTGTCACCACGCCCCGGAGCTCGTGAGCCTCATTGACCACCGGCAGGCCGTTGAACCCGTACTGCTCGAACAGCGCCTGGGCGTCGGCCAAGGTGGCCTCCGCACGCACCGTGACCGGCGAGCGCGTCATGATATCGGCGACACGGTACTTCACGAATTCGTACATGCGGCCCTCCCCTGGCTGGTCCGGCACTGAAAGCGGGTGTTCAGCTCCGAGTGTACACAGCCGGTGAAGGACTTGGCGAGCCGGCGGAGCGGGAGCCGCCGACGGACGCGGGCCCTTCGCGCACGCTGAGCGGCGTTGGCGTTCCTGACAAGGCGACGGCCATTGCCTGCGAACGCCGCCTTGTCAGCCCGCTCGAAGGGCTCCGCAGAGCACCATGGGAATTTCCTTAACGGGGCGCCATCCGGATGGCGCCATCCAGCCGCACGCTCTCACCGTTGAAGTAGCCGTTGGTGATCATGGCTTCGGCCAGTTCGGCATACTCTTCGGGCTTGCCCAGCCGCTTTGGAAACGGCACGGAGGCGGCCAGGGCCTGCTTCACGTGCTCCGGCGCGCTGTTCATCAGCGGAGTGCTGAAAATGCCGGGCAGAATGGTGTTCACACGGATGCCGTCGTTCATCAGATCCCGCGCCATGGGCAGGGTCATGCCCACCAGTCCGGCCTTTGAGGCGGAATAGGATGTCTGTCCGATCTGCCCGTCCTCCGCAGCCACCGAGGCGGTGTGAATGATGACGCCGCGCTCACCGTCTTCCAGCGGCTCCAGCGACAGCATGCCCATGGCGGACTTGGCGGCACAGCGGAAGGAACCCACCAGATTGATCTGGATGATGCGGTCGAACCTGTCCACCGGGAAATGCTTCGGCTCTCCGGTTTCCTTATCCCGGCTGGCGGTCTTGACGGCCAGCCCCGTGCCGGCGCAGTTGACCAGAATGCGCTCCTGACCAATGGCCGCCCGGGCCTTGGCGAATCCGGCATCCACGTCCGCCTCGGAGGTCACATCCACCTTGCAGAACACGCCCCCCAACTCCTTGGCCAGGGCCTCGCCCTGCTCCTCGTTGAGGTCGAACAGGGCCACCTTGACGCCGGAGGCCGCCAGGCGGCGGGCAGTGGCGGCGCCAAGCCCGGAGGCGCCACCGGTGATCACGGCACTGACATTGGCATCCAGTTTCATCGCTTCATCCTTCTGGCAGGGTTTAGAACGCGGAATCCGCTGCATTCTGCCTTGTGACCGGCCGAGATCGCATCGTCGGAAGCGACGAAGCGGCGCGGCCACGCCGTAACGGCAGTGACCAGCGCCCCAGGCGCCGCCCCCTACACGCAGCAACTGGCCGCGTTCTTGCCGGGTGGCAGATCGATGGCGGGATTGCGGTGGAAGAAGCCGGAGGGCATGAACCGGAAGCCTGAGCTCACACAGGGCTGCACGGGATAGTCTTCCGGGCGCACGGAATGATGCAAACCGAACACATGCCACAGCACCAGGTCCGTGTCCACGATGGAGCGATCAGCCTGGGTCCAGGCCGGTAGCCCCTGACCACCGGGGGAGTGGTTGACGAACTCCCCTGCCGGGTAGCGTTGCTCCGGATCAAACGGGGTGACCCAGAGGTGGTTCTGGATGAACCCGCCACGTTGTCCCGAGGGGGAATCAGGATGGGTGAACGGCGTCACGGCGTGAGTCGCCTCCAGCTTGAACGCCGTTGGCTTCCCCACCGCGTTCTTTTGGCCGCGGTTGACCACCTTCCAGTAGCGCATGGTCTCCGGGTTGATCCGCCGGCGGGCACCCTGTTCGGTTTCCAGCAGCGAACCCACCTCGTAGAAGGCGTTGCCATGCGGATTGTCCGGCCCGGGCGGATCCACCGCCACGTTGTACTCCATCACGGCGTTCTCAGGCCCGTCCACCTCCATGTCCAGGCGGGCGCAGAACAGATGCTGATGGATCTGGCCCGCCACGCCGGGGGCCACCTCGTTGGCATATTTCGAGGGTTTCCCCGGTTCGCAGGCCACGGTGTTGATAATGCCGGTGGCCTTCATCTCGAACTCGATCATGCCGGTCTGATACAGGTACCAGTACGAGGCGTATTCGTAGTTGCCCACGGTGGAGATGGACGAGATCACCAGGCGGCGCAGCCGGCGCACCTCGGTGTGATCGGTACGGAAATCCCAGTGTTTCCAGGCGATGCCGTTGTCTTCCTCATGGATGCAGATGGCGTTCCCGATGCGGATGGGTTCGCCGTCAATGGCGTTGACGTAGGCATCCAGATAACGGATCGCCCCCAGGCAGTCGCAGCCCAGGGTGAGGGAGTTGGCCAGTTTGCCCAGGCCGTACTCGCCGATGTCGAACACGTTCTTCCTGTGGTGGCCCGGTGCCGGCGTGCCATAGGGCACCACCATCTCCGCCAGTGACGCCCGGTACAGAATGGGGCGGCGCACCCCGTTCTGGGTATAACCAAGGGTATGCAGGGTGAGCCCCTCACGGGCATTGAAGCCGATGCGCACATCCCAGCCCTGCCAGCGGAGCAGATGGCCTTCCAGGGTGAAGCTGGGACCGTCCTGCTGGATCACATCCAGTGGCTTGATGCCTTGCCGCGTCTCCCCCACCAGGTCCGCCTCGTAATTGGACTCAGCCCGGGGTACCGGTATGGGCTCCCGATCCGCGTAGTGGTCATCCACGCGGATCACTTCCAGCGTGTCCACATCCACCACGGCGTTCACGCCTTCGATGGGATGGGCGTAGAAGTTGTCCCGTTCATGATTCCGCACCCAGGCGAAGGTATGGGACAGCCTTCTGCCCTCCTCGCCGGGGACACCGAAGTTGCCGGCGGACCAGGGGTCCACGCAGACCAGCGCCATGTCGGTGACCCCGCGCCGCTCACAGGCCGCGATGAATTCCGGATTGGCCTTCACCGCGTCCTCGATGGCCATGAACTCCTCCAGCATGATCATGGGCCGGGCATCCGGCAGTTCCTCCTGCCGCAGGATGCGCTCCTCGGTGAGCGACAGCAGACCGAGAATGACGCCGATACCTCCGGGCCGTGACACCACGAACCGCACCTGGCGATCCACCGGCTGCCCGGGCTCCCAGTTGCGTACTGTCTCCTTGTCCGGCTCCTCCAGCACCAGCCGTTCGAAGCGCAGGTCCTCCGGGCCCAGCGCCTTCCGCAGCAGCGCGGCGGCCGCGCGCATTTCCCCGGGGCCGAGGGGGTCCAGCGGGTGAAAGCCTTCGAGTGCATTGACGCCCCTGACTGTCGCGCCGCCCGTCTTCACGTCCATAGAATCTGTCCTCCTGCCTGCCGTTGATGTCATGCGCTCCGTCACATTTCGGCGCGCCGTTCAATAGCTCCGACCGTCTTGGCGCCAGTCCCCGCCCGGGCTGAGACGTTGTGACTGACCGAGATCAGGATCAGCATTAATTGAGCCTAGGCTAGACTTCGTGATTCTGCCGCCCGCGGTGGCGGAGCAGCTGGCGCCGGCGTATTGATGGAGGGCGCATGTCGGACGGGCAGGGACTACGGTCCAGATTGCTGAATTCCACCACCCTGGTGTTCGTCGCCATCATCCTGTTGCTGATCGTGTGGATAAGCAGCGGGATGATCGGGCGCGACAACGCCGTGCCCCCTGAACGGGACCCGCCCGCACCACCCTCAGTGGCCGCAAGCTGGAGCGAGGCGGAGCCGGTGACCCGGGAGATCACCCTGTACGGCGATGTGCGCCCGAATCAGGTGGTCGTCCTGCGGGCGCGTACGGACGGCATCGTGGAAGAGATGACCGCGGTGGGCGCGCAACTGGAGCGCGGCGAGGTGGCGGGACGCCTGTCCACGGATGACCGTGAGGCGCGCCTGACCCGGGCACAGGCGCGCCTGACTTCCGCCCAGCGGGATTACGACAGCGCCCTGGAACTGGTGGAACGGGAATTCGTCTCCCGCTCCGAAGTCCAGGCCCGGCGGGCGGAGCTGGAGGCGGCCCGCGCCGAGTTGCGGGCCATCGAGCAGGAAATCGCCAACACCACCCTGCGCGCGCCCATCGACGGCGTGGTCAACCGTATTGTCTCGGACCTGGGCGCCTACGTGGGCCTGGGCGGCGAGGTGCTGGAAATCGTGGACAACGATCCGCTGCTCGCCGTCGTCCACGTGCAGCAGGGGGCAGTATCCCGGCTGCGGCCGGGCATGGACGCCCGCATCCGGTTCATTGGCGGGGAGGAACGCCAGGGAAATATACGCTTCATCGCCCCCATCGCCGACGCCACCACGCGCACCTTCCGCGTGGAGATCGAGATCCCCAACCGGGAACAGGCACTGCCCTCCGGGCTCAGCGCCGAGGTGATCATCCCCACCGACACCGTGGATGCGCACCGTGTCTCAGCGGCCCTGATCCGGCTGGACGACCAGGGGCGCACCGTTTTGCAGACGGTGGACGCGGACGATCGCATCGCCTTCACACCGGTGCAGGTGATCAAGGCACGGGCCGACGGTCTCTGGGTCACGGGCCTGGGGGACCGGGCACGGCTGGTCACCATCAGTCGCGGACTGCTCAGCCCGGGCCAGGCCGTGGAGGTGCGGGAGACGCCGGAGGCGTATCTGCAACCGGCGCAGGGGGGGCGCTAGGTGTCCCGCCTCCTGGCCGCACTGTTCAGCCGCATGCGCACGGTGATGCTGCTGTTGGTACTGATCCTGCTGGCCGGCGCGTACTCCTATGTGACCGTCCCCAAGGAAGCAGCACCGGACATCGAGATCCCGTTTTTCGTGGTGAACCTGAGTTACCCGGGGATTTCCGCCGAGGACAGCGCCCGCCTGCTGGTTGAACCCATGGAGCGCCAGTTGCAGACCATGCAAGGCTTGCGGCGGATGACGGCGCGGGCCGGCGAGGGCTTCGCCTTCATCATTCTGGAGTTCGACCCGGGCTTCGATCACCAGGCGGCGCTGCAGAGCGTGCGCGACGAGACCGACAATGCCACGCCGGACCTCCCTGCCGGCGCCAACCCGGCAGTGGTCCAGGAGATCGATCTTTCCCTGTTCCCCATTCTCACCGTCGCCCTGTCCGGGGAGTTGCCCGAGCGGGAGTTGATCCGCATTTCCCGGGAGCTGGAGGACCGCCTGGAAACCATCACCGGTGTGCTGGAGGTGGATATCTCCGGCGACCGGGAGGACCTGCTGGAAATCGTGATCAACCCGCTGGCCATGCAGTCCTACGGTATTTCGCCCCAGGAGGTGAGCCAGGCCGTTCGTAACAATAACCAACTGGTCACCGCCGGGGCGCTGGACACCGGCAGCGGCCGCATCGGCGTGAGCATCCCGGGCACGATCCAGTCCCCCGCGGATGTGCTGGTCATGCCGGTGCAGGTGACGGAAACCGCCGTGGTGCGGGTACAGGACGTGGCTGAGGTGCGCCAGACCTTCCAGGACGCAATGAGCCACGCCCGCATCGACGGCCAGCCGACCCTGGGCCTGGACATCCGCAAAACCGGCGGCGCCAACATCATCGACACCGTGGCAGCGGTGAAGGCGGCGGTGGCGGAACTGCAGCCGGACTGGCCGGAAGGCATCCGCGTGGACTACCTACAGGATCAGGCGAAGGACATCGAAAACCTGCTGGGCGACCTGGAGAACAACGTCGTCACCGCCATCGTGCTGGTGATGCTCACCGTGATCCTGGTATTGGGGCTGCGGGCGTCCCTGCTGGTGGCCATTGCCATTCCCGGCTCCTTCCTCACCGGCATCCTGACCATCAACGCGCTGGGGTTCACGCTGAACATCGTGGTGCTGTTCGCGCTGATCCTGGTGATCGGCATGCTGGTGGACGGGGCCATCGTGGTGGTTGAACTGGCGGAGCGCTACCTGGCCCAAGGCCGCGCACGGCGGGATGCCTTTCTTGCCGCCACCCAGCGCATGGCCTGGCCGCTGATCGCGTCCACGTCCACCACACTGGCGGTGTTCATCCCGCTGCTGTTCTGGCCGGGCATCGCGGGGCAGTTCATGCGCTACCTGCCGGCCACGGTGATCGTGACCCTGACCGCATCCCTGTTCATGGCGCTGGTCTTCGTACCCGTGATCGGCTCGCTGATCCCCGGTCGCCACAATCCGCCCACACCGGCCACCGGGACCGCACCCACGCCCGGACCGTACGTGCGCGGCCTGCGGTATCTCATCGCCCGTCCCGGTCTTGCCATCGGCATCAGCCTGCTGGTGTTACTGGGTTCAGTGGCCGCCTACGGCGTTCTGGGCAAAGGGATGGCATTCTTCCCGGCGGTGGAACCGGAGCGTGCGCAGATCCAGATCCAGGCGGACGGCAACCTCTCGGTGCAGGAATCCGATCGCCTGGTGCGCCTGGTGGAGGGCCACGTCATCGGCCAGGCGGGGGTGGAGCGGGTGTATGCCCGCACTATCGGCTCCATGGAGGCAAGGCTGAGCGCAAATCTCGCACCGGACATCATCGGCACCATCCAGATCGATTTTGCGGACTGGCGCCAACGTGAACCCGCCGCCGTGATTCTGGACCGGATACGCGAGACCACCGACGCCATTCCCGGGCTGGGCATCCAGATCGAAGCCCAGCAGGCCGGCCCCGGTGAGGCACGCCCGGTGCAGATCCAGCTTGCCTCAGCGGACCGCCAACGGCTGCCGGAGGCGTCCCGGCGGCTACAAGCGCTGATGCAGCAGCAAAACACCTTCGTGGACATCGCCAGCGATGTGCCGGTGCCCCAGCCGGAACTGCGGCTGCAGGTGGACCGGGAACAGGCGGCACGCTACGGGGTGGACATCAATACCCTGGGCAACACGGTGCAGTTGGTCACCACCGGCCTTTTGCTGGGCACCTATCTGCCCGAGTTCGCCACCGAGGAAGTGGAGATCCGTCTGCGCTACCCGGTGGAGGAACGCAATTTCGCGCAGCTTGCCGAACTGCGCGTGGCCACCCAGGCTGGTCTGATCCCGGTCACCAATTTCGTGGACTTCCGGGCCACCCCGGCGCCCTCGGTGATCAACCGGGTGGACGCCCGCAATGTGCAGACGGTATCGGCGGGCATCGTTCCCGGCACCACGGTCATGACGGAACTGGCGGAGCTGGACCGGGCCATCGAGGCCTCCGGCTTGCGGGACCAGGTGGAGGTGCGGTTTGTCGGTGAACTGGAAGACCAGCAGGAGGCCATAACCTTCCTGGTCCTGGCGTTCATCGTCGCCGTGTTCCTGATGTTCCTGGTGCTGCTCACCCAGTTGAACAGCTTCTTCCAGGGGTTGCTGGTCCTCTCGGCCATCGTCTTTTCCATTGCCGGGGTGCTGCTGGGACTGCTGATCCGACAGGAGCCGTTTTCCGTGGTCATGAGCGGCATTGGCATCATGGCCCTGGCGGGCATTGTGGTGAACAACAACATCGTGCTGATCGATGCCTACAACGAACACCGCAACAGCGGCATGCCCCCCGCGGACGCCGCGCTGCAGGCGGGAACGGAACGCCTGCGGCCGGTGCTGCTTACCGCCATCACCACCGTGGTGGGCCTGATGCCCATGGTGATGGGGCTGACCCTGGACTTCTTCGGCCGCGATCTGTACGTCGGGGCACCGTCCGGCCAGTTCTGGATTCAGCTCGCCACGGCCATCGTGGGCGGGTTGGGCGTTGCCACCTTCATCACCATCCTGCTCACCCCGGCCATGCTGGCCTGGGACGGTAACCGGCGCCTGCGACGCGCAGCCAGCCGGCGAACCCCGGACGACACGGACGCGCCCCTGGCCTGAGGCAGCGATTGCTTCACCCAACGTCCGCCGATCATCACGGAGGGCCCCGAGGTGATGACCAGCGCTTCCTTAATGGACCCAGGTCTCATTCACCGACCGGGGACGGGGTATCGGCTGGCGTACCGGCACCTTACGACGGCGGGCTCCTAGCACCGGGCTACCTGATCTGCATATCGTTCTTGACAGACTTCACGCCAGACACCTGCCTCGCCACCACGACGGCGCGATCAGCGGCATCCCGTGAGCTGACATAACCGCTCAGTTGCACTTCGCCACGGAAGGTCTCCACGCTGATCTCCATGACCTTGAGATCGGGGTCGTTGAAGATCGCGGTCTTCACCTTCGCGGTGATAACGCTGTCATCAATGTACTCACCAGGGGCCTGACGGGTATCGGTTGCCGCGCAGGCGGCCAGCCCGGTGAACGCGAATGCCAGAAAAAGAACGGATAAGAGCCGGATGTAGCGATTCATGACGGTGCGCTCCAGAGCTGATGAAGGGAAAATCAACGACGCGGCGCGCGTTGCCCCTGCCACATCCACTCTGCACGCCCAACAGACCGGGGTCTGTGCGATCACGTACACAGGACACCGTTACGATCGTCGTGACTCCTTGCGCAGGGCCTGCTCCAGCGCTTTTGTCTCGGTGATATCGAAGAAGGTGATAACCACGCCGTCGATCACGTTGTCCAAACGGCGATACGGAATGATGCGAACGGAGAACCAGCGACCATCGGCCGCCTCTATCTGCTTTTCCGACGCCTCCAGTGTCCGCAGGGTATCCACTGCGTCCTCATGCAGCCCCGGATAGTCGAGAATGGTGGTCAGATCGCTCAAAGGCCGACCTAGATCACTTTCCCGCAGACTGAAGATACTGGACGCCCGTTCGGTATAGCGCCGCACGTTCAGACTCTGATCCAGGAACAGGATGGCGATCTCGATGCTATTGAGGACGTTCTGCATGTCACTCTGGGCCTGGGCAAGGTCATCCAGCTTGGCCTGCATTTCACTGTTGATGGTTTGCAGCTCCTCGTTCATGGACTGCATTTCTTCCTTGGACGTGGTGAGTTCCTCGTTGGTGGACTGCAATTCCTCGTTGGTGGATTGCAGTTCCTCGTTGGAGGACTGCAGCGCGTCCCGGGATAGCCGGGCCTCCTCGCGCAGGGTGATGATCTCGTCCCGACACTGTTGAAGCTCCGCGGCGTGGGCGGCCTCCATCGCACTCCGGCTTCCTTTGCGCCCCTGCACTGCGGGCCGCGGGGGGACTTCCCGGAAGACCACCATGGTCATGCCGTGCAGGACATTCGGCTGGGAAAAGCACTGCACCGTGATATCCAGGATCAGGCTGTTTTCCGTTTCGGTCAGGGCAAGGTCGTGCAGGTGCACCGGCTCGGATTGCTGACCGGCCTGTTTCAGCGCCCGGGCGAGCGGTGCCCGAAGGCCGGGGCGTGCCATGGCGTGGATATTCCAGTTGGCCTTGCCCGCGGCGGGCTCCAGATATTTCCCGGTGCGACCGCTGATATACACGATGTCGCCATCACTGTTGAGCAGGACCGCCGCCGGCGCATAGACCTGAAGCAGGACATGGTCGGCGGCACTCTGCAGATTCTCGCCCTTGTCGGCGGGTAAATTCGGCGTGGACACGGAATGCTCCTTCGTCGTCCGGGTCAATGGGGGGAACGCATTGAGCAGGAATTCCCTGCTCTGATCGGACGGTGCCCCCCGCCTGGAATAAATCCGCAGCGCCGGCTGCACCGGATCAAAAAGATGGGTCTGACGCCCCAGGGTTTCTGAGGTACCCAGCACCAGAAGCCCGTCGGGCCGCAGACAATAGTGAAACATGGGGATCAGCTTGCGCTGCAGGGCAGCATCGAAGTAGATGAGCAGATTTCGACAGACAAGCAAGTCCAGCCGGGTAAAGGGGGGATCGAGCACCACGTCATGTTGCGCGAACAGCACCAGGTCGCGGATGTCGGCGTTCACCTGGAAGTAGGTGTCGTGTCGGCGGAAGTACCGTTCCAGACGGGCCGCCGGGACGGCCTCGGCGATGGATAAGGGGTACTGGCCACGGCGCGCGGCGGCAATGGCATCGGGACTGAGGTCCGAGGCGAAGATCTGCAGGGCGAAACCGGTGGGGGCGGGCAGGCGCTCCGCCGCCTCCCGCAGGGCCATTGCCAGCGAATAGGGCTCTTCGCCGGTGGAGCACCCCACCACCCAGGCCCGCAGCGGCCGGGAGGGGCCGCATCGTTCCAGCAGGGCCGGGAGCGACGTCTCCACAAGACAGTCCCAGACCTCCGGATCACGAAAGAAGCGCGTGACCCCGATGAGTAATTCCTTGAACAGAAGGTCGATCTCCTGGGGGTTCCGCCCGAGGAAATCCGCATAGGCGGTTAACGAATCGACCCCATGAATCGCCTGGCGTCGCTCGATACGGCGGTGCAGGGTGCTGGTCTTGTACAAGGAGAAGTCGTGACCCGTGTGCCGTTGCAGCAGCCTGATGATACGCGCCAGCGGTTGCTGCGGGGCCACGGGGCTCGCGTCCTCGTCTCCGGGTTGCGCTGAATCCGGCAACTGGTGCACATAGGACAGAATGCGCGTTGCCAGTACCTCCGCCGGCGCGATGATGTCCACGCACCCGGCAGCAATTGCGCTCCGGGGCATGGCGTCGAACTGCGCGGTGTCCGGCTGCTGGGCCAGTGTGAGCCCCCCCACCGCCTTGATGGCTTGCATGCCCGGGGTGCCATCCGAGCCCATGCCGGAGAGCACGACACCGATGGCGTGCTCGCCAAGCTCGCGGGCCAGGGAGGAAAAGAGCACGTTGACGGGCAGCCGCATCCCCCTTGGCTCCGTGGGCTGGGCCAGGTGCAGGGTGCCGTCCGAAAGGCTGAGTTCGGCGTTCGGCGGTATCACGTAGATGTGGTCGGCCGCCACGCCCATGCCCTGCGCCGCCTCCCGGACGGGCATGGCGGTCACCCGTTGCAGCAACTGGGGGAGCAGGGCCTTCTGGGTGGGATCAAGATGCTGGACAACGATATAGGCCAGGCCGCCGTCGGGCGGCGCATGGGCGAAAAAGGCCTCGAGCGCGGTGAGCCCACCGGCCGACGCGCCCAGACCGACAATGCGGGGCAGATCCATGTTCGCGCGCGGGGTCAAGACTCACGGCATCCCGGCCCGTTGGACACAACGATGAACACAAGGTCACCACCGGGGGCGACCGATACGGTCAGATCGGCCGGGGTGCCATCCGGGTTAAACCGCACGCGGCAGGCGGCTCCCGAACCTTCGCCACCCAGCGCCGCGAACAAATCCTGCATCCCCGGCCGGCTCTCCGGCGTGAGAACGTCACCGAACGCCCGGCCGGTGAGATCCTCAAGGCTGCTCCCGCCAAGCTGACGGAGGCCAGTGTGATTCACGTCAATGACCACCCCAGCCCGATCAAGCACGAAATAACCCACAGGAGCAAACTCATACAGAACCCGATAGCGGCTCAGGGCTTCCGACGCCTCCCGCTCGGCAACTTCCAACTGCCCTTGCTGCAAACCGAGTTCAACCTGATGCACCTGCAGTTCATGCAGGAGCTTGAGGGCATCACCGGCTGTGTCCGGAGAGCTGGCGAGCCGGTAGAGCATCCCCAGTGCGTCAGCGCTGACCGTCCAGCCGGCCGCCGGCGGCGCCGTACCGGATTCGAGCTTGCCTTCGGCTACGAGACGCAGCCGTGCTTCATCCAGCAGATCACCCGACACCATCCGACCTCCCACGGCTTCGCTGATGCAGTAGACAAAGACGCTTGTCCCCGGCCGAAGCCTGTATTCATCGTACGCTCTTTACCTGATTGTCGGAACGCCGCACGACCAATTCGCGCTTCATCTCCGCATGGAAGAAGCGGTAGCCATCGCGGCCATCGGACTTCGTCTGATACATGGCCATGTCGGCCTGTTGGATGATGGTCTCTGGATCCCCACCGTGATCGGGATGGATGCTGATACCGACGCTGGCGGAGACCTGCAGTGTGTGCCCCCCCACACGGACCGGCATGGTGACGGCCCCAAGGAGCTTTTTCGCGATCTGTGCCGCATCATCCGGGCTATCGATCTCCCCGAGCAGAATCACGAACTCATCACCACCGAACCGACAGACGGTATCGGTCTCGCGGACGCAGCACGAGAGCCGGTCAGCGATGGCCCGCAGGACCTGGTCACCCATGGCATGACCCAGCGAATCGTTGATCCGCTTGAAGTAATCCAGATCGATAAACAGCAGAGCAACTTGCTTGCCATGGCGGCGGGCGCCCCCCAAGGCCAGGCTCAGACGTTCCCTCAGCAGGACCCGGTTGGGCAAGCCGGTCAGGCAGTCGTGATGGGCCAGATAAGCCATCTTCCGGGTCACCGACCGGGACAAACCGACTTCGCGGAAGATGATGACTGCGCCGGCAACCCTGCCGTTGCGATCATGGATCGGTGCCGCCGAGTCCTCGATACCGATGCTGTCACCATCCCGTTGAAACAGAACGCAATTGGCCACCAGCCCGATTGTCCTGTCCTCATTCATGGCGGTGACAGCGGGATTCATCACCGACTCGCCGGTGACACCATCCACGATACGGAAGACGGTGGCCAGAGGCTGCCCCACCGCCTCGTCGCTCAGCCAACCGGTCAGGGTCTCCGCCACCGGGTTGAGATACGTCACATGGCCTAGTGTGTCGGTCACCAGCACCGCGTCCCCGATTGACTCCAGGGTGACACGGGCACGCTCCGCTTTCTCGAACAGCGCCTCTTCGGCCGCCTGCAGAGCTGATTCCGCGGCCTTCCGCCGGGCGATGAAACGGAGAATGGCGGGTAGCCAGCCATCCTGCTCGAGCCGGGTCTCGTCCAGCGGCAGCATCAGTGCCTCAGGCGCGGCCAGCCTTGCCTGGTCGAGGGCGTCGTCGGCATTGTCCAGGAGCGTTGGGTGGAACAGCACGACATCCGCTGCACAGACCGCAAGTGCCCCGATGGCGCGGGATACCGTTTCAACCTTCTCAACGCGACAGGGCCCGCTGGCATGGCTGGCGATCGAGGCCATAACCGTGGCCGCCGTTGCGGGATCTGGGCCGATGAGGAGGATCGACACCGGGTGGGCCGCAGCCGGCATGGCCGCCGGTGATCCTGTCCACCCGTTCATCCGGCGGTTTCTCCCATGATGCGACTCTCCGTTCGCAGCCCGAATCACCGTGGGCCAGAGAAAGCGTCGTGAAATGCCGGCGAGCACATTGACACCATGCTGGACAAGCGTGGCAAGCGTGGCCAGCCCCTAGCGTGCCTCGTGCGCGCACCATCCGCCGCCGGTGATACACTGCCGCCTTCATCTTCCCAGGTTTGCAGGCGCGTCTGCGTGTCGCCCTGTTGACGATAGGTTGACGTCACCGGGAGCGTGCCGTTGCGCCGGATGGCCTTCGTGTCCCGGCGTGGCCGGGACTTCTTGCTGTTTCGCAGCTTCATGGTGATATCCTGAGTATCCGAATCCACAGGATGTGCCTGGACGGGAGCTGCGTCTGTGCGCTACACGTGTATTCGGGCGGCGCTATGTGCGGCACCACACGGAAAGTTCCCGGTGGCCAGTTGACACGACCGCTTCTGGCTAAAGACCGGTCCTGACCAATCAGGAAGCCCTGTGGGTTGCTGCAGGAAGGCTGCCATGATCCTATGCTCACAGCGTACTCGGAGTATTTCAGAGCAATCCCCCGGACCACAGGATCAGCCCGACTGACCGCTTTTCACAGAGGGAAGACTGGCTTATGCAAGTGTTACAGGGGCCGAGACTCAATCAATTGCTCGCCGTGCTCCCGGCGGAGGAGTTCGCGCGCCTAAGCCCGAGCCTGGAACCGGTGTCCCTCGCCTTGGGCGAGACCTTGTGCGAACCGAACATGGAGATGAATCACGTCTATTTCCCGGTGGACTGCATCGTATCCCTGCTCTGTCTGATGGAAGATGGTGGTTCGGCGGAGATCTCGGTCGTCGGCAACGAAGGGATCGTCGGGGTCTCGTTATTCATGGGTGGCGAGACCACGCCGAGTCAGGCGGTGGTGCAGGCATCCGGGCATGCCTACCGACTCCCCGGGCATGCGCTGAAAGCCGAGTTCTACCGTGGTGGCCCGATGCAACGTCTGCTGCTGCGCTACACGCAGGCACTGCTCACACAGATGGCGCAGACCGCCGTTTGCAACCGGCATCACACCCTGGATCAGCAGCTTTGCCGCTGGTTGTTATTGAGCAACGACCGGCTCCAATCCAGCGAACTGGTGATGACGCAGGAACTCATCGCCAACATGCTCGGGGTGCGCCGGGAGGGGGTGACGGAAGCCGCCGGCAGGCTGCAGAAGGCGGGGCTGATCAGCTATCACCGCGGGCATATTTTCATTCTCGACCGCGCGGCACTGGAGAAACGAAGCTGCGAGTGCTACGAGGTGGTACGACGCGAGTACGCCCGCCTGCTGCCAGCGGATTCTCCGCTGTAGATCAGTCCGCTTCGTCCCTACTTCGTGTCGGATTCCCCAGTTTAGCTTAAGGAAGCGCGATGTCTTACCGTAGACCGATCACGTCCAAGATAAAAAGCGCAACAAAGACCGCTCCCACCAGATAATCTGCATCACTCATTAGTTGAACCTTTTGTATTCCGAATCAGATCTGCCGCAAATCACTCGGGAAGCGCTGACGATGCGTTGAAGGACGGCGCGCGAGCTTGCACGGTCGGACTCGGCTACAATTTCTGAAGGCGACAAAGCTGCCCCCACCACAGGGGGCAGCTCGTGTTTCAACAACACTTCCCGTCATATTCGATATGCCCCCTTGGTGGGGCAGGGCTGACGCGGCGCGATCAGCCCTCCGGGCTATACGTCATGAACCGACGTTCGACGCTTGTGGCGTATGCTCGATAACGATTTCCACGCGCCGGTTCTGCTGCCGGCCGGCGGCGGTGGCATTGGTCGCAACCGGACGATCTTCGCCCATGCCCGACGTGGACAGCCGATCCCGCGGCACGCCGCGCCGGATTAACTCAGAGCGCACCGCATCCGCTCTGCGCTGGGACAACCGCTGGTTGGACTCCGCACTGCCAACGCTATCGGTATGACCTTCGATCAGAACCCGGCGATCCGGGTGCTGGACGAGAAAATCCACCAGACGGTTCAGGTTGTCCTCGTCGCCACGTTGCAGTTCAGCGCTCCCGGTGGCGAAGTGCAGGTCGCGGAGTGTGAGCACGATGCCACGTTCGGTGGTCTCTGCCTGGAGCGTGTCAATTTGGCGCTGCAGATCCTCAACTGCCTGCCGGGCCCGGTCCGCCTCTTCAGTGCGGGCGGCCAGTCGTTCATCACCACGTGCCTCCTCCATGCTCTGCCGCTGGTCTTCGGCATAACGGGTGATCGCCTTCGCGCGGGCAATCTCGATCTTCCTTTCCGCGATGTAGATACGGTGCTCCGCGAGCCGTGCATCGGATGCAGGCAACGGCTGTTCCGCGATTCGCACGGCTTCTTCAGCGGCACGCAACTCAACCCGGGCCCGCTCGGCGAGATTCGGGTCATTCTGCAGTGCAGTGAGGTTGTTGCGCGCAGCCTCAGCACCGGCTGGCCTTTCCGGCGTCGATGCGCAGCCGGCCAACAGGACGACGGACAAGGCCACTGCGGTCAGGGCGCCGCCCTTTACCGTTTTGGGGGCTCGGATTTTCATTGCTGCTCTCCCATGCGACGCATTTCCTCGGTCAACGCCTCTGCGCCCCGACCCATCTGCCGATTGATTTCAACCGCCTTGGCGGCTTCCGTTCTGGCGGATGCCAGGTCTGCGGCAACCTCGGCCTCGCGGGCCAGACGCTCGGCCTCAACCATATCCTCCTGGTCGACGGCATGTTCCGCCTGCTCCAGCTTGCGTTTGGCGTCATCGAGCTCGCTACCGGCGTGTTGGCGACTACCCGCCTGCTCGGCACGCGCAACGGCCTCCCGCGCCTCTGTCAGTGACACCGTCGGGGCGACCGGCGCCGAGGCGCAGGCACCCAGCAGCAACACGGTCAACGCCAGGGTCGGTATTACCAGCACGATCCATTTCAGGCGTGCCCGGTTTCGGTTTTGCATGATGATGCTCCTTGCGCCGACTGGGATTCCCAGTGGAACGTCGTGGTACGGGCGCCTTATCGCAGGCCGATCATGCCCAGGATGAAAAGGACGATGACGACGGCGCCGACGATGTAAATGATGTTGTTCATTAGTCGGACCTTTTGAGCAAGCCAACGAAAACCGATGACTCTGAGAACACGCTACGCGCCTCTCAGGCTTTGATCTGTACGCTCCCCCACATACGCTTCTCTGACAGGTGTTTACGTAAACCCCGCGCCACGCAGGGGTGGGGGAGAAGCGGTCGGGCCGGCGCGCACGGACCGTAGAGGATACGGGCGCGGCCGATGGTCCTCCGGCTCAGCGGAGCAGCAAACCCAGTGCGTAGGCCAGCACGCCGGCAAGGATGGGCAGCACGAAACCTCCGCGCCAGCGGTACAGAACCAGCGCCGTGAGCAGGCCCAGTACTTCCGGAAGCCAGTCCAGCCAACCGCTGCGACCGGCACCATCACCCACCACCGACACCGCAAGGAGCGCCGCGATCAGCATGGGCCCCAGGGTCTGCAGGACGCGGAACGGCCGGCCGGTGGTATCCAGCCTCCTCCCCCAGAGCATCGGTAAGGCCCGCATCCCGTAGGTACCCAGCGCGATGCCGCCGATCAGTGCGATCGTGTTGAGGTCCATGGCATTCCCCGATAGCAGACCAATGCACCGGCCACACTGGCGATCAGAATGGCGGCGGCGGCGTAGCCGGCCAGGCTCAGGCCAGCGGCCAGGACCAGTGTGGTGACGATGCCCAGGCGCCGGCCCGCCTGGAAGTACGGCAACACCAGCAGCAGAAACAACGCCGGCAAGGCAAATGGCAGGGCGTTCGCCAGCAAGGGCAACGTGCGGATGATCCAGTCCCCTGCCAAGGCGCCGATCACGGTGGCGCCCACCCAGGCACCGTAGGCCGCGGATTCCACGCCGGCCATCCACCAGGGGCGTTGCGCCGGGGGCTGGGCGTCCAGCCGTGACAAGGCCACCGCAAAGACTTCGTCCGTCAGCCCGTGGGAGAGGACGGCGAGACCGGTGGCCGGGGCAGGGATCCGGGCTGCGATACTGGGGCCGTACAACAGGTGGCGGGCGTTCAGAAGCAGACAGAGCATCAGCGCCAGCAACCACGGCGCACCGGCGGCCAGCAGGGCAATCAGCATGAACTGGGCGGCGCCGGAGAAGATCAGTACCGATGCCAGCGTGGCCTCGAGGAGCCCCAGGCCATGCTGGCTCGCCAACAGGCCGAACGTCACCCCGACCGGTAGATAGCCCAGGGCGATGGGCGCCCCGTCGCCCAACCCCCGGCGGTAGGCAAGCCGCCGCTTCATGGCGCCACTCCCACCCGGAATGCGCCTGCCTACCATGCTAATCCTTCAGAACACACCACCATGCCACCGCCCTATTGCAGGACCCGACAGCCGGCCTCTCGATCCCGCCGATCACGCGCCGGCGCAAGCAGCGGACCGGGTAAATTCCGAGCGCCAGTGTAGCCGACCGGTCAATACGTACAAGACATCCACGTGGGAGCGGCTTCTGATCCCGGCAAGTCAATATGTTCTGACGCTTGCTCACGGGAGGGCGCCATCAGTCCGTAGAGCGCTCCCAAGCAACCCTGCACCCGATGGAATTACACCGCAAGCGCCGGAGTGTGGCCACGAGCGGATCGTCCGATAGTGCCCGTGTGTTCAGCGCATCACCAGAGGACGCGGATGACAGCTATCAACACCACCATGGGACTGCGGGAGTGGTCCCTGCTGATCGCATTGTCCGTGCTCTGGGGCGGTTCGTTCTTCTTCGTGGAGGTTGCGGTCGGCTCCTTCGGGCCGCTGACGATCGTGGCGTTCCGAGTGGGGTTGGCTGCGGCGGCGCTCCACGTCATCGTGCTTGCCATGGGCTTGCGCATGCCGGTGGAGCGGTCACTCTGGTTCGCCTTCCTTGGCATGGGGTTACTCAACAACATCATCCCCTTCAGCCTGACCGTCTGGGGACAAGCACATATAGCAAGCAGCCTCGCCTCGATCCTCAACGCGACCACCCCGATTTTCACGGTGATCGTGGCGCACTTCCTGACCAGTGACGAGAAATTCACCACGGGACGCGTTGCCGGGGTTGCCCTGGGCTTCGCGGGCGTCACGCTCATGATCGGGGTCGATGCGATCTGGCGTATCGGGACCGACACCGTGGCGCAGCTTGCTGTGCTCGGCGCCGCGATGTCATTCGCTTTCGCCGGCATCTACGGCCGGCGTTTCCGGACCTTGGGTTGCTCCCCTCTGGTCACGGCGACCGGCCAGGTAACAGCGTCGGCGCTGGTGCTGGCCCCGCTTGCCCTGGTGGTGGAACGCCCCTGGGCCCAGCCAGCGCCGGCCGCGGATGTCTGGGGGGCTATTGTCGGACTTGCGCTGTTGTCCACCGCGCTTGCCTATATCCTGTACTTCCGGATTCTGGCAACCGCGGGGGCGACCAATCTGCTGCTTGTCACGTTCCTGATTCCGATCACCGCAACGGCGCTCGGCATCACCGTGCTCGGAGAGCAGTTGGCGCTGAAACACGTTATCGGGGCCGGCCTGATCGGACTCGGGCTGGCCGCGATCGATGGACGGATCCCATGGTTTGCCCGCGGCATCTGGATTCGCAGCCGGATGTCCACACCTTTTCGGCCCGGGCGACCTTCGGATCGTGGACACTAGGGAAACACTGATATGACTCGGAAACGCCCACTGGATGACCAGGAAAGCCGCTGGAACGCCCTGGTCCACCGGGATCGGTCCGCCGAGGGCCATTTCTTCTATGCGGTGAAGACCACGGGTGTGTTCTGCCGACCGGGGTGTGCCTCCCGGCTGCCCCGGCGCGAGAACGTGGAGTTCTTCGACTCCTGCGAGGAAGCGCTTGGCGCCGGCTATCGCCCCTGCCGGCGATGCAGGCCGGGAACCGTCTCACCGCGCGACCGCTTGGTTGAACGGGTTATCCAGGCCTGCCGCCGGCTGGAGCAGGCGGACGGCCCGTTGCCCCTGACCAGGCTGGCCGCTGAAGCAGGCCTGAGCCCCTCCCACTTCCATCGGCGGTTCCGGGAGATCGTGGGCATCACGCCAAGGCAGTATGCGGCCTCTCACCGGGTACGGCGGTTCCGAGCCGGCCTCAGGTCGGAAGCCACTGTCACGGACGCGATCTACAGCGCGGGCTTCAGCTCCAGCAGCCGCGCTTACGACAGTGTCCGGGATCGTCTCGCCATGACCCCGTCCACGTACCGGGATGGGGGTAACGGGCTGAGGATCCGGTATGCCATCGGCCGGTGCTCGCTGGGTTGGCTCATCATGGCGACGACCGATCAGGGAGTCTGTGCCATCGAGTTCGGCGAGGCTCCGGAATCCTTGCCGGAGCGGATCCGCGAACACTTCCCCAAGGCACACCTGGAGGACGGCGGGCAGGAAACCTCCGCGCTTCTGCAGCAGGTGATTGCTCACATCGAGACGCCGCGGGGGGAAATCGACCTACCCCTGGACATCCGGGGCACGGCTTTTCAGGAGCGGGTCTGGAACGCACTGCGGGAGATCCCCGCCGGCGGCACCGCGAGCTACGCAGACATCGCACAACGCATCGGCGCACCGGACGCTGTCCGCGCCGTGGGGCGGGCCTGCGCCAGCAACCGGCTTGCCGTGCTCATTCCCTGTCACCGCGTGTTGCGCCGCGACGGAGCGCTTGGCGGCTATCGATGGGGCATCGAGCGGAAACGGGCGTTGCTTCTCCGGGAACGGGCGGACTCCGGAACCACGCCGGAAGATGCCGATGAGGCCTGATAGTATGCGTGGCACCGGAGAGTTGAAAGCGGTACTGCGCGCGGACCGGGAGATCCATGACGGATCATGAATGTGTTTGCATGGTACCGATATCACCCGACCCTGGCGTCCTCGGGAAGCGCTGATCTGTTCCCATGATGCTCGGCGTGCTCGAAGGGCCCGCCCATCGGGCATCATGCGAATAGCACAGTGCTTCCTTAAACTGCGACCAGACAGCGCCAGGCGCGAACCAGCGCGTCGCCGGCGGACCTGACGTCGTTCTCTGTGGTCTCCCAGCCCACGGACAATCGCACGGCACCCCGCGCACGTTCCGTGTCCAGCCCCATGGCGCCGAGCACGCCACTCGGCGCCGCATCCCCGGCGTGACAGGCCGAACCCACAGAGGCCATCACGGTGTCGCTGGCGGCGGCCAGCATGGCCTGGCCGCTGACCCGGGGAAACGCGACGTTCAGGGTATTGGGTAACCGGGCTTCCGGATGTCCGTTGAGGGATAAATCGGGAATGGCGGCACGTAACAGCCCGTGCAAGGCGTCACGGCGCTCTCGCAGATGGTCTTCGCCCCGTGCCAGTCGGGGGGGGGGCCGCCCGGGCCGGCCCCCACCGCCCCCACGACCCGGGCACCGACGCCGCGCCCGGCGTCGGTTCCGGGCCCGCCAACGCAACGCCCCCCCCCCCCCCCCCCGCCCCGTGGGGGGGGGGGGGGGGGCGCTGAGCGGGCGCTCCTGTCCGCCGTGGTCGGATT
>JAFIFU010000107.1 GCA_020831885.1 Ectothiorhodospiraceae bacterium
CCCCGAACACGCTGCAAAGCCAGAGCACCATGGGAATAGATCAGTGTTTCCCTAGGCACTCTCGCCTTATGGGAGCGCTGATCTTGTTCGGCAGGATCCGCGTACCCATGATTCTCTCCTTGAGCCATTGCCTCGAACCCCCTGCAGCCCTGTCGTCAGGTTGTTGTGCTTGTGGTGGGCCTTGATCACAGAAGCTACCAAAGCGAATCATGATTCGCAAATCCTTTTTTGGCTTGAATGGGTGGCCTGTACGCATCTTCTGTTTTCAGGAGTAGGAAAGGGCTGGTTGGTAGGGGCCTAAGAAGCTGAGCATGGGCAGATCTAGGAGGTGCCGAAGGATTCCCGTGCATCTCCGGTGGTGAACACATGAGAATGAGTTTCATCACCGCCGAAGAAGCTGTCCGGCCGCAGGGTGTGACCTGCCCCGCCATGGTGGCCGCGTTGAGATCGACAACAACGTCGCCGAGCGGGCGCTGCGCACGGTCGCCCTTGGGCGGAAGGATTGCCTCTTCCCGGGTTCCGACCGCGGCGGGTAGAGTGCCGCGCTCGTCTACAGCCTGATCGGCACCGCGAAGCTCAACGACATCGACCCCTATGCCTACCTGCGGGCCGTGCCCCCGCGCATCGTGGAGCACCCTATCAACCGCATCGACGAGCTTCTGCCCTGGAATCTGCCGGAACTCCAGCCGGCCGATCGGCCGACCCGAAGCACATCGTCAACACAATGCTTGCCGGACGGTTACCTAGAACCGTGTGTTGCTGAGTGCGAGGGTATCGGTGCGTGGGCGTACTGCAGTGCACCTCGTCGCTACCCACCGCACCGCTGAAGGGGCGTTCGGGTGCCCCTCAGATCGCTAAATCGTTGTTTCAACCGGTGCTCCACGGCGTTTACAGGCTTGAAACGGCCTTTTGTTGGGTCGTCTAACCAAAAAAAATCAATTAAAAATAGAAACCTGGATTGACGTTGTCCGGCGCGAAATCTGCGCGCCCACATCCCCCATGTTCCGCTCCAGATTTCGCGTACAGCGCCAGGCCAGACTTATGCGTCCATTGCCAACGTCCTGGCAATGGACGGATAAGTCTGGATTCTTGACGCATAAAGTTGGATTTAAAAATGTTCCTATAAAACAAAAAGTTGTGGTGTTACTGAGAGAGTGCGCCAAGGGGTAGTACACTGCTCCTCGACTGAGTGGTCTTAAGCAGGAGCCAAAAAAACGCTGATCGTCGTTTGCTGGGGAGCAGTGGTTGGCCAATTGCGTTTTTTATCAGCAGAAGATCGGTTTGTAATCTGGGTCGCGTATTGACTGTTCTCGGCCAGAAGCGGTCATTCGATGGTGCACCACGACCGGCCGGATACAGGCGAAACGTACCACCTGCCGTCTCCAAAGGACTTACCAAGAGTTGCGGTGCTCGGAAGTTGGGTTAAGCTGCCCTGACACCTGTGACAGTTGTCCAGTCCACGACGGTGTTCATCCTGCCCCCTCCCCGGCGCTCCCACTTTTCCACTCTGCGTGAATTCACACGGCTGAGGAAAATAATTCTTGAAAGTCACCAGTCGGTGACGTATAAAGTCACCGGTTGGTGACTTATCTTCTCTACCCTGCATGACGAGGTAACGAGATGACAATGAATGGCTGTACGCGGCCGGCGTTTGTTGCGTTGGCTCTGTTTCCCCTCACTGTCTGCGCAACGGCCCAGGTACCGCAATCCGGTTTCCTGGATGAATACGACGTCATGGAGCGCTCGGCTGATGGCCGCGCACTAAGTCCTGCCAGCGCGCCGTCCGTGGGATGGCACGAGGCACACGTCGAGTCAGTGGAGTGGTTGGTGGACGACAGGAATCACTTTTCCCCGGAAGAGCGGGATCGCCTTACTGCAACACTGGAGGCGGCGCTACAGGCGGCAGTGTCGCCCAACACTCAACGCCCGGGGCGGCGCTCTGCTGAGGAACTCGAGGACTTGCTGACTGGTGCGGAGGACGGGGGCGATGGTGCGTAATCGAGAGCAGTCGGAAGCACGCTTGATCGCTGCGGTCGGGCAGATACTTGCCAGGGAGGGGTTCGCCGGGCTTGGAGTCAACGCCGTGGCACGGGCTGCAGGGGTCGACAAGGTGCTGATCTACCGCTACTTCGATGGGCTTCCCAATCTCCTGCGTGCGTACGGCGAGCGGGAAGACTTCTGGCCAACGTCTGCAGAAGTCCTGGGCGAGGACGCGGCGGCTATCCGAGCGCTGCCGGTGGGGAAGCGGGTTGAACATGTGGTGCTGGGCTTGCTGGACGCGCTACGCAAGCGACCGCAGACCATTGAGATCCTGGCCTGGGAGGCGATGGAGGACAACGCCCTGACCCGGACCCTTGCCGACATTCGCGAACACTGGGGACTGCGCGTGATCGAGCACGTATTCCCCGATCCCTCCGAGCGCTCCGAGGACGTGCTCGCCTTGGCCAATCTGCTGGTGGCCGGATTCCAATACCTGATGATCCGCGCGCGGCGCAGCCCGGCCTACGGCGGGGTGGCGCTGAACACGGAAACGGGATGGCAACACATCCGCCAGGGCATACGGCTTGCGTGCCGCTCCATCGATCACACCTGAAACGCAATCGCCGCACCGCTGCGGCAGAGGGTATTCCGATGAAACGTCGTCGTTTTTTGCAGGGCATGGCCGCCGGTACCGTGATCGTTGTCGGGGGTGTCGTCTGGCGTGCCGCGGACCAGGGTGCATTTAACGCTGGCAACGGGCCGGCGTACGAGCCGTGGCGGGACTGGCGGGAGGCGGATTCGCCCGGTCCCCTTGCCCTGGTCCGTGCGGGGATTCTGGCATCGAACCCCCATAATACACAGCCGTGGGTGTTCAGTGTCAGCGAGGGTGTGGTTGAACTGTACGCGGACCGCGACCGGAACCTGGGGAGCTTCGACCCGTACCTGAGGGAGATGCACTTGGGCCTGGGATGCGCGGTGGAAAACATGATGCTGGCCGCCCGGGCAGCGGGCTATACGCCGCTGCTGGAACTGGCCGGAGGGGAGCTTGAACCCATCGCCGCTCAGCAGGGCCGGGCGCTGGTTGCCCGGATCACCCTTGAGTCGGGCGAGCCACAGAGCGGAGCGCTCTACAATGCGATTCCGCATCGTCACACCAATCGGGGGCCGTATGACCTGGCGCGTGGTTTGTCTGCAGGGCTGAGCGATGCCCTGTCCGCCGTGGCCGAGCCGGACACCGCCGTGAACGTGCAGCTGTTCACCGATTCCGAGAAGCTGGAGCGCGCTCGACAGGTTATCGTCGAGGCCACGGAAGCCATCATTGCCGATGGCCCGATGGTGCACGACAGCGAAGGCTGGTTCCGCCACTCCTGGAAGGACATTCAGAGGCACCGCGACGGCCCCACGCTGGATGCCGCCGGTCTGTCACCCGTAATGACCGGAATTGCCAAGCTCCTGCCCCGGCCCAGTGCCGAAGCGAATCATCAGTACTGGTTGAATGCCACGCGGGACGTGCACGTAGCCACGGCCCCGGGGATCGGCCTGATCACAGTGCCGAATCTGTACGACCGGAGCCAATCGCTGCAAGCGGGCCGGGTCTGGCAGCGCCTTCATTTGTGGGCGACCAGCCAGGGGCTGGCCATGCAGCCTCTGAACCAGCCCGTGGAGCGCGTTGACCGGGAGCGTCAGCTGGGGATAAAGCCGGTGGCAGCCAGCGCCTTGGAGGCACTCACCAGCCCACCCGCAGGCCGACCGACATTTGCCTTTCGCATCGGCTTTCCGATGCGGGTTGCCCCGGCGAGCCCGAGGCGCTCGCTGGCACAGGTCCTAGCCTGATCTTGGACGGGAGATACGGACAATGACGGCGAGTCGCTTTTGGCGTGCAACACAAGCCCTGTTCGCCTTGATTGGATTCATCACGGTGGTGATGTTGCTCATCGGCTTCATGCTGGATGTTCGCGCTATCGATAGCACACGGGGCGGCCATGAGCCTCCCTACACGGATTATTCGGGGGAGCCCATCCGCTGGGAAAGCCTGGACACAACCGCCAATGGCATGGTGTATCGCGGCCGCGTGCTGGATGTGTTGATCGACTGCCACAACGGCATGATGCACTTCGACATATTCGGATTGGAGGTGCCCTGGCGAGCGCTCTCCGAGCGGGCGCTGATTGTGCACAAACCCGCCGAAGCATGTCGGGAACGCGGTTTCGAGCCACGATTTGGAGGCGTCTGAGGGAGCGATGAGCTGCACCTCGTGCGGTCGGCGCCAAACTGGTCCAGTCCACGGCAGTCAGGCCGTCAAGCGGGCTGCCGTCATCCAGAAAAATCTGGCCGACCCGTTCAGTTCGAGTTCACGCCGCAGGCGCGAGAGACCGTGGAAGCCTGGGTTGGCAAACTCGGGTTAGACCCCGCCGAGTACGGCCCGCGTTCCCTGGGTCGATGCAAAGCCACTCTGGGTTTGCCGGTGCGCGCGGAATCTGCGGGGCGTGCAGCGCCTCCTTGGGCATACGAAGCGGGAGAGCACTGTCCAGTAGCGTGGAATCGAGGTTGACGACGCTCTCGAGATGTCGGAGCAAACCGAAGCCTCGCCGACTCATACAGCCGGGCTGCGTTCACGGACGGGCGTTGTCCGGCGATACCGGACATTGGGCACCCCACATAGGCGTCTGCCCTGTGCAACGTCCCAAGCACTTCAAGTGCTGCTCCAAACTAACTTTCGGCTGGCCCGGAAATCCGGAGGCACATCAAATCAACATGCCCAACCGGTGTGTAAATTTGGATGTCGCCTTAGTGCGTGAAACTGGGTGTCGTTTGACACAAACTGTGGTTTCTACTAGGTAATACCGGTGTAGCCGCTGATCCACGGGGTGGGGCGATGACCCGGTCCGATGGCGACATGACCCACCACCTAGATGAACCCCGGATCGCCTTTGCCTCACTCGGCGACTCCGGTCCCCCAGTGTTGTTCCTGCCAGGCTCCTACAGTACCGAGAGAGCCTGGCGTCGGGTTTGGGCGCATCTGCCCGGGGGGTGGCGGCTGGCTGCGACCAGCCTGTGCGGCTGCGGAGCGACCGTGGAAACCCGCAGCCCGGGCGACTCGAGCATGGACCATGAACTGGCGGTCGTTGCTGAGGCGGTGCGGCGGCTGAGCGGCGGGCCGGTGCATTTGGTCGGCCATTCCTTCGGCGGCATGGTGGCGTTGGCCGCCGCCCTGTCCGAGCGTATCCCGGTTGCGAGCCTCGCGCTTTTCGAGGCCAACCCCGTCGGCCTGATCGCCGGGAATGCCGCGCTCTACGACGAGGTGCGCGCCTTGGCGACAGCCTTCTCCGAGGCACTTGACCGGGGGGAGCCGGATGCGGCGGCGTATATCATCGACTGGTGGAGCGGTGCGGGGACCTTCGCCGCGATGCCGGAGGAGGTGCAGGAGTTTTGCCGGACTGTCGCGCCGGCCAATCGGCTGGACTGGGAAATCGGTTTAGGCTTCCACCCGGACCACGCCGCGATTTCGGCGCTGGGCATTCCGGTCCTGCTGGTGCGTGGCGAACGGGCCGTCCCCGCCATGGTCGCCATGACCGATGTGCTCAGCGCTCTCCTGCCGAGCGCGCAATGTGCCGTCGTGGCCGACGCCGGGCATTTCCTGATCTCGACGCATCCGGCGGCCTGTGCGGGGCTTCTGACCGACCACCTCGAACATGCAGAGGGCGCCGCACAGAGTAGGACGAGGGTCCAAGGCGAGAGCCATCGCGTGCGGAGATTAAAGCGTCCCTCATGACCGCCCCGACACCGCGGATGGGCCGGCGATCATGGCGTTTCGGTCTGTGTCATCGACGCCGGCAAACCGATGTGACACATGCCTGCATGGAAAACTTCAACGGCCGGTACTGGGAGGAACGCGTCAACCCGCACTGGTGGCCATCCCCAATGCGTTCCATGAGCTCAGCGGGCACAGACCGACCCTTTGCAGACCTTCGGTAGTACGAACGGAAGGTTCGCCATTGGTTTCGTGGTCTGCGGATAGGGAGGTCAGCCAAGTGGACTCCGCACC
>JAFIFU010000008.1 GCA_020831885.1 Ectothiorhodospiraceae bacterium
CCCCGGACACGCTGCAAAGCCAGAGCGCCATGGGAATAGATCAGCGCTTCCTTAACGGGTGTTTTTTGCCTGAGAGAAATGACTCCGCGCAAATTAGATGCCGTACCCACTAGGCCTTGAGCTTCAACTATGTTGAAAGCTTCAATCATCCATTTGCATGCTTTCGTCGTGAGAGGAAGAACCCAAACGGAACAATCATCTGGAGTTTATGTCATGGAGGAACATCAGGACGAAAAAAACCTGAACAAGGGGAAGGTAGAAGAGGCTTCCAGCAAGGTAAAAGGTGATAATTGTCTCGGTAGTCGAAACGGACTGCCTGCAATGCTGTGCTGCAGCCAGTCCGCGCATGAACTTGCGATCAAACCCTCCCCGTGAGAAGCAAGACCAGCAGCACCAGTACAATAACGCCTACGATCCCGCCGGGAATATAGCCCCAATCGCGGCTGTGTGGCCAGGTGGGAATGACTCCAACCAAGACAAGAATCAGAATAATCAAAAGAATCGTTATAAGGTTCATGTCAGGCATTCCTTATCGTTTTTGATAGGCTGAAACAAGTCGTAAAATATTCTGCCAGTGGGCCAGAATATAGGTTACGGCAGGTTGTGCGGCCTTCGTGGATCAGCTTCTTGTTCCAAAGATCAGCAATATCACCCCGCCTACGGCTGCGCCGATGCCGAACACGAAGTACCAGGTTGTCGAGTCGGTGAATCGGCCCGTGAATGTTTCATGAATCTGTTCGCCGATACTCTGCGATGCGGCGTAGCCGAAATACAGGAGCGCTGCGGCTACAACGAGAAGGATGATTCCCAAAATCTGATTGATGTGCATGGTGGGTACTCCGGTGGCCAATAATCCCTCCATATCATGGCAATACTTATTGCCGGGTTCGTCTGTACGGTGGCGCACCTTACTTTTCAAGAGCAGCAGAAGCCTGCCGACGGGATTGGACTTAAGGAAGCGCTGATCGATTCCCACGGTGCTCTGCGGAGCCCTTCGAGCGGGCTGACAAGGCGGCGTTTGCAGGCAATGGCGGTGATCCTTGTCAAGAACGCCAACGCCGCTCAGCGTGCGCGAAGGGCCCGCCCTGCGGGGCTTTGCAGCGGGCCCAGGGGCCGTGTTGCGGCTCTTGCCAAGGGCTCGCCATTGCCTGCGAGCCGTGCCTTGCCCCCCAACACGCTGCAAAACCAGAGCGCCATGGGAATCGATCAGCGCTTCCTTAATGCTGCTTCGCCACCCCAAGGGAGGGAAGGCGTTTGCTGGCGAGACGGAAAGTGTTTGCATGGCTGCGCGGTTCCCTATGTGGTCTTTGCCGCATCCACGGCGCTGGACGCCGTGGCCAGCCTTTCACGCCCACTGTACCGGTGTTGCGGCCGGGGTGAACGACGGCAACCATGGGGAAGCGGCCTGTGAAACCGTCCGCCGGCCCAACATGCGGTCGCAACCATCGAGAACCTCAAACTGGAATCTGTGTTTAGTCTCCATCGGGCGCGCCAAATCCAAATAGAGGGCTTGAGTCTTGTGCTCACGCTTTTTCTGCGCCTGGAATCCGATTTGCGGGTACGGTGTCGTCACCAAACCATCCCCGTTTTCGGGGTAGAATCGTTGCATTGACCAGGAGGATCCGGCCATGAGCGATACGCCCAGAGACCCCCGCCGCCGCCACTCCGCTCGGGTGGTGGATGGTCCCGGCAAAGCGGCCAGTCGGGCCATGCTGCGTGCAGTGGGCTTCACCGACGAGGATTTCCGCAAGCCCCAGGTGGGTATCGCCTCCACCTGGAGTATGGTCACCCCCTGCAACAGCCATATCGGCGAGTTGGCGGAACATGCGCGTGCCGGCGCGGATGCAGCGGGTGGCAAGGGGGTGGTCTTCAATACCATCACCATCTCCGATGGCATCGCCAATGGCACTGAGGGCATGAAGTATTCGCTGGTGTCCCGGGAGGTGATCGCGGATTCCATTGAAACCGTTGCCGGCTGCGAGGGCTTCGATGGGCTGGTGGCCATCGGCGGCTGCGACAAGAACATGCCCGGCTGTCTGATGGGCATGGCGCGGCTGGATCGGCCAAGCGTGTTCGTCTACGGCGGCACCATCATGCCCGGCGAGGGGCGGACCGACATCATCTCCGTCTTTGAGGCCATGGGCGCGCATTCCAGCGGGGCGCTTGATGGCATTGAACTCAAGAGGATCGAGGAAACCGCGATTCCCGGTCCCGGCTCCTGTGGCGGTATGTACACCGCCAACACCATGGCGTCGGCCATCGAGGCCCTGGGCATGAGCCTTCCCGGCAGTTCGGCGCAGAATGCGGTCTCCGGTGAAAAGCGTGACGACTGCCGTGCGGCGGGGGAAGCCGTACTCAAGCTGCTTGAGCAGGATATCCGGCCGTCACGGATCATGACCCGCGAGGCCTTCGAGAATGCCATCACGGTCGTGATCGCGCTGGGGGGGTCCACCAACGCGGTGCTGCACCTGATTGCCATGGCGCGTACTGTCGGTGTCGGGCTCGGCCTGGACGATTTCACCCGCATCGGCCGCCGGGTGCCCGTGCTGGCGGATCTGCGCCCCAGCGGCCACTACATGATGAGCGAACTGGTGGCCATCGGCGGCATCCAGCCGCTGATGAAAATGCTGCTTGATGCCGGCTTGCTTCACGGCGATTGCCTGACGGTGACCGGCCGCACGCTTGGGGAGAACCTGGCGCAGGTCGCCCCCTATCCCGATGGCCAACAGATCGTTGCGCCACTGGATCAGCCGATCAAGAAAGAGAGTCATCTGCGTGTGCTCTACGGCAACCTGGCGCCGGAAGGTGCGGTCGCCAAGATCACAGGCAAGGAGGGAACCCGGTTCAGCGGTCCTGCCAGAGTGTTTGCCTCAGAAGAGGATGCGCAGGCCGGCATCAACGCGGGTGCGGTGGTTTCCGGCGATGTCGTCGTGATCCGCTATGAGGGCCCCCGGGGAGGCCCTGGCATGCGCGAGATGCTCACACCCACGTCGGCCATCATGGGTCGCGGGCTGGGCAGCGAGGTTGCGTTGATCACGGATGGGCGCTTCTCCGGCGGCAGCCATGGTTTCGTCGTCGGGCACGTGACCCCTGAAGCCTTCGACGGCGGACCGCTGGCCCTTGTGGAGGATGGCGACACAATCACGATTGACGCCGAAGCCGATACCATCAGTGTGGATCTTTCCGAAGAGGAGCTGACGCACCGTCGCGCTGCCTGGCAGCCGCCCGCCCCACGTTACACCCAGGGTGTTCTGGCGAAGTATGCGCGGCAGGTCAGTTCAGCCAGCACCGGGGCGCTGACCGATCAGTTCGAATAGCGAAGCTCCGGGGGCGCGGGTAGAACGTTTCACCGGTTTCATCCTCAATGCGTGCTGCGACCAGCCTGCGGTGCTGGACACCCTATACGGTGGCTGTCACCAGCGGGGTTGGTGTGATAAGGCCGGATGACAGGCGGCAGTGACCACCCTCCACAGCCAAGACCCCGACACAATCCTTGGTGGGTTGCAGCTCTCGAAGGGACCAGCCGGCGGCGGCTGCGGCCTCCGGGTTCTCCATGTGCTGGTGTGCCTCATGGGTTGCAAGCGGTGTCTCGACGCCTTTCAACTCATCGCGCAAACCGTGTCCCATGGCCTTCGCGTACGCTTCCTTCCCGGTCCAGTATCGCAGGAACAGTGTCGTATAGTGGTGTGGATCGATTGCAAGCAACACCGACTGCTGGTGGGGTGAAAACCATTCGCTGGCAATGGATTCCGCCTCGGGTACCGGGCGCAGCATTTCCAGGTCCACACCGATTCGGCGTCCTCGCGCCAGTGCGTACAAGGCGAGACCGCGGGAGTAAGAGCTGTTGAATCGCAGCGGCGGGTTGCCCGAAGGCGTCGCCAGCTCCGGCTTGCCCGAGTCCCCGTAACGTAGGCGGATCGAACCGGGTTCGACGCTCAGATAGCCCGCAAGCAGCCGTCGCAGAAGGCCTCTGGCGATGATGAACCGTCGCTGGCGCTGTTCGAGGACATAGGTTCCTGCACGCCGGACCTCGTCGGGTGACAGGCTGGCGGAAAGCGCTGCCACCGGCCAGGACGGATGGTCCAACTCCGCGAGCCAGATGTGCACTTGGTCGGCGCCCAGCTTCCAGGTCGGAGCCGGGCATTGCGTTGTGCCTCCATGGTAGGCGATGTCGAGACTGGATGAGCCCACGTTCACGTTGTCACCAGGTTGAGCCTCTCGAGGCAAGCGGCAAGCTGCCGGGCCACCGCCGCCACGTTCGGTGGGTGCAGCATGGTGTGGTGATTCCCCGGAATGATGTGGCGGCTAACACCTCCCCGGGCCAGTGCTTCCCAGCCCGGCCCGTTTCCGATAGCGCTTGCGCGGGACTGCTCCGCGGTCAGCAAGGTGATTGCTCCGCCGTAGGGCCGCGGTGTGTACCCATGCATCGCCCGGAGGTTGTTGATGAAAACGTCCAGTTGGCGCTGTAGGTCCGCGAGGCCCAGATCAGGCGGCACCAGGCCAGACCCTCGCACCAGATCCAGGACGGTGCGGAGCTGAGCGTTCAGATCAAGTTGTCGGAATGCCTCCGGGGAGACGCTCAGATCGTCTGGGGACAATCCCAGGTGTTGGATGAAACTGATCAGCACGTCGGGCCGGCCGTCCCCTTTGTCGCTTTCCCGAGAGATGGATGCGGGGGCGTCCAGCAGGGCCAGGAGCGACACCTCGGCGCCCCGTTTTTCCAGCTGACGGGCCATTTCGAAAGCGATCACCCCGCCCATGGACCAGCCCCCCAGCAGATAGGGCCCCTCCGGCTGGATGCGCCGTAGCGCTTCGATGTAGCGATCGGCCATGGCTTCAATCCGCTGATCCGGGGTATCGCCGATCAGGCCGGCCGCCTGCAAGGCGTAAACGGGATGATGCTCGCCCAGGGCCCGCGCGAGTTCCACGTAGCAGTACACGGTGCCGGTAACCGGGTGCATCCAGAAAAATGGTTGTCCGCTGCCGCGGGACTGGATCGTGACCACGGGCGTTGGCGTGGCATTCCCGGGTGCCCGCAGCAGACAGGCGAGCCGTTCGATGGTGCGGCCCTCGATCAGGGTGGAGACCGGAATATCCCGCGCGAAGCTCTGCTGCATTCGGGCGATCACCCGCATGGCCATCAGGGAATGGCCGCCAAGGGCGAAAAAGTCATCCGTGACCCCGATGCCGCGTCCGGGAAAGAATGCTTCCCAGATGCGCTGCAGCTCCAGTTCCACGGCATCACGGGGGGCGACCTGAGGCTTCGTCCGTGCGGGTGGCGTATGCCCTGTCAGCCGGGCCCGATCCAGTTTCCCTCGCTCCGTGCGCGGCAGGGCGTCCAGCACCGTCACGTGGGTGGGGGTCATGTAAGGGGGAAGGCGGTCGGCGGTATACTGTTGCAGTTCCTCCGCAGTGACGGAGCCGGGTGCGGCAACGAATGCCTCCAGCCGAAGATCACCGCATGCCGCTGACCGGGGTATCACAACCGCTTCCCTGACAACGGGAAACCCCATCAGCACCCCTTCGATCTCCTCGGGTTCAACGCGTTGCCCCCGGATTTTCAACTGTCGGTCGGTGCGACCGATGAACACCAGCGTCCCGTCCGGCCGCCAGTACACCCGATCCCCGGTTCGGTAGATCCGCTGTCCGGGGAGAAACGGGTTCGGGATGAACCGTTCCGCCGTCAGATCCGGCTGGTTGAGATACCCATGGGCCAGACCGGTTCCCCCGATATACAGTTCGCCGGGGGCGCCCACGGGTACGGGCTGGAGTCGGGCATCAAGGACGTAGACGCGGCTGTTGGCGATGGGCCGCCCGATGGGTACGGGGGTCGTCGAATCATCCCTCCGGCATGTCCAGTAAGTGGCGTCAATCGTCGTTTCCGTAGGCCCGTACAGTTGATGCAGGGCTGCCGGCAGTTTCGACAGGCATCGGTTCTGCAACGCGGTCGACAGCGGTTCCCCGCCGCAGAACACGTGTTGCAGGTGTCCGCAGTGCGCGATATCGGGTAATTCGAGCAGCGTGTCCAGCACCGCAGGCACCACCTGCAGCACGGTCACCCGGTGCTCCCGGATCAGCCGCAGCAGCAGCGTGCCCTCGCGTTCGGCCTCCGGTGGGGGCACCACCAGCCGTGCCCCCGCCGAGAGGGGACCGAACAGCTCCCAGACCGAGGGGTCGAAACCCGGAGGCGTCCGCAGCAGCACGGCATCCGTCCCGTTCAGCGGGAAAGCATGCTGCCGCCAGCGCACCTGGTTGCAGATTGCGCGGTGGGGGACCATCACACCCTTGGGCGCTCCGGTGGAGCCCGAGGTGAAGATCATATAGGCCGGGTCGTCGGCACCGGATTCACCGGCAGGTCTTTCCGCCGACTGATTGGCAATCAGCGCCTGGTCGCCCAGGTCCACGACAGTGGCATTGCCCGCCGCCAGTCCCTGGGGCAACGGCCCTCGGGTGATGAGTGCTGGCGGTCCCGCATCGGCGAGCATCGCCGTCAGGCGCGTTGCCGGGTGGGATGGATCCAGGGGCAGGTATACGCCCCGGGCCTTGAGCACGGCAAGGGCAGCGATGACCGTCTCCGGCGAATGGTGCAGACACACGGCGACGGGGCGATGCTGCCCCACGCCGAGATTGACGAGATGATGGGCGAGCTGGTTCGCACGGTGGTCCAGCTCACGGTAGCTGAGTTCGTGCGTGCCACAGACCACAGCCGGGGCGTTCGGGCTGCGATCCACCTGGGCCTCGATCAGCCGTTGCAGGCAGGTTTCACCGCCGAATTCGATGTCCGTGACGTTCCACCGCACGATGACCTGGTCCCGCTGATCACCGGTGTAGAGCGGCAAGGCGGAGATCGCCTGATCCGGGTCCGACAGCGCGGCCTGAAGCAGGTTGCGCAGGTGCTCAATCATCCATTCCATTGTGGCGCCGTCGAAGCGCTCGGCGTTGTACTCCAGCGTCCCGCTGATCTGCTCTCCATCGTCCAGCAGCAACATGAGGTCCGTCGCCGCGGTTCCGCTTTCCACGTCCACCGGACGCAGATCAAGCCCGGCCACCCGCAGTTCGGGAACCCGTGCGTTATGCAGCACCAGCATTGCCTGGAACAGCGGGTTCCGGCCGCCGTCCCGCTGCGGCTTCAGCGCCTCCACGACGCGGTCGAAGGGAACGTCCTGGTGTGTGAAGGCTTCAAGCGCGGTCTGTTTCACCTGTTGCAGCAAGGTACGGAAGCTTGGCCCACCGGACAGATCGCAACGCAGAACCAGCGTGTTCATGAAGCAGCCCACCACTGCTTCGTTACCGGGCTGTGAGCGGGAGGATGCCGCCGTGGCCACGCAAATATCCTCGTCCCCTGAATAGCGGTGCAGCAGTGTCTGGAACGCCGCCATCAGGGTCATGAACAGCGTCACGCCCTCGCCCTGACTGAAGGTCCGCAGCGCTGCGGAGAGGTCGCGGGAGAGGGTGAACCGGCGATGGCCGCCGAGCACAGCGCCCCGTCCGGTGGAGGATGCCGCCGAGGGGATCCCCAGGCCGGGCGGCGCATCCGCCAGTTGCCGCTTCCAGTATGCGAGTTGGGCATCGGCCACCCCCTGGTCCGACTGCGACTGCTGCTGAATGTGGTCCAGATAGCTTGTAGGCGGCGGCGAGAGCGGCGAAGGCAGGTCACGGGAGAACGCCTCGTACAGTACCGCCATCTCACGTACCAGCAGGTTCATCGCCCAGGCGTCTGCGGCGATGTGATGCACGATCAGAAGAATGACGTGTTCCTGCTCGTCCAGCCGGAACAGGGTCACGCGCATCATGGGCCCCTGACCCAGATCGAACGGGCGCTGAATCTCCTCGGTGAGCAGCTGGTTCAAGGCCGTCTCGCGTTCTGCGGCCGGTTGCATAGCTAGATCCACCACGGGCAGCGTGGCCGGTTGAGGGGGGGCGAAGCACTGCATCGGCGTGCCATCGACTTCATGGATTTCCGCGCGCAGGAGCGCGTGGCGATGCAGCAGCTCGGTCAGGCTGCGCTCGAGGGCGGACACGTCGAGCCCGCCGGACAGGCGTGTTGCCACCGCAATGTTGTACGCGGCGTTCCCCGGGTGCAGGCGGTCGAGATACCAGAAGCGTTGTTGCTCGAAGGACAGGGGATGATCCACGGTCGGCTCCGCCGCCACCGTGGGTTCCGTCGGTGCCCCGGCATCCCCGGATGTGTCCAGTGCCAGTTGCTCCAGCAATTTTTCCGCCAGTTCCGCGCTGCTGCTTCCCTGAAGAATGGCCACCACCGGCACCTTGATGCCCAGGTCCACCTTTACCGCGGCGCCCAGCTCCACGGCCATCAGGGAGTCGAAACCCAACTCCGTGAACGGGCGCGCCGGATCAACTTTCTGCGGGGTGGTACCCAGCACGCGCGCGACCTTGTGGACCAGGTAGTCCGTCAGAATGCCACTGCGCTCTGAGGGTGCCGCATGACGTAGCGAGCCTAGCGGTGAATCGGGGTTCTCGCCGGCTTCGCCCGGGCTCTCGGTGCCGGCTGTTCCCGCCATGGCCTCGAATCGCCGGGAACCCGCTGCCAACGGGTTGAACGCAGTCCATGCGGTCCAGTCCATCCCCGCGGCAATCACGTGGTCGAAGTCGTGATGCAGCAGCTGATTCAGCGTGTCCAGCGCCTGCTCCGCGAGAAACGGCCGGAATCCGGCGCGGGCCAGGTACTGCGCGAGCTCGTCATGGCGGGAGACATAGCCCACATCCGCCAGCGCCCCCCAGGCGATGGTCAGCGCCGGAAGCCCCCGGGCTCGGCGATGGGCAGCCAGGGCATCCAGAAACGCATTGGCCGCCGCGTAATTGCCTTGCATCGGATGGCCCAGTACGGCGGCGATGGAGGAGAACAGGACAAAGAAGTCCAGATCCTCGGCGGAGGTCAGCTGGTGGAGGTTCCACGCGCCGGCCACCTTGGGGGCAAGCACACGGTGGAATCGCTCCTGGTCCAGGCGTACCAGCACGTCGTCGTCCAGGACCATGGCCGCATGAATGACCCCCCTGAGCGGCGGCAGCTTGTTGCGAATCAGTTCGACCACACGCTGAATATCGGCCGCGTCGGAGACGTCCCCCTGCACCAGTGTCACCTGGCAGGACGACGCCCGCAGCGCCTCGAGCGCCGCTTCGTTGTCCTGCGGTATGCCCGAACGGCTCATGAGCACGATGTTTCCGGCGCCCTGGCGCCCCAGCCACGCTGCAACGGTCAGTCCGAATCCGCCAAGTCCTCCGGTGATCAGGTAGGTGCCGTCCTGCCGGACCGGGGATGCGTCCGGGCGCGCGTGGACGGGGTACGCCTGTTCCTTGACGGTCAGCACCACCTTGCCGATATGCCTGGCCTGGGCCATGAGTCGAAAACCCTGTTCCGCCTCGGCCAGATCGAAAGCCGTCACGGGCACCGGTTGCAGCGAGCCCTCCGCGATCCGGGAAACCACGTGCTCCAGCAGTTGGGTTGCCAGCGCCGGTCGATCCAGCGCCAAGGGGATCAGGTCAACGGCGTGGAATGAGAGGTTGCGCTGGAACGGCAGCAGTCCCAACTGGGCATTCCCGAAGATGTCGCGTTTGCCGAGTTCGATGAACCGCCCGTAGGGGCGCAGAACGTCCAGGCCCTTGAGCATGGCCTCCCCGGACAGGGCGTTAAGGACCACATCCACGCCCTCACCGTCGGTATCGCGCAATATCTCCTCGGCGAACGCGAGTGAGCGCGAATCCATGACATGCTCCACGCCCAGCTCCCGAAGATGGGCACGCTTCTCCGGTGTGCCGGCCGTGGCGAAGACCTGGGCGCCGACACGCTGGCAGAGCTGAATGGCGGCGAGCCCCACCGCGCCAGTGGCTGACTGGATCAACACGCGTTCGCCTGCGGTGATCCGGGCCACGTGATTGAGGGCATACTCCGCCGTGACGAACCCGTTCAGCACCGAGGCCGCTTCGGCGAACGACAGGCATCCGGGTTTGGCGACAGTGAGATGCTCCCGGGCGATGACGCTCGCGCCGTGGGCGGCTGCGGCAAGCGTGATGACTTCGTCTCCTGCCTGAAACCGCTGGATACCCTCGCCGCAGGCCAGCACCACGCCTGCGCATTCGATCCCCAGGCCCTGCGGATCCGGATCATACTGGTAGGCGGCCGCAGGCAGCATGTCCAGGGCCTGGAGTACGTCACGGAAATTGACACCGGAGGCGACCACCTGAATGGCCAGTTCCCCCGGTCCGGGTTCGGCCACCGGGATCTCGCGCAGGAGCAGGCTTTCGATGGCGCCGGGGGTGCCCACCTCAAGGCGAAACCCGCCGGCGTCCGGCCGAACCGGGTGCACCGCTTCCGGCCGCGCGTGCTCGGCGAGGGTGACTCGCCGCAGGCGGCGGACAAACCGTGCGCGACCACGGAGCGCCACTTCCTCTTCCGGGTCGCCGGCGGATAGTTCCGTAGCCAGGGCTTGCGTTTCCTCAACTGAGACTGTCGGGGCCAGGTCGATCAACCGGCAGCGGGACGCGTCGTGCTCGCTCATCAGCACGCGTCCCAGACCCCACAGTGGCGACTGCGTGATGTGCGGCGCGGCATCGTGACCTTCCACGGCCTGCGCCCCGGCGGTAACCAGACACAGTTCGCCGATCCGGATGCCAGCCGCATCCTCCGCCTGCATCAGCGCCAGAACGCTCCCACAACCAAGGCGCTGGGCATCCATCACGGCCGCCGCATCCAGGTCGTCACTCGGCCCGTTGTTGAGGCTCCACAGGTGCAGGACACCGTGGATTCCGTCCTCCCGCAGTGCCTCCAGCATACGGGCGTAGGCGGCTGTATCCAGCGGTGGAATGATGAAGCTGCCGTCCTCCTGCTGCCGATACGTGTCGCCTGGGCACACCGGAGTGCAGCGATCGCCGCGGGCCTCCAGGGCTTCGATGATGCCGGGTGTCGGGGCGGTATGATCGGTGAACACGAGCCAGTGCCGCCGTGTTTCATGCCCCGCCGCCGGCAATGGCGTCTCGGCTTCCGCCGGTGCCTGCGCGAGCACGACGGCCTGCAGCCTGCGATTGTCGGGCGGGTCGTCCAGCAGGCACCTCACGTCCTCAAAGCCGGTTGCCTCCAGCAGCGAGCGCCATTGCTGCTGTTCCAGCATCGGGCCGCCCGCCCGCAGGTCCACGTCCGTGTATCGCCACCAGCCGTCCAGCAGTCCGAACACGAGATTGAGCCAGACGGATCGCCGGGTCAGCTCCAGCATGGCCAGTAGTCCGTTGGCGACCAGCAGTTGCCGGGTGTGGGCGAGCGTGGTGCGTAGATCGGCGGTGACGTGGAGGACATTCGCGGCGATCACCAGATCGAAGCTGCCCGGCTGGAATCCCTGGTTCGCCGGGTCGGCTTCGATGTCCAGCGTGGTGAAACGCATCCCCGGCCGATCTCCGAAACGGGCCCGGGCTTCGTCGAGGAAATGAGGGGAGACATCGGTAAACGTGTACTCGGCGGAATCGGGCAGCAACGGGAGAATTGTCTCCGTCGCCGCGCCGGTCCCCGCACCGATCTCCAGCACGCGCAGGGGTGCAGCGTCATCCTTGCTCTCCACCGCCGCGGCAACGGCGTCGGCAAGGAGCTGATGGTAGGTACTGCACGGCGGGCTCCTGGTGTAGAAGCGGGCCAGCAACTCCAGCGCGTCCTCGGTCAGCAACACTTCCCGGGCATCCAGCTCGCCGCGGAGAATCGCTGCCAGATGCGTGCCTCCACGGCGCAGCAGCTCGGCTTCGGCGGCGTACTTGGGCTCGGTCCCCATCAGTTCATCCATCAGCCCGTGCAGCGTCGCCCGATCCCGGGAAACCGGCTCAGGTCCGCCGTGCCCGGTCTCGTCCGGCTCCTGAGCCAGGGTCAGCAGCGCCGCGAACAGGCGCCGGTGTCGCGGCACCACCCCCAGAGAATCCGCCACGGTGTCGGTGGGCAGGGCCAGATCACGATCGGGAATCCACCCCAACTCATCCAGGGCGGCAAGCGTGTATCCCCGGGCCACGCGATTGACCCAGGGTTCCACCGTGTCCAGGTAGCGGGCGACATCCGGCAAAGCTTCCGGTGGACCGTGATCGGCCGCGATTGCGGCGGCGATCTCGGCGACGGAGCGTAGCGGGGCGACATGGTCCCCAGGCGCAGCACCGGAGCGGCGCTCTTCCCAGCGCCATTCGTAGAGCCAGTCGTCGATACCCGGCGGGCCGGAAGCTTGCTCCTCTTCCAGAACCCGCAGGCGCAAGCCCTCCAGCGCAACGGCGAGGTCGCCGTTCTCGTCCATGAGCCATGCATCACCCTCCATGTCATCGACCCGTCCCTCCTTGCCATGGCGGATGACAACATGGGCCCAGAAGTGTGCTCCGGGGCTATGGAAGAACGTGAGCCGGCGAACGGAAACCGGAAAGAACGCCGCATCGGTCTGCGTCCTGGCGCCGGTGCGCGTGCCGAGGGCGCCGAACAACTGGATCGTGCCGTCCAGCAGGGCGGGATGAATCCGGTACGGGTCCACCGGGAGATTCACGTCCGGGGGGAATCCGATGCGTGCCAAGGCACCGTCCGGGCCGACCCAGATCTCCTGCAGCGTGCGGAACGCTGCGCCAAAACGGTAGCTGCGTTGTTCCAGGAAGTCGTAGTGGTCCTGCGCGGGAAACGGAGTCGTGCATCGTGTCTTCAGGGTCTGCAGGTCCGGCGCAGCAGAGGAAGTCGTTTTGTGCGGGCTGAGTCTCGCGCTGGCATGCAGATTCCAGGACACACTGTCGTCCGGCGGGCTTCCGTGGATTTCCACCACGGAATCCCTGGCCTGGTAATGGAACTGCACCAGATCCTCGCCCGGATGGTTGAGAAACAGGAGCTTGCTGAACTGAACATCCGTCAGGCTCACCGGTACATCACCCCAGAGCTCCCGTCCGGCTGCCAGCGCCATCTCGATGTAGCCCGCACCGGGGAACAGCACGGCGCCGTGAATCACGTGGGCGTCGAGATAGCCACTTTTCGGCGCGTCCAGAGTCACTTCCCAGGAGGGCTGGGCGGACGGGAGGCGACGACCCAGCAGGGGATGGCCGGTTTCAATGCCGGCGAGGCGAGGCCGCAGTTGTTTCGAATCCTCGCCCATGTCATACCAGTGGCGTTCGCGTTGCCACGGATAGGCCGGCAGCGTTACGCAGCGTCCAGCAGGATACAGGCTGGACCAGTCCACCGGACGGCCGCGTACATGCATGGCCGCCAGGCTCCGGAGCATGGTCAGCCGCTCATCGTCACTGCGTCGCAAGCTGGGCAAGACTGTGGCAGCATCCCGCCCGTGTTCCGCCAGGTTCTCCGTGAGCGCGCCCGCCAGCACCGGGTGAGGCCCAAGCTCGACGAACAACTCGCAACCGTCCTCGATCAGCCGTCTCACGGCTCCGGCGAACTGCACGGGTTGACGCACGTTGCGCCACCAGTAGCCGGCGTCCAGCGGTACCCCATCTGCCCAGTCGCCGGTGGCAGTGGACACCAGCGGTATCTCGGGTGCCTGCGGCTCCAGACCGCCCAGGGCATCCAGCAGCTCTTCCCGGATCAGTTCCATCTGCGGCCCGTGATAGGGAACCTGAACGGGAAGGAACCGGCCAAACCGCTGCTGCTCCGCGAGCACTCGGGCAACGTGCTCCAGTGCGGCTTCGGTGCCGGAGAACGTCACCGATTCCGGTCCGTTGATCGCCGCCAGGGAGAGTGTGTGCTCATGGCCCGCCATCACATGCGGAGCCTCGTCGGCGGATAGCTGCGCCGCAAGCATGCGACCGCTGCCGGTTGTCCGGTGCTGGAGACGACCGCGATGGTAGGCCAGCAGCACTGCATCGGGAAGCATCAAGGCACCCGAGACACAGGCCGCGGCCATTTCGCCGGAACTGTGGCCCACCAGGGCGTCAGGAACCACGCCCCAGGACCGCAAGAGCGCGGCGAGTGCTACCTGTATCGCAAAGTTCGCCACATGTGCGCGATCGGCATCTGCGATGCGGGACGTCTGCTCGTCCCGTGACAGCTCCTCGAGCAGCGACCAGCCGGCTAACGGCTGCAGCAGAGCATCCACCTCCTCAAGGCTGCGCCGGAACACGGGCTCCTGCTCCGTGAGCTGTCGGCCCATTCCCCACCATTGCGGTCCCATGCCGGGAAACACGAAAGCCAGTCGGGGCGCGTGTCCCTTCAGTGCATGGCCCACCGCGTATGCGGGCCTATTTTCCCCGGCCAGAAACGCGTCCAGACCGGCGATGGTCTCCTCCGTGGATCGGGCCACCACCGCCAGCCGTTCCGCACGGTGGCTGCGTCGCCGGGCGGCCGTATAACAGACATCGTGCAGCGTCTCCGCGCCGTTCCCCTGAAGGTGTTCGCGATAGCGGTGCACCGATTCCCTGAGTGCGTTGGGGGTGTGCGCGGAGATGGTCAGGATCTGTTCGCGGTCCGGGTCGGTTGCCGGATGCGGTACGGACGGTGTCGGCGGCGCCTCGAGCACAACGTGGGCGTTGGCACCACCGAATCCGAACGAGTTGACGCCGGCCAGGGCGCGCCCGTTCGTGTCCGGCCACGGTTCGAGTTGGGTAGGCACGCGCAGTCCCAGGGTATCGAACGGAATCTCCGGGTTGGGTTCGGCGAAATGCAGGTTCGGCGGAATCTGTCGGTGCTCCAAGGCCAGTGTCGCCTTGATCAGGCCGGCCATCCCAGCGGCCGCCTCCAGATGCCCCAGGTTGGTTTTCACCGATCCCAGCAGGCAGTGGCCGAGATCACCCCGATCAGTGCCGAGCACGCGGCCAATGGCCTCCGCCTCCACCGGATCCCCTGCCGGTGTGCCCGTACCATGGGCCTCGACGTACTGCACGTCTCCCGGTGCCACACCGGCGTGGCGGAGGGCCTGCCTCAGCATGTCCGCCTGGGCAGTGGCACTCGGCAGACTCAGTCCCGTGGTGCGCCCATCCTGGTTCACCGCGGTGCCGCGAATGACGGCGTGAATGGGGTCTGCATCCGCCAACGCCTGAGCCAATGGCTTCAGGATGACGACGCCGGCTCCCTCGCTGCGAACGTAACCATCGGCGCCGGCATCGAAGGCTCGGCAGCGACCGTTGGGCGACAGCATCGAAGCCTTGCAGAATCCCATCGTGACTTCGGGTGCCAGCAGCACGCCGACGCCACCGGCGATGGCGAGGTTGCATTCACCGGCATCCAGACTGCGGCAGGCCAGGTGGACGGCGGTCAGCGAGGAGGAACAGGCGGTGTCGACGGAGAAGCTCGGCCCTCGCAAATCCAGCAGATAGGAGACGCGATTCGCCGAGATGCAAGCCGCCGTTCCGGCATTCACATGCGCGTCGATCCGATGCCGGTTGTGGGGCAGCACCTGGATATCCACGTAGTCGTGGGTCGAGATGCCCACGAAGACACCGGTGTTGCTCCCGGAAAGTCTGTCCGGAACCTGACCGCCGTTCTCAAGCGCCTCCCAGACAACCTCGAGCAGGACGCGCTGCTGCGGATCCATGCGGCGCGCCTCACGGGGTGCGATGCCGAAGAAATCGGCATCGAATTCCTCAACCTGGTCTAGGAAACCGCCCCAGCGCGTGTAGATTTTGCCGGTGGCGGCGGGGTCGGAATCGAACAGCTCATGCAGATCGAACCGATCCGCAGGCAACTCCGTGACGGCATCCTCCCCGTTACGTAACAGCGTCCAGAACGCTTCCGGCGAGTTGGCCCCACCCGGGAATCGGCAGCCGATCCCGACAATCGCGATGTCCATCACCGCACCTCCAGGCCCGGCCAGAGGCCGGAGCCTGGCCCCGGTCGCTGGCCGAGTGCATCAGCGGCACCTGTAGCTCAGGGTATAGGTCAGGAACGGACCTTCCTGGCTGACGATGCCGTGACCCGTGGCATGCAGCGAATTCGCCGCGTTTCGGATGACCCGCACAGTGGATTCGGTAACCGGTGCTGGGCCACCCACACCCTTTCCGGACAGCCCCAGGGTGACAGAGTGCACGGCGTTGCCGCATCCCTCGATGGTTCCGGTGAATTGCATGACGCCACCGAACGTCACATCGCCATTGCGTTTGACTGTGCCGGTAACATCCTGCACGAATTCTCCCGTCAGCGTGCCTTCGACAACGCCGGTGATGGTTCGCGCCTGATGGGAGTTTCCGCCGGTTTCCCTGAGCACCTCGATCTCGATGTTCATGATCATACCGGTACCGCCGCCCTCAAGCGCTGGTCCGGCATGTGGAGGGCCGGCATGGGCCGGCGGACCGGCGGTGGCCGCGGACACCAGCAGTACGGACAGTGCCAGGGTCAAGGTAGTCTGGACGAGGATGGATGCGCTGCGTCGTTCGGGGATCATGGAAGGTTCCTCCTTGCGTTGACGACAGGCAAGCCGGCGGCGCGGACGGTCCGGTCATCCATCCCTGGAGACGAATCGAGGTGCAATTAGTGACTGAACGCAAATGGCCAGCGTGTTGTCGATTATCGGTTTTTTGGCGCGTTTCTGGGGTGCGAAGTATCGTTGTGATGGAAGTGGGTTCTTGACAGTGGCGATGTAGTCGTGATTTTTTCTTCTCCCCCCAGCATTTAAACCGTAGCCCCCCTTCCGCCGCTGTCAAGAAAGACAATCGGCTGTGTTAGTTCGGAGCCTGCTTCCGCCTTTGATGAAGCCGGAAAAGGCTTTTCGGGGATGGCGTCGTATCAATCATGGGTTACCGCATCGATCCAGAGAGGGAACAGGAACGTGAAACGGATTTACGTGGTGAAGCTGGGAGACAGTTTTTCTTCCATCAGAGACGCACAGGGGGATTTCGAGCACTGGACCCAGCGGGAGATGGCCGCGCCGGCGGAGGTGGCCGATCCCCGGGGCGGCGCGCCCCTGCCGCAGCCGGAGGTCGTGGCGGGAGCGGTGCTTACCGGCTCCCACGCCATGGTTACGGACCGGGAACCCTGGAGTGAGGCAACCGCGGAGTGGCTGCGGGAACTGGTGCGCCGGGAGGTGCCGGTTCTGGGCATCTGCTTCGGACATCAACTGCTCGCCCATGCGCACGGGGCCGAGGTGGGTTATCGGCCCGGCGGCACGCGGCTCGGCACGCTGGAGGTCCGGCTGCTGGAGGCCGCTGCGTCTGACCCGCTACTGGGCGGTCTACCCCCGGTTTTCCCGGCCCAGGTGTCCCATTCCCAGGCGGTGCTGCGGCTACCGTGCGGGGCGGTGCCGCTGGCGGCGGACGCGGCAGGCGGGCACTACGCCTTCCGGCTGGGGGCGCGGGCCTGGGGCCTGCAGTTCCATCCGGAATTCTCCGTTCAGGTCATGCGCGGGTATATCCGGGAGAACGCCGGCCGCCTGCGTGCCGCCGGGCGCGATTCGGTGGCGCTGGAACAGGCTGTGCTGCGCACCCCGGAGGCGACGTCGCTGCTGCGCCGTTTCGTGACCCTGGCGGCGGCTTAGTGGGTTTCAGGGGCGCGGGCGGGACACCGCCGGAACATGGTAATGGCCATGGAAAGCCTAGTAAGATGGAGCGGTCGTCAATCCACGGGTGAATACATCACAGGTTCCAATGGCCAAGCGCAAACAACTCTTCAAGGTCTGTTTCGTCAATCAGGGCAAGGTCTACGAGGTCTTTGCGCGTCGGGTGTATCAGGGTGAGATGTACGGCTTCGTCGTGCTGGAGGATCTGGTCTTCGGAGAGCAGACCACGCTGGTGGTGGACCCGTCCGAGGAAAAGCTCAAGTCCGAATTCGAATCCGTGCGCCGCAGTCTCATCCCCATGCACGCCATCATCCGCATCGACGAGGTGGAAAAGGAGGGCGTGGCGAAGATCAGCGACATGAGCGCCAATGTCACCCAGTTCCCCACCTCGTATCTGCCGCCCGGCGGCCCCGGCAAGCGGGGGGACTGACGCCGGTGCACAGGAGCCCCGCATGATTCCATGTACCGATCCCGTGGCCCTGGGTCTGGATCCCGCCCGGCTCGACCGCATCGACCGCTGGCTGGATCGGCTGGTGGAGGACCGGCGGGTGGCCGGTATCAGCCTGTTGATCAACCGCCACGGCGAGAACGCCCATTACCACGCAACGGGCCATGCGGACATGGAGCGGGGGACGGGCATCACCCCGGACACGATTTTCCGCGTCTATTCCATGACCAAGCCGGTGACGAGCCTCGCGGCCATGATGCTGTACGAGGAGGGTGGGTTTCAGTTGGATGAGCCCATCGCCGCTTTTCTTCCGGAGTTCAGGCATATGGACGTCTGCATCGGTGGCGATGCGGATCAGCCGCAGTTGGAACCGGCCCGTAGCCTGATCACGGTACGGCAGCTACTGACCCACACCGCCGGATTCAGTTACGGCTTCATGCACCAGACGCCGGTGGATGCGCTCTACCGGCGGCACGGGGTGGATTTCGGCCCCGGGGATGTGTCGCTGCAGGAAATGGTGTCCCGCCTGGCGGAGCTTCCGCTGGAATTCCAGCCCGGCAGCCGCTGGCGGTACGGCTTTTCCACCGATGTGCTGGGGCGTCTGGTGGAGGTGCTGTCCGGCGAGTCCCTGGACGCCTTCTTCCGCCGCCGCATCTTCGAGCCTCTGGGCATGGGCGATACCGCGTTCTGGGTGACGGAGGACAAAGTGGACCGCATGGCCGCCATGTACACCGCCAGCGACATGGAGCCGCCGCCGCGCATCGGCCCGGAGCCCAGGGACCTCCCGCCTCCCGTGATCCCGGGGCTGAAGCTGGCGGATCCCGCTGCGGGCGGGCGTTTCGCCCGGCCCACGCGCCTGTTTTCCGGCGGCGGGGGGCTGACCTCCACCCTCAACGATTACCTGCGGTTCACGCGCATGCTGCGGCAGGGAGGCGAACTGGAGGGTGAGCGCCTGATCGGTCGCAAGACGCTGGAGTACATGCGCTGCAACCACCTGGACGGTTCCATGGCGGATATGGGTGAGCCCCGGTTCAATAACGCCCACATGGGGGCTGGCCTGGGGTTCGGGCTGGGTTTTGCCGTGGTCCTGGATCCGGCCAGAGCACAGACCATGGGCTCGCCGGGCGAGTACTTCTGGACAGGCATGGCGAACACGCAGTTCTGGATCGATCCGGCGGAGGATCTGATCGTCATTCAAATGGCTCAGCTCCTCCCGTCCACACTGGCTCCAGTGCGGCGGGAGCTCCGCACCCTGGTTCATCAGGCTCTGGTGGGCTGAGTTCAGCGGCGCGCGCCGCCGAATACCGGCTGGTACCACAATTCCGCATCGTCCACCGGGGTGTCTTCCGAAAGGACTGGGTTCTCGAGCCAGATCACCTTACTCCCTGCGCGTTGGAGAATCTCAAGGGCCATGCGGTTGGCCGGGTGTGTGTCGAATCAGGCGTGGAAACCGCCAACTGCTGTCGTTATGAGGTCAGGGCATCGAGATCGCGGCGGTACTCCGCGACCAGCAGATAGGTGGTGATGATGAGGGTCAGCACAGCACGCAGCGCCAGGACGGCCAGTAACACCCGGAGGCTCAGGCGACGGAGTTTCAACCATGTCGGAGCGGTAAAACGCACCAGACCTCCTTGTTTTTGTCGAGAGAGGGTCTGTGATTTGCTGCAACCACGCGTCGTGACAGCGTAACCCTACAGCCATGGGAAAGGGGAGTTTTCCAACGTGAGATTGCTGCACACCGCGGACTGGCAGTTGGGGCTGAAGCTGCGTTTTCTGTCCGGGGAGGCGGCGGCCCGGCTGCGCGCCCAACGTTTCGACACCATCCGGCATATGGCCGGGCTTGCCCGGGAGCGGGCCGTGGACCTGGTGGTCGTTTCCGGCGACGTGTTCGATGACAACGGTGTCGGAGGCGACACCCTGCAGCAGGCCAGCGATGCCCTGCGGACCTTTGGCGATATCCCGGTGCTGCTGATTCCGGGTAACCACGACCCGGCCACACCGGATTCGGCGCTCCATCGCATGCTTTGCCCGGATAACGTCCGGGTCGCCACGGAGCGGGAACCACTGGTGCTGGCGGGGGCCGCGGTTTATCCCTGTCCCTTGTCCCGCCGGCATGAGCGCGATGATCCCACCGCCTGGCTGCCACGCCGGGAGACGGGGGAGGGTGTACGGATCGCGGTGGCGCATGGTGGTGCCATGCGCTTTGGCGAGAGCACGGAAACCCCGAATCTGGTCGATGTTCAGGCCGTTCTGAGCAAGGGGTTCGACTACCTGGCCCTGGGCGACTGGCATGGCGTCTATCGCGTCGATGACCGCGCATGGTATCCGGGAACACCCGAGGCCACCCGGTTCAAGGAACAGGCGCCGGGGTACGCCCTGCTTGTGGATATCGACGGCCCGGGTGCCACGCCCCGGGTGGAGCAAGTGCCGGTGGCACGCACCCGCTGGCTGCGGCATGCGGTGGACTTTCATGAAGACGCCCAGGTGGACGAGCTGGAGCACTGGCTGGAAGCCTTGCCGGAGCGTTCCTGGACCCTGCTTGAACTCCGGTTGACCGGACAGCTTTCCCTGTCCGCCCGGGCCCGGCTGGACCACCTGCTGGAGGATCAGGCGGAACGCCTCGCGTATCTGCGTCTGGCCGTTGACCAGGTGCAGGCCGAACCCACCGCCGGGGACCTGGAGAGGCTGTCCGGCGAAGGCTTCATCGGCGAAGTGGCCGAGGTGTTGCTCGCTGGTGAAGACCCCGGGGACCGGGACGCGCTGCGGTTGCTGCATCGCCTGATGCAGGAGGTGGGCAGATGCGGCTGATCGAATGGCAGGCCAGGCATTGGCGGGGGCTCGAGGAGCAGCGAATCGGCCCCCTGTCGCCCCACCTGAACCTCGTCACCGGCCCGAATGAATCCGGCAAGAGCCGGATGGTTCAGGCCTTGTGGTATGGCTTGTTCGAGACCAGCAAGGGCCAGGCCCAGTACAAGCAGGAGCTGCAGTCCTGGCAGGATCCCGGCAGTTCCCCGTTCACCCGTATCCGCTTTGCACTGGGCCAGGTGGAGTACGAACTGGAAAAACGCTTCCTCAAGGGGGCCTACACCCGACTCAGCGGCGGTGGCCAGACTCTGGAAGGCGATGCGGCGGAGGAGCGGCTGCGCACGCTGCTGCGTACCCGCCCCGGAAAGCGTACCGGTGTTGCCGACGAGGATCTGGGGCTCTGGCCGCTGTTGTGGTTGCGCCAGGGGGATTCCCGGGTCCCACCCCATGTACACATGAACGAGGACAGCCGTGGTTGGTTGCAGGACAGCCTGTCCGCCCAGATCGGCGAAGCCACGGTGGGCCCGAAGGGGCAGGCCCTGTTACAGCGGGCGCGGGCTGAGTTCGAGCGCTACTTCACCCCCACCGGGCAGGAAGGCAAGGTGCTGCGAGAGACCCGGGAGGCCCTGGAGCAGGCCCGGGAGGCCTGGGAACGGGCGCGGGACCATCAGGACGCAACGCTTCAGGCGGCCGGCAAACTGCAGCGCCTGCAGGACGAACTCGATGGCCTGGTCCCGCGTATCCGCCGCCAGCAGGACGTTCTGGCCGAGGCCCGGGGGAAAGCCGAGGACGCCCGCAATGCGCGGCAGCAACTGGCGGTGCTCGAGGAGCAGGTGAAATGGCAGGCGGGCGAACTGGAACAGGCCGTACAGCGCTGCAAGGATCGCGACCGATTGCAGGGGGAACTGGAACAGATACGGGAAGCGCGCCGCGCCGCCGAGGTTGACCAGGAACACCTGCAACAAGATGTCACCCGTTTGACGGCGGAGCTGGAGGCGTGCAAGGCGGCCGTGGCCGAGGCCGACAAGGCCCGCCAGCAGGCCCGGGATATCCTGGAAAAGGTTCGACGTGCGGATCAGCAACGGCTGCTCCGGGAGGAACGGGAGCGCCTGGCGGGAAACCTGGACGAGGCCCGGATGCTCCGGGAGCAGTGTACCGATATCGACCGGCAGTTGAGGCAATGCGGTGGAATCACCGAAGCACAGGTTCAGGCTTATCGCCGGGTCAGCGAAGCCCTTGAACAGGCGCGTGCCCGGTTGGAGGGGGCCGCCGCGGCCGTGGAGCTGCTTGCGCTGGATGATGTGCACATCGATGGCGAAATGCTGCCCAAGGGGGGGCGGAGGCGCTTTCCGGTGACCGAGGACCGGGTCATCCGCATCGGCGATCTGGTGGCGGTGGCGATCAGCCCGGGTGGTGGTGAACTGGCCCGACTCCGGGACCGGGTGGCGGACACACAGCGGGAGGTGGACGCCGCCGGTGCCGAACTGGGCGTTTCCACAGTGGCCGAGGCAGAGGAGCGGCTGACCCGTCGCGCCGAACTCATGCGGGAACTGCGTCTGCTGGAGCAGCGGCTGCAGGATCGGGCGCCTGACGGTATCGAGGCACTGGAACGGCACCAGCGCCTGCTGGATGAACAACTCCAGGCCCGGGAGGCGGCCCAGGAGGCCTTGCCCGATGTGGTCGCCGCGGAGCGGAGCGAGCGGGAGGCGGAGCACCGCTTGCAGCGTGTCCGGGATGACCGCGACCGCCTGCAGCAGGTGTTGGCGGAGCGCAACGCCGCCTTGGCCGGCCAACGGATGACCGTGCGCGGTCTCGCCCAGCAGCAGGAGCGGCTGCAGCGTGCCCTGGATCAGTTCCCCGGAGCGGCGGAGCTGGCCGCGGCCCAGGCATCGGCACGATCCGCCTGGGAGGAGCGGGTGGTATCCCGTGATCAGGCGCGGGCGCGGTTCGAGGAATTGGGTGGAGATCAGGCGGCCATGGATCTGCAGCAGGCGCACCAGGCCTTGAGCGGGCTTGAGTCCCGGCAGCAGGAATTGGAGCAACAGATCCGGGAGCTGCGCTGGACCCTTCAGCGGGCGGCGGAGGATGCCCCCTATGAGTCCTTGCTGGAGCAGGAGGCCGTACTGGAGGCGGCGGAACGCCAGGATCAACGGCTCCGCCGCCAGGCGGAAGCGGCACGCCGCCTGTGGACACTCTTATCCGAGCGGCGCCGCGCCGCCCAGGAGCGGTTGACCCGGCCGGTGATGGAACGGATCGGTCCCTATCTGGAGGACATTTTCCCCGGTTCCTCGCTGGCACTGGATGAGGAGTTGCGGGTGGCCGGGCTGGAGAGCGGTCCCATCCGGGAGAGTTATGAGGCGCTGTCCGGCGGTGCGCAGGAACAGTTGGGTATGCTGGTCCGCATCGGCTTGGCGGAGGTGCTGGCCGGAGAGGAGTCACTCCCGCTGGTCCTGGATGATGCACTGATCAATACGGATGCGGACCGTATCCGGCAAGTGCAGCGCCTGCTGTACCGCGCCTCGCGGGAACGGCTGCAGATCATTCTGTTCACCTGCCATGGTGCGTTGTTCGACGCACTGGGTGCCGATGCGGCGTTCGCCCTGCAGGGGGCCAGGGCCCCTCTCTGAGGGGCTCATGGTTCCCCGCGGAGATCCGGGGAACGCCGCGCGGCGGCGCATCAGCCCATGGGTATGGCCGGCATGCCGGTAATCGGGATATGCAGGTACATGGCGAACACATAATAGGCCACCAGACCGATCACCACCGTGGCGATGGTGCTGCCCATGCTGGACGGTTCGGTGGCCGGAGCAGGGGAGCGGCGGCGTGCCGCCCGGAAACAGAAAACCGCCCAGACCAGGAAGGCGCCGAAGAAGATGATGTCCCCCAGGCGGCCGTTGGCCAGCAGGTGGGACAAGGCCCAGAGCTTCACCGCCAGCAGCATGGGATGACCCAGCTTCGCCCGGATGTGGTTGCGAGGCATATAGGCCGCCACCAGCAGGATAAAGGCCGGGATCATGAACAGGGACACCGCGTGCCTCAGGCCTACCGGCGGGAACCACACCCAGGTCGGGTCCAGCCGCATTTGGCCGAAGCCCCAGATGGCGATGGCCAGGCCGAAGATGGAAACCAGGGAGTAGGCCGCTTTCCACGGCAGTTCCCCCATGCGCTGGATCTGCGCGGTGCGCCAGTCCTCGGCGACGATGCGCACGGAGTGGGCGCCGAGGAAAATCAGCAGGCCGATGATCATGATCAGCATGGCTGTGAAAGCTCCCTGTTCTTCGTTCTGGTGGTATTGTCCCGCAGCTTATCGGCTAAGTCGGGTCGGCACCAGTGGGGGCGGGCGTCTCGGCAAGGCCGATGGATTCCCCGCTCCGGGGTTGCCCGCCGGGGACCCGCAGCCCCGGCATGGGTCGCGCCTCTTGTATTCGGAATGAACCCGGGGGAGTATCCGGTGTCGGTTCTCCCGTCATCGCTGACGCGACTGGAGGTGTGCCCTTGGATGCCGTCACACTGGGACCGTTCCTGATCCCGCTGCCCCGCTTGTTCCTGTTTCTGGGTGTGGTGGCCGTGTTCGGTCTGGCCATGTGGCTGGAGCGGCGGCACAGGACGGATCTGAGTTCACCCCTGTGGGTATCCCTGCTGGTTGGCCTGGGCGCTGCGCGACTGGTCTACGTGGTGCAGAACTGGCCGTTTTACCGGGACGCGCCCTGGGAGGCGCTGTATCTCTGGCAGGACGGATACGCACCGCTGGCCGGCGTGGCCGCCACAGTGGTCACCGCCCTGCTGATCTCCCTGTACCGCCGTTACCCGCCGCCGTTGCTGCAGGCGCCGCTGGTACTGGGGCTGGCCGTGTGGTTCGGGCTGACCACGCTCACCACCGCCCTCATGGATCAGGAGCGGCCCGGCCTCCCCACGGGGATCACGCTGCACGATCTGCAGTTTCGGGAAGTACCGCTGGAGCGGTATGCGGGACGGCCCGTGGTGGTGAACCTCTGGGCCAGTTGGTGCCCACCCTGCCGCCGGGAGATGCCGGCCTTCCAGGCGGCGCAGCAGGGCAACCCGGGCATCCACTTCGTGTTCCCCAACCAGGGTGAATCCGCCGAACTGGTCCGGGCGTTCCTGGAGCATGAGGAACTGGATCTTGCCCATGTGCTATTGGATACCGGCAACCGCCTCGGGCAGCACTTCGGCACCGTCGGCATGCCCACTACGCTGTTCTTCGACGCCGACGGGCGACTGGTGGACGCCCATGTGGGGGAAGTGTCGGCCGCCCGCCTGAATCAGTACCTCAGTCAGTTCGACTAGCCCGCCGCCGCCACTTTGCTGCTGCACGTGGCGCCGGTCCATGACACCATAGCGATCTCGGAAATCGGATTCCCCGTGGGAGTACTGCCTGTCCATGTCACCACCCAGTCCCCTGCTGAGATGGTTGCTTCCGCTACTGATCGTGATCGTTACCGTGGTTCTGGTTGCCGCGCTGATGGGGTCTCGACCACAGCCCGAGCCTCAACCCCTGGAGGAGCGCGCCTGGCCGGTGGCGGTGCAGACCGCGGAGTTGGGGGATTATCGGCCCATCGTCCGCCTGCAGGGCTTTCTCGAGTCCCCGGCACTGGTTACCGTGGTCGCCCCGGTGGAGGCGGATGTCCTGGCCGTTCCCCGTCTTGAGGGGGAACGGGTGGGCGCGGGGGAACTGCTGATCCGGCTGGATGAGGATGATCTGCGGCTGGTGCTCGCGGAACGGGAGGCGGAACTGGCGGAGCTGCGCCAGCAGCGCCGGATCGAAGAGCAGCGTTTGCGGTCCGATCGCGGCGAGCTGGCGTTGGAGCAGCAATTGCTGACACTTACCCGGCGGGAGGCGCAGCGTCTGCGGGAGCTGGCCGGGGAACAGTTCGTCTCGCCGTCCGCCCTGGAGCGTGCGGAGCTGGAAACGACCCGGCAGGAGTTGGCCGTGAGCGCGCGTCGGTTCGCCGTGGATACCGGGCAGGCGCGACTGGATCAGCTTGATGCCCGCATGGCGCGGGCGGAAGCGTTGCGTGACCGGGCGGCCCTCAACCTTGCCCGCACCCGGCTGCAAGCACCCTTCGACGGGCGTCTTGCGGAGGTGATGGTGGCAGCCGGGGATCGCGTCCGTCCCGGCGAGCCGCTGGTGCGCCTCTACGATTCCGAACGCCTGGAAATACGCGTCACCATTCCCCGTGTCTATCTGTCCCGCATCCGCGATGCCCAACAGACCGAAGCGCTGCGGGCCCGTGTCCACATAGACGGACAGGTGTTTCCGGCCAGCCTGTCCCGGTTTGCAGGGCGCGCAGAGCGCGGCCAGGGTGGCGTGGATGCCTTGTTCCGGCTGCAGGATGCCGGCGAGGATCCGGTTCTGGGCCGTTTCGCCGAGCTGGAGCTGGGTCTACCGGTCGAGACCGGCACGGTGCTGCTGCCGTTCGAAGCCCTGTATGACACGGCGCGCGTTTACCGCGTGGAAAACGGGCGCCTGCGTGCGCTGGATGTTGAACGCCTGGGTGACGCGCGGTTTCCGGACGGTCGCCGGGGGGTGCTGGTGCGCTCCGATGCCCTGGCCGACGGCGACCGCATCGTGACCACCCAGCTTGCCCAGGCCATGGACGGGCTCCGTGTTCAGGTGCTGGAGAACTAGGCCATGAAGGCGGAAGCCGGTAACGGATCCTGGCTGTCCTGGGTCGCACGGCACCCGGTGGCAGCCAATCTGATCATGCTGCTGATGCTGGTTTCCGGGCTCTGGTCTCTGCAGCAGCTCAACACCCAGTTTTTCCCCACCTTCGAGCTGGATTTCGTCACCGTCACCGTGGAATGGCGAGGCGCGTCAGCGGAGGATGTGGCCGACACCATCACGTCTCCCCTTGAGGATGAACTGCGCGACCTGGACGGCTTGCGCACGCTGACCTCGGTCAGCCGGGAGGGCAGCACCACCATTGTGGTGGAGCTGCAGGAGGGCACCGACATCGCCCAGGCCACCGAGTCCATCAAGGATCGCGTGGCGCGGGTACGCAATCTGCCGGAGGATGCGCGGGAACCCACCATCAGTCGCGTGACCCGCTACGATCCGGTGGCCCGTCTGCTGGTGACCGGTGATCTGAATACCCGGGAAGTCCGGGAGTTGAGTCGCCAGCTCGAGGAGGAATTGCTGGATGCCGGGGTGACCCGGGTGGAGATCACCGGTCTGGCGGAACAGGAGATCAGCATCGAGATCTCCCAGGAACGTCTGACCGACCTGAACCTGTCCCATGAACAGCTCGCCCGGTTGGTGGCCGGCCAGAGCCGCGACCTGCCGGCCGGTGATGCGGGGGATGCGGACGTGGCGCGGCAGATCCGGGTGCTGGACCAGGCGAGGACGGCCGGGCAGTTCCGGGAGCTGCAATTGCCCCTGGAGGGTGGCCGCAGCGTGCGTCTGGGAGATCTGGCGGACGTGCGCCAGCAGGCCCGGGACAACCAGGTGCAGTTGGCGCTGCATGACAGCGACGTGGTGGAGATCCTGGTCCAGCGCGCGGAGCAGGAAGACGCGCTGGCCGCGGCCCGGGTGCTGGACGATTACCTGGCGGAGCGCCGCCCGACGCTGCCGCCAACGGTCCACCTGGAAGTGTTCGACGAATTCTGGCTGTTCATCAGCGAGCGCATCCAACTGCTGCTGAAGAACGGCACCGGCGGGCTGCTACTGGTGATTGCGGTACTGATCACCTTTCTGTCGGTGCGCATGGCCTTCTGGGTGACGCTGGGCATCCCGGTGTCCTTTCTGGCCGCGCTGACCGTCCTGTTCTTCACCGGCGGCAGCATCAACATGATGAGCCTGTTCGCCTTCATCATGGCGCTGGGCATCATCGTGGACAATGCCATTGTGGTGGGTGAGAACGCCTACAGCCGCCTACAGAGCGGGGAGGCGCCGGCGGATGCGGCGGTCAACGGCGCGCGGCGCATGTTCGAGCCGGTCATGGCCGCCTCGCTCACCACCATCGCGGCGTTCCTGCCACTGATGATCATCGGCGGCCCCATCGGCAATATCCTGTTCGATATTCCTCTGGTCATCGTCTGCGTGATCATCGCTGCCATCATCCAGGCCTTTCTCATTCTCCCCGGCCACCTGCGGCGTTCCTTCGAGCGGGGTCACCGGCACCAGCCGGGGCGGTGGCGGCAGCGGGTGGACGGCGCCTTCAACCGCTTTCGCGACGGCCCCTTCCGCCGTGCCGTGGAACTGGCGCTGGCTTATCGCTGGGCCGCGTTGATGCTACCCGTGGCGCTGCTGGTTCTGGCCTTCTCGCTGGTGCCGTCCGGTCGTCTGGCGTTCACCTTTTTCCCCAGTGTGGAGGGAACCATCGTTCACGCCAACGTGGCGTTCTCCCCCGGAACACCGCGGGAACGGGTCCAGACCTATCTGGATGAACTGGAGCGTGCGCTGAAGGAAGTGGACGCGGAGGCCGGCGGTGTGGTGCAGACCTATGTGCGGAACACCGGTCGGACCGTTGCCGCGGACCCCAGCGACCAGCGCCAGGGTGAGCATTTCGGCGCCATCTTCGTCGAACTCAGTTCACCGGATCAGCGCAGTCTGCGTAACCGGGAGTTCATCCGTGCCTGGGAGGCACGTACCCCCCCGGCGCCGGGCCTGGAATCCCTGGTGATCCGTGAGCGGGGCACGGGGCCGCCGGGGGCGGATATCGATGTGCGCCTGACCGGCGCTGCCCCGGAACAGCTCAAATCCGCCGCGCTGGAACTGCAGGACTATCTCCGACAGATCGAGGGCGTGTCGGGGATCACGGATGATCTGCCGTTCGGCCCGGAGCAGTGGATCTACCGGGTGAACGCGGAAGGGCGCGCGCTGGGCCTGAGCTCCGCGGAAATCGGTACCCAGCTGCGCAACGCCTTTGCCGGCAGCCTGGTGCAGATCTTCCAGCACCGGCGCGATGAGATCGAGGTCTGGGTTCGGCTGCCGGAGGTGGAGCGGGACCGGCTGGCCAGCCTGTTCGATTTCCGCATCCGGCTGACGGACGGACGCATGGTACCGCTGGAGAATGTGGCCGATGTGGAAAGCCGGCGCAGTTTCGCCTCTCTGCGGCATTTCGACGGCCGCCTGGCGGTCCGTGTCAGTGGGGATGTGGATGCCCAGGTGGCCAATGCGAACCGGATACTGGCAGACCTGGAGGCCACGCTGCTGCCGGAACTCCGGGACCGGTACGGCCTGCAGACCGCCTTCGAGGGCCGGGCGGCGGATCAGGAGGAGACACTGGCGGACATGCGCACCGGTCTGTTCCTGGCCATGGCGCTGATCTACCTGATCCTGGCCTGGGTGTTCGGCTCCTATGGCTGGCCGCTACTGGTGATGGCGGTGATTCCCTTCGGTATTGTCGGGGCCTTTTTCGGCCACTGGCTGTTCGGGCTTGATCTCACCATCCTGTCCCTGTTCGGGCTGTTCGGCCTGTCCGGTATTGTGGTCAACAATTCCATCATCCTGGTGACCTTCTACCGGGAGATCCGGGACGAGAACCCCCAGTTGCCGGTGGAAACGGCCCTGGTGGAAGCGTCACGCTTGCGGCTGCGCCCGGTGCTGGTCACGACACTGACCACCATTGGCGGCCTCCTGCCGCTGATCTTCGAGACCTCGGTGCAGGCCCAGTTCCTGATCCCCATGGCCATCGCCATCGCCTTTGGCCTTGCAGTGGCCTCGCTGCTGGTGTTGTTTCTGGTGCCGGCACTGTTGTCCGTATACGAGAATGCGGTGCGCCGGTTCCAGCCGGTGCCGCGTACGTACAATCACCAGTAACCCCCACCCGGGAGGCCTTGTATTGTCTGGCATGCCTCCTGCGGGATGCATTTCATTTTCACGTTGTCAGAAATCAGACACGGGTTCGGCTACCCGGCGGACGGAGTGGACCATGCGCGATAGACGCACCTTGATCCGGATACTGCTCGTTTTCGGTGTGGTATCCCTGGCGGTTGCCGGCTACATGTTCCGCGACCAGTTGAGCGTGGACATGCTGCAGCAGCGACTTGACGCTCTTGGATTTCTGGCTCCCTTGGTGTTCATGGCGTTCTATGCGGTGGCCGCGGTGGCGTTTTTGCCCGGCCTCGTCTTCACCATCGCCGGAGGGGTGCTGTTCGGTCCGGTGTTTGGCACCTTCTACAGCCTGACCGGGGCCACGCTGGGTGCCACGCTGGCCTTTCTGGTGGCCCGTTATCTGGCATCCGATTGGGTGGCCGCCCGGGCCGGCGGTCGGCTGCAGCAACTCATCCAGGGCGTGGAGCGGGAGGGTTGGCGGTTCGTCGCGTTCACCCGGCTGGTGCCGGTGTTCCCGTTCAATCTGCTCAACTACGCCCTGGGGCTGACCCGGATCCCGTTGGGGCACTATGTGCTTGCCTCGTATGTCTGCATGTTCCCCGGGGCTTTCGCCTATACCTGGATCGGTCATGCGGGTGCGGAGACCGTGGCCGGCGGCCGTGGCGGTATCCAGGCCATCCTGGTTGCCATCGGACTGCTGGCGGCGGTGATGTTCTTGCCGCGCCTGGTGCGCCGCTTGCGCGGCCGCCCGGTGGCGTTGGATTCAACAGAGAAGGAAGGGTGATAATGGGCGACGGATCGCGGCGTCATGACCTGGTGATCATCGGCGGGGGCGTCGGTGGTCTGGTCACGGCCAGCGTGGCCGGGCAACTGGGCCTGGATGTGGTGCTCATCGAGCGGGAGCCGAACCTGGGTGGGGATTGCCTGCATTATGGCTGCGTGCCCAGCAAGACACTGATCCGCTCCGCCGAAGTGGCGCGTCTCGCGCGGGATGCGGAACGCTTCGGAATCTCCGTGAGTACGGTCAGCGTGGACCTGGAGAAGGTCATGGACCGGGTGCGTGGGGTTATCGCCCGCATCCAGCCTCACGACGATCCGGAGCGCTTTCGCGGATACGGCGTGGACGTCCGCTTCGGCACGGCGCGCTTCCTCGACAGCCATACCGTTGATGTGGACGGGGAGGCCATCGCCGGGCGCCGCTTCGTCATCGCCACCGGATCACGCCCCGTCGCACCCCCGATCCCGGGCCTGGAGGCGGTGGATTATCTGACCAACGAGACCGTCTTCGCCGAGAAGCGGCTGCCGGAACGCCTGGCGGTGCTGGGTGGCGGCCCCATTGGCCTGGAGCTGGCCCAGGCCTTTCAGCGGCTCGGCAGCCAGGTCACCGTGCTGGAAATGGCGCCGCAGATTCTTCCCCGGGAGGATCCGGAGATCGCGGCAAGCCTGCGGGATGCGCTCATCGCCGAGGGCCTGGATGTACGAACCGGCGTTACCGTGGATCGGGTGGACGGCGAAGCAGGCCTGCACCGGCTGCACTGCCGGGCCGGTGAACAGAAGGAGATTGTGGAGGCGGACCGACTGCTGATCGCCGCGGGGCGCAGCCCCAACACTGATGCGCTGGATCTGGACCGGGCGGGCGTTGCCAACGACCGGGCGGGTATCCGCGTGGACGCGCGTATGCGCACCACCGCCAAACACATCTTCGCCTGTGGCGATGTCTGCGGCCCCTATCCGTTCACCCATATGGCTGAGTATCAGGCCGGGATCATCATCGCCAATGCCATCTTCCGCGTCCCGAAGAAGGCCGACTACCGTGTCGTCCCCTGGGTGACCTACACGGATCCGGAGGTGGCCCATGTGGGGCTCACCGAACAACAGGCCTTGGACCAGGGGCTGGCCGTGCAGATTGCCAGGTTTCCCTTCGGAGAGGTGGACCGGGCTCTGGCGGAGGGCTCGGAACACGGGCTCGCAAAGCTTGTGGTCCACAAGGGGCGCCTGGTGGGTGCGAGCATGGTGGGGGCGCATGCGGGCGAGTTGATCCACGAGCTGGTCCTGGCCATGCAGGCGCGCCTGAAAATCGGGCAGATCGCAGCGGCCATCCACGCCTATCCGACCCTGGCACAGATCCATCGCCGCGCGGTCAATTCACTGTATTCACCGAAACTCTTCGCACCGGGCACGCGGCGCCTGGTGCACTGGATCAATCGTCTACTTCCATGAGGAGCGCCAATGAGTGCCGTTGAACCGATCCTGCGGGCCAACCGTTTTCCGGAGATCCATCGCACGCGGCTCCAGACCCTGCAGGTGAACCTGGGCTATGTCTGCAACCAGACCTGTTTCCACTGCCATGTGAATGCCGGTCCCAATCGGAAAGAGGTCATGGACCGGGCCACGGTGGACCAGGTCATCGCCTTCATTGACCGCTCCCGGATCGAGACGCTGGACCTCACCGGCGGTGCGCCGGAGATGAACCCCCATTTCCGTGATCTGGTCCGGGCGGCGCGGGCCCGTGGCGTGACCGTGATGGACCGCTGCAATCTGACCATCCTGGAGCAACCGGGGTATGAGGATCTGGCGGAGTTCCTTGCGCAGCACCGCGTTCAGGTGGTGGCCTCGCTGCCGTGTTACCTGGAGGACAACGTCAACAGCCAACGGGGGGATGGCGTCTTTCAGGCCAGCATCGCCGGACTGAAGCGCCTCAACGCGCTGGGATACGGACGTGAGGGCAGCGGCCTGGAACTGAACCTGGTCTACAATCCTCTGGGGGCCACCTTGCCGCCGCCGCAGAAGGAACTGGAACACGCCTATCACCAGCACCTGTGGGCGCACTACGGTGTGCGGTTCAACACCCTGTTCACCATCACCAACATGCCCATCAACCGCTTCGCCAAGACCCTGTTCAAGGAGCGCAAGTACGGGGAATACATGGCGTTGTTGCGCAACGCCCACCGGCCGGAGAACCTGGATGCGGTCATGTGCCGCTCACTGATCTCGGTGGACTGGAAGGGCTTCGTCCACGACTGCGACTTCAACCAGATGCTGGGCATGCCGCTGGGGGCGGCCGCCGCGGGGAATGCGCATATCAGCGAACTGCGTGCCGAGCGACTGGAGGGCGCATCCATCGCCGTTGCTGAGCACTGTTTCGGCTGTACCGCCGGGCAGGGCTCCAGTTGCGGCGGTGCCCTGGGGGATTAAGGAAGCGCCACGGGACCAGATCAGTGCTTCCTCACTTGAGGCGTGCATCCGCTGCCGGATCGCGTGTATGTTGGCGAGGGCCGTTCTTGCTCAGGCGGCTTCACAAGAACAACAGACATGGGTCGGGCAGGGGAGCCGCGTGTACGACTACATCATCGTTGGTGCCGGGTCCGCCGGCTGTGTGCTGGCCAATCGGCTCAGTGCCGATCCGCAGACACGCGTCTGCCTGATCGAGGCCGGGCCGCCGGATTCTTCCCCGCTGATCCACATGCCCATGGGCATCCTGGGCCTGATGCGCCATCCGCGGCTCAACTGGCGCTACCGCACGGTGCCCCAGCGGCATCTCCATGGCCGCCGTATCTACACTCCGCGGGGCAAGGCCCTGGGCGGCAGCAGCTCCGTCAATGCCATGTGCTACACCCGGGGCCACCCGTCCGATTACGATCACTGGGCGAACCTGGGGAACCCCGGCTGGAGCTTTCAGGAGCTGTTGCCGTACTTCCGCCGCGCGGAGCATTTCGAACCGGGCGGCGGCGGCGACTACCACGGCGTTGACGGCCCCCTGCATGTCTCCGGTCAGCGGGAACCCAATCCCATCAGCCAGGTTCTGGCCGCTGCCGGCGAGGAAGTCGGGATTCCCCCCAATCCGGATTTCAATGGCCCCCGTCAGGAGGGGCTGGGTCTGTACCACGTCACGATCAAGGACGGCAGGCGCTGGAGTGCGGCAGCCGCCTATTTGCGGGAAGCGCAGGGGCGACCCAACCTGCATGTGATCACTGGCGGTCACGTGCTGCGGCTGATCCTGGAGGATGGCCGGGCAGTGGGCGTGGAACTGCACCGTGGCCGGAGAAGGGAGACGTTACGGGCGGGGCGGGAGGTACTGCTTTGCGCCGGTGCGATCAACTCGCCGCAACTGCTCATGTTGTCCGGCGTCGGTCCGGAGGATGAACTGCGCCGTCACCGCATCGCCGTGCAGAAGGCCCTGCCGGGCGTGGGCCGTAACCTTCAGGATCATCTGGATATCCTGATCGTGCACCGGGCGACCCAACCTGTGACCCATGGCCTCACATTCAGCAGTATCCCGTCATTGATCCGCGCGTTCCGTGCCTACCGGCGTGGGGACATTGGCATGTTGAGCAGCAACGGTACGGAGGCGGGTGGCTTCGCCTGTAGCCGCCCGGGACTGGATGTGCCCGACCTGCAGTTGCATCTCACCCTGGTGAAGCTGGAGGATCACGCGGGTAATCTCCGGCTACTGCTGGGGCACGGCTTTTCCCTGCACGTCTGCAACCTGCGGCCCCGCAGCCGCGGCACCATCACACTGGCCAGCGCCAATCCGCTGGATGCGCCGTTGATTGATCCCAATTACCTGGCCGATCCGGACGACATGGCCCAGATGCTGGCCGCGGTGCGCCTGGGTCGCCGCATCCTGGCCACCGAGGCCTTTACCCCCTACCGGGGAGAGGAACTGTTCCCCGGGGCGGCGGCACAGAGCGAGGATGAGCTCCGGGATTTCGTGCGCCGCCGGGCCGACACCATCTATCATCCCGTGGGAACCTGTCGCATGGGCAGTGATGCCGACGCCGTGGTGGATGCCCGGCTGCGCGTGCATGGGGTTCCCGGCCTGCGCGTGGTGGATGCCTCGATCATGCCCACGCTGATTGGCGGAAACACCAACGGGCCGGTGATCGCCATCGCGGAAAAGGCGGCGGACCTGATCCGTGGGGACGCCTGACTCCATTCACCCATCCATCAGGAGATGCTGATGAGCTACACCTGTTTCGACGTGACCATCGAGAGCCAGATCGCCCACGTGGTGATGAACCGCCCGGACAAGCGCAACAGCATGATCCGGGAATTCTGGGAGGAACTGCCGCGGTTGATCCGGGATATCGACGAGAACGTCCGGGCCCGGGTCATCGTCATTTCTTCCACCGGGCCGCATTTCACCGGAGGGCTGGATGTCAGTGCCTTCGCCGACATGATGCCGCCCCGGGGCGATGACGAGGCCGCGCGCATCGCCCGCCGCCAGGCGGGGTTGAAGTTCTACGACAACGTGAAGCGCATGCAGGACACCTTCACCTGTCTGGAACGGTGCCGTGTTCCGGTGCTGGTGGCAATCCAGGGCGGATGCATTGGCGGAGGCGTGGATATGGTCACCGCCTGCGACATGCGCTACGCCACGGAGGATGCCTTTCTCACCATCCAGGAGATCAACATCGGCATGACCGCGGACGTGGGCACGTTCCCACGCATCTTCAAGCTGATGCCGGAGGGCATCGCCCGGGAACTGGCGTATACCGGGCGGCGCATGTCCAGCCGTGAGGCGTTGCAACTCGGGCTGGTGAACCGCGTGTATCCGGACCAGGCGGCCATGCTGGCGGATGTGATGGGCATCGCCCGCGAGATCGCCCAGCGGCCGCCCCTGGCCGTTCACGGTTGCAAGCGCATGGCCAACTATGCCCGGGACCATTCCACCGAGGATGCGCTGGACTACATCGGCATCTGGAACGCCAGCATGCTGCAGCCGGAAGAAGTTCTCGAGGCCATGGAGGCGAATCGGGAAAAGCGCCCGGGGAAGTTCGCCGAACTGCCGCCGATCCGCCCGCCGATGAGTTTCGACTGAAGGCCGGGTGTTTGTTCAGCTTCGATCGGGCCGGCCGGGGCACCCCACTGACGGACTGTCCGCCGCATGGACGCGGCCGACAAGCCTGCAGGGCCGTATTCACGGCGTGTCTGGAAGCAGACCCGGCACCAGCCCCGCAACGAAGCCTCCGTTACTTCCCGCGCGTGCTCATGGCAATGGTCGCCTGGAGCACTTTGCCCACCGGACCGTGCATATCGAACAGCGTGGTTTCCACCAGGCCCATGCCGTTGGGCTGCATGTGGCTGGCGGCGTCCAGGCCAAGCCATTTGCCCGCCGGCGGGCGGTGCAGATAGAGGCTGACGTCCGCATTGATGCTGCCCAGGTCGGGCCCCAGGTTCAATTGGCCGACGCCGTTGCCGAAATCGCACAGAGTCGCCGCCATGACGCTGGCGCTGGTATCCTCACCCTCAACCAGGGGCAGCGGCAGCCGCATCCATACCCGGCCGTGGCCCTGGCCCCGCACGCCGTCCAGGACCACTGCCTGTGCCGTGGTGTGGAAACCCACCGGGCTGTAACGGGCATCCCAGCCGGCGGCGGTGGCCAGGTCCGGCGCCGAGGTGGCATCCGGGGGCGCCAGGGCGGTTTCCGGGAACAGCCCGTGGGCTGGAACGTCGATGGCGTTTCGCTCAAGGAACAGCGCTGTGGCCCGGGTGACCTCGGTGTCATCCGCCAGTAGCCTGACTTCCAGTACCTGCAGCCGTCTGCCAGGGCGGACCACGTTCGCTTCCACCCGCAGGGGCTGCTTCGGTACCGCCCGCAACAGGTCCACGGTCAGCCGGGCAAGGCGGAGTTGCGACTGGGCCGAGGCCCGTTCCGCCGCATGGGCCATCAGCCCCACCACCGGGCCGCCATGCAGGTGGTCCGGACTCCAGGGCCCGCGACTCTGGTCGGTGGGAACGTGGTACTGGCCGTCTTTCTGAAACAGGGCGTCGCTCATGGTCATCTCGTTACAGGATTCGGGCTGATCCAGGCTGCCGCGGGTATCGGGAGCCATTACGGAATTTCGCGGGCGACAGCATGTCACGGTCAGGCCGTCCAGGCCAGACTTCCCCCATGCGGAATTGATATCATGAGACGGTGAAATCGCCATCCGGTCAGGTCACGCCGGGACAGCCTGTCCCGGACGTGCAGCAACTGTCATCGCCCCCCGCCGAGCATCGCCGGGGGGCTTTCACGTTGTTGTTCGTCTGCCTCATCTGTATGGGCATGGGGCAGTCGCTGATGTTCGCCGTGCTGCCGCCGGTGGCCCGGAACATGGGGCTCAGCGAACTTCAGGTGGGTGCGATCTTTGCGGTGTCCGCTGTGCTCTGGGTGATCGGCAGCCCGTATTTCGGACGACGCAGTGACATGTGGGGCCGGCGACCCGCCATCATCCTGGGCTTGACCGCCTACGGCATCTCCATGATCGCCTTCGGCCTGGCGGTCATGGCCGGCCTGAATGGTTGGGTGAGCCTGCTGGTCGCCTACGGGCTGATGGTGGGCGCCCGTTCCATTTTCGGGTTGTTCGGTTCGGCAACCGTTCCCGCCGCCCAGGCTTACATCGCCGACCGCAGCGCCCCCCATGAACGGGCGGCACAGTTGACCACGCTGACCGCGGCCTTCGGGCTGGGGGTCACCCTGGGGCCGGGCATGGTGTCCGTATTCACGGTGTTCGGTCTGGTGGCGCCGTTCTTCGCGGTGGCGGCACTGGGTTTTCTCAGTGCCCTGGTGGTGGCCCTGTTCCTGCAGGAGCAGCGGCCACCCAGGGAGCAGCGGACACGGCCGCACCATCTGAGCCGGCTGGATCCGCGGATCCGGCCGTTTCTGGCCGTGGGTATCATGATCGGGATCTGTCAGGCCAGCACCATGCAGACCGCCGGTTTTTACGCCATCGACGTGCTGGGGATGAGTGTGGAGGAGAGTGCACGTCGCGTTGGCATCGCCCTCATGGGTACCGCCGGTGCGGCCCTGTTCTCGCAACTCGTCATCGTGCGTCGGCTGCATCCGGCGCCCCGGACCATGATGCTGACGGGGGCGTCCTGCGGTTTGCTGGCCTTCCTGTTTCTCATTCTGGGAGGCAGCTACGGAACCCTGTTCGTCGGCCTGATGCTGATGGGGTTCACCTTTGGCCTGGTGCAGCCCGGCGCCGTGACCGGTGCATCACTGACGGTCGGCCTGGGGCAACAAGGTGCCGTTACCGGCCTCATGGCCACCACCGGAGCCACCGGGATGATCTTCGCGCCCTTCGTGGGTATGCCGCTGTATACCTGGTTTCCGCAGGCGCCCTACATGTTCAACCTGATCCTGATCTGCCTGGCGCTTGCCTTTGTTGTCCTGAACCCGCACATTCGGCGGGCCAGGCCGGATCTTCAGAATAACCGGGGGGAAATATCGTGACCCAGCCAAGCCAGGTTCCGCTTTCCGTCTTCGATCTGTCCAGCATTCCGCAGGATGGCGGAGCCGCCGATGCCTACCGGCGCTCGGTGGAACTGGCCCGGCATGCGGAGCGCCTGGGCTACCGTCGCATCTGGATGGCCGAGCACCACAATCTTGATGGTGTGGCCAGCTCCGCCACCAGTGTGCTGCTGGCGCACGTGGCGGGGAAGACCGAGCGGATCCGGGTGGGCTCCGGTGGCATCATGCTGCCCAACCACGCGCCGCTGGTTATCGCAGAGCAGTTCGGCACGCTGGAGTCCCTGTTTCCCGGCCGTATCGATCTGGGACTGGGCCGGGCGCCCGGGACCGATCAGGCCACGGCGGCGGCACTGCGGCAGCGAATGGCCGACCCGAATGCGGATTTCGCCCAACTACTGGCAGAGTTGAGGGGCTTTCTCGCCCCGGTGCGGGAGGGTCAGCGGGTGCGGGCGATTCCCGGGGCCGGTCTGGACATTCCCCTGTGGATCCTGGGCTCCAGCGACTACGGCGCGCGACTGGCCGCCCATGAGGGGCTGCCCTATGCCTTCGCCAGCCATTTCGCACCGGATTATCTGATCCCGGCCCTGGGTCTGTACCGGGAAACCTTCCGGCCCTCCGGCCAGTGCCAGCGCCCGTACGCCATGGTGGCGGCGAACGTGGTGGTGGCCGAGACAGATGCCGAAGCGGAATACCTGGCCACCTCATTGCAGCAGCGTTTCCTGCGTATGATCCGCGGAAAGCGTGGCCGGCTGGATCCCCCAGTGGAAAACATGGGCGAAATCTGGACACCCCACGAACAGGCGATCGTGGAAGCCCATCTGCGTGTGTCCGCGGTGGGGTCACCGGAACGGGTGCGGGCGCAACTGGAGCGCATCGTGGGCATTACCGGCGCGGACGAGCTGATCATCAGCTGCGATGTGTTTGATCAGGCGGCGCGGCTACGGTCCTACGAGCTGCTGGCCGGGTGCTGGGAACTCCCGGGAGCCGGGGCGGACTGAACCGCGGCCCGGCTCCGGGCTGTTTCAGTCGCGGCGGCCCTGGCCGAAAAGAACGGCCTTGGCCTCTTCACTGACCGTCGGCTGGGTATTGATCTCCTTGGCCCGGGCGTAGGCCCGTTCCACGGCAGGACGGGCTTTCATGGCCTCCATCCAGCGCTTGACCTCCGGGAAAGTGTCTATGTCCATCCGCTGGCGCTCCCAGGGCACGATCCAGGGATAGGCAGCCATGTCCGCGATGCTGTATTCGCCGCAGATGTAGTCCCGGCCGCGCAGTTGCTTGTTCAGTACGCTGTACAGCCGCTCGGTTTCCTTCACGTAGCGCTCGATGGCGTAGGGGAGTTTCTCCGGGGCGTAGGTGACGAAATGGTGGTTCTGGCCCAGCATCGGGCCGAGCCCGCCCATCTGCCACATCAGCCACTCCAGCACCTGCACACGTCCACGCAGATCCCGGTGCAGGAACCGGCCGGTTTTCTCCGCCAGGTAGATGAGGATGGCGCCGGATTCGAACACGGACACCGGATCGCCGCCGTCGGCCGGTTCCTGATCGACGATGGCGGGAATCCGGTTGTTCGGCGAGATCCTCAGAAACGCGTCGTCGAACTGATCCCCCTTGCCGATGTTGATGGGGTGGATGCGGTACGGCAGTCCCGCTTCCTCCAGGAAGATGGTGATCTTGTGGCCGTTCGGCGTGGTCCAGTAGTACAGGTCGATCATGCAAGCCTCCAGGGAGTACTCAGCCCGGTTGGGCGGATGTCAGTCGGCAGTCCTCGTGGGCGATCGGGTAGCGTTCGTGCAGGCGCAGCACCCAGGCGCGCACCGGATCATCCGGTTCAAGCAGTGTCATGGGGGAGACCGCGGCGGCCCAGTAGAAGGGGGCGACGGCGATGAAATCGGTCAGGCCGGGGGTATCGCCCTCCAGGAAGGGCTGCTCCGCCAACGTCAGCCGCAGCGGAGTGAACGCATTGCGGATTCGCGGCAGGGCCTTCTCGGCAGGCAGGGTGAAATCCTCCAGGCTGCAGCCGAAGCGGGCCTCCCGGGTTTCCCGGAAATAGGGTTTGTCCTTTTCGTGCAGGCTGTCGAACAGGTCCGGCAGCACCAGTTGCAGGATGGGGAGCTGCACGGTGGTCTCCACCCAGTATTTGACAAAACGCGCATGGGCGATGCCGGAGCCGTCCGGGAACAGCGTCGGGTGGTCCGGGTAGGCGTGCTCCAGGTACAGCGCGATATCCCAGCTATCCGATACCACCGTGTCCCCGTCCTGCAGCACGGGAACCTTTCCCTGGCCGCTGAAGGCGATGGCTTCCTTGTCCGTAAAACGCCAGCAGACGGCTTCAGCCGCCAGCCCCTTGTGGGCCAGAGCGAACCGGACGCGCCAGCAGAACGGGCTGAAGCGCACCTCAGGGTCAGCCCCGGCCAGATCGTGGAACCGTATGCTCATGGTCTGTGTTCTCCTGTCTCGACATCCTGGAAAAAATCCAGCACCAAGGTGTTGAAGACCTCCGGCTGCTCCAGGTTCATTGTGTGGGAGGCATCGTCGATGAACCGGGTTCGGGCTCCGGGGATATGGCGTCCCAGGGCCTGAATGATCTGCGGGAAGGGCGCCGGGCTCCGTTGGCCGCCCACCAGCAGCACGGGCACGCCAACGGCCTCCGCCTGGCGCAGGCTGTAACAACGCGGCTGGTCCCTGACCTGGCCGATCAGGGTGTAGGCGTTGTCCCGCGCCGCATTGCGGAACTTCTCCGGGCTGCGTGCCCAGGTTCCGGGGCCGCTCACGGTATCCAGGAACAGGGCCAGGCCACCGTCCACATCACCGTTGCGCAGCCTGTCCAGGGCGTTGCTGATCATATGGCGATCCAGACGCGCCGATTCTTCCTGCCCCGGTTGCTGCAGGCTGGGATCCAGGTCGCCCCCGGGTTCGGCCAGCACGGCACTGCGCAGCAGTTCCGGCTGTTCGCTGGCAAGCTGGTACGCCAGGTAACCGCCCCGGGAGTGGCCCACCAGATGGACCGGGCCGAGATCCAGTGCCCGGATGAAGGCGGCCATGTCCGCCGCATGCTGTTCCAGGGAGAAGTCGTCCCCGCGGCCGTCCCAGCGCTCGGGGTAGTAATGGCGCAGACTGGGCGTGAGCACCCGATGGCGGCGGCTGAATGCTCTGCCCTGCAAGGGCCAGTAGCGGTAGTCGCACAGTGAACCGTGGATCAGCACCACCGGTGAGCCCGTGCCGCTGTCCACATAGTGCATGCGGTAGCCGTTCACCTCGCAGCATGCGAGCTTCATGAAAACTCCTCGGTCAAGAGATGATCACGCACTGTAACCGTTTCCTGCCGGGTCGGGAAACTCGCGAACACCTCCTTGACCTGCGGGGAGGGGCGCCGCAAAGTCTTGGCCCTCGGCTGTGGATTCGCGATTCCGGAGGCATGTCCTGATCGTCATTCTCGACATACTGGCCCCCATATTTCTGGTGATCGCCTTGGGCTGGCTGTTGACCAGGTCCGGCTTTCTGTCCGGACAGGCACTGCTGCAGGTGAACCGGCTGGCGTACTGGGTGGCGTTGCCCGCCCTGCTGGTGCATCGCATCGCCCAGGCCAGCCCGGATGTGGATGCGGTGGCGGGTCTGCTGGTGGTGGGTGGCGGTGCCACGGTGCTTGCCATTGTGGCGGCGCTGGTGGTGGCGGCGCTCCTGGGTCTGCCGCCCCAGTCCCGGGGCACCTTTGCCCAAGGTGTGTACCGGGGGAATCTCACGTTCATCGGCTTGCCGATTATTCTCTATGCCTTCTCCGGGCCCGATATGTCCAGTGCGTCCGCCGAAGCCAGTGCGCTGCTGGCCTTCGGGCCCATGGTGGTGATCTACAACGTACTGGCGGTGCTGGTGCTGCTGCTGCCGGGTGCGACGGGCCACGGTAACGCCGTCCGTGACGCGGTGAAGGGGCTGCTCACCAACCCCATACTGATCGCCTGCCTGATCGGTCTGATGATGTCCTTGTCCGGGTTTTCCTTCCCGACCCTGATGGACCGCAGCCTGGATGTGGTGGGACAGATGGCGCTGCCGCTGGCGTTGCTCTGCATCGGGGGGACGTTGCACACCTCCCGCATCCGGGGGCGGTTGACCTGGGTGATTGCCGGAGCCGCCATGAAGGTGGCGATGGTGCCGGCCATCGGTTTCGGGCTCGCACTCTGGCTGGGGCTGTCGGCAGAACATATGCGGATTGCCCTGATTCTGCTGGCCTGCCCCACGGCCACGGCGTCTTACATTCTGGTGAAACAGCTCCAGGGGGATGAGGCGCTGGCCTCCGGCATCGTGGTGGTCAGCAACCTGTTGGCGGTGCCGGCCATGGTGGTGGTGCTGGCGGTCACCGCCTGAGGCGGGGCATTCGGATGACCGCCCCGGCGAGGGCGCCGCCCGCGTGCCGGGCGACGCCGTCCGGGACCACGGCTAATCGTAGTTGTAGAATCCCTTGCCGGACTTCCGGCCCAGGTAACCCGCATCCACCATCTGTTGCAACAGGGGTGCCGGGCGGTACTTGGGATCGCCCAGGCCGTCGTGCAGGACCTTCATCACCTCCAGGCAGACATCCAGGCCGATCATGTCGGCCAGGGCCAGCGGGCCGATGGGGTGATTCGCCCCCAGCTTCATCACCGTGTCGATGTTCTCGGCGCTGGCCAGGCCCTCGGCGTAGACGAACACCGCCTCGTTGATCATGGGGACCAGAATGCGGTTGGCCACGAAGCCGGGGCTGTCCTTCACCGGCACGGGTTCCTTGCCCACCTTGCGGGCCAGTTCCTCGACGGCCCGGAACGTGGTGTCGCCGGTCTGAAGTGCGCCGACCACCTCCACCAGTTTCATGACCGCCACCGGATTGAAGAAATGCATGCCGATGACGCGCTCGGGCTTCGGCGTTGCGGCGGCGATGCGGGTCAGCGAGATGGACGAGGTGTTGGATGCGAGAATGGCATCATCCCGGCAGATCTCGCCAAGATGGCGGAAAATATCCAGCTTAAGCGCCTCCTTCTCCGTGGCTGCCTCCACGACGATGTCGCAGTCCGCAAGGCTGTCCAGCGCCGTCGCCGTGGAGATCCGTTGCAAGGCTGCGTCGCGGTCGGCGGCGGAGAGCTTGTCCTTGCTCACCAGACGCTCCAGGCTCTTCTGAATGGCGGCCACCCCACGGCGCAGGGCCTCGTCCGACACGTCCACCATGTGAACGGTGAAGCCGTTCACGGCGAATGCCTGGGCGATACCGTGACCCATGGTGCCGGCGCCGACGACGCCAACGGTTTCTACTTTCATCAGTCGTTGCTCCTGCGTAGTTGGTTCCGGATACGGGGCCGTGACCGGCCCTGACGGGGCATCACTTCAACCGCTCAGCCGGCCGCTGTCAATCCACTGATCAGACCATGGCTAAGCAGGGGATTGATCAGGGAAGGTTTTTCTTGCATGCCATGATCGCGGTCGCCGACAATTCCCGGGCGTCATGGGACAGAGCAGGGTCTCTTGCGCTGGGTGACGGTCTCGGTTTCATCCACGGCATTTCTCCGGGCGGAACCAATGCGGTGGTGGGTCAAAGGGGTGAGAGGGTAGCGATGGACGAACTGGAACGGCAAAGCAACCGGCGCCGCACGGACGGGACACATCTGGTGACGGCGCTGGCACGGGGACTGAAAATCCTGCGCGCGTTCGGGCCCGGTGACGACTTTCTGGGTAATGCGGAACTGGCGCGTCGGACCGGTATCCCGCGGCCGACGATTTCCCGGCTCACGGCCACCCTGACGGCGCTGGGCTACCTGCGCTATTCGGACCGGATGGAAAAGTACCAGCTTGGCCCCGGGGTGCTGGCGCTGGGTTTCCGCTACCTGGCCAGCATGAGTATCCGCGATATCGCACGCCCCTTCATGCAGAAACTGGCTGACGATACCGACTGCCTGGTAGCCCTGGGGACCGAGGATGGCGACCATATCACCTACATCGAGACCTGCCATGGCAACGGTCCGCTGATCGTGCGCATGGAGGTCGGTTCGCGCATCCCCGTGGCCACCTCGGCCATCGGCCGGGCCTATGTGGCGGGCCTGCCGGAGGATCGCCGGGAGCGCTACCTCGCCTGGCTGAAACGGCATGTCGGTCCCGATCAATGGCCGCAGTTGGAGCGGATGCTGCAGGACGGCTGTCAGCAGCACCAGGAATGGGGGTACTGCGTGGGACTGGGCGAATGGGAACCCGACGTCCATGGTGTGGCGGTTCCGTTGATTCTGCCCGATGGGGAAGTGCTTGCGCTGAACTGCGGGGGCTTGGCGCAGCGTCTGACCGATCGGGTGATCAAGGATCACCTGGGGCCTCGGCTCGTGAACATGGCCCGGCGTATCGAGGCACAGGCCGGTGCCGTCAGTCGGAGCTCATGAATTCCGCAAAGCGGAATGCTGTTTCTATTTGTTGACCACGCCAGACATCCATGCAAGAGTCCCGTGCAAGGCACGAAGAGGCCGGCCAGACCCCATCGGGTTGGGGGAGCGCGGATTCCGAAACCTGAACCTGCAGCGCCCGCAGATCCGCCTTGTCGGTGTGTGGTGATCTGCGGCGCCGGGGCCTCTACGTCGTCTCCTCCAAGGATTCTCAGGCGGGAGAGGTTGCGGATGTCCACGTTTGACCGTCATTTGGCTGCATGGCCGGAGTTCGCCCCGGAACACATCACCCTGCCGGACACCAGCCTCTATACCAACCTCGAGATTGCCGCACTGCGCTACCCGCGGATGGCGGCGATGATCTACTACGACACGCGCATCACCTACGCCGAGTTTCATGCGGAGGCCGAGGCGCTGGCCGGCTACCTGCAGAGCCAGGGCGTGGAGAAAGGGGATCGGGTGCTGCTCTACATGCAGAACAGTCCCCAGTTCGTCATCGGCTTTTACGCCATCCTGCGGGCCGATGCCGTCGTGGTCCCGGTGAACCCCATGAACCGCACCACCGAGCTGGCGTACCTGGTGGACGATACCGGCGCCCGCGTCGCCTTGTGCGCCCAGGAAGTGTTTCCCCACCTTCAGCCGCTGCTGGAGGGCGATCGTCTGCGACAGGCGGTGGTCACCGCCTATGCCGATTACGTGCGTACACCCACCGATCTGGAGTTGCCCGACGTTGTGCGGGAACCGAACCGGGGCCTGTCGGGCTCCGGCGTGGTCCCGTGGCGCCAGGCCCTGCAGGCCGGTGCGCGGCCGGGGCCTCATACCGCCCGCCCGGAGGACATGGCGGTATTGCCCTACAGCTCCGGCACCACCGGCAATCCCAAGGGCTGCGTGCACACCCATCGCAGCACCATGGCCACCGTAGTGATCGGCTGCGCCTGGAGCCAGGCCACCAGCGATCTGGTGCAACTGGTCAGTGTGCCCATGTTCCATGTCACCGGCATGCAGGTCTGCATGAATGCCACGGTCTACATCGGCGGGACCATGGTGATCATGACCCGCTGGGACCGGCGAGTGGCCGCGGAACTGATTCAGCGTTACCGGATCGCCGCCTGGCGCAACATCCCCACCATGGTGGTGGATCTTCTGGCGGACCCGGATATCGATCAGTACGACCTGAGCAGTCTGAAGGGTATCGGGGGCGGCGGTGCCGCCATGCCGGCCGCGGTGGAAGGGCGCTTGTTCGAAAAGACCGGCCTGCGCTACATGGAGGGGTACGGCCTGACGGAAACCATGGCCAGCACCCATATCAATCCGCACCAGGCACCCAAGGCACAGTGCCTGGGAATCCCCATCATCGATGTGGATTCGCGCGTCATCGACCTGGACACCCTTCAGGAACTCGGGTCAAACCAGACCGGTGAGATCATCATTCATGGCCCGCAGGTGTTCCAGGGCTACTGGAACCGCCCCGAGGAGACCGCCGCCGCGTTCATGGAACTGGATGGCAAACGGTTTTTCCGGACCGGCGATCTGGGCTACTACGATGAGGAAGGGTATTTTTTCCTGGTGGACAGGGTGAAGCGTATGATCAACGCTTCCGGCTACAAGGTCTGGCCCACCGAGGTGGAGTCACTGATGTACAGCCACCCGGCCATTCAGGAGGTGTGCGTGATCGCCAGCCCGGATCCGCGGCGCGGCGAGACGGTCAAGGCGCTGGTGGTCCTGCGTCCGGACATGCGGGCACAGGTCACCGGGGAGGACATCATCGCCTGGTGCCGCGATAACATGGCGGCCTACAAGTGCCCCCGGGTGGTGGAGATGGTGGACGCGCTGCCAAAGTCCCCTACCGGCAAGCTGCAGTGGCGTCTGTTGCAGGAACAGGAACGGGATCGACGTCCGGACCGGCCTGCCGGTTGATGAATGGGGCCCGGTTGCGGATGATCTAAATCAACTCCCACACCCGGCCGATGGACTAAGGTTGTCCTCAACCCGGTACCTAACGAAACTGGAGACAACGATGACCGACCTACCCGAGATTCTACTGGTCCCCGTGGACGGATCCCGCAATTCCAATGCCGCCGCCACCTACGCCGCCCGGCTGGGGGAGCGTCTGGGCGCCAGGATCCGGCTGCTGTATGCCTTCCCCGAGACGCCGCTGGACATGTTCGGCGTGCCCAGCGAGAGTCCCAACCGGCAGGACCTCCAGTATTTCTCGCCGGAGGCGTTCGAGAAGCTGCGCAGGGAATCGGCCGAGGCGGCTTTCGGTGCCGCCCTGGAAGCCATCGGGGACTCCAGCGCCCAGGTGGAACAGGAGGTGATCGCCGGTGAGGCGGGCGAAGCGATCTTGGAGCACGCCAAAGGTGTCAAGGGTGGCATGATCATCATGGGCCGCCGGGGGTTGTCCCACTTCAAGGAAATTCTGATGGGCAGCACCACGCAGCGGGTGATGCACCATGCCAAATGCCCGGTTCTGGTGGTGCGCTGAATCCAGTGCCCCGGTGATCGCGCATGCGACCCGCCCGACGGAACCGGGCGGGTCGCCGGCAGTCAGGACTTGCCGGCGGTGAAACCGCCATCCACCAGTAGATCCGTGCCGGTAATGAAACTGGCCTCGTCCGAAAGCAGGAACAACGCCGCACCGGCCACCTCCTCGGCGCGGCCCAGGCGCCCTACCGGATGGAGGCTGGTCAGAAAATCCAGGACCTCCTGCTCCAGTTGATCCAGCAGCGGAGTGGCAATGTATCCCGGGGACAGGCTGTTCACGCGGATGCCGTCCGGCGCACCCTCCAGGGCCAGGGTGCGGGTCAGATTGAGCACGCCGCCCTTGGCCGCGGTGTAGGCCGCGGTCTGGGTCTGGCCCACATGGCCCAGAATGGACGCGCAGTTGACGATACTGCCGCCGCGCTTGCCCATGTGCCGCATCGCCTCGCGTGCCACCCGGAAAACGCCATTGAGGTTGATGTCGATGACCTGCATCCACTCGGCGTCCGTGTAGTCCACGGTCATGGCCTGATGGCCGATACCGGCATTGTTGAATACACCATCCACCGTGCAGAAAGCAGCGGCCTCGCGGAATAGAGTCTCCACCGATTCGGTGCTCGTCACATCGGTTCGGACGAAACGGCAGCGATCCTTCCCCAGCTCCGCGGCCAGTTCCCCGCCCAGCGCGTCATTCATATCCGCAATCACCACCTGTGCGCCGCGTTCCATGGCCATCCGCGCGGTGGCCGCGCCGATGCCACTGGCGCCGCCGGTAATGATGATGCCTTTGTTCTGCAATGCCATAGTGGTGTGTGCTCCCTTTGGTGTATTGATCCGGCAGGGTTCTGTGCCGGGGTTTCCGTCCGGATCATCATAGTGCGTCCACAGAGTTCCGGGACAGATGATCTGTATCAAGTTGGCGTGACTTGCGTGGTGCCGGCCGTGGACTGATGATGTGCAAAGGGCGAGCGTGTCTTGCCCGCTGTCCTGGACAGTGTCGCCCGGGGGGGAGTGTGTCAGAGGAAGCGGTGCAGCGGCGGCAGCAGTTTTTCCGTGTGGCTCGGCGTACGGCGCTGGTCTACTGGTTCGTGGCAAGCCTGTGGATCCTGTTCAGTGACACGGCGCTGCTGCTGCTGGGCATGGATGCGGTGACCCTGGCGACGGCCAGCCAGTTCAAGGGGCTGGCTTTTGTTCTCGTCACCGCGTTGCTGCTTCACGTCGCTCTGTCCCGGCAGTTGCAGCGGCTGGCAGAGGCCCATGATGCCCTGGAGGTCGCGGAGCACCGTTATCGCAGTCTGGTGCAGGAACTGCCCTATGGCGTGCTGGAGTTTGACGGCGAGGGGTGTATCCGGTTCGTCAACCCCGCTGCCGAGCATATGCTGGGCGAGGCCGCGGAGGCCCTGTACGGGCGGCGCCTGATGGACCTGATCAATGGCGGATGGGACGGCGGCGGCGTGCCCGGCCGGACAACACGTGCCGAGGACGTCGGCCCCGCCGTGACCGGCTGGGAAGCGGATTTCCTGCGGCGTGACGGCCGCCGTGTTCGCGTGCATCTGGACTGGATTCCCCATCGTGGTTCGGACGGATCCCACGGTTACCTGGGTGTGTTGACCGATGTCACCGCCATCCGGCAGGGCGAGGAAGCGCGTCAGCGGCTTGCTGCCGTGGTGGAGGCCACGCCGGATCTGGTGCTGATGAGTGACGCCGCAGGCCGCTTGCTGGATGCCAACCAGGCGGCTCGCCGACGGCTGGGACTCGGTGGCGATGTGCTGACTGGATCCAGAATGCCATCACTGATGCCGGCCTGGGCCTGGCAGCGACTGGAGCGTGATGGGTTTCCGGCGGCATCCGCAGAAGGTGCCTGGATGGGGGAAACGGCGTATCTGGATGCGGAGGGGCGTGAGTTCCCTGTCTCCCAGGTGGCTATCGCGCACCGTGACAAGGATGGAATCATCCGGCGTTTCGCGAGCATCGTCAGGGACATCAGCGAACAGAAACGCGCCTCCCAGGCGCTGCACAATTCCCGGGAGCAGTACCGTACCCTGGTGGAGAACGCCAATGAGGGGCTCGTGGTGTCGCAGCGGGGCCGGCTGGTGTACGCGAATCCGCGGATGCTGCACCTGCAGGGTTATACGCTGGATGACTATCTGGCGCGCCCATGGCTGGATTTCATTCACCCGGACGACCGGGATGCTGTTCTGGACTGGTATCGGCGCCAATCCCGGGGTGACGTGGTGGCCATGCCGTACAGTTTCCGTCTGGAGCGCAAGGACGGAGGCATTTGCTGGGTCGAGGCCACCACCGCTTCCATCCTCTGGGAGGGTGAACCGGCAACGCTGACCTTTTTGACTGATGTGACGGAGCAGATCGAGGCCCGGCACCGGCTCGACTACCTGGCCGAATACGACGCCCTGACGGGGCTTCCCAACCGCCGCCTGTTCCTGGCCAGACTCGCCAGACAGGTCAGTACCGCCCGTCGCACCGGCGACCCCCTGGCGGTGATCTACGTGGATCTTAACCGGATGCGTCTGGTGAACGACAGTCACGGCCATGAGGCCGGAGACCGACTCATCCGCGAGATCGCCGAGCGCCTGGCGCGGATCCCCGACGATCCCGAACTGGCGGCGCGTATTTCGGGTGACGAGTTCGCGCTGGGGGTGACCGGGGTCGCCGCCGAAAAGGAGGTGCTGGGGGAATCGGTGGGGCGGGTTCTGGAGGCGGTTTCCCGGCCCATCGGTATCGGTGATTCCGAGCTCTTCGTCTCGGCGAGTGCCGGCATCAGCATCTTCCCGTCGGATGGGGGGGAGGCCGTGGCGCTGCTGCGCAATGCGGCCAGTGCGCTGGAGCTGGCGCGGCGCATGGGGCCCGGCAGTTATCAGTTCTACTCCGAGCAATCGGATCGCCGGGCGGCGGACCGGTTGCGGCTGGATGCCGGCTTGCGACGGGCATTGGAGCGGGATGAGTTCGAGCTGCTGTATCAGCCCAAGGCGGATGTACGGAGCGGTCGCGTGGTGGGCGCCGAGGCCCTGCTGCGCTGGAACAGGGACGGAGAAACCGTGCTGCCGGGGGTGTTCGTCCCGATCCTGGAGGAAACCAACCTCATCCGGGAGGTAGGGGCCTGGGTGCTGGAACAGGCCTGCCGACAGCAGCGGCACTGGGCCGGGACGCTGGACGAAGGCTTTCGCATTGCCGTGAACCTGTCCGCCCGCCAGCTCGCGGATCCCCACCTGACAACGCGTGTTGCCGAACTGCTCCGCAAGACCGGTGTGGACGCCTCCGGCATCGAGCTGGAGATTACGGAAAGCTCACTGGTGCGGGATCCCGACAGCGCGGCAGCGACGTTACAGCAGTTGAAGGATCTTGGCTTCACCATCGCCATCGATGACTTCGGCACGGGTTACTCCTCCCTGGCCTATTTCCGCCGGTTCCCGGTGGACAGTCTGAAAATCGACAAGTCCTTCGTCCATGGCATCGGCGTGGACAAGAGCAGTGCCGAGATCGCCCGGGCGATCTGCGCCATGGGCCACAGTCTGGGGACGCTGGTGGTGGGGGAGGGCGTTGAGACCCGACAACAGCTCGAGGTGCTCCGCGCATACCGGTGCGATCAGATTCAGGGCTTCCTGCTCGCCCCCGGGCTGCCCGTGGCGACGTTCGAGCAACGGATGCGTGACGGGATGCGGCTTGGCCCGGATCATGCCGCCAATCGCCGCGCCGATGGTGATTCCCCGGGCTTCGCGGACGGGCGCTGATCCATTGCACGTGGCATCGACTTGGTTTAACCTCTGGGCCCTCGCCGACTGCTGAGGCCGGTGGGTTGCGAAACGGAGAGGTGTCCGAGCGGTCGAAGGAGCACGCCTGGAAAGTGTGTGTACCTCAAAAGGGTACCGAGGGTTCGAATCCCTCCCTCTCCGCCAATAACGCTAAATCACCCCAAGTTATTCATAAACTTAGGGGTTTTTAGAGGGGCGTGCCGGGAAGTGTTGTTACATCCCGGTGTGCCCCCCCTTCCAGGAGCACAATCGCAGCATCAATCCATTCAGGAGATGCTGCGATGGCTGCTTATCTGATCCTTCACCACGGAGCTTACTGGTTCTGGATTCGTGTCCCGAAGTCGCTGGTGCCTCTGTACGGCACTCTGATCCGACAGAACCTCCAAACAACAGACATCCGGACGGCCCAGCCGCTCGCGTACCAGCTTGCAGCGAATTGGTTAACGCGTTTCATGCTTGATCGCACCGAAGCGGCCCATCCACCCGGTAGGTCGCCATTCTCTGATCTGATCTCTTCCGAATCCGACGTCCTGCCTGCTCCCGCCCAGATCGAGCCGAGGCGGCATAATCCGGTCGCATATGGCTCTCAGGCTGATCTTCCGCCGCCCGGGGAGCGCATTTCCGCAACACCGGACCTTGCGGGATCCATCGACAAGCTTCTCGGTTACTGGAGAGAAACGCATCTCGAAGCCGCCACAAGCACCTATCGAGAGTTCGCGTCGGTAGCCAAGGAGTTCAAGCAAACGGTCAGGAAGCGGCCTGACGAGATTCAGGGAACTGATATTGCGGCGTATCGCGACAAGCTGATAGCTGCCGGAAAAGCCCGCGCTACTGTGTCGAAGGGCGTCGGACTCATCGGACCTCCTCTCCAGACAGCTTACGACGCTAGTGCGTTGCCACAGAACGTGGCGAGTGGAATCTGGATGAACCGCCCCGGGAATGAACTGACCCCCAGAAGCTGGACAGTTGCGATCCCGCGAATCATGCGGTGTTTTTCAGCCGGTACGCCACCGGGCTGAGTCCACTCAGTCCGAGCTTTATGCGCTCGTGGTTGTAGTAGTGAATGTAATTATGCACGCCAATTTCCAGCCTCGGCGAGTCGCTCGGTGGTATTCCCCCCGTTAACCGCGCCGCCTGGTGGGTTCGGACAACACCTCTCGGCCGGGTGGCGTTATGGCGGCCTTTTCGGTCCTGGGTCTCGGCTCATCATCGAGGATCAGAAGCAGGTGGCGGTTTAGGTAAGGGGCGGGTCGCGGAGCAGTTTGCAAGACACTGAGACTCGCGGGTGTTACAGCGCCATTCTTGCCCAGAGAAGTAAGCCTCTAACCGGAAATCTCTGTCCGAAAACGAGGCTTTCCCCCGAGATATCCATGTGTTGCCGTGGTTCGACCCCGAAATCCGCATGGATTCGAGCTACGACGCAACGCGGCGGGGACTCGGCTTGTCCAGCGAATGGGATAGGGGGCAAGGTTATGGCGCGAGCGGATTTTCACGGATCGGCGCGCGACTCAGGCCGATCTCGACGCGGTCAGCGGGCTGAAGGGCGGCATGGCTCCCTGGCGATGTGTGGGATCACAGGTTGACAGGCTGAGAAATGGGCTTTTTCTTTTCCTATACTCTGCCAAGTCGACCGCGCAGGGAACAAGTCCCTTGATGGCTGCGAGGGATCCAAGATGACGGAGACTTCGGCCGAGCAGACCTACGATGCCTTCGTTAGCCACGCTTCGGTGGATCGCGCGCGGGCGGAGGAACTGGTTGCGCTTCTGGAGAGTCGCGGCCTGCGATGCTGGTTCGCGCCGCGTGACGTGCGCCCAGGACGGGAGTATGGCGATGAGATCCTGAGCGGCATCGAGAGGTCACGCTGCTTCGTGCTGCTTCTGTCGGGGGCGGCCAATCTTTCCGGGATGGTACTTCGCGAGGTAGAGCGTGCTGCAGCGAAGGAAAAGCCGATTTATCCGGTCCGGCTTGAGGAGGTGGCCCCGTCGCGCAAGCTCGAGTTCTTCATCTCCATGCACCAATGGATCGACGCTTGGGATGCACTCGCCGAACTCCATGCAGAACGCCTTGCGGCGGCCCTGAATACTGGTGAGGAATGGGTCGGAAATGAGTGGATCCGGCGGCGCCGGGGCCGGCGCCTGTCCTTCGCCGCTGTCACGGCAATTGCGGTCGCTGCAATCATTGGAGCGTTGGTTTTTTCCGAAGATCTGCGCCGCGTCGCCCAGTCGCCCGAGCAGAGGGCCCGCAGTGATCTGGCTGCAATCGGCGTGCCGTGGACCGACCAAGGACTCGCCGCCGCCTTGGCGCGCGGTGACCTCGACCAGCTTCGGCTCTTCGAAAAGGGCGGCATGGCGCTGTCGGACTTCGAGCGGGCGCTTGCGTCATTAATTGGCGACGACCGGACGAGTGCTAAGGGACTGTTTGAGTCGGGTCGTACAAATCGAATGGTGAATGCATGGTTTGCCGGGCTGTTGCAGCAGGGCCTCCCGGCTGATCTGCTCCTCCCGCGGGGCGACAAAGGCGTCACCACCCTCTTTTGGGCGGCCCTCGACACGAAGAACGTGGATGCGGCGGTTGCATTGTTGGAAAGCGGCGCCAGCCCGCACCCCTACGAGTCCTTCGAGGGCTCGCGCTCGCCGGTGCCCCGCTGGCTCTATCCGCTCGCCTATATTGACCGGCACGCGGCGCTTGCACCACCTGACGAGAAACGCCTCATAGCGGCGTTGCTGGAGGCAGACGTCACGGTTCCAGAACGTGGCCACGCGAGACGTTTCATGAGTCATCGGCTACACGGCGTTGACCGCACGACGGAGCTACTTGATCGGACGCTGCCGGAAGGCTTGGATGCGACCCCACGCCTGTGCGAGGCCGTGCCTGCCCGCTGCGAGATCGCAAGCGCCGCCACAGGCAAGGACTGGTGCGGTTTGCTGGGAGCGTTGCCGGCTCGATTGGTCCAACTGAATAGTGATCACCACCGTTTTAGGGGCAATATCGCACTCGACTATCTCCTGACGATCTTTGGGGATAAGGCCTTTATACTCGGTCGGCTCGAAGACTGGCGGAATGATTATCCCGACGAACACATCATCATCGAGGTCTCGCCTGAACGTGGCGATTGGCGTATTCACACGATTCAAGAGGACATCGGCTGCGGAATTATCAGCGGTTCGTCATATTACTGGTGCTGGGTCAGCTTCTCGTTTCGAGAGCATCAAAACGAGTCGCCGTTCCTGGGGAGCACCGGGGGTTGGACGATTGCCTATGACGCTGACCGTGCCTGCAGAGCAATGGGGGAGAGAGACTAAAACGGCACCGACCAGCCGTCCCGTGTAGGTAGGCTGTGCAAGCTCCGGTTGGCAGCGGGACCAAGAGGCAAGTGTTTCGAGGCGATCGACATGGAATCAGGATCGGACTGGGCCATTGCAGACGACGTCTCCCGGCGCCGATTTGATGCATCGTACCCAGCGCATCTGAGTCCTTGTCTCCGTCATTCGCCGGCCAGCTGGTCCGGAGCAGACCCATGAATGCTCACGTCTACCGTATCTTTCTCTCCTCGCCCGGCGACGTTACGGCGGAACGGGACCGCGCCAAGCGAGTGTGCGACAAGCTCAACGCCGAGCTTGGCGACGACGTCAGGCTCGAACCCGTCCGCTGGGAAGATGCCTACTATACGGCCGCCGCCGACTTCCAGTCCCAGATCCCGCGACCCTCCGAGTGCGACGCGGTGCTCTGTATCCTCTGGAAGCGCTTGGGCACCCCGCTTCCCTCGGACCGTTACCGCCGTCCGGACGGCAGCCCCTACGACAGCGGAACCGAGTACGAGTTCGAGGAGGCCTTCTCGGTAGCCCGCGAGCGGCGCGTTCCGGACATCTTCGTGTACCGCAAGACCGAGAAGGTCACCTTCGACGCCGAGACCGCTGCTCTGGAGCAGGCGCAGTGGCAAGCGCTGCGCGCGTTCTGGGAGAAGTGGATTCGCAGTCCCGAGGGCCACTTCACAGCGGCCTTCCACCAGTTCATTTCCACCGACGAGTTTGAAGTCCAGTTCGAGCGGCACCTGAGACAATGGCTCAATGCCACACTCGCTCGCAACGTCGCATGGCCGCCCGAGAAGGGCTCGCCGTTTCGCGGGCTCCAGTCGTTCGAGGAGGAGCACGCGCCCGTCTTCTTCGGCCGCCGGCGCGCGGTGGACCAAGCGCGGGCACTCCTTGCCGCCGCCGGCGTTCGGGGCACCCCGTACCTCCTGGTCCTGGGAATGAGCGGGGCCGGAAAGTCCTCGCTCGTACAGGCCGGGCTCATCCCGAGGCTGAGAACGCCGGGGGCCGTAGCGGGAGTCGACCTCTGGCGATTCCTTACGGTGCGACCGAGCGCGCTGGGTGATGATCCGGTGGCCGCGCTAGCCCAAGGGCTCGTAGACCCGAGGGTCCTTCCGGAGCTTGCCGAGGGTGACTTCGGAAGCCCCGACATTCTCGCCCGGCAACTCAGCGATCCGGCACTTGCGTCGATACCGATCCGCGGCGCTCTCGACCGAGCCGCCCGAGCGGCGAAACTAGCCGGCACCTATGAGTGCCCGCTCCGGGCCCAGCTCCTCCTGTGCGTCGATCAGTTCGAGGAGCTCTTCGCGTGGCCCGCTGAGGTGCGCGAGCGCTTTTCAACCCTCTTAAACGTCCTGGTCGAGGCCGGGGTCGCCTGGGTCGTCGCCACCCTCCGGAGCGACTCCTATCCGGCCTACCAGGAGGATCCGATGCTCGTGTCCCTCAAGGACCGGGGGGCGCACTTCGACCTCACGGCCCCAGGGGAAGCCGAGATCGGCGAGATTATCCGCAAGTCGGCCGAGGCGGCCGGACTGACCTACGAGAAGGACGGCGAACGGGAGCTCGACCGGCTGCTCGAGGAGGCCGCCCGGACGCCTGGCGCTTTGCCACTTCTCGGATTCACCCTCGACGAGCTCTACAAGAGGCGGGACCCCGAGCGGCAGCTCCTCACACTCGAGGCATACGACCAGCTCGGCGGTCTCGCGGGCGCAATCGAGCGGCGGGCAGAGGATGCCTATTCCAATCTGCCGGAGAAGGCGCGCGCGACGCTGCCTCGGGTTCTTCGGGCACTCGTGCGCGTGGACGATGATGGCAACGTCCGCCGCCGCTATGCGGACCTCAAGGAGCTCAGGAGCGACCCCGCGCGCAGGCGACTGGTCGACGCGTTCATTGATGCCCGGCTTTTCGTGACCGCAGAGTCGGAGCGGCCTGCAGTCAGCGTCGCCCACGAGGCGCTCTTTACCCAGTGGGCGCGGGCGCGCCAGCATATCGAGACCGATCGTTCGGACATCTCGCTTAGGGCATGGCTGCGCACCGAGGCGGATCGCTGGGAGCGTGTGCACGATCGCAGCCGCCGACGGCTGCTGGAACGCGGAGAGAGGCTGGAGGAGGCCAGGAGTCTGGTGAGGCGCCGCCGGGATGAGCTGCCCGCTTTGCTGGTGGAGTTCGTGGACCGCTCGGCGGCGGCGGCACGGCGGGTGAGGCAGTCGCTCACCGCTGCGGTCTGCCTCGCTCTGCTCCTGATCTCTGCCGCCGCGGTGGTGGCGGCGGTGCAGTGGCGTCATGCCGAGCGGAACTTCAATGTCGCGCTTCAGGCCACCGACAATCTCGCGCTGGAGATCGTTCGGCAGCTAGAGGGCAACTTCGACGTGCCCACACGTGAGAAGATTTTCGTGGCCGAGCGGCTGGAGGACAATTTCGCGCAGTTGATCGAGCGAGTGGGCGAATCGAGTGATCTGAATCTCCGGTATGCCGAACTGCTGCTGTCGAACGCGCTCATGCTCAACAATGTCGGCCGGCATGATCTGGCCGAAGGTCGCGTGGAGCGGGCCAGCGCGCTGCTGAGCGCGGAGGATTCCGTCGCCGCGCCATTGCTGCGGTCGCGTGGGCGTTTCGCGCAGGCGCTTCAACACAGGTATGCCATGTCGTTCTCCCGTGCCGAGGCTGCGCTGGATGAGGCGCAGGCTCTACTTGAGAGGGCGGAGCGGGAGAGCGGGGAAAATGGGGATCATGAGCATCTTCTTCTGCGGGCGCGCATTGAGGCGGAGCGGGCGGAGCTGCTGCTGGTTACGATGCGCCATTTGGCCGCCGCCGATGCGATGGCGCAGGCGCAGGCTGCGGCCCTGCGCGGGCTTGAAGAGTTTGGCGACAAGGGAGCGGCGGCACTGCACGGGTTCATCGGCGTCCTCATGGAGGTGGGTCTTGCCCGCTACTTGCTGGCCAGGATAATCGGTTCGGAAGATATCGAGAGGGTTGCAGCCGATCTCAGGGAGCAGTGGAAGCTCGCGGACGTTGCTTTCGCGGAGGAGGCAACGCCCCAAGGGAAATATTACCAGGCCCTTCTGCTGAGTCTCGAAGCGGAGAGCCATTCCAGGGCCGAGAGGACGGGTGAGGCGATAGATGTGGCCTCGAACGCCATCAATGAACTTGAGCATCTTGTCCTGAGTGATTATGGAAACCTGATCTGGCGGTCCCAGCTCGCGGCCATGCTCGCGAATCGGTCCGGCTACGCCAGATCGCGTAAAGACTATCGTCAGGCCGAAGTGGATCTGGCTGATGGAAGAACACTGGCGGTTTCCCTGAAGCGGGATTCGGCAAACGCCTATTTGGTTAACCGCATCGACGCGATGCTGGATTACTCCGAGGGCGAACTTCACCTGGCGCGAGGGGAGCTCGAAAAGGCGCTGCATGCTTATTCGCGGGCCGGGGCGCGTGTTGCGTTCTATCGCGGCGAGTTCGATGAGCCGCATCGGCTCAACGACTTTGCCTATTTCGCCCAATTCGGCCTACTGAGGGTCCACGTTGCGAAAGAACAATACACCGAAGCGCTGGAGGCGGGACGTCTGGCCGTGGCGGCCTTAAAGGACACGGAAGCCCTGACCGGACCCGGTCCCTACGCACACGCGCGCCGTTACTTTGTACATCAGGCGCTTCTGGCTGTCCCGGACCCGAGCGCGCTTGCGGAGGAGTGGGCGGAACTGTATGCGGCCGCCGAGCAGGACAGCGAGCAGTTAATTGAGTGGTTTCCCGATGCGGTGTACTGGCGCAGCCAGCGAGCGTACCTTGCCAGCCTCGATGCCGCCCGCCTGGTGGCGGGGCAGCGGAATGACGAGGCGGCCGCGAGGTACCAGGAAGCGCTGGACTGGAGGCTGGACATCATGGCGCGCGATCCGCGGGACCAATTCCATCTACTGAGTGGCATCTATTTTGGCCGCGAGCGACTGAGGTCGCTGATTGCTGACGGAGACTGGGAGGCGGTGCTGGCGACGGCGGCGCAGATCGGGCAGGTTGTTTCGCAGGAGGTTCCCGAGCCGCGCTGGATGGAGGACTTCTCGGTGTTGTGGGGGTCCTTCATCTCGGTGCTGGAATCGGGTGTCGCCACGGCGGAAGACAACATCGGCGCCGAACTGCGACGGGCTCTGAATGAGGAACTTCAGCGCGGCAGAGACCTCCAGGCGATGTTTCTCCAGGCGATGTCTAAGGCCGCCCTCGCGCCCGCGCCGGCGGGCGGGGGCGCTTCAGAGCAGATGGTCACGCTGGACCCGCGAAGCCTAGATCTCAGTTCGGTCCGGGAGGGGGAAGAGAACCGAATTCTGATCGTCAACAGGCGGCTGGGCTTCGCCTCGCGACCGGTGTACCACGGCGTCTGGCGGACGATCATCGAGGATGAGCTCGCCGAGGCGATGCGACATTTTGATGGTATCGGCCCCTTTGGCGAATCAGCACCGGATGAGGACATCGAGCGCGTCCGGAAGATCCGCCTTCCGTTCTACGACGACGGGGTTCTATTTGAGGCGGAATACACTGACCCCGCCGGCAGCATGCTGGTTATCCCGATTCTCGTGATCGATGGACAGGATGTGTACTTTCTTAACGGCACCTCACCGGCGATTCATGAGGCGAATGCCACGGCGCCAATCCGGCTACGCACCGCTTCGGAGGTGGCGGCGTACCTGCGGTTCTTCGGCGCTTATGTGGCGGGCCATGGGGGTGGCTTCCACATCGTCGAGACGGAGCAGGAGCTGACGTGGACCTCAAACGCCCCGGCCCACCGGCGCCTCGCCGTCGGGCGGGTCATGCGGCCGCTGGTTGTCTGGCAGGATCCGGAAAGCGAAGGGGGTTGGCGGGCTTTGGCGACTCTGCAGTACGACCGCAACGTCTTTCATGCGCTGTTCACGGTGCATCCAACAGGGATGCCCGAAATGGAGCAGGATCTCCACGTTGCCAGCGATCTGCCGCTGGAGCCGCCGCTCTACACTCCTGACGGGCGCCTCGACCGCGTGGTGCAGATGCTCGATCTGGAGCGCTTCGGCGAGACGCGCGTCACTGACGAAGCCGAGGCCCTCGAACACCTTGCCTCCCTCCCGGAGGGCAAGCGGCCACCGCACTACGAGCGCCTCGCCCGCGAAGCCGCAGCGCTGAGGCCGTAGACGCGTCGATCGCATACCATCGCCCAGTTGGTCTTTAGGAAGGAGGTGGGATCGCCATGCTGCGCAAGGTCGAGGCGCCAGAAGAGCCGGAGACGGCGGATCTAACATCCGCGGCGTCAACCGCTGTGTTGAAGCCGCGCTGCGCATTGAAAGTGGCTGTGGTGGGAAACCGCCGCTACGCCGAAGAGACCGACGAGAACCCGACTGAAGCTGCCGCCCGGATGAAGCGGCATGCTGCCCGCGCGTCGCGTGCCGTTTGGCAGGCGGTCATCGAGAGCCTGCCCCCGATCCTCGGAATGCACTTGGACATTCCGAGCAAGGACAGGCGCACCGACGATCATTTACCTCGCGACCTGCGGCTCGCGGACTTCTTCAGCAGAGAAACGCCTCGGCTCGCCGTGCTCAGCTCACTGGCGGCCGGAGGGGACCAAATCGGCGTCAAGACTGCTTTTGACGCCGCTCGAAACGCGGCCGAAGCGGCCATCGAGCTCGAAGCGGTCTTGCCGTTCCCCGAGTTCGCCTATCCTGGCGATCCCGAGGCGCCGCAGCGGGAGTTCCGCCCCGAAGAGGCGCAGGCATTGACGGAGATGGCCGCGCAGGCACGACAAGTGCTGCGGCTGGACGGGCGATACGACGATCGTGCAGGTCGCCAAGCCGCCTATGAGCAATGCCGAGAAGTGCTGTTGCAGCACGCCGACCTGGTGCTGGCGATCTATGATCCGCAAAAAACGGGACGCACCGGCGGAACCGTGGAAACCGTCGGTCGAGCACTGGCGCTGGGACTGCCGGTAGTCGCAGTGCTTGTTTCGGAGAACGAGGCGAGAATCGCGCTGTATGCGGCCCCCTCGGAGCGGCCGGTCGCCGCCGATGTGGAGTGGGCCGGTGCGCTGCCGATCGACTCAGTACGGTGGAAGGAGGGACTGGCCGAGGAATTGCACCATCTTCTTGCCCTGCCGCACCAGATGCCCGCGCCAGCCGAGAGCGTATCGGAGCGCGTCAAGCGGACCCAGTCGCTTGGAGAGGCCGTCAACCGGCTGCGGCTGACCTACGGAGAAGCGCCGCTGCACCGCTGGTGCAGGGGATCCGCACTGAAGTCCGTATTCGCTTTTGCGTGGTCGTCGCTGCTGCAGACCGCAGAGTTCTTCGCCCCGCCGCCTCAATCCGACCACGGTGGCGCGCGCCTCGAGAGTGCGTCGGCCGATATTACGCTTGCCCCCTACGCCGCCTTCTATGCGCGGGCTTCCATGCTCTCGGATGCCTATATGCGTACCTATCGAGGGGCCTTCGTGCTGGCATTCGCGCTGGCCGGTGTTGCGGTCGCCGCGGCGGTTGGACTGATGACGATGGGAACCAGCCCGCCGATGCTGGCCGTGGTCATCCTGGGCGGGCTCAAGATCGGCATCATCCTCTTCTTGCTCGTACTCGAGCGCGTCAGCCACAAGGCGCGCTATCAAGAGCATGCGACCGATTTCAGATATCTCGCCGAACAGCTCCGGCCCATACAGTGGCTTGCGCCTCTCGGCGCGGCAGTACCCGCCGTGCACCTGCCGGCCCATCTGGCACCGCTTGATCCCCACAGGACGTGGATGCCTTGGCTCGTGCGCGCCATCGCGCGCAGCACGCCACCCGTCGCGTTACCGTCGGAAGACCGCCCGGCATCTCCCCGCGAGGTGACCTTGGACAACGCCTTGGTCCGCACCGCGCTCGAACGCGCCCGATCGGAGTGGCTGGAAGGCCAGGTGCTCTACCACCGGAAGAACGCCACACGCATGCACGCCATCGACGAGGGGCTCGAGCGTCTTGCCAAGGGCCTGTTGTGGACCGTTCTGATTTTCGCCGTGGGCGCGTTCCTGTTGAAGCTGCTGTACCAGCTCGGTCTCGTCGACGGAGCCCGCTTTCCGTTCCTGCTGGGACAATTCCCTTTCCTTCTCGGTGCCGGGACCGCGATCCTACCCGCGTTCATCGCGGCCCTTGGCGGGATCATGTTCCAGTCCGAGGCCAGGCGCCTCAAGGCTCGCTCTGAAGCGATGTACCACACGTTGCAGGCACAGCAAAGCGATCTCGAGGCTCGTATAGCCGCACTCTCCAGCAGTTCCCGCCGCTACAGTGGTGCCGCCTGGCCGACTGCGCAGCACCTGCGCGCCCTGTCGGAGATAATGATCGAGGAGACTGGCGACTGGAAGGTGCTATACCAGATGCACGAGATCCATGCCGGATGAGCGCTGTGGCGGCTCTTCGACCTGACCCGGTCTGCCCCCGATGACTGAGTTAGAGGTCATTCTGCTGGCGACAGTGGGCAGCGCCATACCGGTCGTCCTTTGGCTGGTGTTCTTCTACACACGAGACCGCTACCAGAGAGAGCCAAAGTGGCTCATTGCAGTCCTCTTCTTCGTGGGCGCCGTTCCCGTCGCAATCATCGCCGAACTCGTGAATGTCTCCGTTCAGGCATTCGCCGGCGTGGTCCTAACGGTGATTTTGGTGGCTCCGATTGGCGAGGAGATTCTCAAGTACCTTGGCATGCGGTTTCCTGTGCGACGCCATCGGGCGTTCAACGAGCCGATCGATGGCATGGTCTACGGCAGCACCGTTGGGCTCGGCTTTGCCTTCACGGAGAACATCGACTACCTTTTCGCGGGCTACCTGGGCATACCGGTAATGGATGACCTGCCGCTCTGTGACGGGGGCCTTGATTGCTTTCTCGAGCTGGCATTCTTGCGAGGCACTGGTACGGCGCTGATGCACGCCCTCGCTACCGGCATCGCGGGTTTTTATCTCGCCAAGCACGTCCTGGCCGATCGACCAAGGACCGTCGAGCTGCGAGGGGTCGGGATCGCAGCGCTTATTCATATCGCCTGGAACCTGGGCCTGCAGTTCCCGGCGCTGGCAGGTGCCGCCGCACCCTATGCCATCCTGGCTCGCCGGGCGCTGGCGGCATCGCCGCACCGGCTAAAGGAGCTCGACGACGCCCACCACTGGATCGAGCATTTCGCGGTCGGTGATGGCCTGCTTCAGCCGTGTCCACGCTGCCAGCACCTTCACCACCCGGGCCAGCGCTTTTGCTCCGTGTGCGGACTACGATTGCTCGATCCCCGGGCACGTCATTCAAGGCCATGTCCGGCGTGCGACCAGCCCCAGCCAGCAACAGGACGATACTGCAGCGCTTGCCGTGAGCATTTGGGCGCAGCAAAGGATGGCAAGGATATAGACTTTGTGCGGCCGGATCCTGGTGAGCGCCAGTGACGGATCAGACGAGGGGTTGCGCACTTCGAAGCATGCGGGGGTTTCCCAAGACGCACTGATCCCAGTGGGGGAGAAGCGAATGAAGGACGTAAATTCAGGGGTTCCACACCCGCATCGCCCGCTCGGCGTTCGCTTGCGCACCCTTCTCTACATCTTTGGCGGCACAACGATCGTCCTCGGCTTCTTCGGTCTCTGGGGTGCGCATGCGGAGAGGGACATCATGCACAGGCTCTCCGCAGTCCTGTTCGATGTGGCGGGACTGTTTGTGCTTGAGAAACCCCACGCGGATGTGGACAACGCGTGGCTGAGTGTGGCGCGGGTGACCGCCATAGCGACTTCGGGTATGGGCCTGTTTTTGATCTTGGCCGGTGTCTTCCGAGACGGCGTCGCGCAATGGCGCCTCCGGGTATTCGGCAGGCGGGCCGCCGGTGGAAGGAAACCGCTCAATGTGATCTGCGGCCTGGGCCGCATAGGGCGGCAGCTCGTGGATGATCTAACCACCGCTGACCTCAATCAGAGTTCAGTGGTGGCAATCGAGATCGACGCCGGCAATCCGGGAATTGAAACGGCTCGCGAGGCGGGCGCTGTGGTGGTGATCGGTGACGCACGGGATGCGGCCGTGCGCCGGCGGGCCCGGATGAGCGCAGCGGACCGGGTCTTTGTCGTCTGCGGTGATGATTCCATCAACCTGGACACGGCCGCTGAGGTCGTGAGGGATGTCGATGCCGGGAGGGCGGGCACAAGCCGCCTATTGCATTGCTACGCCAACGTCGTCAGCCCGACGCTGGCCAAGGCGGCGCATGACAATCCCGTCTTCGCCGAGTTGCACGGCCGCATGCGATTCGAGACCTTCAACGTAGTGGAAAGCTCGGCCCGTCAACTTGTGAAAGATGAGCTGGGACGCCGCCACGCGCCGCACCGCGGCGAGGTCGCACACTACGTCCTCTTCGGGTTTGGTGCAATGGGCCAAACCGTTGCGCTTCTGGCCGGCCGGATGGCGCATTTCGAGAACAATTGCCGCCTGCGCATGTCGATCATCGATGACTGGGAGGAACCGGTCGTGAGGAAGGCGAGACGCTGCTTCCTCGAACGGCATCCAGCGTTCTGTCCGGACCCAGACACATTCGACCTGGAGGCACACGTCAGCAGCGCGTTCCCGGAGAGGGATGCTTGGTTCCATCGCGCTGGACGCCCGGCGAACCCGGGGTGGCGGATCGACGCACCGGTGAGTCCGACCGGCGAGCCAATCCCGATCGAGTACGTCGTCAACGCGGAGTTCCTCGATCTGGGTACGGAGGTCGACGCGCCACCGTTGATCGCGCAGTTGATCAGCCGCCTCAAGGCCGACCAGTCGCCTCCTGTACGCCCTTGCGTAATCGTCTGTTTCGACGACGACAGGCGCAACCTGGAGGGGGCGTTGCGGGTCTCGGCGGCGCTCCGGAGCGAAAGCCTTGATCTGCCCTTGTACGTTTACCTGCCGGATGAGCCCGGCCTGGCAACGTTCCTGAGGCGTGGACGGGAGCAAGGCGTGCTTGGAGATGTGCTCGATTTCGGGGCCTGCGAAGTGAGCGCTGCGTATTCTGAGATCGTCCAGCCCAACATTGTCGAGCTCGCGAAGTCGTTCAGGGAAGCGTACGACCGACAACACCCCAGCGCCCAGCCGGCTCGCAGCACGCTCGCGCGCGCGTTCTGGGCGTCAGATTACGAGGCAGCACACCATGTCGAGATCAAGCGAGCCGCCGCGGATCGCATGCGAGCCGCTCAAGACGACACCGCGGCCAAGCCAGTGACGAACGCGCGCTTCACCCCGACAGAACGGGAGGCTCTCGCGTGCATGGAGCACAACCGGTACGTCGCCGAACGGCTGCTCGCCGGCTGGCGATACGGTCCGAGCAACAATGCTGCCAAGAGGCGCGAAAGCCTGATTCCCTGGAACTATCTCCCGGAGAAAGAACGCGTAAAAGACTTCGAGCAGATAGATGTTTTTGCCCAATGGCTGGACGGGCGAGACAGCGCAAAGCGGGGGAATGGTTCAAAATGAGATTGATCACTTTGACGAACATTGGCGTATCTGGGGACAGCCGAGGCCGGCAGCCCAGCACGCCGAGATGTGCAACGTGTTTGCGGATGATCTCCCGGAGCAGTTGGGCGGCGCTGCAGCCGTCCATGCAGAGCTCCTCCATCTCGTTCAGTATTCGAAGCGCATGGATTGTGGAGCGGACTGAATCGCCCCGGGACATGGATCAAACGGTTGAGAATCCGGATAGTCGGTTGCGATGCCGAACCGCACGATGCTAACCTTAAATTACTGCGGGTGTTACTCCGTGGTGTTACGCATAAAAAGGTCGTTGTGAAAAAATTTTTGGGATCAACGGCTTACTGGGTGGGATGCTCGAATCCCTCCCTCTCCGCCACTTTATTCCCGCGAACCAGGGCGTTCGCCGCGGGAACCCAGCGGTTGGCGGCCGTGAACGGTTCCCTGCCGGGCCCGCCGGGCCATGGTCAATGGCGGCGGTGCCGGTCCTCCCGCGACGATAAACTGTGAACCCGGTCAGGCCCGGAAGGGAGCAGCCGCAGCAGTGGACTCGGGCGCCGGGATGTGGCTGGTATCCGCCGCCTCCATTTTCTCTTCCTCCATCCGAGTTATCGTCTCCGTGTATGCCCGATGCCGGGCTCGAAAGGGGCTGTTCGGGTGCTACAATGCCTGCCTGGCCGAAGTCGACGAAGGGCAAGCCATCCATGAGCTACCAGGTGCTGGCGCGGAAATACCGTCCCCGCAGTTTCGCCGAGATGGTGGGGCAGGAACACGTGCTGAAGGCGCTGATCAACGGCCTGGACAACGATCGGCTGCATCACGCGTATCTGTTCACTGGTACCCGGGGGGTGGGCAAGACCACGGTCGCCCGGGTGCTGGCCCGTTGCCTGAATTGCGAGGGTGGCATTACCAGCCGTCCCTGCGGCGTCTGCGGCGCCTGCCAGGAGATCGAGCAGGGGCGCTTCGTGGATCTCATCGAGGTGGACGCCGCCTCGCGGACCCGGGTGGAGGACACGCGGGAGCTGCTGGACAACGTCCAGTACGCACCCACCCGGGCCCGTTTCAAGATCTATCTGGTGGACGAGGTGCACATGCTGTCCACCCACAGCTTCAATGCCCTGTTGAAGACCCTGGAAGAGCCGCCGCCCCATGTGAAGTTCCTGTTCGCCACTACCGATCCGCAGAAGGTGCCGGTGACCATCCTCTCCCGCTGTTTGCAGTTCAATCTGAAACGACTGCCCACGGAGCTGATTGCCGGCCATCTGGAACAGGTGCTGCAGCAGGAGGGCATCGACTCCGAGACGCGGGCGCTGCAGCGCCTGGCCCGGGCGGCGGATGGCAGCATGCGGGATGCTCTGAGCCTGACCGATCAGGCGATTGCATTCGGTGCCGGCGCCGTCCGTGAGGACGAGGTGCGCACCATGCTGGGCAGCATCGAGGAGGACAGCGTCTACCGTTTCCTCGAAGCCCTGGCGGAGGAAGACGCTCAGGCGCTGATGGCGGCCGTGGATGCCGTGGCCCAGCGGTCGCCGGATTTCTCCGAGTTGCTGGCCGGTCTGCTGACCACCCTGCACGAACTCAGCCTTCTTCAGCTGGTGCCGGATGCCATGGATGCGGCCCATCCGGAACGGGAGCGCCTGGAAGGGCTGGCCCGGCGTCTGAGTCCGGAAGACGTGCAGTTGTACTACCAGATCGCATTGCATGGGCGGCGGGATCTGCCCTTGGCACCCGTGCCGCGCATGGGTTTCGAGATGACGCTGCTGCGCATGCTGGCGTTCCGGCCGGCGGAGGAGCCCGGGAAGGGCGGCGCCAGCGAAGCCGGCGACCGGGTCCGCAGCGGCGCGCCGGTGGTTGCGGCCGCCGTATCTTCGGAACCGGCCCGGGCGGGCGGAGAGGATTCGGTCGCCTCCAGCCGGGTCGCCGGGCTGCGGGCAGCGGTGGAAGCGACGCCCCGGGCGCGGACGGAACCGCCGCCCCAGACGTCGGACTCTGATCCGGTGCCGGCGCCGCCGGCGGCTCCCACGGAACCCGGCGGCGCGGATCGGCAGCCCGGGGTTGCCTCCGGGCTCGGGCCGGCGGATCAGACGCCGGCCGAGGCTGTCCCGCCTTGGGAAGAGCTCATTGAGCGCATGAAGCTTGGTGCCATGACCCGCGCCGTGGCCATGCATTGCCGCTGGTGCGGCATGGAGGGGGATACGGTCCGGCTGCAATTGGAGGCGGCCCATCGCCATCTGCTCAATGGCAGCATGGAGAGCCGTATCCGGCAGGCGCTTGGGCGGGTGCTCGGCCGGGATATCCGGCTGCAGGTGGACTGCGTTGACGGTGAACCGGTGGCGGATTCCCCTGCCGCCCAAGCGGATCAGCGTCGGGCGGAGCGCCAGCGCGAGGCAGAGCAGGCCATCGACGGGGACCCGCATGTGCACGCCCTGCGGGAACTTTTTGATGCCGAGGTCGTTCCGGATTCCATACAGCCGGCGGACTGAGGCTTACCGACCACGAACCTTCACGAGGACAGGAACGATGAAAGGCGGTTTGGGTAACCTGATGAAGCAGGCCCAGAAGATGCAGGCCAACATGCAGAAGGCGCAGGAGGAGATCGCGCGCCTGGAGGTCAGCGGTCAGGCAGGGGGCGGGCTGGTTACAGTGATCATGAACGGTAAGCACGAGGTGCGCCGGGTCGAGATCGACGACAGCCTGTTCGATGATGATCGCGACATGATTGCTGACCTGGTGGCGGCGGCCTTTAATGACGCGGTGCGCCGGGTGCAGGAAGTCACCCAGGAGAAGATGGCGGAGATGACCAGTGGCATGGGCCTTCCCCCCGGGATGAAACTGCCGTTCTGAACGGCAGCCGTCCCCGTGTCTCATGCTGTGCCGGATCGTATCCGGCCGAGGGAGTTGCATGGCCTACTCACCGCTGATCCAGGATCTCATTGATGCATTGCGCTGCCTGCCCGGAGTCGGCCCGCGCAGCGCTCAGCGCATGGCGCTGCACCTGCTGCAGCGCGACCGGGAAGCTGGACGGCGGCTGACCCGGGCCATGCAGCAGGCGCTGGAACGGGTCGGACAATGCCGACAGTGCCGCCTGCCCACCGAAGAGGAACTGTGTGACCTTTGCCGGAATGCGCGGCGGGATCAGGGGGTGCTCTGTCTGGTGGAGAGTCCGGCGGATGTGTTCGCCCTGGAGCAGGCCACTGACTATAACGGCCGGTATTTCGTGCTCATGGGGCGCCTGTCCCCCCTGGACGGCGTCGGTCCGGATGCGATCGGCCTGGATCGGTTGGAGGAGCAACTGCGACAAGGGCAGGTCCGGGAGATCATTCTTGCGGTCAGCCCCACGGTGGAGGGCGAGGCCACAGCCCAGTATGTGGCGGACATGGCCGCCGAACATGCGGTTCGCTGTAGCCGTATTGCTCACGGCGTACCCGTTGGCGGCGAGCTGGAATATGTGGACAGCGGCACACTCTCCCATGCGTTCGCCGGACGACGGGATTACCGTTAAGGAAGCGCTTCCTTAAGAAAGCATCGTCGGATGGGTGCCTGGGGCGCGGATGCCCGGTGGGGTTCCCGTCCCTTGCCGAGGAGTCAGTGCCCTGAGCGATTGCCTTTTCTGTCGCATGGTCAGCGGGGAGATCCCGGTGGAGCGCGTGCTGGAATTCGACGACGTGCTGGCCATTCGCGATATCAATCCCCAGGCGCCGCACCATGTGTTGATTCTTCCGACCCGTCACCTGGCGTCCCTGGATGACCTGGGCCAGGAAGACCGACCCCTGGCGGGAACACTGCTGCTGGCCGCACAGCAGGTGGCGAGGCAGGAGGGGTTTGCCGAGGCCGGGTACCGAACCGTAATCAACACCGGCGCGGATGGCGGCCAGGAAATCGGGCACCTGCACCTGCATGTCCTGGCAGGTCGGCGTCTGCAGTGGCCGCCGGGCTAGAGGCTGTTCCCCCTTCCGCGCCCTAGCCGCCCCGGGTTTCGTCCAGTAACCGGTGAAAGGCGGCCAGCCGGTACGGGGCGATGTCCCCGCGTTTTACCGCCGCCCGGACGGCGCACTCCGGCTCCTCACGATGGACACAGTCGCGGAACTGGCATTGTCCCAGCCAGGGCCGGAGTTCCCGGAAACCGTGGGCGAGTTCGTCGGTGGACAGGTGAGCCAGTCGGAGGATGCGGATGCCGGGAGAATCGATCAGGCTGCCACCGGTGGGAAGCCGGTACAGGGTGGTTTCGGTGGTGGTATGGCGTCCTTGCCCGCTGGCATGGGAGAGGGCCTGGGTGCGCGCGTGCCGGTCCGGAACCAGGCGGTTGATCAGGGAGGATTTCCCCACGCCTGACTGTCCCACCAGAATGCCGGTCCCGGTACCGATCACCGCCGCCAGCGCTTCCACTCCGGAGCCGGTGGCAGCACTGGTTTCGATGGTGGGGTAGTCCAGCATCCGGTAGAGGTCCATGCGTTCCCGCAGGTCCGGATATCCGGTGACCGTGAAATCGGCCTTGTTGCAGACCACGGCGGCCTGGGCCCCGATGTGTTCGGCCAGCACCAGGTACCGGTCCACCAGCATGAAGTCCGGCTCCGGTTCCGGAGCGATCACCGGAGCCAGCAGATCGATGTTGGCCGCCAGCACCCGCTCCTGTCCGCGGTAGTTGGTCCGGCTGAGCTGGTTCCTGCGCGGCAGGATTTGCTCGATCACGCCTTCCTGTGGGGTGCTCTGGCGGAAGTGAACATGGTCACCGCAGACGGCACGGCCGGTGCGGCGTCGCGTCTTGCACCGGAGCAGGGTCCCGTCCTCCAGTTCGATGATGCTCTCGGCACCGTACCCCACCACGACGCGGCCCTGTCCCTGCCGCTTCATGGGCATGGGACTCCCGTGCGGTGGTGGTGTCCTGTTGGCATTCGAGGGCCCCTGGCAGGCGGACGGCAGTGCTGGATAGCCTCTGATAGAATGGCCGGTAAATGCAAGGGAAGTGCCGGCTTATGCCCATGGTGCTCCGCGGAGCACCATGGGCATCGATCAGCGCGTCCCAAGGGGCTGTCGACCGAACCAACCTCAATCAAGCGAGTACGCATGCCTGAAGCCAATGCCAGCAATCTGATCTGGATCGATCTGGAGATGACCGGTCTGGACACCCACCGGGATGCCATTATCGAGATCGCCACCGTGGTGACCGACAGTGAATTGAATATCCTGGCTGAGGGTCCGGAAATCGCCATTTATCAACCGGATGACGTGATCAATGCCATGGACGCGTGGAACACCCGCCAGCATGGGCAGTCCGGCTTGGTGGATCGGGTCCGGCGCAGCGCATACGACTACGGGCGGGCGGAAAGGGAGACGCTGGACTTCCTGTCCCGATGGGTGCCGCCGCGGGTTTCGCCCATGTGCGGGAACAGCATTTGCCAGGACCGGCGGTTTCTTGCGCGGCTGATGCCGGAGCTGGAGGGCTATTTCCACTACCGGCATATCGACGTCAGTACCCTGAAGGAACTGGCCCGGCGCTGGGTGCCAGAGGTGGCGAAGGGCTTCCACAAGTCATCGTCCCATCTGGCCATGGATGATATCCGCGATTCCATCAGCGAGTTGCGCTTCTACCGGGAGAATTTCCTGCGGGTTGGAAACGGCGCCTGAACCGTTTCCAACCCGCAGGAACTCGATCAGCGCTTCTTTAGCGCTCCACCGGCACGCCGGCGTCGTTTCCCCATTCCGACCAGGATCCGTCATAGCCGCGCACGCGCTGGTAGCCCAGGGCCCGCAGCGCCACCCAGGTCAACGAGGACCGGTGGTGGGTCTGGCAATGGGTGATGATCTCCTTGTCCGGCGTGGCGCCGATTCGCTCCAGCATCTCCATGAGTTCGCCGGCCGGCCGCAGCCGGCCGTGGGCTTCCGGGTCCCGTAATTGCATCCAATCCAGGTTGACTGCCCCGGGGATGTGACCCCCCCGGGCCGCGCGGATATCCTCGCCGCGGTACTCCGCAGCCGAGCGTGCATCCAGAATGCAGACATCTTCGGCGCCGAGCCGGTGCTGAACGTAGGCCATGTCGGCGCGACTGTCCGGCAGGGGCGCCATGCGCACCGTGTAGTGGCCGGGCCGGGGCCGGTTGACGGTGCGCTCCAGCGGGTGCCCCTCCTCAGCCCAGGCCGGCAGACCACCGTTAAGCATGGAATAGGCCGGGTGCCCCACCACGTCCAGCGTCCACAGCAAGCGGCCTGCACGGCCACCACCGGTGTTGTCGTAGGCTACGATATGGGTGTCCGGGGTCAATCCGACCTCCGAGAACAGGGCCTCCAGCGCCTGTTCCGTGGGCAGCAGGCCCATGGCGGGCGGATCCTGCCTCACCAGCCGGGAGAATTCCATGTGCACCGCGCCGGGCACGTGGGCCCGTCGGTATTGTTCCTCATCACAGAGATCCAGGATCAGCAAGCCGGGCGTGCCCAGCAGGGGCTCCAATTCGTCGGGTTCAATCAGCAGCGGCAGGTCGTTCAGTGTGTTCTCGGTCATGGTGTCTGTTCAGTGTCCACGTCGATGAGTTCCAGCCAGTGCCGGACGGGTACGTCGGCGGCGGCCCCGAGGTGTGTGATGCAGCCGATGTTGGCGCTGGCAATGAGTTCCGGGTTGCCGGCGCTGAGTGCCTGCAGCTTGTTGCTGCGAAGTTGTTGGGACAATGCGGGTTGCAGCACCGAGTAGGTCCCGGCTGAGCCGCAGCACAGGTGAGCGTCCGCTACCGGCACCAGGTCGAAGCCCAGGCGCCCCAGCAGGCTTTCCACCCGCCCGGGCAGTTTCTGCCCGTGTTGCAGGGTGCAGGGGGCCTGGAAAGCGATACGCCTTGGCGCTGTGGCCGCCGGCGTCAGGCGGGCCTCCTCCTGCAGCAGCAGCTCCACCGGGTCCACGGTGAGCGCGCTGATCCGTTCCGCCTTTTCGGCATACCGGGCGTCGTTGCGCAGGAGATGGCCGTAGTCCTTCACCTGCACACCACAACCGCTGGCATTCACCACGATGGCTTCCGCGCCGTTCTGTACATGGGGCCACCAGGCGTCGATATTGCTCCGTGCCTGGTCCAGTGCCCGGTCCGGCTTTCCCAGGTGCTGGTTGATGGCGCCGCAACAACGGCTTGCCGGCGTGCGCTCCACCGCGATCCCCAGGGCATGGAGGATGCGTGCCGTCTGCGGATTGATGACCGGATCCATGACGGGTTGAACGCAGCCCTCCAGCATCAGCACACGCCGGGCGCGGGGCCGGTTCTCCGGCCAGGCGGGGGCGCGCCGGGGTTCGGGTATTTTCTCCTTCAGGCGGGCGGGAGCCAGTGGTCGCAGCCATTGACCCAGGCGGAGCGCGGTTCCGAACAGCGCCCGGCGCGGCAGGAGTTCCCGTAGCGCCCAGCGCTGCAGGGCGGCGCCCTTGCTTCGCGGTACATCCTGTTCCACCAGTTCCCGCCCGATATCCACCAGACGCCCGTACTGGACCCCGGAGGGGCAGGTGGTCTCGCAAGCGCGGCAGGTCAGGCAGCGGTCCAGATGCAGCTGGGTTGTGGCTGTGGGGGTGTGCCCCTCCAGGACCTGCTTCATCAGGTAAATGCGGCCCCGGGGGCTGTCGAGCTCGTTGCCCAGCAGTTGATAGGTGGGGCAGGTCGCCAGGCAGAAGCCGCAATGGGTGCAGCTACGCAGAATCCGGTCCGCTTCTGCTCCCTGAGCCGTGTTCTTGATGCTGTCAATGATCGAGGTCTGCATGCGATGCCTCAGAGCTCACGCCACAGGCGTCCGGGGTTGAAGATGCCCTGCGGGTCGAAGGCCTGCTTGAGCCGGGTCTGGAGCGCCATCACCGCCGCCGGCAGGGGATGGAATACCTCGGTTTCTCCCGGGTCCCCCCGGAACAACGTGGCGTGGCCCCCCAGTGCTGCCGCCCGTTCCCGGATGCGGTGGGCGGGCAGACTGCTGCGCAGCCAGCGTAGCTGGCCGTTCCAGTCGTGGAATTCGTCGCCTTCCAGCGCCAGCGGAGGGGAAATCGGCGGCAGGGCGATGCGCCACAAGGGCTGTTCATCACCGGACGCGAACCAGGGAAGACGCTGATCCCGCAGTGACGCCCACCAGGGGGCGGGCTCGGCCATGGCCTCACCGCCCACGGCCTTTTCGGCGGCGGCGACGGCATGACCGGTGCCCTCCAGACGGAGGTAAAGGAACCGGCCGTCATGCGCCGCGCCGGTCACCGGCAGCCCCTGCCGGAACCAGGTTTCCACCTGCTCCATGGCGGAGACGGCAGCTTGCTCCAGAACATGGGTGCTGCTGCGCTCCGGCCGTGGCAGCACCTTCAGGGAGACCTCGGTGATCACCCCGAGCGTGCCCAGCGCGCCGGTGACCACGCGACTCACATCATAGCCCGCCACGTTCTTCATCACCTGCCCGCCAAAGCGCAGATGCTCGCCGCGGCCGTTGATCAGCCCTAAGCCCAGCACCAGGGCGCGGGCGCAACCCGCCCAGGGGCGGCGGGGGCCGGAGAGACCGCGGGCCACGGCGCCCCCCAGGGTGGCGGTCCCGGTGTAGTCGGGTGGCTCGAACGGGAGCATCTGGTTTTCGGCGGCCAGCACCTGTTCCACCTTCGCCAGCGGGGTACCTGCGCGGGCGGTGAGTACCAGCTCCGTGGGTTCGTAGTTCACGATTCCCCGATGGCCGGTCACGTCCAGGGGGTCACCCACCGGTGCACCGCCGTAGAAGGCCTTGCTGTCGCCGCCGTGGATCCGCAGCGGTCGTTTCCGATCCAGTGCCTCGTGAACCCGTGCCTGAAGCCCTGGGATGTCGTCCTGTTCCGTCATCTGGCGTACTCGCTGGCCCCGGTGGTTTCCATTGCCGGCCTGTCAGAAACGGGGAATGTCCGGGTGGGGCAATCGCCCGTTGTGCACGTGCATGGCGCCAAATTCGGCGCATCGGTGCAGGGTGGGAATGGCCTTGCCGGGGTTCAGCAGACCCTGCGGATCGAAGGCGGCTTTCAGGGCGCGGAACTGTTCCAGTTCATCCGGCCTGAACTGCACGCACATCTGGTTGATCTTCTCCATGCCCACACCGTGCTCCCCGGTGACCGTGCCCCCCACCTGGACGCACAGTTCCAGGATGCGGCCCCCCAGTTCCTCGGTCCGTTCGAATTCCCCCGGTTTGTTGCCGTCGTAGAGGATAAGCGGGTGCAGGTTGCCGTCCCCGGCATGGAACACATTGGCGATGCGCAGATCGTACTCGCGGCTGAGTTCGTCCATGCGCAGCAGCACCTCGGCCAGCCGTTTCCGGGGGATGGTGCCGTCGATACAGTAATAGTCCGGCGAAATGCGGCCCACCGCGGGGAATGCCGCCTTACGGCCGGCCCAGAACCGCGCCTTCTCCGCTTCGTCGCGGGCAATCTGGATGTGATGGGCGCCGTAGCCCTGCAGCAGTTCGTCGACGCGCTGCAGTTGGTCCTGCACCTCGTCGGGGTGACCGTCCAGTTCGCAGATGAGGATGGCGGCCGCATCCACCGGGTAATCGGCATGGACGAAATCCTCTGCCGCGCGTATGGCCGGATTGTCCATCATCTCCAGACCGCCGGGAATGATGCCGGCGGCAATGATGCCGGCCACCGCGTTTCCCGCGGATTCCACGTCCGGAAAAGCCGCCAGCAGTACTTCCCGGGTCTGGGGCTGCGGCAGCAGCTTCACCGTCACCTCCACAACCACGCCCAGCATGCCTTCGGAGCCCATCACGGCGGCCAGAAGATCGTAGCCCGGGCTGTCCGGTGCCTGGCTGCCGATCTCCATCAGTTCCCCATCCATGGTGACCAGGCGAACCGCCAGCACATTGTGAACAGTCAGCCCGTACTTCAGACAGTGCACGCCACCGGCGTTCTCGGCCACGTTGCCGCCGATGGAACAGGTGATCTGGGAGGAAGGGTCCGGCGCATAGTAAAGCCCGTGGGGAGCGGCCGCTTCCGAGATGGCCAGATTGCGAACGCCGGGCTGCACCCGGGCGATCCGGCGTTCGTGGTCCAGCTCGGTGATACGGTTGAAACGGGCCAGGCTGAGCAGCACGCCCTGGGGGTGAGGCAGGGCGCCCGCGGAAAGGCTGGTGCCGGCACCACGGGCCACCACCGGAACCCGCAATCCGGAACACAGCCTCAGGATGGCCTGCACCTGCTCCACGGTATCCGGCAGCGCCACCACCAGAGGCATTTCCCGGTAGGCGGCCAGGCCGTCGCATTCGTAGGGCCGCTTGGCCTCGTCGTCCACCAGCAGGCTCTCGGCCGGCAGCAAGTCACGCAGGCCGCTCAGCAATGCCTGCTGATCCACCTGGAATGCTGTGTCCTCAGGCCGGTAGACGGACCGCATGGCGCCTCCGTGTTGATTCCGGAACGAAGCAAAAGGCTACCAAATACCCGCCGGGGGGCCGGATTGCCCTGTGGGCATTCCGGCCTGTCATGTCCCGCCCCCGTGATGTTCAGACTTCCTTGCCGGCCAGATACAACCAGGTTTCCACCACGGTGTCCGGGTTCAGCGAGACACTCTCGATGCCTTCGTCCATCAGCCAGCGGGCCAGTTCCGGGTGATCGGAGGGCCCCTGGCCACAGATGCCCACGTACTTGCCCTGGGCGCGGCAGGCCTGGATGGCCATATGCAGCAGCTTCTTCACCGCCTCGTTGCGCTCGTCGAACAGGTGGGCGATCAGGCCCGAGTCACGATCCAGGCCCAGGGTGAGCTGGGTCAGGTCGTTGGAGCCGATGGAGAAGCCGTCGAAGTACTCCAGGAACGCGTCGGCCAGCAACGCGTTGGAGGGCAGCTCGCACATCATGATGAGCTTGAGGTCGTCCTTGCCCCGCTGGATGCCGTTGGCCTTGAGCAGCTCCACCACTTCCCGGGCCTCGTCCACGGTGCGGACGAACGGGATCATGATCCAGGTGTTCTTCAGGCCCATCTCGTTGCGGACCTTCTTCAGCGCCCGGCACTCCAGCTCGAAGCAATCCCGGAAGCTATCGGAGATGTAGCGGGATGCGCCCCGGTAGCCCAGCATCGGGTTCTCTTCATCCGGCTCGTACTGACTGCCGCCGATCAGGTTGGCGTACTCGTTGGACTTGAAGTCCGACATGCGCACGATCACCGGCTGGGGTGAGAAAGCGGCGGCCAGGGTGGAGATGCCCTCGGCCAGGCGGTCCACGTAGAAGTCCACCGGGCCCGCGTAGCCGGCGATCTGGGTATCGATCACCTGCTTCAGGTCATCGGTCTGATCATCGTAGTTCAGCAGTGCCTTGGGGTGGATGCCGATCATCCGGTTGATGATGAACTCCAACCGGGCCAGACCCACGCCGGCATTGGGCAGATTGGCGAAATCGAAGGCCCGGTCCGGGTTGCCCACGTTCATCATGATCTTGAACGGCAGCTCAGGCATGTTGTCCAGGCCGATTTCCTTGACTTCGAAATCCAGCTTGGCACCGTAGATGTAACCGGTGTCGCCCTCCGCGCAGGAAACGGTGACTTCCTGCCCGTCCTTCACGGTTTCGGTGGCATCACCGCAGCCCACAACCGCCGGAATGCCCAGTTCCCGGGCGATGATGGCCGCATGGCAGGTGCGCCCGCCCCGGTTGGTGACGATGGCGGAGGCGCGCTTCATGATCGGCTCCCAGTCCGGGTCGGTCATGTCGGTCACCAGCACATCGCCGGGCTCGATGCGGTTCATCTCCCGGATGCTGTCCACCACACGCGCCTTTCCGGCGCCGATGCGCTGGCCGATGGCACGGCCGGTGGTGAGCACGGCACCTTTGCCGTTCAGGTGGTAGCGCTCCAGCACCTGGCCGCCGTCGCGGCTTTTCACCGTTTCCGGCCGGGCCTGGAGGATATAGAGCTTGCCGTCCTGGCCGTCCTTGCCCCATTCGATGTCCATGGGACGGCCGTAATGTTTCTCGATGATCAGCGCCTGCCGGGCGAGGTCCTGCACCTCGGCATCCGTGAGGGAGAACGTCCGGCTGTCTGCCGGATCCACTTCCACCGTCTTCACCGATTTGCCGTGGGATTGATCGCCACTGTAGACCATCTTGATGGCCTTGCTGCCCAGGGTGCGGCGCAAAATGGCCGGGCGACCCGCCTCCAGGGTGGGTTTGTGCACGTAGAACTCGTCCGGGTTCACCGCCCCCTGAACCACGGTTTCGCCCAGACCAAAGGATGCGGTGATGAACACCACGTCGCGGAAGCCGGATTCCGTGTCCATGGTGAACATGACGCCGGCGGCGCCGATGTCCGAGCGGACCATGCGCTGGATGCCGGCGGACAGGGCCACCTGGGCATGATCGAATCCCTGGTGCACCCGGTAGGAGATGGCCCGGTCGTTGAACAGCGAGGCGAATACATGCTTGACCGCCAGCATCACGTTGTCCAGCCCGCGGACGTTGAGGAAGGTCTCCTGCTGGCCGGCGAAGGAGGCGTCCGGCAGGTCCTCCGCCGTGGCCGACGAGCGCACCGCAAAGGATGCTTCGCCGGGGGTTTCCGCCTCCAGCGTTTCGTAAGCCCTGACGATCTCCTGTTCCAGCCGTTTCGGGAACGGGGTGTCGATCACCAGTTGGCGGATGTGGGCGCCGGTTCTGGCCAGGGCATCCACATCATCCACGTCAAGCCCGTTCAGGGCGTCGTTGATCTTCTCTCGCAGGCCGCTCTCGTCGAGGAAGTCCCAGTAGGCGGCGGCCGTGGTGGCGAAGCCCCCGGGTACCTGCACGCCCGCAGCGGACAGATTGGAGATCATTTCGCCCAGGGATGCGTTCTTTCCGCCGACCCGATCGACGTCGTTCATCCCAAGCGAATCAAACCAGATAACGTAGTCCTGCAAGATCTTGTCCCCCTGTTGCTCGCGAGATCGCGCGCAGCTCGCCGGCCGTGCTGGCCCCGAAATCGACGCCCGGGTTGGCAGAATCCCCGGCCGTTGCGGCCCGAACGGGCGTGTGAAAAGCCGACTGCGCAGGCGGTCCCGGCGCAGTCGCGCGTAATCCTACGAAATCAGCGCCTTGTGCGTAACCCCCGGGGGCGTCTTTTTTCGCCCGTCCCGACTGCGGCGCCGATGCTCTGCCGGACCTGAGCCCACGATTCCGGGGGGCGGCGTTCAAACAACCCCCGGGGGCAGTGGGCCCGCGGACGGTAACGGTCACTCGGGCATGGCCATGCGTGCTGAAAGGTTAGTAGGATGCGCATCTTCAGTCCATTTCAGAGGGCAGCGTTCATGGTGGATGAAAATGGGGTGCCGCGGCCCAAGCGCACGGTGTTCTTCGTGTCCGACCGGACCGGCATCACCGCCGAGACGCTGGGCCACAGCTTGCTGACCCAGTTCGACGTGGATTTCGAGCAGGTCACCCTGCCGTTCGTGGATAACCAGGACCGGGCGCGGAAGGTGGTGGAACAGGTCAACCGGCTCAGCACGGTGGGGGAGCAGCGGCCGGTGGTGTTCAGCACCGTGGTGCAGGACGATGTGCGCGAACTGCTGCGAACCGCCAACGCCGCCTTCTTCGATTTCTTCGATGCCTTCATCTCGCCGCTGGAGCAGGAACTCGGCGTGCGTTCCTCCCACACCGTGGGTCAGGCCCACGGCGTGGGCGACACCAAGGAGTACTCCGCGCGCATCGATGCCATGAACTTCGCGTTGAACCACGATGACGGCGTGACCACGCGGCAGTACGACAAGGCGGATGTGGTCATCGTGGGGGTGTCCCGCACCGGCAAGACACCGGTCTCGGTCTATCTGGCCATGCAGTCCGGCATCTACGCCGCAAACTACCCCCTGACCGAGGATGACCTGATCAACGGCGGCGTGCCCCGTATTCTGAAACCGTACCGGGCGAAACTGTTCGGGCTGACGATCCGGCCCGAGCGCCTGCAGAGCATCCGGGCGGAGCGACGGCCCAACAGCCGCTACGCCTCGCTGCAGCAGTGTCAGATGGAGGTTCTGCGGGCGGAGGCCATGTTCGCACGGGAGAAGATCCGGTTCGTCGATTCCACCAATGTGTCCATCGAGGAAATCGCCACCACCATCGTCCATCAGTGCGGCCTCAAGCGCCGCGTTTACTGAAGGAAGCACTGAACGATTCGCTGATCGATTCCTGAAGCGGGGATGCCTCCCTGTGGTATGATCCGGGCCATGATGCTCAATCTGCGGACACATCCTCTGCTGGAGCGGATTCCCACCCGCTCCTTCGCCACGCTGATGGAGCTCTACGAGAGCAACTACATCCTGATGCGTCGGCTGGCGCCGGGCCTCCGGGCACTGGACGGTCACGCTGTTTCCAGCGTTGCCGGCGGTGTGGATCTGCACCTGAAGACACTGGCCTGCTCGCCGTACACCACGACGTTGGCCATGAGCCACTGGTTCGAGCACGACCCGGAGGCGGTGGAACCGGATCTGCTCATCCGCGTCTACCATGACGCGAAACTGGCGGAAGTGCTGCCGGACACACCGGTGGAGCAGTTCACCCTCTGGCGCGGAGCACCGCCGGACCGGCGCAGCCTGGTCTGGCGCTGGGAACTAAACCGTTTTCTGAACCGCTGGCTGCGTTATTGCCTGTCCGAGGGCCATGGCTTCCCCCGGGAGTCCTGACCGGCCGTCGCTCCGGTGCGCATGAGCGCCCGGCGCAGTTCTCCGACCCGCATGGTTTCCACGTGGCTGACCCCGCGCCGGGCAAGCCGCCGGCTCTCCTGGGCTGAGACCACCTCGTAGATGGCCCAGTGCCAGCCGCCGTCGGGCAGGGCGGAATCGTCCGCCGGGAGCAGATCGCGGTTGCAGAACAGATAATCCGGGGCGAGCCGGAATGCCTGCCCCAGGGCGTCAGCGGACCAGACGGGCAGAACCCAGCCGCCTGGCACCCCGGCTTCCCGGGCCAGGGCACACGCCTCATGCATGAAGCTGATGATGACACGCTGTCGCCCGAGCGCTGATGAATCGGCAATCACCCGCTGCATCAGCTCCGGCAGGTGATCCAGATGCACGGTTTCCCCCTTGACCTCGATGAAGACCTGCAAGTCCGGATAGGCGCTCAGCATCTCGGCGGCCGTCGCCAGACTGATCAGCGGCTCGCCTCGGAAACGCTCTCCGAAACGATCCGGCTCGTGCACCGAGGTTCCGCGCAGTGCCTCCCAGGAAAGGGCGTCGATGCGGGTCTGAAGCCCGGCGGTGCGTTTCAGATCGGCGTCGTGTACCACCACCGGCACGCCGTCGGCGCTGAACTGAACATCCAACTCCACGGCATCGGCGCCGGCCTCGGCCGCCGCCCGGAATGCGGTCAACGTGTTCTCCGGATAGTGCAGGGCATAGCCGCGGTGGGCGATGAGCCGTACGGGCAACGGGGGCAGGGATGCGTGATCCATGGCGGCTTCTCCCTCAGGTTTCCGGTGACGCCTGCCCGGCCGCTTTCCGGCCGGGACGGAACCGTGCCACATGAGCCGCCAGCGCCCGGACCTGATTCGGCGAGCCGCGTCCGGAGTAACGAAGGTGGAGGTAAAGGCGGCTCAAGGCTTCAACGTCCGCGGCCAGATCCGGCCGTTCCCGGATTAGCCTCCGGGCGTAATCACGGGGGCCTTCCTCCGGTCGCCGGGGCAGCCCGATGGCAGCCATGCGGCGGCAGAAACGGATCCAGGCGCGCTGCACCGGATCCTCCGGCCGCTGGGGCCGACGGCGCAGTATGATCAATGCCAGTGCGCCAAGGGTCAGCAGCATCAGCAATGCCAGCACGGTGATCATGCGCCGCCAGTCCCCCAGCCCGAGGCGTTCCATCAACTGCTGCTGCATGCCGGGGCCGTAAGCCAGCACCCAGCGGTCCCAGTATGCGTTGAGGGCGTCCCATTGCAAGGCCAGGGTGCGGCTCAGCGACGGTGTGCGACGGGAGAGGGTGGGCGGATTGTCACGCGCCGGCACGGCGCTGCCGAGTCCCAGGTCGATGCGTTCCGGCGAGACCCAGGCAGTGGGATCCACCCGTTGCCAGCCGTTGCCCTCGCGCCAGAGCTCCACCCAGGCGTGGGCATCCGACTGGCGTACGATCATGTAATCCCCCACGGGGTTGATCTCGCCGCCCTGGTAGCCGGTCACCACCCGTGCCGGAATGCCGGCCAGGCGCATCATGACCGCGAAGCTGCCCGCAAAATGCTCGCAGAAGCCACGCCGGCTCTCGAACAGGAATTCATCCACGGTATCGCCCCGCAACAACGGTGGGCGCAGAGTGTATTCGAAGGGTTGTTCGCGGAAATGCGCCAGCGCCCGCGTGATCAGTGCATCCTGGTCCGCGGCCTCGGATTGCCATCCGCTGATCAGTGCCCGGGTGCGGGGATGGCTGCCCTCCGGGACCTGCAGATAAATGGCCGGATCCCTGTCTCCCAGTTCAGGCTCAAGCCGGTAATCCAGCACCGAGCGGACGTTGTAGCGGATGCGCTCGCGAACCGCGTTGCTGCGTTCCAGCGCGTACCCGGTGTTAACGCTCACCGGGATCGAGATCTGAACCGGCAGGTCCAGCGCGAAGATCCAGGTCCGGTTGTGGGGCTCCAGTGTAATGCTGTAGTCCATATCCCCGCCCAGGCGCTCCGCCGAGGGCGGGGCGGTGTGGTCGGGTTCCCCCTGGCGCCAGGTCCGGCCATCGTACTGACGAAGAACCGGGCCGCGCCAGTAGCGCTGCGCCGGCGGTGGTGGTTCGGACGCGAACTCCACCCGGAAGGCAACCGCGTCCGACTGGCTCAACTCACTGATGTTGCCCATGGTCATGCTGTCGCTCAGCCCGGTGACACCCCGTGCCTCGTCTTCCGGCATGCCCCAGAGGGGGCCGGGAATCCGCGGGAACAACACGAACAGCACCAGCATCAGGGGCAGGGCCTGGGTCATCAGTGCGGCGGCCTGCCCCGCATGCGGAAACCAGCCGGTGGGTGTGGTGGACCGGTTCACGGTGATCAGCAGGGCGGTGAGCGCCCAGACCGTCAACAGCAGCCAACCGGCCATGAGCAGATTCTGGCTGTAGAGGAACTGGGTCACCACCAGGAAATACCCCAGGTAGATCACCACCACCGTGTCCCGCCGGGTACGCATCTCCAGCAACTTCAGGCCAAGCATCAGGCACAGCATGGCCACCCCTGCGTCGCGCCCGATGAATGTTCCGTGATGCAGGACGACACCGGCTGCCCCCAGGAGCGTCAGGAACAGTAACAGCCACCGGTTGGGAAGCCGCCAGCCCCGGCTACCGGCCAGGTAACGCCAGGCCGCCGTCACCACCAGGATGGCGGTCAGCCAGGGCGGAAGGTGCAGTGCATGGGGCAGGGTCACCGCCGCCAGGCTGAGCATCAGCGCGAACAGCACGCGGTGCGGGAGCAGTTGCCGGATCGGGCCGGTACTCATGCCGGAAACAGGGCCAGGGCCCGCAGGCAACGGTCGCGGTGGTCCGGGCCGAGCCCGGGCGCAACTCGCTGTCCGGGCAACCGCAGACCGTAAGGGCGCCGGGCGTTCTCGGCGTCCAGCACCCAGCGGCAGAGACGGGAGAGACGCTGTTCCACGCCCAGTTCGGACAGGCAGTCCCAGTCCAGCCAGATGCCCTGTCTGGCATTGCCGGCAAACTGTTTGGTCTGCAACTCCTGACCCCGGGCCAGTGTGCGCCAGGCGACTTGTCGCAGGGAATCCCCCGGCTGGTATCGCCGCAGGCCGTGGAAATCGTCGTCACCCTCCCGGGAGGTCCGGTCGCCGGAAGCCGGGCCGGTGCCCTGGGGCGGTGGGATGGGTCCGGGTTCCGGCGCCGGGTACACCAGGCAGCGTGTCTCCAGACGGAGCCAGGACCAGGCAGTGAACAGGCCCGTGGGAAAGCGTGTTTCGATCACGCATCGATCCAGTGGTTGCCAGCCGCGCCTTGGGGCGTGGACCGTGACATGCGCCCGGGTATCGGAACCCGGGGGCACGTCCACCAGCACCGCTGGCTGATCGGGCAGCCGGAGCGCCAGCGCGGCCCGTTCGCGCCGGTCCGGGTTATCAAGACGGATGGGGAACTGCGCTTCCTCGCCGGCGAACACCGGTCTGGGCGGCTCCGCCTGGAGGCGCAGCCCCGCCAGATTGCGGAAGGTGTGCACCATGGCCAGCATGCTGATGCCCAGCAGGAGAAAGCAGAGCAGAAACGCCATACTGTTGGAATAGTTCACCGCGCCCAGCCAGATAACCACCAACAGCGCGGAAAACAGCAGCCCGGACCGGCTGGGCAGGATGAATATGCGCCGATAGGCCAGCCGCGTGCGCCGGCCAGGGGCGCCCAGCCGCCGGTCGATCCAGCGTTTGCCCAGACCGCGAAACACGGAGCCCACCACGGACATCAGGGCACCGGGACGTTGTCCAGCACCAGCCGGGCCAGCCGGGGCTCGTGCTGGCCCGGTACGCCGCCTTCCGCGTGCAGGCGGTGACAGGCCACACTGACGAAGACCGCCTGCACATCCTCCGGCAGCACCGCATCCCGACCCTCCAGCAAGGCCCAGGCCCGTGCCGCGCGCAGCAGCGCCAGACCGGCTCTTGGCGAGAGGCCGGTATGAAAGTGTTCGCTGCTCCGGGTGTACTCCATCAATGCCTGCACGTACTCCACCACCGCATCCGCCACATGCACGCCTGCGGCTTGCCGTTGCAGGTCCAGCAGGGTTTCGTGGTCCATCGCCGGCCGCAGCTTCTGAAGCAGCTCCCGGCGGTCGACCCCCCGGAGCAACTCGTGTTCCGCGGCCCGATCCGGGTAGCCGAGCTGGATCCGCATCAGAAAACGGTCCAGTTGGGACTCCGGCAGGGGAAACGTACCGATCTGGCTACCGGGGTTCTGCGTGGCCACAACAAAAAACGGTTCCGGCAGCGCCCGGGTTTCGCCTTCCACGGTCACCTGCCGTTCTTCCATGGCTTCCAGCAGGGCGCTCTGGGTTTTCGGGGTGGCGCGGTTGACTTCGTCCGCGAGCACGAGTTGGGCGAAGACCGGACCGGGATGGAAGTGGAAACCGCCGGTGTCACGATCATAGATGGTGGCCCCGATGATATCCGCCGGCAACAGGTCGCTGGTGAACTGCACGCGCTGGAACTGGAGGCCGAACAGGCGGGCCAGCAATTGGGCCAGCGTGGTCTTGCCGACCCCCGGAAGGTCTTCGATGAGCAGATGGCCCCGGGCCAGCAGGCAGGCGATGGCTTCACGAATGGCGTGCTGCTTCCCGAGGATGATGTCCTCTGCCTGACGAATCAGTGGCTGGAGCGGTGCTGACGCGGTTCCGGCCAGACGCGGCTTGATCAGTGGCACGTAGCGGATCTCCCAGACTGGATGACGGACAGGCGCCGATGGGCAAAGTCTAACGTGAACGGGGAACCGGGAAAGCGATGAATCCCTCAGAACGGGGATCCGATTGGGGGCTGTCCATGGAGCGATAACCCTGGGGCAGCCGCCGGTTGGTTACCGCCGGCTGCCGAAGCCCACCGGCGGTTGGCGGACCTCGGTCTGCTCCATCACCCGCTCGACCCACTGGAGCAGGCGATCCCATTCCTGGGCCTCCCGACGTGCCGCCCGGCCGCTGCGGAGTTCGCTGATTCCCAGCCCCTGTTCCGCCGCATGCACGTACGCCTGGGTGTCCCGGAAGCGCGCCACCACCGGGATCCCAAGGCTGTCGAGAAAACGCTCAAGGGACTGTAACGCCAGGGTATTGTGCTTGATGCGGTTTGCGACGATGCCCACCTGGATGCCGCTGCGCCGGATCTTGCCCAGCAACAGCAGGTCGCGAATGAAATCCGCGCCTGCCTCGATGTCGATGGCGGAGGGCAGCACCGGAATCAGTATGCAATGCGCGCCCTGGACATGGTCGGCGATGTCCAGCCCGGCCAGGCCCGCCGGCGTGTCGCTGATGATGCGGCGTGACTCCGAGGGTATCCGCAGGTGCCAGCTCCGGGTCACGCTGGGGCGTTGCCGTTCCTGGGTGGCGACCCCGTGGACCCGCGGCATTTCAGGTAACCGGCACTTCAGCCACCGCATGCTGGAGGTCTGCGGGTCGTGGTCGAACAGCGCCGGGTGATACCCCTGTGCCGCGTACCAGGCGGCCAGATTCGTGGCCACCGTGGTTTTCCCACAGCCGCCCTTGCCGTTGATCACGACGATCTTGCGGATGTCGGTTTCGGCAACCGGCCGGGCCCCTGCGGGGGTGTCACTGTACTGTTCGTTTTTGGTTGGAACCTCCATGTGCCGGTTCCATTGCAGTGATTCCCTTGGCTTGCTCATGGCACGCAGCCCCTGAAGGACAGGCTCCAGCATACTACGATCGGCGGGATTATCACGAATATCGGCCGCGCGCCGTTGCACGGCCCATCAGTCATGCCGGAATTAATGCCGGCAGGCAGGGGCTGGCCGCCAGCCCGATCCCGCTGATCACGGGTAGCCGTGGCCAAAGGCGGACACTGAGCACGCCGGAGACGGCAAAAGTATGGCCATGATCAGGCCGGCGGACATGGCCCATCGTTCTGAATGCTCAGTAAACCGACGACCGGCCATCATGGCCGGTTGCCAACCGGGTGATCCCATCAAGCCCGGCCTGATGGTCCGTGATCAAACTGATCGGAATGCCCTCCAGTAGCGGACGCATCCGCCCCTTGTCGGCGAACGCCCTGATGAAAGGGCCGCAGAGGATATAGGGGTGCAAGTGGATGGCCACGCCGCCGGCCAGATACACGCCTCCGGTGGCGGCCCAGTGGAGAGCGGCATTACCCGCGAAGGAACCCAGCAGCTCCGAGTACAGTTCAATGGCCGTCAGCGCCTCCGGATCCTGATGTTCCGCGAGCTCCAGAATATGCGCGGGGGACACGTCGGATTTCTCCGGACGGATGGTCGTGCCACCCATCGCCTGGCTGACGGCAAACGCGTGTAGGGTGACCAGGCCCGGACCGGAGAGCACGCGTTCGTAGCTCACGTGCGCGAGTTCCCGGTGCAGGTAGCGCAGGAGCGCCGCCTGGCGCACCGTGACCGGAGCGAGGTCGGCGTGCCCGCCTTCAGACGGCAGGACGTGAATGTCCGCGCCGGAACCGTGCCAGCCGGCGACGCCAAGCCCGGTTCCCGAGGCGATGACCAGACGGCAGCCCGTGCCGGCGTTTCCGTGCTGGACGGGCAGCAACTGCTCCTGTTGCAACTGCGGGACCGCGTGAGCCAGCGCCTCCAGGTCGTTGACCAGGTGGACACGGGGCAACCCGAACCGGCTGCGCAGGGATTCCGCATCGCTCTTCCATGGCAGGTTGGTGAAACGGACCGCACCGTCCCGCACCGGTCCGGCAACGGCAAGCCAGGCGCTGTCGATCGGAGCCCGCTCTGTCCGGGACAGTTGCGCCAGGTAACAGTGGATGGCCTCCGCCAGGGACTGGAAATTCTGACTGGGCCAACTGGCTTCATGACGGATCCACCAGTGGCTACCGCCGCCTTCCAGCAGTCGGAAGCGGGCCCGTGTTCCCCCAATATCCGCTACCAGCCTGTGCATGAGGGCATCCGGTCACTGCAGGCGTCGCTTGGCTTCCAGTTCCGCCTGGCGTCTGGTCAGTCTCACGATGTTCGATAGATGTTCCGATAGAACCCGAAGGATATCGTCCATGGCAATCAGGCCCACCAGGTGGCCGGTGCGATCCACCACCGGAATCCGGCGGATGCCGTGCAGCCACATGCTGTCGATGGTTGACTCCAGCTCTTCGTCCGCCGATGCGGTGATCAGATCGGTGGCGCAGAACAGGTCCCCGACGGTGACCGTGTCCGGGTCCAGGTCCGTTGCCAGCACCTCAAGCACCAGATCCCGGTCCGTGATGATGGCGGTGGGTGTGCGGTTGCCGTCAGTCTCCTTGACGATGACGAGATCCCCCACATGGGCTTCCCGCATTCGCCGGGCGGCGTCTCCCACCGATGCGCTGCCATCGATGCAGATCACATGACGGTTGCACGCGTCCCCTGTCTTCATGGGCGAGTTCCTCCGGGTCAGAGCAGATGACGGGCACGCAGGGTCAGGCACTCGCCCCTGACCGGGCAGTCGTATCGCTGGCACAGGTAACGGGCGTCGGTGCCGAAGCAGGGTTCCTGCTGCTGGTGGATCTGCATGCGCAGAATCCGCCAGCGTTGCTGGCTGGTGGACGCGTTGCGGCTGCCGCTCTGATGAGGCTGCCCGGTCCCCGGATGGTGTCGGGATGAATCCATGTTGACGGCTCCCATGATGAGTCGGTCAGAACACGATGGGAACAGGTTCTCCCAGACGCGGGGGCTGGGCATTGACCGGAGTCATCGATTCACGCTGTCGGCTCCCGGGCCAAGCCCGGAATGTCAGGCTATGTCCAGGGCGATCAGTGCTTCCCTAACCCTTGATACAGACCAGGGGCGACAGGCGGGCCACGCGTCGCGCGAGTCCGGCATGATGCGCCGCGTCCACAACCCGGTCCACGTCCTTGTAAGCGCCGGGTGCTTCCTCCGCCACGCCTCGGCTGGTGGGGCTGCGGATCAGGATTCCGCGCTCGGCGAGTTGGTCGACCAACTCCCGCCCGTGCCATCGCTTGTAGGCCTGGCGACGGCTCATGGCGCGGCCGGCCCCGTGGCAGGCCGAGGAAAAGGCGAGGGTCTCCGATTCCACCGTTCCCACCAGGACGTGACTGGCGGTGCCCATGGAGCCCCCGATCAGGACCGGTTGTCCCCACGGGCGCAGCGGAAGAGGCAGCAGCGTGTTGCCCGGACCCAAGGCCCGGGTGGCTCCCTTGCGATGGACGAACAACCGGCGCTGGACCCCTTCAACCGTGTGCGTTTCCTCCTTGCACGTGTTGTGGGAGACATCGTAGAGCAGGTCCAGGGAGACATCAGGAAACAGGTGGTGGAACACGCGACGCGTCAGATGGGTGATGATCTCCCGGTTGGCGAGGGCGCAGTTGGTGGCAGCACGCATGGCGCCCAGATAATCCTGTCCGGTCCGTGACTGCAGCGGCGCGCAGGCCAGTTCCCGGTCAGGCAGGTGAATGCCATGGGAAGGCGCCTCGGCCGCCATGCGTTTGAGGAACTCGGAGCCGATCTGGTGACCGAGTCCGCGGGAGCCGCAGTGGATGCTGATCACGATCTCGCCCTGACGCAGGCCGAAGCCGGCGGCGGTCTCGGAATCGTAAATCTCGCTGATTTCCTGCATCTCCAGGTAGTGGTTGCCGGAGCCCAGGGTGCCCATCTCGTTGCGTTGCCGGTGCCGGGCCTGGTAGGACACGCACTCCGCGCGGGCGCCTTCCATGCAGCCATGCTCCTCGATGCGCTCCAGATCGGCGGCGTCGCCCCAACCCTGTTCCACCGCCCAGCGCGCGCCGCCCTGGAGCATGGCGATCAGCCCGGGATCGTCCAGGTGGATGCTGCCGCGGCTGCCCAGGCCGGCGGGGATGGACGCATCCAGCGCATCCGCCAGCACCTGCTTGTGGGGCTCCAGCTCCGCGCGTTGCATGCCGGTGGTCAGCGTGCGAACGCCGCAGGAAATGTCGAAACCGACGCCGCCGGCGGAGATCACGCCGCCCTGGTCCGGATCGAACGCGGCCACGCCGCCGATCGGAAAACCATAGCCCCAGTGGGCATCGGGCATGGCATAGGAGGCGCTGACGATACCGGGGAGGCGGGCCACATTGGTTACCTGCTCGAAGACCTTGTGATCCATGTCCCGGATCAGGGTTTCGTCCGCGTAGATGATGCCGGGTACGTGCATTCCATCCCCGGGGGGAATGGTCCAGATCCAGTCGGAATCCCGTTGCAACAGATTGATGTCCATGGCGACCTCAAACATCCACCACACATTGCGCGCGCCACCGCCCGTTGTTGCTATGTATTACCGCCAGCTCGGTCAGGGTGGCGCCCTTGACCTCGACGGCGGGCTGGTGGTGTTCCCGGTGGATGGGTTCGCCGTAGAGCTCGGCGGTCAGACGGTTGCCGGCGATGCGGACCTCAAAGTGGGAAAACAGCATCTGCCGGGTGGTGATCTGGTAGACCACCGCATCGATCCAGTCCACGAACAGCAGTTCCGGGTCCGGATTCTCGCAGCTCACCTCGATGACCTGGCGGGGATGCACCGCATCCGGATCGCAGATCACGGCCGTGAGCCCCAAGGCGGCCTGTTCAAAGGCTTCCTCCATGCTGTGGCCGATGCCCCGGATCCCGATGTCGGAACCGTGGTTGAAATGCTGCCAGCGTGCCCGAAGGCTGGTGCCGGTCCCCGGCTCGCGGTTCATGCCGCTTACCCGCAGCGATAGCCCAGCAGCTCCAGTCCGTCCGTGAGATAGGTCGGGAGCAGCGGGTGAGCGATGAGATAGTCTGCCGTATGCGGCGTCCAGGCGTCATTGACGTCCCGTAGCAGGGCCTGCCAGTCGCCCACCTCGTAATCGCCGCGCCCCAGCCAGAGCAGCGCCACCACCTGCTCCTGTTGTCCCCGGTCCAGATCGTTGATGATGGAACGGAATTCGTCCAGCGTGGAATCGCCCGCGTGGCTGGCAAGTACCTGAATTGGCCAGTCCTCCGCCGGGCTGGTGGGCTCGTCTTCGATGACCACTTCCTCCTGCGCGTGGAATGCTTGCGCCAGTTGGATCAGCCGGCAGATATTGTCCAGGTTAACGTCAAGGGTTGGCATGGAAGTCGTTCCTGCTGTTGCCTTGCTGATTCGTGCCGGATGGCCGTTCCCTATGGAGCCTAGTCAGAGACCGCCGGGGATGCATTGACCGGAGTCAGTCACGTGAGGATCGGCCGATCCGCGTATCCGTTGACGCGAGTCAATGCCAGCGCCTTGTGGTGTGCGGACCCTGACTCTTGTCATCCGGAGGTCGCTTATACGAAGGAGATTGGGCCTTGGCTGCCGCAAAGGTCATCGAAATCAGCGCCGAGTCGGATCAGCGCTTCGGGGATGCAATCAAGCAGGGAATCGAGCAGGCAGCACAAACCGTGGATAAGATCCGGGGATCTGCGTCACGGAGCAGAAGGCCCCGGTGATTACACCTCAGCTCTTCACTTCAATACGCGTTGGCCGCGACTTGGCGGACTTGGGTAGGGTGATCTCCAATACGCCGTTGTCTGATCGAGCGGAGACATCGGAGGCATCCCCAGTGTCCGGAAGCAGGAAGCGCCGGAAAAATTTCCCCTGAAACCGCTCGGTCCGGTGATATCCTTCGCGTTCCTCTTGCTTTTCTTCGGTGCGTTCGCCCCGGATTGTCAGGACATTGTTCTCCAGGGTCACCTCGATATCCTTCGGGTCCACGCCGGGCAGGTCTGCGCGAACCACAAAACGGTCATCCTCCTCACGAACATCGACATCGGGCGCCCAGTCGGTGGGGCTCATGGATTCGTCGTCCAGGGAGATCAGGGGGCGAAACCGCTCCTGCAGGAAGCGATCGAAATCCGGTTCGAAGATTGAAGGCCAGCGGCCGGAACGCCTCGTGGGTGTCTTCACAGGGTTTGCTCCTCTGTCGCTCTGCCGGAAAAACCGTCTGCATCGTGGGTATGACGGTAGTCCGCGGACAAGCGGCACGCCTTGATCGCGGTCAACGAACGGCGTATCCGTGCATAATGCCGGGTATAATCACTGCAAATCGCTACTGACGCCGCTCGCCGGGCCGCCTGCGGTCCCCAGGAGGCTGGCAGGTTCGTGGATGGTGATGTGGTTGTTGTCCACGCTCAGCCAGCCGCGGTCGCGGAAGCGGCTGAGCACCCGGGAGACGGTTTCCGTCGCCAGGCCCAGATAACGCGCAAGATCGTAGCGCGCCATCGGCAGAACGAAGCTGCGGCGACTGCACCCGCGTTGTGCCTGCAGTTCACTGTAATCCAGAAGAAAACGTGCCACCCGACCTTCGGTGCTGCCGCGATCCATTTGCAGCAAATGAACCAGGCGCAGGATCTCTCGGTACATTTCGGTCATCAGGTCCGGGCGGTTCACCGTGTCCGGCTCCGGGGAGCCCAGGTGGGGCAGGGGAAGCACCTTGGTTGTATCCAGGGCCATGGTGCTGCAGTAGGTCTTCCTCCCGACCAAGGGCTCGAAACCCACAACATCTCCCGGCATGTGGAACCCGATGATGCATTCCTCGCCGTTCTCATCGGTCACATAACTCTTGAGCACGCCCGCAATGATCAAGTGTGGGGATTCGATGTTCTCGCCTGCGTGGAACAGGTGCTCGCCCCGTTGCAGAATCCCCCGCGCCTTGCCCGGCGGTTGACTGCGGCGCGCCCGGACTGAGCCCAGCGGATCCGGTTGTTCGAATGGCAATACCTGGCCAGTCATCCTTTGCACCTCGACCTCGGAGAGTGGAGCATGCTGCCGGGAATCGACAGCTAACCTGAACCATAGTCTGGGACAAGCAAGATGACAGTGAGGGGATCCCCGTATCCGCGTGCCGCGCGCTCAGGTTGGGGTGGGCAGTAGCTGGTTGATCCGTGAAAGGAGGTCCTGACCGTCGATGGGCTTCGCTATGACTTCTCGGGCGCCGGCGGCCTGTGCCCGGGTTGCCAGGGGGCCGTGGGGTTGAGCGGTCATCAGGATAGTGGGAATATCCCGGCCCGAGGCCTGGAGGTGTTCCTGCAGGTCGGCGCCGTTCATGCCGGGCATGTGTGCGTCGACCAGGAGGCAAACGCCAGGCGGGTCGTCGATATCCACAGGGACGGCGGCGAGAAAATCCGCGCATGACTTGAACCGACGGGTGCGCAGGCCGTGGGTTTCCAGCAGAAGCTTCAGGCTCGTGCGCACGGCCCCGTCATCATCCACGATGTAGACGAGCGGGCGCGTCTGTCGTGATGTGATTCCGGACATGGCGGCGCTCGTGCTGCCGATGGGAGACGCAGATTGGAGCACAGGCGTGAGCGGGGGTACGTGACCACGGTCACGTACCGCAGATTCAGGCGCTGCGGTCGCTGGTGCGGGAAAGGCGACCGGCGATCCGGGCCAGCTCGGCGGCGGATGTGAGTTCCAGCTTTTTCATCGCCCGGCCCCGGTGCACCTCCACCGTGCGTTCGCTGATACCCAGTTCAATGGCGATCACCTTGTTTGGCTTGCCTTCTGCCGCCAGTCCTGCGACTTGAGCCTCGCGCGGGCTCAATCGACGAATTTTGGTATCCAGGGTCGCTTCCCTGGCATGGCGCTCCATGGTCGTACGGTGGCGTTGGATCATTTTCTGGACGAGTGGCAGCAGGCGCGAGCGCTGGAGCCCGGACTTCTCGATGAAATCCGCGGCGCCGTGCTTCATGGCTCTGACGGCTGCGGGCACGGTGGCGTTTGCCGTCAGGAAGACGATTGGGATATCCGATCCTCTATCGTGGAGCCGCTCCTGTATCTCCAGGCCGTCCATATGGGGCATTCGCAGGTCCAGAAGGACGCAGGAAGGGTGGTCCGGTAATGGGGTCCGCAGAAACTCCTCGCCCGAGGCGAATGTCCGCGTGGCGTAGCCGGCACTGCCCAGCAGAAGGCTCAATGCCTCCCGGATGCCCTGGTCGTCATCGACAATCAGAACGGTGCCCTGCTCACTGCGCATCGCCGTGTCCTACGGGCAAGGGGAGTTCGACCAGGAAAGTGGCACCGCCTTCGGGCGCATTCGCCGCTGTCAGCTTACCGCCATGGGCCTCCACGATGGATCTGCAGATCGACAGACCCTGGCCCAGCCCCTGTTCCTTGGTGGTGAAGAACGGGTCGAACAGCTTGTCCCGGTCTGCCTCGGAGATGCCGGGGCCGCTATCAGCCACGGCGATGGTGCAGACTCCTCCGGCTCGGTCACCCTGCGTCGTGATGCGCAGCCTCCGTTTTCCGTCAGTCTCGTGCATCGCGTCGATGGCGTTTCTGACCAGATTGAAGACGACTTGCTCGATCTGCACCTTGTTGACCTGGCACTGGCACCCGACGGGTTCCAGATCGAGCTGGACGGTGATGCCGGCCTGGTCCAGTTCGTGGCAAAGCAGGTCCAGCACGTCCTGGATCACGGCATGAATGTTCTCTGGGTGCGGCGCTTCCGGGATATCCTTGCGCATGAAGGTATGCAGCTGACGGATGACCCGGTTCGCGCGCTGACTCTGGCGGTGAATCTGCTCCAGGGCTTCCTTGATGGTGGCCTGCGGCGGCTCTGAAGCCTCGATCAGACTGAGCCCGGCCTCGGCCGCCGCATTGATGGCCGTGAGTGGCTGGGACACTTCGTGGGCCAGCCCGGCAGCCAGTTCGCTAACCGCACTCAGGCGCGTTGAGTGCGCCAGTCTTGTCAGATGTTCCCGGGCCTCGCGCTCGGCGCGCTTGCGGTCGCTTATATCCTGCGTGAAGCCCACGAAGCGGCGCTGATCGTCCTCGAAGAAATCGGCGATGGCCAGTTGCAGCTCGATGTTCCGGCCGTCCTTGTGGCGGCCCGTGACCTCGCGACCCATCCCGATGACGCGAGGCCGTGATGTTTCCAGATAGCGGCGGATGTAGTCGTCATGGAGGTTTCGGTGGGGTTCGGGCATGAGCATGCTGATATTCCGGCCCGTCACTTCCGAGCGGCGGTATCCGAACAGTTTTTCCGCCGCGGGATTGAAATCCAGAACCGTTCCCGCTTCATCAATGGTGATGATGCCGTCGATGGCGTTCGCCAGGATGGTACGGCCGCGTCGCGTTTCCGCGGCCAGGCGCTTCCTGAGCTGGTGTTGCGGGGACAGATCCACCGCCAGAATGTACAGGCCCGAGACAGCACCATGATCGCCCAGGCGGGGAGTGTAGGTTCCGTGAATGAAGCGGACACCGCCACGGGCATAGGGCACTTCACCATGGTAGACGGCTTTCCGGCCCGCAAGGGCCTGGTCGAACTGGGGGCGGAGCACCGCGAACGCCTTGCGGCCGATCACGTCGCGGATGTGCTTGCCCATCTGCGCCTTGGGGTCGAGCCCGAACCAGTCATAATAGCCCAGGTTGGCGAACTGGATTCGGTAATCCCGGTCAAGTTCGGCGGCAAGTACCGGTAGTCCGTCCACCAGTCTTCGCAGGGGGGCATCGTCCTGCATGTGTGTCGTGTTTGATGGCAGGGATTCTTCACCGGGGCGAGTTCCTGTGGCAACAATGCGCCGTACACGGCCCCGACTGTCTACCATGGTCATGTACCGCCAGCGAATCTGTCGGGGTTCACCGAAGCGTGTGACCCACAGGCCAGTCCGCTCTTCGATGGAGGCGCTGGCGCTCAGACCTTGCACGAGGTGCTGCAGCGCCTCCCGGTGTTCCGGGAGCGCGGCCACCTCCCAGATGAAGCGCCCGATGACTTCCCGGGCCTGGTATCCGGTCAGTCGCTCGCATTCCCGGTTGAACAGCTCGATGCACCCATGCGTGTCCATCGCGACGACCAGCAGGTCGGGCGCGTCGAGCAGACAGCGCAGCAGGGCCATGTCCTGGTCTGGCGGCGTCCCTGTGGTGTTCAAAGCCTCCATGTCCGTCAGCACCCTATCCAATCGTGGTGGCGTGGCGGGAAACCCTGATCGATTTCCTTGAGCCACTGGCTGAAAGGAATGCATCAGTGCTTCCTGAGCAGGCGATTGGTTACAGGGACAGTCTAGTTGAAATTCAGGTGCTTGGATGGAATACAGTCATTCCGCACCGGCGCCTTGGCACCAGTGGGGATCAGGCAGGGGTCGGGCCAGTTGCCTCTGGCCACGCGGGCCAGGCAAGTCCGGCCCGCTGCTCAGCTTATTTCCCTTTGCAGTGGCTCGGCGGAATCCTCCCGCACACGGAAGTGCTGATCGAGCTCATCCAGCAGGCTGGTGATGCCTGTGTACTCCAGCTCATCCATCGGCAACATGGCCGCGCCGAAGAAACCCTGGCGGCGCATCGCCATGGCCTTGTCGGCCACCTGGCGTCGCACCCCATTCCAGAACGGATGGGAGAAGACATCCAGCGGCTCGGTGAGCTTGCCTTCATGGACACAAAAAGCAGCGCCCGTGATGATGGGTGGGCCATCAAAGTAGCTGATTCCGGATCCCAGCGGGACGGGCATCAGCGGCATATTATGGGAACCGCGCATGCCGCCACCCACGTAGTGGCCGGTTGCAAACGGGGCCAGGATCTCCCCGGTGGCGGGGAAATCCTTCTGCACGCGGACCAGCATGACCGGGTCGTCCTTGCCCGTGTATTTGCCCGCAATGTTGTGCAGCCGTGAGGTTGACGCCGCAACGGCCTGCTCGCCGGATTTCCGTGACCACACCGATTCCACCACATAACGCTCCGGATCCCGAAGCAGGGCGGCGATCCGGTACAGATCCTCTGGAGCCTTCAACTCGATGACACGGTCTCCCCCGGTATGGGCCACGTCCATGATCACGAAGGTGAAGCCCTCGGTGAGGCTAGGGGACAGTAGCAGGCCGGGGGTATTCATCGGATCCGCGAAAGCGGCGTAAAGGGGGAAGTTGAAGGCGCCGGGGTCGGTCTTGTCGGCGGCGAAGAACACAAAGGGTTCGGCCTCTCGCTCGGCGATGGTCATCTCCGCAACCCCCGGCCCCATGCCGCGGACGTTGCCGGAGAAGGCATCGGCCAGCAGATCCTGTCCGGCCCCGTACAGGCCCTGGCGACGTGCCGTGTCGGTGCCCGCCTGGAAGGCATTCCAGGCAAGCTCGTGCACGTCCGGGTGGCCGCTGCCGTGGACATGGGTCATGAGCAGTGCGATATCGTCACCGGTGGAACTCACCCGACTGTCCAGGAGCAGACCGGCGCCCTGGCGGGTGATGACCTCGCGCACGCGTGCCAGCAGCGCCTCGGAAGGCGCGATGTGACCGCCGATGGAGCCGATGTCCGCCTTGAGGACGCTGAGCGTGATGTCCATAGTCATCTCTCCCAATGCGTGGTGATTGCGGCATGCCATGGATGCTCCGCGGTTGGGTTTCGCCACGCATTGACTGCGGTCAACGCCGGGTGGAATGCTCCGGTCTTAGGATCGGAAAGGTTTCCGGAAGCCCTCCAGGAGAACAACATGCGCGGAAACCACTATCCGCTGGAAGTGCGTCCTCAGCTGCCGGTGGCGCTCTCCCGGCTGAATCAGCTTGCGGACAACCTTTTCTATAGCTGGGATCGCCGCGTCCGCGGGCTGTTTTTCCGCATGGATCCAGGCCTCTGGAAACGCTGCGGCCACAATCCCACAGTGTTTCTGCGGCGCGTATCCCAGGCGCGGCTGGATCAGTTGGCCGCAGACCGGGACTTCCTGCTTCAGTTCCACGACGTGCTTGCCGCCTTCGACGCCTACCTGGAGCCGGACCCGGATCGTCCCGGGAACCTGATCCCCGGCCTGGACCCCGGCCGTGATCTAATCGCCTATTTCTGCATGGAGTACGGGTTGCATGAGAGCCTGCAGCTCTACTCCGGGGGGCTAGGTATTCTCGCCGGTGATCACTGCAAGGCGGCCAGTGATCTGGATCTGCCCTTTGTCGCCGTCGGGCTGATGTATCGGCAGGGCTATTTCGTCCAGACCATTGATCGTGATGGCGCGCAGCAGATGCATTACCACCCTGTCAATCTGGATGATCTTGCTGTTCATCCCGTTCACGATGCCGGGGGCGCCCCGCTGCGCATCAGCGTGGATTTTCCCGAACGCCAGGTGTTTGCCGCCATCTGGAAGGCTGATGTGGGCCGCGTGCGCCTGTACCTGCTGGACACGGAGCTGCCGGAGAACCGACCGGAAGACCGGGGAATCACCTATCAGTTGTACGGTGGCGATCGGTCCGTACGCATCGCCCAGGAGATCATCCTCGGAATAGGCGGCGTTCGTGCCCTGCGTGCACTGGGCTTGAAACCCACGGTCTGGCATATCAACGAGGGGCACGCGGCATTCCTGATCCTGGAGCGCTGTCGCGAACTGGTGGCCGACGGCCTGCGCTTCAATGCAGCGCTGGAGGCGGTGGCTTCGGCAACGGTTTTCACCACGCATACCGCGGTTCCCGCTGGCCATGATCTGTTTTCCCACGCGTTGGCGACACACCATCTGGGGCAGTTGGCGGCGGAGCTGGGCATCGGTGAGGAGCGGCTGCTGGCGCTGGGAGCCTCACCCCAGGGAGTGGAGTTGTTCAACATGACGGCCCTGGCCCTGCGGGGGTCCCGCCAGCAGAATGCGGTCAGCGCGGTTCATCGCCATGTGGCCGCGGAAATGGAAGCCCATGTCTGGCCCGATGTCTCCCCGGGGGAGAGTCCATTGCGCTCTGTTTCCAACGGGGTCCATATACCCACCTTTCTTGCCCGGGAATGGGTGGCCATGTTCGACAGCCGGTGTCCCGACTGGCGTCAGCACCTGAATGACGACGGCTTCTGGCGGGAAACCATCGAGGCGATCCCGAACCACCGGTACTGGAGTCTGGTGCAATCGCTGAAAAGCGAAATGCTGGATGATCTCTCCCCGTACCTGCTGGCCCAGTACGAGCGCAACAACTTCAGCCGAGGACGTATCAACGCCATGTTGGAAACGTTCTCCTCGGAGAATACCCGGCCGCTGATCCTGGGATTCGCCCGGCGCTTCGCAACCTACAAACGGGCCTTGCTGATATTCCAGGATCTGCAGCGCCTGGCGCGCTTGCTTCAGGATACGGAACGCCCGGTCATCATGCTGTTCGCCGGCAAGGCGCATCCCCAGGATATGCCTGGCCAGGCCCTGATCCGCCGGGTTCATGAATTCGCTTCCCGGGAACTGTTCCTTGACCGGGTTTTTCTGATCGAGGGCCATGACATCGCACTGTCCCGGAAGCTGGTGACCGGTGTCGATGTCTGGCTGAACACCCCGGAATACCCCATGGAGGCGAGCGGCACATCGGGACAGAAGGCGGCGATCAACGGCGGGGTGAACCTGAGCATTCTTGACGGCTGGTGGAGAGAGGGGTTCGACGGCCGTAATGGCTGGGGTATCGAACCCCACAGTACCGACCTTCCGCCGGAGGAACGGGACCGGGTGGAGGCCCAGGAACTGCTGGACCTGCTTGAGTACGAAATTATTCCGGAGTATTTCCACTTGGGGCCGGGAGGGTATCCGCCGGCGTGGGTCGCCCGCTGCAAGCGGTCCATGTGGACGGTCCTGCCACGGTTCAATGCCGAGCGTATGGTGATGGATTACGCGGAGCGGATGTACGTCCCGGCGGCCCGTCAGGGCCGGCTTCTCACCGCCGGGGAAGGCAGAGGAGCCGAGGAACTGGCGCAGTGGAAGGCCCGGGTGAGTGAGGCCTGGTCCGGAGTGGCCCTCGGCTGGAGCGAACCGCCCCCTTCCGTGGTGTCAGGCGGTCGCCAGGTATGCCTGCGTGTGGCGGCCTGGCTCAATGGGCTGACGCCGGACGATGTGGTGGTTGAATGTCTGCTGGAGGAGAACGGAACCGATCCGGGCTCCTTGCACCGGCACCGTTTCAGTTGCACCGGCGGGGAGGACGGGGCGCATCAGTTCGCGCTGGATCTTCCGCCGCCGGACAGCGGCCTGTTCCGGATGCAGGTTCGCATGTACCCCTTTCACCCCCAATTGCTGCACCGGTTCGAGATGGGCCGGATGACCTGGCTTTAAGGAAGCACTGATCTATTCGCATGGTGCTCTGCGGAGCCCTTCGAGCGGGCTGACAAGGCGGCGATACGTTGACGGCGGTCAACCCGGCAGCGCCGGTGGTGCGCTAGGGTGCCCGGGTATCAGTCGTTCAGCGCCGGAGCCAGGGGAGAAAGAATATGCCGGTCCCAGTCGCGATCAATGGTCTTGGGCGCATTGGCCGCGCCGTGCTGAAGATCCTGCAGGAACATGGGGAATTCGAGCTGGTCGCGGTCAATGATGTGGCCAGCCCGGAGGATCTTGCCTACCTGCTGCACTACGACTCCTTCTACGGCCGCTATCACAAGCCCGTGCGCCACGAAGGTGATGAACTGATCATCGGTGACAGCCGGTGCAGGGTCCTGGGTGAAGCGGATCCCGCCCGCCTGCCCTGGGCGGAGTTGGGTGTGGAGCTGGTGTTCGACTGTACCGGTAAGTTCACCCGGTGGGAGGAGCTGCAGAAACACCTGGATGCCGGTGCACAACGGGTGCTGCTGTCCGCTCCGGCCAAGGGGGAGGATGTGCCGTTCGCGGTCTACGGCGTCAACGAGGTGGATGCGGACGCGCAGATCATCTCCTGTGCGAGTTGCACCACCAACTGCATCGCGCCGGTGATCGAAGTGATGGGCCGGCGGATCGGCGTGCGCAAGGCCATCATGACCACTATCCACTCCTACACCGTGTCCCAGCCTCTGGTGGACGTGCCCGCGAAGAAGCGCCGCCGGGGTCGGGCCGGGGCCATCAACTTCGTGCCCACCAGCACCGGCGCAGCCCAGGCAACCACGCGGGCGCTTCCTCAGTACCAGGGGCGGTTCGACGGCGTGGCGGTGAGGGCTCCCGTGCCGGTGGGGTCCATGGCGGACATCACCCTGGTCATGGAAAAGCCCACCCGTGCGGAGGAGATCAACGCTATCTTCGAGGAGGAGGCGGCCAGCCCCCGTTACCAGGGGGTTCTCGGTGTGACGCGGGATGCCCTTGTATCCTCCGACATCATTCAGGACCCCCGGGCTTCCATCGTTGACCTGTCCCTCACACAGGTGGTGGACGGCGATCTGGTGAAGATCATGAGCTGGTACGACAACGAATGGGGCTATGCCGCGCAGATGATCCGGCAGGCCCTGCGGCTGGTCGGCTGAGCCCCGGCCGCGGACGCCGTCATGGCCCGGGGAGTGACGCGGGGGTTCATGCCGGCTGCCGTCCTGTTCGACATGGACGGGGTGGTGACCGATACCGCGAGGGCTCACGCTGCTGCCTGGAAGCGCCTGTTCGACGAATTCCTGCAGGATCGAGCCCAGTGTTGCGGGGAGGAACTCCGCCCGTTCGACAGCACCCTCGATTACACTCGTTACGTGGACGGAAAGCCACGCAGCGGGGGGGTGGTCAGCTTTCTGCGGTCGCGGGGCATCAAGCTTCCTTGCGGGACTCCGGATGACGGGACGGATCGCGAGACGGTCTGGGGTCTCAGCAATCGCAAGGATCGCTATTTCCACGCCTGGCTCGATGCACACCGGGTCCGTGCATTCCCGGGCACCTTGCGGTTCATCGGAGAACTCCAGGCGATCGGGATCCCCACCGCCGTGTTCTCGGCCAGCCGGAATGCGGAAGCCGTCCTGCGCAACGCCGGCGTGCTGGAACTGTTCGATGCCACGCTTGACGGTGCCGAGCTGGCGCGGCTGGGACTTCCCGGGAAACCTGCGCCGGACATGCTCCTGGAGGCGGCGCGGCGGCTGGATGCCCCGCCGGCGGATACCGTTGTTTTCGAGGACGCGATTGCCGGGGTACGCGCTGGCGTCAGCGGTGGCTTCGGGCTGGTGGTCGGCGTTGACCGCGGTGCCGGCCGTGACGCGCTGAAGGAGGCCGGTGCGCATCTGGTGGTGCGCGATCTGAGTGAGCTGCGGTGCGTTCCCGGAAAAGGGCTGGAGCGCAGGCAACTCGCCACCTTGCCGTCCGCTCTGGGTCGGCAGAACGAACTCCGTGGGCGCCTGGCCGTAAAGCAGGCGGCCGTCTTCCTGGATTACGATGGCACACTGACCCCGATCGTTGAAGACCACACCAGGGCCTATCTCCCCGAGTCCATGCGCGCCGCGGTCGCTAGGCTTGCCCGCTGCTGTCCGGTGACCATCGTCAGCGGGCGCGACCTGAACCGGCTGCGCGAACTGGTGGCGCTGGACTCCGTGATCCTGGCGGGGAGCCACGGGTTCCAGATCGCAGGCCCGGGAAGCGCGGAAACGAGCATGGAGAAGGGCACCGAGTTCCTGCCCATGCTGGATGAGGCAGAACAGCAGTTGCGCCGACGGCTGGCCGGCATAACGGGTCACGATGTGGAACGAAAGCGTTTCAGTATTGCCGTTCACTTCCGGCGGGTGGCCAAAGGGGACGTCAGTGCCGTCCGGGCGGTGGTCGACGACGTGCTGGATGCGCAGCCCCAGTTGCGGCTCGGGCACGGCAAGAAGGTGTTGGAGATCCGCCCCGACCTCACCTGGGACAAGGGCCGGGCGGTACAATGGATTCTGAGCAGACAGGGGCTGGACCGTGCCGGAGCGGTCCCCCTGTACATCGGTGACGACCTTACGGATGAGGATGCTTTTCGCGTGCTGGCCGGATGGGGCGTATGCATTGCCGTACGCCACGATGAGGACCGGCAGACGGCTGCAGACTATACGCTCAGAGATGTCGAGGAGGTCAGGCAACTGCTGAAGGCGTTGCCGGCCATGCTTGAGGGGTGCCCTCCCGATGGCGAGGAATCCGATGATGTCGAACGCGCGTGACAGCGCCTGGTCGCTGATCTACACCGCCTACGACCCAGCCCAGGAGGGGCTGCGCGAAGCCCTGTGCACGCTCGGCAACGGGTACTTCGCCACCCGGGGCGCGTTCGCTGATTCGCGCGCCGATGCCATCCACTATCCGGGCACCTATCTTGCGGGTGTTTACAATCGGCTCACCAGCGAGGTTGCCGGTCGCAAGGTGGAGAACGAGGATCTGGTGAATCTGCCGAACTGGCTATCGCTGAGCTTCCGGGTAGGGGAAGGCAACTGGTTCGGTCTGGACCATGTGGAGTTGCTGTCATTCCGCCAGGAACTGGATCTCCGGCACGGACTGCTGTACCGGGATTTCCGTTGCCGGGATGCCGACGGACGCGTTACCCGCTGGCGGGAACGGCGGTTGGTCAGCATGGATAATCCGCATCTAGCGGCCCTTTGGGTGGAGCTCACGCCGGTGAACTGGTCCGGGACCGTCGAGATTCGTTCGGCGCTCGATGGCAGTGTGCGGAACACCGGTGTCCCACGCTACCGCGATCTGGCAAACCGGCACCTGGAGGTGCTGGATCTACAGCATCGGGGCAGTGACACGATCTCGCTGCTCTGCCAGACGAACCAGTCGCGCCTCATGGTTGCCCAGGCGGCCCGGACGCGTCTGTATCAGGGGTATGCAGAGCTCCCTGCCGAGCGGGAAACGCAGGTGCACGGTGATGTCATTGAGCACCGTATCCGCTGCAGTGCCGGCGAGGGAATCCCGATCCTGGTGGAGAAGCTCGTGGCCCTGCATTCCTCCCGCGACTGGGCAATCTCCGAGCCCGGGCTCGAGGTGCTGAGAACCCTGGGGCAGGCCGCGCGGTTCGACGAACTTGTCAGCAGTCACGTGCTGTGCTGGAAACATCTCTGGGAGCTGTGCGACATCGATCTCGGCGATGAACAGGCGGCCCCGGACGTGGGGCTCAAGCTGCGCGTGCACATGTTCCACCTGCTGCAGACGGCTTCGGAACACAGCATTGACGTGGATGCCGGTATCCCGGCCCGGGGCTGGCACGGCGAGGCATATCGGGGGCATATCTTCTGGGACGAACTGTTCATTTTTCCGTTCCTCAGTCTGCGCATTCCCATGCTGACCCGCGCCTTGCTGCGCTACCGTCATCGGCGTCTGTCGGAGGCCAGGCGTGCGGCGCAGGCGGCCGGCTATCGCGGCGCCATGTATCCCTGGCAGAGCGGCAGCGATGGCCGGGAGGAAACGCAGCGCCTGCATCTGAACCCGCAGTCCGGCCGGTGGCTTCCCGATACCACGCATCGCCAGCGCCATATCAACTCCGCTATCGCCTACAACGTCTGGCAGTACTATCAGGCCTCCGGCGATCGCGAATTCCTGGATGCCTACGGGGCGGAGATGCTGCTGGAGATCGCACGCTTCTGGTCGAGCATGGCCAGCTTCAACCCGGAGATCGAGCGCTACGAAATCGAGGGTGTGATGGGGCCGGACGAATACCACACCGCCTATCCGGATGCCGATCCCGAGCAGGAGGGAGGCATCGACAACAATGCCTATACGAACGTGATGGCGGCCTGGGTGCTGGCCCGTGCCCAGGACGTGTTAGAGCTGCTCCCGGAAATCCGGCGTCGACAACTGTGCGAGCGGATCGGGCTGGGGCTGGACGAGATCGAACGCTGGCGTGACGTCAGCAGACGATTGCGGGTGCCCATCAGTGGGGACGGCATTGTCGGGCAATTCGATGGCTACCATGATCTCCGGGAGTTCGACTGGGACGGCTACCGGAAAATCTATGGCGACATCCACCGTCTGGACCGCATCCTGGAGGCGGAAGGCGACAGTCCCAACCGCTACAAGGCCTCCAAGCAGGCGGACGTGTTGATGTTGTTCTACCTGTTTTCCGCCGAGGAACTGGCCTTGCTGTTCGAGGATCTGGGCTACCCGTTCTCCCAGGACACCATCCCGAAGAATATCGACTACTATCTGGCGCGCACATCCCACGGCTCCACCCTCAGCCAGGTGGTCCATTCCTGGGTGCTGGCCCGCTCTGACCGGGCACGTTCCTGGCACCTGTTCCAGCGCGCCCTGGACAGCGACATCGGGGATATCCAGGGGGGGACCACCGCCGAGGGCATCCATCTTGGCGCCATGGCGGGAACCGTGGATCTGATCCAGCGGTGCTATCTGGGCATCGACATGCGTGCCAACGTGCTGCACTTCGATCCAGCGTTACCGGCGGCGCTGCCGTGCATCCGGGTTCGGCTGAACTACCGGCGCCAGGTGCTGGATGTGGAAGCGGATCACGCGGTGCTGCGCATTATGAGCGGCTCGTTCACCGCCTATCCGATCACTATCGCCTACCGCGGTCATTACCGGGAGCTGGCTCCGGGGGAGCGTTGCGAGTTCCATCTGCTCAGGCCCGAGGACCGGGACCGTGATGAGAACCGGGGACAGGGGAAGTGACCGAAATCCCAAGCATGTTCTGCAGTTCATCGGCATTGATGGCGGCATTACCGCATTCATCATTGTCGAAGAAGCAGTACACCGCTTTTCCGGAATCCAGCCAGCCGTGGCAGGCGTCGCGCCAGCGGGCCAGCGCTTTGTGGGTGTAGCGTCCGCGGTAGGCGTCGCCCGGACCGTGCAGGCGCACGTAAACGAAATCCGCAGTAACCTCCAGCGGCGATACCGTGCCGTCCAGATCATGGATGCAGAAGGCCACGGAATGTCGGGTCAGTGTGTCGAGCACATCGGCACACCACCAGCTTGGGTCACGAAGCTCCATTGCGTAGCGAAAGTCCTTGCTGAGCTGGCTGAGGAACGCCTGCAGCCGCTTCGGGTTTGCGGACCAGCGGGGAGGGAGCTGGAACAGGATGGGGCCGAGTCGGGAACCCAGGATTTCCATCCGTTTCAGAAGCGGGGGAACGGTGTTCCGCGGCTCCCTGAGCTTCTTCATGTGGGTGATGTATCGGCTGGCCTTGGCCGCAAACACGAAATCCGTCGGCACCGCCGTCCGCCAGTGCTCCAGCGTGTCCGGCTCGGGCAGCCGGTAGAAGGAGCTGTTGATCTCGGTGGCGCCAAACCGCTTGCCGTAGTACTCCAGCATCCGCTCGGCGGGCAGTCCTTGGGGATAGAATGCGTCCATCCAGTGCCGGTAGAACCAGCCGGAGGTGCCGATGTGCGCCTTCGGTTCCTGCATGCTTGCCTCATCAGCGGCAGTTTCTGCTTTCCCAAAAGCCTAGCCTGAGACCTGTTGCCGTTCCTTGAGTGCACGGGCGCTCCCGGCCAGACACGTTTCGTTGACTGCCGTCAATCCCGGGCCTCGCCCTGGGTGCTAGCGTCCCGATGCATGGTTACAGACGCGAATCCATCGGAGCATTATCCCGTGTTCGTTGTCCGGGACTGCGCAGTGATCGCAATCGCCACCGCGCGGCAGGCGAACACGGTGAGCGAGCTGCTGGACGGCATCGCCGCCTCTCCGCCGGAAAGCCTCTACTACCATTTCTGGACCGGGCTGCTGCAGATGCGGTTCGGAGAGCGCGAGTACAACAACGATTTTGCCGGCTGGGTTGCGCATCAGTTGCACGAGCGCCGGCTCGCAGAGCGGCTGGCGGTGATTGACCCCACCGGCTTTCCCGATCTCGAGGTGCTTCGGGGTACCCTGATGGACACCATCCAAAGCGAGATCGACGTGGATGCCCGGCTGCTGTGGCTGCGCGCCACCACGCCCTTCGATTTCATCCGCTCGCAGATCGTCACCTTCGACAGCGGGCGTCGGGCCAGGACGCCGGAGGAACTTGCCGCCCTGCTGCCGGAGTTGTCAGTGGAATCCCTGTTCTACCACTTCATTGATGCCCGCCGCCGTGAGCCTTTGGGTGGGGATGATTTCAGCCTTTGGCTGAATAATTTCGACCATGCCGTGAGGCCATTGATCGACGCGCTTGCAGCCATCGACTACTACTTCGGTAGCCTGGAAGAACTGCGCACCACACTGGCCAGAACTTTCTCGCGCCACCTGCCCGGCTTGGAGTCGTTATGACGCTTCTGGAGCGTTATGCCGAAGTGGCCGGCAGGGACGTGGTGGAGCACCTGCGGCAGCTGGCCGGATTGCTGAAGGGCGCGCGCGTCGTGCATGTCAACGCCACGGCCACGGGCGGTGGCGTGGCGGAAATTCTCGCCCCATTGATTCCGCTGAGCCGGGAACTGGGCCTCGATGCGCGCTGGGAGGTGCTTGACGGTACGCCTGAGTTCTTCGCCTGCACCAAACTCATGCACAATGCCATACAGGGGAAGCGGGCGGCCCCGGACGAGCAGGCGCTGCGCGCGTACGAAGAGGTCAATGCCGGCAACGCCGCGCGGCTGACGGGGGTGCTGAACGATGCCGAGTTCGTGTTTGTTCACGATCCCCAGCCGGCGGCTCTGATCCGGCATTTCTCGAAGCGTTCCGGACATTGGATCTGGCGCTGCCATATCGACGCCAGCCATCCGGACTCCCGGGTCTGGCGCTATCTGCAGACGCATGTGGCCGGCTATGATGCCAGTGTGTTCTCGTTGCCGGCCTTCGTGCGCGCGTTGCCGCACCGAAGCTACGTGATCCCGCCTGCTATCGATCCGCTGGGGGACAAGAACCGCGACCTTCCGGACGAGCAGGTGCGGAGCATCTGCGAGCGTAACGGGCTGGACATGAACCGACCCCGCATCGTTCAGATATCCCGCTTCGACTGGTTCAAGGACCCGCTGGGTGTGATCGCTGCCTACCGGATCGCAAAACCTTTTCTGCCCGAGCTGCAGCTCCTGCTCGCCGGCGGTGGCGCCAGCGACGATCCGGAGGGTGTGGAGGTGCTGAGGGCGGTGCGCGAGGAAGCGGGGGATGATCCGGACATTCACGTGGCCGACTTGCCGCCCGGGGATAACGTCACGGTGAATGCCCTGCAGCGTGGCGCCGACATTGTGGTGCAGAAGTCGCTGCGGGAAGGCTTCGGACTCACCGTCGCCGAAGGGTTCTGGAAGGGGCGACCGGTTATCGGCGGCGACACCGGCGGCATCCGTCTGCAGGTGGTGGATCACCATACGGGATTTCTGGTTGCCTCGGCGGAGGGCGCCGCACTGCGGATCCGCTACCTGTTGCACGACGATGCGCGCCGGCAACGGATGGGTGAAAAGGCGCGGGAGTTTGCCCGCCGGAGTTTTCTGCTCACCCGGCAGCTTCGTGAATACCTGACACTGATGGTTGCCCTGCAGCGCGGGGCGGAGGAGCGCATCGGGGCGGACTGAGGATCTGCCATGGAGTACCGGCATAGCATGCCTTTCGGCGCCGAGGTGCAGGATGATGGCAGCGTGCGCTTTCAGCTCTGGGCCCCTGCGGCGAAACGGGTTTCACTGCTGCCCGCCGCCGGGCGGAGAGATCTGCCCATGGAGCGGTTGGAAGAAGGCTGGTTTGCGCTGCGCACGGCGGCTGCAGGCCCCGGTTTCCGATACCGTTTTCTCATCGACGGGCGGCTGGAGGTCGCCGATCCCGCATCCCGCTTCCAGCCGGAGGGCGTTGAAGGCCCCAGCCAGGTGGTCGATCCCCGTAGCTACCGATGGCGGTCCGCTGCGTGGTGCGGACGGTCATGGGAAGAGGCCGTCATCTACGAGTTGCATGTGGGCAGCTACGGTCCCGGCGGCAATTTCGATGCGGTGCGTCGGCGGCTCGATCACTTGTCGCAGCTCGGTGTCACCGCGCTCCAGTTGATGCCTGTGGCAGAAGTGCCCGGTCGCTGGAACTGGGGTTACGATGGTGTACTGCCGTTCGCCCCTCATCATGGCTACGGCGGCCCGGCAGGGCTCAAGCGCCTGGTGGACGAAGCGCACCAGCGCAGGCTGATGGTGCTCCTGGATGTGGTCTACAACCACTTCGGGCCCCAGGGCAACCATCTGCCGAAGTATGCCCCCGACTTTCTTTCCGGCCGCCACCAGACGCCCTGGGGAGCGGCGATCAACTTCGATGATGAGGGCGCCGGACCGGTGCGCCGCTTCTTCGTGGAAAACGCCCTGTACTGGCTGGAGGAATACCGGTTAGACGGACTGCGGTTGGATGCAGTCCATGCGATCATCGATGAATCCAGCCCGCATATCCTGATCGCGCTTGCGGAAGCCGTGCAGCGCAGCGCCGGGCGCATCCGCCACGTTCACTTGGTGCTGGAGAACGACGGTAACGAAAGCCGTTATCTTCAACGCAACGAAGATGGCAGCGCCCGCCACTATGCGGCGCAATGGAACGACGATCTCCACCATGCGCTGCATGTCCTGATCACCGGAGAATCGGCCGGGTATTATCGAGATTATGCCGAGGACCCCGTCGGGCATCTTCTCCGCTGCCTGGAACAGGGTTTTGCCTGGCAGGGGGAGATCTCGCCGTACCGGAATGGCCGCCGGCGCGGAGAGAGTACGGCCGGCTTGCCGTTGACCGCGTTTGTCAGCTTTCTGCAGAACCACGACCAGATCGGCAACCGGGCGACCGGCGAGCGGATCACCTGCCTTGCGCCGGATCAGGCTGTGCGGGCGGCCACGGCGGTGCTGTTGCTGGCACCGTCTCCGCCGCTGCTGTTCATGGGGCAGGAATGGGGCAGCGAACAGCCCTTTCCGTACTTCTGCGATTTTGATGAGCCACTGGCCACCGCTGTGCGCGAGGGTCGCCGGCGGGAGTTTCCGGACATGCTGGCGGAGCAGCTTCCCGATCCGACCGACGCGGGCACGTTCTCTTCTGCCGTGCTGGACTGGCGGCGCATGCAGGCGGCTGCCGGGCAGGAGTGGCTGGAACTGCACACCGGACTGCTGGGCCTGCGTCGCGAGCTGATCGTGCCGCTGCTCCATGCGATGCATCCGGTGTCCGGCGCCTTTCGGCGGCTCGGAGGGCGGTCGATCGCCGCCGCCTGGGAAAGCGAGGGCGTACGGTTCAGCATGCTGGCGAACCTGGGGCCGAATGCGTCGGGGGAAATCGAGCTGCCGCCCGGTACCTGCATTTACGCAACCCCGACCCTTCCGGCAGGGGGAGGCCCGGTCACGTTACCGCCCTGGAGCGTGGCCTGGTACCGGTGCCAATGAGCGGGCCGCACCCCATCCCCGATGCAAGCTATCGCCTGCAACTGGGCAAGGACTGTACCTTTGCCGATGCGGCCGAACTGGTGCCGTATTTGGCGGAACTCGGGGTCAGCCACGTTTACTGTTCCCCCTATCTCAAGGCGCGTCACGGCAGCGCCCATGGCTATGACATCACCGACCATAATGCCTTCCATCCGCAGATTGGCAGTGAGGTGACGTTCCGCCGGTTTGTCGAGGCGCTGCGCGGCCACGGCATGGGGCACATGCTGGACCTGGTCAGCAACCACATGGGCGTGGGCAGTGACGACAATGCGTGGTGGCTCGACGTGCTGGAAAGCGGACCGGCCGCAGCCCATGCGCATTACTTCGATATCGACTGGAAGCCCGTACTGGCGCGCCTACGGGGGCGCGTCCTGTTGCCGGTGCTGGGCGATCACTACGGTGCGGTACTGGAGCGGGGGGATATCCCTCTGCGGTTCGCCCCCGAGCGCGGTGTGTTTCACATCCGCTACGGGCCCCATTACTGCCCGCTGGATCCCGCAACGTACCCGGACATCCTGGACCGGGCTGCACTCCGGCTTGGTGGAAGAACCGCCCGCAGTGGCTTGCAGGAACTGAGTGCGGCGTTCCGGACGCTTCCGCCGCGGGAGGCGCACGAACCGGCCTTGCTGGCGCGTCGACAGCGCGATGTGCCGATCCTGAGACAGCGGCTTGCGGAGCTGTGCGCATCGCAGGCGCCGGTGCCGGAGGCGCTCGAAGCCGAAGCCGCCGCCCTCAGCGGCGTGCCCGGAGACCGGGCCAGCTTCGATGCCCTGCACGAACTGCTGGAGGCCCAGGCGTTCCGGCTCGCGCACTGGCGGGTGGCCGCCGACGAGATCAATTACCGGCGCTTCTTCGATATCAACGACCTGGCCTGCCTGCGTATGGAGGAGGAGTCCGTCTTTGATGATGTCCATCGTCTGATAACCCGCCTGGTCTCGGCGGGAGATCTGCAAGGGCTGCGGATCGATCACGTGGACGGACTCTACGATCCCGGCGATTACACTCGGCGCCTGCGCCGGTTCTTCGGGGGCTACCTGGTGGTGGAAAAGATTCTTGCCAGCGGTGAGCAGTTACCTGGGGAATGGCCTGTGCACGGCACCACCGGATACGAGTTCGCGAACCTGGTCGGCAGACTGTTGATGGACCCGGCCGGCGAACGGGCCCTCACACGCCTGTACTACCGGTTCGTGCGGATGCAGCCGGACTTCGATGAAGTACTCCATGCCTGCAAGCGCCTGGTGATCCGAAGCCAGCTCTCCGGCGAACTCACCACGTTGGCGAACATGGCGGACGTCATCGCCCAGAGTGATCGGCATACCCGTGACTTCACCCTGAACGGGCTGCGGGATGCGCTGGCGGAGATTGCTGCCTGGTTTCCGGTGTATCGCACCTATGTGGACCAGGAAGGGGCATCCCCCCAGGACCGCCATTATGTGGGTTGGGCGGTGGCACGGGCGGTGGGCCGCGTGCCGGCGGAGGATGCGGCGGCGTATCGTTTCCTGGAAGAGTTGCTGTTGCTGGAGGCCGCCTCCCTGGATCGGGACGCGGCACTGGGTGAACGCGCCCGGCGCTTTGTACAGCGCTTCCAGCAGTACACCGGTCCGGTGATGGCGAAGGCGCTGGAGGATACCGCGTTCTACCGCTACAACCTGCTCGTTTCCCTGAACGAGGTAGGGGGCGATCCACGGCGATTCAGTATTTCACCGCCCGCGTTCCATCGCGCCAATTGCCAGCGCCTGGAGCGTCTGCGGCACTGCATGCTGGCCGGCTCCACCCACGACAGCAAGCGAAGCGAAGACGTGCGTGCCCGGCTTGCGGTGTTGTCAGAGATGCCGGAGGCCTGGCGGAAGCGGGTGTTCCGCTGGAGACGGCTCACCCGGCGGTTTCGTCGTGAACTGAACGGCGGTGTGGTGCCCTCGCGGAATGATGAATACCTGTTCTACCAGACCCTGCTGGGCGTCTGGCCTTCGTTTCCTCCAGGCCGGCAGGAACTGGCCGAACTGACGGAACGGATGGTGGCCTACATGCTGAAGGCAGTACGCGAGGCGAAGCTGGATACCTCGTGGATCAACCCCAACCCGGATTACGAGGACGGGATCGAACACTTCGTGCGAGCGGTCCTGCGGCCGGCACGCCGCAACGCCTTTCTGGCCGACTTTCGCTCGTTCCACCAGGGTGTGGCCCGGTTCGGCGCCCTGAACGGGCTTTCCCAGACGCTGCTCCGCCTCACCGCGCCCGGGGTGCCGGATATCTACCAGGGGAACGAACTGTGGCGTTTCGACCTGGTGGACCCCGACAACCGGCGGCCGGTGGACTTCGAGCGCAGGCACCGCCTGCTGGAGCAGCTGCTGCAGCTCTGGGCGGCACCCGATGCACTGCGGCGGATTGCGATGCTGACGGAGGACCCCTGCGATGACCGCGTCAAACTGCTAGTGACCTGGCGCACGCTGAACTGGCGTCGGCGCAACGCAGCCTTGTACCGGGAAGGCGACTACCATCCGTTGGAGGCTGACGGTACTGCCGCCGAACACGTCTGCGCCTTCGCTCGCACCCATGAGGACGAGTGGGCAGCAACGCTGGCCCTGCGCTGGCCGTTGCGGCTTCTTGGCGACGAGCAAGGGCCGCTGCCGTCGTCGGAGCGCTGGGGCGACACCTGGGTGGATCTCGCCGGCCTGGCGACCGGCGGGTTCTGCCAGGATGTGCTGACCGGTGCGCGTATCCCCCTGTACAAACGGCAGGGCAGGCTGGTTGCTGCGGCCGCCGAACTGTTCCGGATCCTGCCGGTGGCGTTGGTCTGCAAGGCGCGTTCCGGGGAAGATGTCGAGCGGTACTGACAGCAAGTTGCAGAACCATCAGGCGGGGTCCGGCGGCAGGCGGTCGCAGCTGGCGAGCATGCTGCGGATCCAGGGTTCAGGGCCATCGTTCAGTGGATGGGTTTCCAGCCGCCACCCCCAGTTGCCGCGCGGGTTACCGGGGGTATTCATGCGCGCCTCGGACCCCAGGCCGAGCAGATCCTGCATGGGTACTACCGCAAGGCGCCCGACCGATGCCATTGCCGCATGCACCAGGGCCCGGGGCATGTCCTCGTGCGGATGGCACAGGAAGCCCAGCACCTCCCGGCGCTGATCCGCCGATAGCGATCGCCACCAGCCCAAGGTGGTGTCATTGTCATGGGTGCCGGTGTACACGACAGATTCCGGTACGTGGTTCCCGGGGCGGTGGGGGTTGTCGGCGTCGCCTTCGAACCCAAACTGCAGGACGCGCATCCCGGGAAAGCCGAGTGTGCGGCGCAGTTGATCGACGGCGGGGGTGATGTCGCCCAGATCCTCGGCGACCAGTTGCAGCGGACCCAAGGCGTTGAACACAGCGTCGAAGACTTCGCGGCCCGGGCCTTCTCGCCAGGCTCCCTGCTTGGCGGTACGCGCCTCGGCGGGAACGGCCCAGTACGACTCGAAGCCGCGGAAGTGGTCAATACGTAGCAGGTCGAACAGCCCGCACTGGGCGCGAAAGCGTTCGATCCACCAGTCATGGCCATTGGCAGCCAGGCGGTCCCAGCGGTACAGCGGGTTACCCCAGCGCTGCCCGGTGGCGGAGAAGGCATCCGGGGGAACCCCGGCCACTTCCCGTGGCCGCCCGGTTTCGTCCACGGTGAAGTAGTCGCGCCAGCGCCACACATCGGCGCTGTCATCCGCCACGTAGATCGGCAGATCGCCGAACAGACGCACCCCTTGGGCGTGTGCATGGGCCTTCAGTGCCTCCCATTGCCGGAAGAACAGGTACTGGCCGAAGCACTCCTGCTGGATCAGCGCGGCCGATTGCTTCCGAACGTCCTGCAGCGGATCAGGCGCCCGGGTGCGCAGTTCCCTCGGCCAGTCGTACCAGGCCCGATCGCCGTGCAGCAGACCGATGGTTCGAAACAACGCATAATCCGGGAGCCAGGCCGACTGCGCCTCCAGGAATTGCTCGTAGTGAGAACGCCGGGCGGCGTCGGCGTCCCGGCAGAACGTGGTCCACGCCCGTGCAACCAGTCCCCGGCGGTCAGGCAGGGCGTTGTCTTCCGCGCCCAGGCTGCTCTGGTCGATCAGGCCCTCATCCTGCAGTAGTTCCGCGCTCAGCAGGCCCGTGTGCCCGGCAAAACTCGAGCGTGGTCGGTAAGGCGATAGGTCGTCATGCACCGGACCCACGGGCAGCATCTGCCAGACGGCGAAGCCGGCTTCGGCCAGGTAGTCCACGAAACGCCGGGCGCCGGGGCCCAGATCGCCTTGCGGCCCCGAGCCGGGTAGCGAGGTCGGGTGCAGCAGCACGCCGGCCCGGCGCTCCTGCAACCAGCATGGGGCTTCCTTGGTCACTCGTGTCCTCGCCGCATGGTCCCGCCCAGTTCCGGGTGGCCGTGACCATGGCTGATGGGGCGGCTCAGATGGTCCGGCACGGGCTCGTCCAGCATCCGGTAAAGGGCCTCCAGTTGCAGGCGGTAGAGTTGGTCGAACTCCGCGACCACATCCGCCGGATTGTAATCGCCGAACCACCAGAACCAATCGGAACCCTCGCAGACGCCGAGCTGGCGCTCAAGCTCGGCGCGTCGGCTGGGGTCGGTGATGTTGGGCAGTTTGCGGTCATACGCGGTCTTGGCTTCGCAGAGCAGTTCCCATGCCCGGTTCTTGTCCGGGTCACCGATCCAAGTGTCCAGGTTTCCGTAGACCCAGCTCCCGGCCACGATGCCGGGGAGGATGGCTACCGGAAGTGCGTCGTTCTCCGCGCATTCGGTAAAGGTGGTCAGGTGCAGCCCGTCATGCTGAACCAGTGCCCGGTACAGGGCCGGAACGAAGTGATATCCGTTGTGCGGATAATGTTCCCACGGATTCTCACCGTCCAGGATCACCGCAACCACCTGTCCCGGCTCGGCGTTCCCGGCTATGGCTTCAAGGCGGGCTATGAAATCCCCGACCGCGTCGTCGGCATGCCAGTCCTTATAGACGAAACCGATCAGGTCCGAGAGCTCGTCGTCCCGAAAGAAGCACACGGGGCCCGCATCACCGTGCCGGTAGGGGCGGTAGACCGCATTGTCGTCCGCTTCTTCATTGAGGCTGTTGTACAGCACAGCTTGCCCGCTGGCTGTCCAGGTGAAGCCCTGTTCCCCGATCAGTGTGAGGGTGGGTGCGGACACGCCACCTTCCGAAGGCCAGCATCCGGCTGGCGATGTGCCGAAATGCGCTTCGAAAGCGGCCCTGGCCCGCTCCAACTGCCAGCGGGCCCGCTCCTCACCCCCGGGATAGCCGGCAGCAGTCGGTAACGGCAGTTCCGGCCGGGGCTCCCGGGCGGCGTTGAAATCCAGCAGGAGGGGTAGGATGGGGTGCGTGTAGGGGCTGGTGGACAGCTCCGCACGTCCGGCCCGGGCCAGTTCACCATAGCGGGACAGCAGGCCACCTATAACGTCGCCCATGACCACGAGCAGTTCGCGGCGATCCTCCTGCGTGTATTCCTGCTCTTTGTCGATCAGGCAACGGATGCGCTCATCGCCTCGGCGGAGGGTTTCTCCCATCCAGGCCAGGTGGTACCACACCAACAGATCCGCCAGATGCCGGTCAGTCAGATAGTCCTGACCGTACTCCGTCTCCAGGGCGGAGCGGGTCATGGCCGCCAGGCGTGCGTAGGCGGGAAAGCGGTCGATCATGTGCGTCTGCTGGGCATGCAGGCATCTTTCCAGCAGCGCCCGCCGTTCGGTGCGCTCCCCCGGCAATTCCGGGTTCGCCAGGGCGGATAACAGAGGGTCCCCCAGTTCCCCGCCGTTGCCCAGATGGGCTCTGATCCGGTCCGCGTAGTCCGCGAGCTGCTCCAGCAGGACCGGAGGAAAGTTGACCACCGCTTTGACGCCTTCCGGGGCCTGCTCCAGGTGTGCGGCCATGTCGGTGTAATCCTTGATGGCGTGGAGATAGGTCCAGGGCGCCAGGAAGCGCCCGTCCAGCGGGCTGCGGTATTCGGGCTGGTGCATGTGCCAGCAGAGCACCACGTTAAGCGGCTCAGCGGACATGGCGGGCTTCCTGACCGAGCATTTCCGGGGTGACCAGCACCACACCCCCGGGACTGACCTCGAAGCGTCCGGCGTCCTCCGCCCGATGATGACCAATGTGCATGCCGTCGGGAATGACGCAGCCGGTTTCGATGATGGCGCGCCGTATGCGGACGTCACGCCCGATCTGCGCATTGTCCAGCACCACGGAGTCTTCCACTGTGGAGCCTTCGCCAACCCAGACGTCCGAGGACAGAACCGAGTTGCGTATCAGTGCCCCCGACACGATACAGCCGCCGGCCACCAGGGAATTGACGGCCTCCCCGCGGCGGTTGTCCTCGTCAAGAACGAACTTGGCCGGCGGCGCCTGCCGCTGGAGCGTGAGAATGGGCCAGCGCCGGTCGTAGACGTTCAACTCCGGCTCGATGCGGGTCAGCTCCAGATTGGCTTCCCAGTACGAATCGATGTCCCCCACGTCGCGCCAGTATGCGGGGCCTCCCGTTTCCAGGTCCCGGAACGGGAAGGCGTTAACGGCGCCTCCGTTGTTGACCGCCTCGGGGATGATGTCCTTGCCGAAATCATGGCTGGATTCCGGGTTGGCCGCATCCGCGGGCAGGCGCTCCAGCAGGAAATCCGTGCCGAACACGTAGATCCCCATCGAGGCCAGTGCACGGGCGGGATCACCCGGCATGCCCGGGCATTGGGCGGGTTTTTCCATGAAGCGCTTGATCCGGTTGTCCGTGTCCACCTCCATAATCCCGAAGGCGGATGCCTTTTGCAGCGGGACCGGCATACAGCCCACGGTAATGTCGGCATCAGAACTCACATGCGCCGCCAGCATCGCTCCGTAATCCATCTTGTAGATGTGATCGCCGCCCAGAATGAGCAGGAAGGCCGGATCATGCAGACGGATGATGTCGATGTTCTGGTAGATCGCGTCTGCCGTTCCCGCATACCAGTCCTCCCCCGCGCGCTGTTGGGCCGGCAGCAGCTCCACGAATTCTCCCAGATCCGGGCGCAGAAAGGACCAGGCCTGGTGGATGTGCTGGATCAGCGAATGGGCCTTGTACTGGGTGAGGATGCCCATACGGCGAATGCCGGAGTTGACACAGTTGGAGACGGCGAAATCGATGATCCGGAAGTGCCCGCCGAACGGAACGGCCGGTTTCACCCGGTGCGAGGTCAGCGCGCCCAGGCGGGTTCCCTTGCCTCCGGCCAGGACCAGGGCCAGCGTGTCCCGGGTGATCAGGCTGACAAAGCGGTCGCTGGTCAGTTTCTGCTTATG
>JAFIFU010000039.1 GCA_020831885.1 Ectothiorhodospiraceae bacterium
TATGCGGGCCGCTTCCAGCGAGCCGACGAACTGGGCCAGGCGCTCATTGAGCTGGTCGATGATGAATCGGTTGAAGGGCAGGCTGTTCTCCAGCAACCAGAAGAACGTGCCGCGGCGCATCAATACGGCGGTGGTGTCCCGCATGGCCACCACGGAGTACCGCCACAGCTTGTCCCGCAGCACCGCCCCCTCGCCGAACCATCCGCCCGAAGGCACACCGGCCAGCGTCAAGGGCTTCCCTTCCGCCGATACGACAGAGAGCTTCACGAGGCCGGAGGCGATCCCGAACCAGTGCTCCACCGGATCGCCGATATGGCACAGCGCTCCACCGGCGGCGACCTCCCGCAAGGAAAGCCCCGATTCGACACGATCAAGCACAGCTCGGGGCAGGCCTTCGGCCCAACCCGCGGTTACCGACAATTCCGACAGAAGTCCCACTGCACCCTCCGGTTTTCCGCAACCCTGAATGTCGCCACCGAGACAGTCCTCCTCCAGCCTGCCTGCTTATCGTAATCCCCAACAACGCAGTCATGAAAAATAACACCGGGGGAAATGTCATGTTGCTTGGGCCAGGCAAAGCGTACGACGAAATCCACATTGGGGAAATCTTCGGCGCCGCCATGACCGTGACCGAAGCCCATCTGGTCATCGGCGCCGGGATGTTCGGCGACTTCAATCCAATCCACGTGAACGACAGCTTCGGTCAGGCTTCGCGCTTCGGCACGCGCATCCTTCACGGCCCGTTGTCCGGCGCCATGGCGTCCGCTCCCCTGGGCAACTACTTCGGTGGCGCCGTGGTGGCCTACCTGGAGCACAACTGCCGCTTCACCGCCCCGGTCCGGGCCGGCGACACCATCACCACCCAATGGACCGTCGTCGACAAATTGGACAAGCCGCGCCAGAACGGCGGCATCGCCGTGCTGGAGGCGGAAAGCCGGAACCAGGACCAGGAACTGGTCCTGACCGCAGCCGGGAAGATGCTGGTACTCAACCGGGAAGCTTGTACAAACCAGGCCGCTGCACTGGCCTCAGGAGGAGCGAAACCATGAAACAGAGCATGTACGAGCAGGACCTTGCGCCCTGCCCCGCCAACCACCTACCCCTGACCCCGCTGCGCTTTCTGGACCGCACAGCGGACGTGCATCCGGACCGCACGGCCGTGGTGCACGGCGATCTCCGGTGGAGCTGGCAGGAAACCCGCGACCGCTGCTACCGCCTGGCCAGTGGCCTGGTGAAACAGGGCGTCAGGCCTAACGACACGGTTTCCGTGTTGGCCCCCAACACACCGGCCATGCTGGAAACGCATTTCGGCGTGCCGCTGAGCGGTGCCGTTCTCAACAGCATCAACTGCCGGCTGAGTGCCGACGAGATCGCCTTCATTCTGCGCCATGGCGAATGCCGTGTGCTGCTGGTGGATCGGGAGTTCGCCGAACTGGCGTCCAGGGCCCTGGCCCAGCTATCCGATCACCCGCTGGTGGTGGATATCGCCGACCCGCTTGCACCCGACGGGCCCGCCATCGGCGACCTGGAGTACGAACAGTTGCTGGCATCAGGCGATCCCGCCTTCGAGGGCGTCTGGCCCGAGGACGAATGGAATGCCATTGCCCTGAACTACACCTCCGGAACCACCGGCAACCCCAAAGGGGTGGTACCCAGCCACCGTGCGACCTACCTGATGAGCCTGCTGCAGATGACCGACTGGGCCCTGCCTCGCCACCCCACGTATCTCTGGACCCTGCCCATGTTCCACGCCAACGGCTGGTGCTTTACCTGGGCCATCACCGCCGCCGCCGGTACCCACGTGTGTCTGCGGAAAGTCACCGCGGCGAATGTGTTCGATGCCATTGCCCGTCACGGCATCACCCACTTCTGCGCCGCCCCCACCGTGCTCTCCATGCTCGCCAACGCGCCGAAAAGCATGCAGTTATCGCTACCACACCCGGTGAAGGTGCTGACCGCGGGCTCACCGCCCCCCTCGGCAGTGCTGCGTGCCGTGGCCGAACTGGGATTCGACATCGATCACGTGTACGGCATTACGGAAGCGGCCGGCACGCCGGTTCGCTGTGTCCGGCAGGAGGCCTGGGCCGCGCTGCCATCCGAGGAGCAGGCGCAACGGCACGCGCGTCAGGGCGTGCGGGCGGCCCTGCTGGACGGCCTCCGCGTCGCCGATCCGGAGACGCTGCAACCGGTGCCGGCTGACGGAATAACCGCTGGAGAGGTGCTGCTTCGCTCCAACTTTGTGATGAAAGGCTACCTGAAGAACCCGGACGCCACCGCTGCGGCCTTCAAGGGAGGCTGGTTTCACACCGGCGACGTGGCGGTGGTGCACCCCGATGGCTACATGCAGATCACCGACCGGGCCAAGGATGTCATCATCTCCGGCGGGGAAAACATCTCATCGGTGGAAGTGGAGGATGTCATTCACCAGCATCCGGGGGTGCTCCACGCCGCGGTCGTCGCCCGGCCGGACGATCAGTGGGGTGAAGTGCCCTGCGCCTTTATTGAACGCAAGGTAGATGCGGAGGAGTTCGACGAGGCGGACATTATCGCCTTCTGCCGCGAGCGCCTGGCGCATTTCAAGTGTCCCCGCCATATCGTCTTCGGCGAACTGCCCAAGACCGGTACCGGTAAGATCCAGAAATTCCGGTTGCGTGAAATCGCCGGAAGCCGGGACGCCATCACGCATCCCGCCTGAAGCATTCCCGCAAACACGTCCGGCCGCCCCACGGCGGCCGGTGCTCGTCAGCAGATCCCGCCTGATAGGCTTCGACCACAAGCATCTCGGAACCAGGCCTGGACGTCCGGCAGGAAGGCATCGGGCATGCTGCCTTCCCACTGGCAATACGCTTTGCAGCGCTATGGACGACGGCCGCTTCAGCGTACATACTCATCCGTATGGAGAAAGACCTGTCAGTCTTGCTGTTCGCTTCGGAACCAGGGAAACCATCACCGACATGGACACGCGCATCCACGAACAAACGGTCACCACGCAGGATGGCCAGGCCATCGCCGCCCGCTTCTTTACCCCCGCGGGGGATCCCATGGCGTCAGTACTGATCGCACCGGCGATGGGTGTTCCCCAGACCTACTACGAGCCGCTGGCCCGCTGGCTGGCCGGCAATGGTTTTCTGGCTGCCAGCTTCGACTACCGGGGCGTCGGCCTGTCCCGGCCGGAACGGCTGCGGGGATTTCCGGCCAGCGTGGTGGACTGGGCCCGGTACGACGCGGACGCCATGATCACGGCATTGAGCGAACGTGCTGCCGGCGCGCCGCTGCACTGGGTGGGGCACAGCGTGGGCGGCCAGATCCCACCCTTCGTGCCGGGCCACGACCGATTGAGCAGAATCGTGACCATCGCCTGCGGCAGCGGTTACTGGCGCGAGAACTCGCCGCCCCTGAAACGCCGTGTCTGGCTGGTCTGGTACGGTATCGTGCCCTTGCTGACCCCGCTGGTGGGATACTTCCCGGGCAAACGGCTCAACATCGTGGGGGACCTGCCCCGGGGTGTGGTGGAACAGTGGCGGCGCTGGTGCCTGCACCCGGAATACGCTGTGGGCGTGGAGCCCGGAGCCCGCGAGCGCTATGCGGCGGTTCGCGCGCCCATCGTCTCCCTGTCCTTCACCGATGACGAGTTCATGTCCGCCCGTAATACCGAATCCATCCACGGCTTCTACACTAACGCCCCGCGCACCATGGTACGCATCGCCCCGGAAGAGGCCGGGGTCAGGCGTATCGGCCATTTCGGCTTTTTCCGCCCGGAGCAGGAGCAGCCGCTTTGGAACCGCTACCTGCTGCCGGCACTGACCGGGGGTCTGTCTGCCTGAAAAATCCGGCGTTGGTCAGCCGCCCCGGTGGGTTACAAGCGCCAGTGAGGCAGACCCCACGAGGCACGGCGGGAGACGCCGGAGAATCATGTGACCCGCAGGTCGACCTTCTCGCCATAGAAGCAGATACGCCCGGCGATCTTCGCCACCTCCGGCAGCGGGTACTGATAGCACCAGGCGACGTCCTGAACCCGCACGCCTCCCGCCTCCACCGTCCAGTACGCCGCAGTCTGCCCCTTGTAGGGGCAGGAAGTCACCGTGGCGCTGGGCAACAGCAGGTCCATATGGACGTCGGGTTTGGGCAGGTAATAACGCACCGGGAGCCCGGTTTCGAACAGCAACACCGGCCGGCGTGATTCCGCGATCAACCGGCCGCCGACCCGGACCTGCACGTGTCGGGAACTCTCCAGCACATCGATGCGCGTGTGGGGGTCCCGGGGGTGCACGAAAACCTGTTCGTCCTCCTCGAACCAGGCATCCACCCGGTTCCAGTAGAAGGCCGCCAGTCCGCTGATATCCGGGCAACCGTTAATGGGCTCCGGATAACTCCAGAGCGCATTCTCCGCCACCAGGTCACAGACCCGGACGGACCAGTACCGGGCACGGCCCTTGCGGGGGCAGTGGGTGGAATGCTCGGATTCCGAGAGCAGCTGGGTATGGATATCCTCCCAGGGGAAATAGTAGACCGGCAGGTGGCCGCGTTCATGGAGCAGGCAAGTGCGGACACTGTCGGCCACCAGTTCCCCGCCCAGATAGACCCGTACCCGCTTGGCGCAGGGCTCCAGTATCAGGTCCCGGTCGGACAGGCCGATACGGTCGATGACGGACCGCCCGCCATGCCCGCCGGCGCTCGTGGCGGATTGGCGCTTGCTACGCATCAGGAAGCCCGACCGTCAGGGTTTATCCGTGGCAGCCGGCCTTGTTGTGGCGACCGCGAACGATCACCGCCTCCGTGCAGTAGCAGAGCGAGCAGCAGGGTTTTCATGATGACACCTCCACGCTGGTCAATCCGCGGAACCGGGCAAACCCCATGCCTCCGTCTACGCGCGGTACTCCATCACAAGCTCCACGTGGCCGGTATGCGGATCACGCTTCTCCGCAAGCTCCCGAAAACCGCAGCGCCGGTAGAACGCCACCGTCCGGTGATTTTCCCTGTAGACGTCCAAGCAGACGGGATTCCGGAGTTCCTTCACCTTCTCCATCAGCTTCTGCCCGATACCTTCTCCCTGGCAACCGGGGGAGACGAAAATCGCCGCCAGCGTGTTCCCGTGCAGGGAGAAGAAACCCTTTACCGTGCCATCCGTTTCGTAAATATAGGTCTCTGAAGCCGGAATATAGACATTTCTCATGTCTTCCAGCCTGGATTCCCAGAATTCTCTGGAGACGAAATCGTGCGATTCAATAGACGCCTCCAGCCAAATGGTCAGAATGCTATCCATGTCATGACTGGCCATTGGACGTATCATGCGCTCTCCCCTGTCAGACGTTACCGGTCGCGCGCCGCCCGATCGCCGGAAGCTGATCCGGCCACGGCGCCAGCACGAGGAAAACGCATGCGCGCGCCATGCGCAACCCGGACCTCACCAGGGAAACATCTCCCCCTTTCCGTCCGGACGGCGGGTTGGCCCCACCAGCCCCGTGACCGAGGCCCGCACGCCGGTTGGCCCTGTTCTCAGATGACGCCCATCAGGTTGTCACGCACTGTGGTCAGGTGTTTCGACATGCAGAGGCGGGCCTGTTCCGGGTCGCGTGCCCGCAGGGCGGAGACCAGGGCTCCGTGCTGGCGGTCGTAGACACGCCGCAGTTCCGGTGTCAGCGAACGCTTCTTCAGCGCATACCACTCCGGCTCGTTGCGGATGGTGTTGATGGCCTGGCAGTAGTCGATGAGCACCGAATTGCGGGTGGCGCGGAACACCATCAGGTGCAACTGCGCGTCCCAGTGCTCGAACTCCCCCAGCCCTTCCGCCGTCAGGCTGTTGTTATAGGCGGTTTCTATGGCCTTGAAATCCTCGCTGGTGGCGCGGCTGGCGGCCATGGCGGCGGCCTGGGGTTCGATGATGAGGCGCACTTCCATCAACTCCGCCGGGCTGGCCGACCGGAACCGGCTGGGCAGGCTGCCCATCCGGTCGTTGACGGCCGCCCGCACGAAGGTCCCCGCGCCGATCCGACGGGTCAGATGACCCTCCGCCTCCAGCCGCGACAGTGCTTTCCGCAGCGTGTTTCTCGCAACACCCAGTTCCGTTGCCAGCACCCGTTCCGGTGGCAACTGCTGGCCCGAGGTCAGTGTTCCGGCCTTGATCCGATGCAGAATCTCATCAACCACGCCCTGCGCAGCACTGCCGATGATGTCCTTGTTCAATCTGTCACTCCTTTGAACCTTTGGTCTAAAGGTTGGAAGATTCCCCTGTCATCAGACCCACAAACCGATCGTTTTCCAGGACTTGACGGGGGGAATTTTGCTGCCATAGTTTTAAATTATACGATAAAAGGATCAATGGTACACCATTGGTTCACGCAACAGACCGGAGCGAGGGGAGACCATGAAGCTTGTTGCCTACTGGAAGGGGGGAAAGGCGGGCGTCGGTGAGCTGGCCCCGGACGGCGATGTGGTTTACCCGCTAGCGCTCCCTTCGGCGGACAATGATGAAGGCGGGCTCCCGGTTGTCAGACTCTGTGCCGCCGGTGGCGATCCTCCCTCCGGCGACCGGAGCAATCCGATTCCTCTGGATCAGGTTAGCATCCGCGCACCGATTCCGCGTCCCCGCCGCAACATCTTCTGTGTCGGCAAGAACTATTTCGATCATGCCCATGAATTCGCACGCAGCGGGTTCGATTCCAGCGCCACCAGCGGCGCCGTGCCCGACGCACCGATCATCTTCTCCAAAGTGCCCGAGTGCGTGATCGCCCACGGCGAGGACGTGCGCATGGACGCCGCCGTGACCCAGGCGGTGGACTACGAGGCGGAACTGGCCGTGATCATCGGTCGGGGCGGGCGCGGCATTCCGCTGGAGAAGGCGCTGGATCACGTCTGGGGCTACACCATCGTCAACGACGTCACCGCCCGGGACCTCCAGGGCCGTCACAAGCAATGGCTCATCGGCAAGTCTCTGGATACCTTCTGCCCCATGGGCCCGGTGGCGGTCACCGCCGACGAAGTGGACCTGACCTCCGCCCGCGTGCGCTGCTGGGTCAACGACGAGTTACGCCAGAGCGCGACGCTACCGCAGCTTATCTTCGATATTCCCACCCTGATCGCCACCCTCTCCAGCGGCATCACCCTCTACCCGGGGGATATGATCGCCACCGGAACACCGGCCGGCGTCGGCATCGGTTTTGATCCGCCCCGGTTCCTGAATCCCGGTGACCGGGTGGCGGTGGAGATTGACGGCATCGGTCGGCTGGAGAACCGGTTCGTCGCGATGCCTGTCACCCAGGAGGCCGTATGACTACCCAGGTGATTGAGCGCATGGCGGTGGAGGTGGATGGGGACGGCGCCGCCGTGATCATGCTGCATGGCCTCGGCGGCACGTCCAACACCTTCACGCCGCAGATGCCGGTGTTACGTTCCGGCTATCGCGTCATCCGTCCCGACCTGCCCGGTTCCGGTCGCAGCCGGCGCCAGGAAGGTTTGAGTATCAACGCCATGGTGCAGTCCGTGCTGGCCATGTGCGGTGTGCTGGGCATCGACAAGGCGCACCTGGTGGGCCATTCCATGGGCACCATTGTCTGCCAGCACCTGGCCGTGGAGCGGCCGTCGCTGGTGAAGAGCCTGACGCTGTTCGGCGCCCTGCTGGAGCCCCCGGAACAGGCCCGCTCCGGCCTGCGGGACCGGGCCGCCAAGGCGCGGGAGGACGGTATGGCGGACATCGCCGATGCCATCGTGCAGGCGGCCACCTCGGCGGACACCAAAGAACGCAACCCCCTGGCCGTGGCCATGGTGCGCGAATCATTGATGCGCCAGCCGCCGGAGGGCTATGCGGACAACTGCGAGGCACTGTCCGAGGCCAGGGCCGCGGACATCAGCCGCATCGGCTGCCCGGTGCTGCTGGTCACCGGCGAGGAAGACGGCGTCGGGCCACCCTCTGTGTCCCGGACGCTGGCCGAGAAACTGGAAAACGGGCGGTCCGTGGTGCTGCCACGCTGCGGCCACTGGACCACCTTCGAACGGGTGGAGGAAGTCAATCGCGAACTGCGCTCGTTCCTGGCCGGCGTCCGCTAGACGCGTGACGCCGCACTAAACCGCATAAGAAGATCAGGCCGCACGAACGGCCAACAGCGGATCGGAGGAGACCATGGGTAACTACCTGTTCACCAATGTGCGCATCCTGGATGGCACAGGCGAGCAGCCCTACACCGGCGAAGTGCTGGTGCAGGGCAATCGCATCAAGCACGTGAGCCGCGGCTCACGGTCCGCTCCCAATGGGGCGGCAACCACCATCGACGGCTCCGGCGCCACGCTGATGCCGGGCATGACCGAAGCCCACACCCATCTGTCCTGGAACGACCAGCCCAGCCTGGAAGCCATCCAGTTCATGCCCCCGGAGGAGCATACGCTGTTCACCGCGGACATGGCCAAGCGCTATATCGACATGGGCTGGACGTCCTGCATGGGGGCGGCCTCGGCCAAGCCGCGGCTGGACGTGGTGATCCGCAACGCCATCAACTCCGGCCAGATCCCGGGGCCGCGTTACAGTGCGGCCAGCCAGGAAATCACCACCACCGGCGGGCTGGGCGACACCTCGCCGCCCCACCTGGATTATCCGGACATGTCCTTCGGCTGCATCGTCTCCGGCGTAGAGGAGATGCGCAAGGCGGTGCGCATGTTCATCAAGTACGGCTGCGACACCATCAAGCTGAACCTCTCCGGCGAGGAGATCGCCGGCGTGCCGGCGGAAGAGACGCCCATGACCGACGAAGAGGTGGCCGTGGCGGTCTCTGAAGCCAAGCGCCGGGGGCTGCGGGTGGCGGCCCACGCGCGTTCCAACGAATCCATCAAGATGTGCGTGCGCCACGGCATCGAGATCATCTACCACGCCTCCTATGCCGACGAGGAAACGCTGGATATTCTCGAGGCCAACAAGGACAAGCACTTCGTCGCGCCGGGCCTGGCCTGGCTGATCAAGACCTCCACCGAAGCCGCGGACTACGGCGTGGCGCCGGATTCCCGACTGGGCCTGCAATACGCCCGCGAGGCGGAACTGGCCACCGAGTGCATGCGCAAGATGCACCGGCGCGGCATCCGTGTGCTGCCGGGGGGCGACTACGGTTTCGCCTGGATCCCCCACGGCACCAACGCCAAGGATCTGGAGTACTTCGTGGACCGGGTGGGCATGTCGCCCATGGAGGCGATTGTCTCCGCCACCAAGTACGGCGGCCAGATCATGAACCGGCCCAATGAACTGGGACTGCTCAAGGAAGGCTACCTGGCCGATCTGATCCTGGTGGACGGCGACCCGCTTTCCAACATCCGCGTGCTGCAGGACCGGAAACGCATCCTGGCTGTGATGAAGGACGGATCCTTCCATCGCGCCCCGGAGGGAACGGCACACAGGCAGCCCATGCGCTGGACCGGCTAGCCCGCCGGCCTGGCAATAACAAGGGTGGCGCGGCGCCCAAGCGTCGCAGCCGCCGGCATTCGCGAGGGTGATTGATGACGCTCTTCGTTCTGACGGTCCTGAACGGGCTGACCCTGGCCGGTCTGTATTTCCTGGTGGCCAGCGGGTTTTCCCTGGTGTTCGGGCTGATGCGCAACATCAACCTGGCGCACGGCTCGCTGTACCTGCTGGGCGGCTACATCGGCTATTCCACGTTCCGCACCACCGGCTCCTGGGAACTGGGCGTGGCGGTGGGCGCCCTCAGCATGGCCGTCGCCGGGGCGGTCCTGCAGTACTGCATCTTCCGGTTCATGGAGGGCCAGGCGCTGCGCCAGACGCTGGTGACCATCGCCATCTCCATCATCGCGGCCGATCTCATGCTCTGGTACTGGGGCGCCACCGCCTACCAGTTCACCACACCGGACTGGGTCCGCGGCGCCACCCCGATCCCGTTCCTGCAGCTTGCCTATCCCACCTACCGCCTGTTCGTGCTGCTCAGCGCCGTGGTGGTGGGCATTGCCCTGTGGCTGTTCCTGAACAAGACCCGCATCGGGATAATGATCCGCGCCGGCGTGGACGACAAGGACATGCTCGATGCCTCCGGCGTCAACGTGCAGGTGCTGTTCTGCGTCACCTTCGCCGTCGGCGCGGCGCTGGCGGGCCTGGCCGGGGTGCTGGGTGGCAGCTATCTGTCGCTGGCGCCGGGGGAGGACATGCGCTTCCTGCTGGCCTCGCTGATCGTGGTGATTGTCGGCGGCATGGGCAGCATCGTGGGCGCGGCCGTCGGCGCCGTGCTGATAGGGCTGACAGAGCAGTTCGGGCTCGCCTACGCCCCGTCCTACGCCCCGGTATACACGTTCCTGATTCTGGTCTTCGTCCTTGCCTTCCGGCCCCAGGGGATTATGGGCCGGCCGGTGGAAACCTGAGGGTAGAGCATGGCTTCGGTCATCGAAGAAACACCAAGGGAAAGCGATGGCGTGCTGGCGCGTCTGGTTCGCCCGGTGCGCTGGTACCACCTGGTGATCGCGCTGGTACTGCTGGTTTTCCCGTTCGTGTCCACCGGTTTCTGGACGGTGCAGATCGCGGCGCAGACCTTCATCCTCGGCACCATCGCGCTGTCGCTGATGCTGCTGGCGGGCTACGGCGGCATGGTGTCGCTTTCACAGCTCACCATTGCCGGGCTGGCCGGTTACATGGTGGCCGTGTTCGGTGGCGCCTCCGGCGGACTGGGCATGTTCTGGCCGCCCATCGTCGCCATTCCGCTGGCCATTCTCATCGCCACCGCGTTCGCCACGCTGGTCGGTGCGCTGTCGGTGCGCACCGAGGGCATCTACACCATCATGATCACCCTCGCGGTGGGCATGGCGTTCTACTTCTTCGTGCTCCAGAACCGGGAGATCTTCAATGCCTTCAACGGCTTTGCGGGCCTGCGCCCGCCTCCCGTGCTGGGCATCAACTGGCGGCAGCCGGAGTACTTCTACTTTCTCTCTCTGACTGTCGCGGCATTCGGGTACTTCCTGGTGCTGTACCTGTCCCGCGCACCCTTCGGCCTGGCGCTGCAGGCGGTGCGGGACAACCCGCGGCGCATGCGCGCCCTGGGCTTCAACATCCAGGCGCACCGCATTGCCGCCCATGCGCTGGCCGGCTTCATCGCCGCCCTGGGCGGGGTGCTGATGGTGTGGCTGAACACGCAGATATCGCCCGGATCGGTGGGGCTTGGGCCGCTGATCTCGATACTCATCATCGCCATTCTGGGCGGCATTCTGCACCCGATCGGGCCTTTTATCGGGGCACTGATTTTCGTGCTGCTGGACAACTTTGCCATGCAACTCATCGGCGGGGACCGCTTCAACACGGTGATCGGACTGATGTTCCTGTTGATTGTGCTGTTCTCACCCGATGGCGTGCTTGGCCTGTGGAAGATGGCCCGGGAACGGCTGAAAGCGAGCAAAAAACCATCCGCCGACTGGTAGGCGGAGCCATGAGTGGAGGAGGAGACATCATGAAACGTCTATTCACCAAGGTTGCGACGGCGGGCGCTCTTGCCCTGGCCGTCGGCGTAGGGCCCGCGCAGGCGGACGAGCCCATCCGGATCGGTGTTCTGGCCACCCTGGAGGGTGTGTTCGCCGGCCCGGGGCAGGACGGCGTGCGCGGATTCGAGATGGCCATCGACGAGTTCGGCGGCCAGGTGGCGGGCCGGGACATCCGGGTCTACCGGGCCTCCTCGGACGCCTCCCCGGACAGCGCCCTGCGCGCGGCCCGCCGGCTGGTGGAGAGCGACAATGTCGACATCCTGATCGGGCCCCTGTCCGGTGCCGAAGGCATTGCCGTGAAGAACTACGCCCATGAACAGCCCCAGGTCACGTTCCTGAACGGCAGTTCGGCGGCGCAGCAGACCACGCTGGAGAACCCGGCGGAAAACTTCTATCGCTTCTCCACAGAGGGCGTGCAGTGGCAGGCCGGGCTCGGAACCTACGTGATCGAGGAGAAGGGGTATGAGCGGGTGGCCATTCTGGCCGAGGACTATGCCTTTCCCTACGCGCAGATCAAGGGCTTCATGACCGAATTCTGCGCCGCGGGCGGCACGGTGGCAGAGAAGATGTTCGTGCCGCTGGAGACCCGGGACTACTCCTCGGTGATCGCCCGCATGCCGCGGGACATCGATGCCATCTACGTGGTCATGGGCGGCTCCGACATCCTCAACTTCCTGGAGCAATACCAGCAGATGGGCGGCCAGGCGCCGCTGATCGGGGGCTCCATCTCCGTGGACCAGACCATCCTCTCCGCGGAGGGGCCAACCCGGGACTACCTGATCGGCACGCCCACGTCCGGCCCCATCGCCGATGACTGGGAGGACGAGAGATGGAGAGCGTTCCAGGACCGCTACCGGGAGATGTTCCCCGACGGGCTGCCGTCCCCGGGGCTGTTCGCCCACGCCTATTACGTCAACACGCTGGCGGCGCTCACCGCGCTGGAGGAGGTCGGCGGCGACCTGAGCGACGGCCACGCCGCGTTCCGGGAAGCGCTGAATAACCTGGAGCTGGAGACGCCCACCGGCGTGATCTCGGTGGACCACAACCGCCAGGCGGTCGCGGACATCTTCATCACCGAGGTGGCCAGCGACGGCGAGGGCGGACTGTACAACCGGGTGGTGGGCATCCGCGAGGGTGTGAACCAGACGCTGGGCTTCCCGGAGGAGGAGTTCCTGGCCAACGGCTTCGCCGAGCGGGACAACCCGCCGGTGGAAGACTGCCAGTAATCTGACGTCCCGCAACACGGAAACCGGCAATCGCATGGTGACAGCAACTTCCGCAAAGGCCATGTCGGCCGCGGTTCATGCCCTGGAGCTCCAGGGCGTGAGCCGCTCCTTCGGCGCCCTCAAGGCCCTGATGGACATCAACATGAAAGTGGGCCCGGGGGAACGGCGGGCGGTGCTCGGCGCCAACGGCGCCGGCAAGACCACGCTGTTCAACGCCATTACCGGAGACTTCCCGCCAACGGCGGGACGCATCCGGTACTTCGGTGAGGACATCACCGGTTTGCCGGCACACGAACGCATCCGCCGCGGGCTGCGGCGGACCTACCAGAGTTCCCAGCTTTTTCACGGACTGACGGTGCTGGAGAACCTCTTCCTGGCGGTGCGCGGGGTCTCCCGCGCCCGCTTCTCGTTCCGGCGGCCGGGGCGCAACGACCCCGCCATGGAGGCCGCCGAGGAGATGATGGACACAGTGAGGATGAGCCATCTGGCCCACACCAGCGTTTCCGAGCTGGCCCATGGCCAGCAGCGCCAGTTGGAGATCGGCATGGCCCTGGCCGGGGCGCCGCGGTTCATCCTGTTCGACGAACCGGCGGCCGGCCTGTCCTCGGCGGAACGCACGGAACTGGTGGCCATGCTCCGAAACCTGCCGGAGCACATCGGCTACATCATTATCGAGCACGATCTGGATGTGGCCCTGCGGGTGGTGAGCTATTGCACCATCATGCACAACGGCGCCATCTTCAAGGAGGGCCGCCCGGACGAGATCGAACAGGATCCGGAGGTGCAACGCATTTACCTGGGGAGCGGCCATGGCTGACCACGACACACGGCCCGGCGCCGCCCCGGTGCTCACGGTCCACGATCTGCACGTGTACTACGGCCACGCCCACGTACTGCAGGGCGTGGAGCTGAGCCTGCCTCAGGGGATTCTCGGCGTGGTGGGCCGCAACGGCATGGGCAAGACCACGCTGTGCAACACCGTCATGGGACTCACCGCCGCCCGCCGCGGCAGCATCCGCTTCCGCGGACGGGAACTGCTGGGGCTCCGACCCAACCAGGTGGTGTCCCGTGGCGTGGGCTATGTGCCACAGGGGCGCCGTGTCTGGCCCTCGTTGACCGTGGACGAACACCTGCGGCTGGCAGAGCGTGCCGGCCGACGCGGGCAGTGGAACCGCGATCGCATCTACGAAACCTTCCCCCGCCTGGCCGAACGGCGCCGCAACGGCGGCGCCCAGCTCTCCGGCGGCGAGCAGCAGATGCTGGCCATCGGTCGCGCGCTGCTGGCCAACCCGGATCTGCTGGTCATGGACGAGCCCACCGAGGGGCTGGCGCCGGTGATCGTGCAGCAGCTCTCGGACCTGCTGGTGCAGCTCCGGGAGGAAGGCGAGATATCCGTGCTGCTCATCGAGCAGAACCTGGGCGTGGCACTGCGTACCGCCGAACGGATCGCCATCATGGTGAACGGCCGGATCGCCCGGGAGATGAGCGCATCGGAACTCGCTGCCGATACCGGGCTGCAGCAGCAACTCCTGGGTGTGGGTCGGCAGGACGACACTCTGGAACCGGAGCCCGACACCGGGGAAGCCCACCAGCCGGAATCCCAGGAGGCGGTCGTTTTCCGCGTCCGCCGCCATTCCGAGGACGGTGGCGAAGACCGCCCGGCGCCCGCCTACGTGGCCTCTGGCGCGCCTACACGCTGGTCCTCGGGCGATGCAGCCCCCAGCGGCCAACGTCCGGGAGCGGCCACCACGGAAGAAAGGCCCGCCGCTGCCGAGACCACCTCCGCGGCGAGCACCGAGCGGCATGCGGTTCCCGTGGTCTCCATCGCCGAGATGACCGGCCGCAACGCCTACGTGGTGGGCACATTCGACACCAAGGGCCAGGAGCTTCGGTTCATCGAGAGCAAGCTCAAGCGCATGGGCCTGCACACGGTGACAGTGGATCTCAGCACCAGTGAGCGGCCTTCCTCGGCGGACGTCAGCCCCCGCGAGGTGGCCCACTATCACCCCCGGGGCAGCCATGCCGTATTCACCAGGGACCGCGGCAGCGCCGTCAGCGCCATGGCGGAAGCCTTCGAACATTACCTGGCCAGCCGGCGGGACGTGGGCGGTGTGATCTCCGCCGGCGGCTCCGGCGGCACCGCGCTGACCACCCCGGCCATGCAGCGCCTGCCGGTGGGTATCCCGAAAATGATGGTGTCCACCGTGGCCTCCGGCGACGTGCAGCGTTACGTGGGGGCCACGGACATCAGCATGATGTACTCGGTGACCGACGTCCAGGGCATCAACCGCATCTCCGAACAGGTGCTGGCCAATGCCGCCCATGCCTTGGGCGGCATGATCGCCCACGCCTCCCGCCAGGTGGCGAGCGCCAGCAAACCGGCGGTGGGGCTGACCATGTTCGGCGTGACCACGCCGTGCGTGCAGGCCGTCGCCCGCGCCCTGGCGGACCGCTACGACTGCCTCACCTTCCACGCCACCGGCACCGGCGGCCAGTCCATGGAGAAGCTGGCAGAGTCCGGGATGCTCACCGGCGTGATCGACATCAGCACCACCGAGATCGCCGACCTCATCGTCGGCGGCGTGTTCAGCGCCGGCGAGGACCGTCTCGGCGCCTTCATCCGCAACCGCATCCCCTACGTGGGCTCCTGCGGCGCGCTGGACATGGTGAACTTCCGCGCCATGGACACGGTGCCCGAGCGCTTCCGGGGGCGGAACCTGTACAAGCACAACCCGCAGGTCACCCTGATGCGGACCACGGTGGAGGAGAACACCGCCATGGGCCGCTGGATCGGGGAAAAGCTCAACCGCATGCAGGGGCCGGTGCGCTTCCTGATCCCGGAAGGCGGGGTGTCGCTGCTGGACTCGCCCGGCAATGCCTTCTGGGACCCGGAGGCGGACCGGGCGCTGTTCACGGCCATCGAGCAGAGCTTCCGGCAAGGCGGCGACCGGCGCCTGATCCGTCTTCCACACAACATCAACGATCCCGCGTTCGCCCACGCCCTGGTGGAGCACTTCCAGGCACTGGTGAACAACAAACCTGCGGAGGGCAGCCGCTATGCCACGATTTGAGCGCAAGGCACTTCTGGACAAGTTTCGCGGCATGGTGGCCCGGGGCGAACCCATCATCGGCGGCGGTGCCGGCACCGGGCTTTCCGCCAAATGCGAGGAGGCCGGCGGCATCGACCTGATCGTGATCTACAACTCCGGCCGCTATCGCATGGCCGGCCGAGGATCCCTGGCCGGGCTGATGGCCTACGGCAACGCCAACGAGATTGTCGTGGAAATGGCCTCGGAGGTGCTGCCGGTGGTGAAGCACACACCGGTGCTGGCCGGCGTCAACGGCACCGACCCGTTCATGATCCCGGATCACTTCCTGCGCGAGTTGAAAGCCCTGGGCTTCGCCGGGGTGCAGAACTTCCCCACGGTCGGCCTCATCGACGGCGTCTTCCGGGCCAACCTGGAGGAGACCGGCATGAGCTACGCCCAGGAGGTGGACATAATCCGCCAGGCGCGGGCGCTGGATCTGCTCACCACCCCCTATGTGTTCAGCGAGGACGATGCCCGTGCCATGGCCGAGGCCGGCGCGGACATCATCGTCTGCCACCTGGGACTGACCACCGGCGGCGCCATCGGCGCGGAGACGGCGCTGGGCCTGGACGACTGCGTGCCGCTGATCGACGCCTGGGCCAAGGCGGCCATGGCGGTGAACCCGGAGGTGATCGTCCTCTGCCACGGCGGCCCCATTGCCATGCCGGAGGACGCCAATTACATCCTGTCGCGCTGCAGGGACTGCCACGGCTTCTACGGGGCATCCAGCATGGAGCGGCTGCCCACTGAACAGGCGCTCATCCGGCAGACGCGGCAGTTCAAGGAAATTCGACGGAACGGCTGACCGCCTCGCGGTGAGTCCACCGCCGGCGCACCACGCCGGCACACCGTCACCGGATCAACAATGACAGCGGGGTTGGCCCGCACACGGAGGAGAGTATGTCTGGCGCAGCGTTTGGTTGGACTGTTCTGACGATCATCGTCCTGGCGGCGATCATTGTCGGTGTCGTCTACCTGCTCAACTGGCTCTACCGGCGATCCACCAAGGAGACGGCCTTCGTCCGCACCGGTCTGGGCGGTGAGAGGGTGGTCAAGGACGGGGGTGCGTTCGTGCTGCCCATCGTCCACGAAGTGATCCCGGTGAACATGAACACCCTGCGGCTGGAGGTCAGGCGCGCCCAGGACCGGGCGCTGATCACCCGCAACCGCATGCGCGTGGACGTGACCACCGAGTTCTACGTGCGGGTGAAACCCAGCCACGAGGCCATCGCGGTCGCCGCCCAGAGCCTGGGCCGGCGCACCATGGACCCGGAGCGCCTCAAGGAACTGGTGGAGGGTAAGTTCATCGATGGTCTGCGTTCCGTGGCCGCCGAGATGACCATGGAGGAACTCCATGAAAAACGCGGTGAGTACGTCCAGCGCGTGAAAAGCGCCGTGGCGGCGGATCTGGAACGCAGCGGTCTGGAGCTGGAAGCGCTCTCGCTCACCGGCATGGACCAGACCGCGATGGAGTACTTCAGCCCCTCCAACGCGTTCGATGCCGAGGGTCTCACCCGCCTCACCGAGGAGATCGAGCGGCGCAAGAAAACCCGTAACGATATCGAGCAGGACACCCTGATCGAGATCCGCAACAAGAACCTGGAAACCGATCGGCTGATGCTGCAGATCGACCGGGACACCGAGTTCGCCCGCCTGGAACAACAGCGCGACGTGGAATCCCGGCGCGCGGTGCAGCAGTCCGAAATCGCCAAGGAACAGGCCAGGCAGGAGCTGGCGGCCGAACAGGCCCGTATCAACGGTCGCCTGGAGACCGAGCGTTCCCGCATCGACATGGAGCGCCGGCTGGATGAAGAACGCATCCGCCGGGAGCAGGAAACCCAGGCCCTGGAGGTGGAGCGGCGCAAGGCGCTGGAACTGGCCGAACAGGACCGCCAGATCGAGATCGCCATGAAGTCCAAGGCCCAGTCCGAGGCCCAGGTGGCTTCTGAGCAGGCCCGCAGCAAGGCCGTGGAGGCCGAGGAACGTGTCTTCACCACGCGGGAGCGGGAAAGCGCCGAGCGGCGCAAGATCGTCGAGCTCATCCTGGCCGCCCAGGAGGCCGAACGGGAGGGCATCCGCATCCGCGCCGCGGCGGAGGCGGAACGCACCGCCGCGGTGGACCGTGCCGAAGCGGAACGCCTGCGCGCCGAGGGCGAAGGCGAGGCGGAGAAGCTCCGCGCCCTGGCCGCCAAGCTGCGCTACGAGATCGACGCCGAAGGCCGTCGCCAGCTGAACGAGGCCGCCAATGTGCTCACCTTGGAGTCCCGCCAGTCGGAAATGCGCAACCGGCTCATCGACAAGCTGGAAGGCATCATCCGCGAGAGCGCCAGGCCCATGGAGCGTATCGAGGGCATCAAGATCCTGCAGGTGGACGGGCTTACCGGCGGCTACAACGGGGGCGGCGGCGGCAGCGACAACGCTTCCGGCGGCAACCTGGCCGACAACGTGGTCAACAGTGCCCTGCGTTACCGCGCGCAGGCCCCGCTGCTGGACTCCCTGCTGCGGGAGGTGGGCCTGCAGGAAGGCACCGACATCAAGCGCATGCTGAACCTTGCGGGCAATGAGGACGAAGACGGTGCCGGCAGCGACGATGGCGCTCCCGACGAGGCCAAGAAGCGCACCCGGAAGAAATCCTGAGGCGCGGAAAGGAGGGGCCGATGGTCGAGGTTTACAAATCCACCGTCATCGATGCGCCGGCGGACCGGGTGTGGGGCGTCATCCGCGACTTCAACGGCCTGCCCGGCTGGCATCCGGCCATCGCCGAGAGCCGCATCGAACAGAGCCACCCGGCGGACAAGGTGGGCTGCGTGCGCAACTTCTCGTTGCATGACGGCGGCCGCATACGGGAGCAACTGCTGGCCCTGTCGGATTTCGACTTCACCTGCGTATACAGCATCCTGGAATCGCCCATGGGCGTGGACAACTACGTGGCCACGCTCCGGGTGATCCCCATCACCGACGGCAACCGCAGTTTCCTGGAATGGTCGGCGGAATTCGACTGCCCCGAGCCGCGGGAGAGCGAGCTGATCGATCTGGTGGGCAACGGCGTGTTCCAGCGGGGCTTCAATGCCCTGAAAGAACGCCTGGGCGGTCGCTGACGGCATGGCGACGGTCACGCGCAGTACCGTGATCGATGCACCCATTGATGAGGTCTGGGGCATCCTGCGGGATTTCAACGGCCATGACCGCTGGCACCCCGCCGTGGCGGAAAGCCGGGTGGAGGACGGCCTGCCCCCGGACGTGGTGGGCTGCGTGCGGGATTTCCGGCTGACCGACGGCGGCCGCATCCGGGAACAGTTGCTGAGCCTCTCGGACAAGACCCGCAGCTTCACCTACTGCATTCTGGAAGCGCCGGTGCCGCTGGCGAACTACGTGGCCACGGTGCGCCTGCGGCCGGTAACCGATGGCACACGTACCTTCTGGCAGTGGGAAGGGCGTTTCCAGCCGCCGCCGGGCCGTACCCGGGAGTTGACGGAACTGGTGGGCGAGCAGATCTACCAGGCCGGGTTCGAGGCCATACGGCGCCTGCTGGCCGAACCGGTCCCCGTTGACGAAGCGCCGCCCTCCCCCGAGCCGGCGCCCGCCCCGGAACGGCCCGAGCCGCTGACCCGCACACCGGTTGACGCCGGTCCGCGCCCCGCCCCGGGGGAAAACCTGGGGGGCACCGCCATGGTGACGACGGCGTTCGGCGGGCCGGAAGTGTTCGCCGCCCGGGAAACCAGCGCCCCGCCCCCCGACCGTGGCCAGGTGCGGCTGCGGCACACCCGCATTGGCCTGAACTTCATCGACGTCTACTGCCGCTCCGGCTACTTCCAACTGGCCCCGCCCCCGGCGGTGCTGGGCATGGAAGCGGCCGGCGTGGTGGCGGACGTGGGTGAAGACGTGCACCACCTGCACCCCGGTGATCGCGTGGCCTACGCCTGCCCACCGCCCGGCGCCTACTGCTCCGTACGCACCATGGACGCCGCCCTGGTCATGCCCCTGCCCGACGCCGTGTCCGACGACATGGCCGCCGCCGCCATGCTCAAGGGCCTCTCCGCCGAGTTTCTGCTGCACCGGGTGCATGCCGTGCAGCCGGGCGAGACGGTGCTGGTGCATGCCGCCGCCGGCGGCGTGGGCTCGCTGCTCTGCCAGTGGGCGGCGCTGAAGGGCGCCACCGTCATCGGCACGGTGGGCTCCCGGGACAAGGCCGAGCGCGCCAGGGCACTCGGCCTGAAACACGTGGTGGTCTACACGGAAGAACCGTTCGTGGAACGGGTGCATGCCATCACCGAAGGGCGCGGCGCGGACGTGGTCTATGATGCCGTGGGCAGAGCCACGCTGGATCGGTCCTACGAAGCCCTGGCCACCCGCGGCCACCTGATCAGCTACGGGCAGGCCTCGGGGCACATCGAACCGGTGGACATCGCCGCCTACGCCAGCAAATCCGCCACCATCAGCCGGCCCAATTTCGCCCATTACGTCAGCGACACCGAAACGGTGCGCGCCATGACGGAGCGGCTGTTCCCCCTTCTGGCCGACGGCCGCCTGCGCGTGGACATCGGCCACCGCTTCCCGCTGGACCGGGTGGGTGAGGCGCACCGCTTGCTGGAGAGCCGCGGCACCATGGGGGCCACGGTGCTGATGCCCTGAACGTCCTCCCCGCGAATCCCCGTTTGGCGGATTCTGCTCCGGCCTTATCGTTCCACGCGCTGAACGGTGTGTTCTTCCCGCGGCTCTACGCAGTGAAGTATGCGCTTCCTACACTGCGCAAAGCGGTCGGCGGGGTGGTGGCTCCCGTGCCATCGTGCGGCTGCCCTGGGCCAATGCTTGGCCTGCAACTCGTATCCAGAGAACACAGGGGCTTTCCCATGAGCAACGAATTCGACTACAAGCGGCTCGACCGCAACGACGCGGCCCTCTTGCTGGTGGATCACCAGTCCGGGCTGATCTCGCTGGTACAGGACTTCTCCCCGGGAGAGTTCAAGAACAACGTCCTGGCCACCGCTGCCTGCGGGGATTATTTCGGCCTGCCGACGATCCTCACCACCAGTTTCGAGGACGGGCCGAACGGACCGCTTGTCCCCGAGCTCAAGGAAACCTTCCCGAACGCGCCATACATCGCGCGACCCGGCAACATCAACGCCTGGGACAACGAGGATTTTGTCGCCGCGGTCAAGGCCACAGGCAAGAAGCAGCTCATCATCGCCGGCGTGGTGACGGAGGTCTGCGTGGCGTTCCCCGCCCTCAGCGCGCTGGAAGAAGGCTATGACGTCTTCGTGGTCACCGACGCCTCCGGCACATTCAATCAGGTGACACGGGACGCCGCCTGGTACCGGATGCAGCAGGCCGGAGTACAACTGATAAGCTGGTTCGCCATGGCGTGCGAGCTGCATCGTGACTGGCGCAATGACATCGAGGGGCTGGGGCAGTTGTTCTCCAATCACATTCCGAATTATCGGAATCTGATGACGAGCTACTTCGCCAAGGGGTAGTGTGGCGTTCCATGGAGCGGCCGCGGGATTCCCCGTGCGTCCCCGGCCGCTACACCATACAAGGGGCGCCGGCGTTCCTTGCGCCCCCCGGCGAACAGTCGCCACGCCAACCGGGGTGAGCAATGGATCCGACAAACAACCGCGTTCTCGTCTTCGCCGGCAGCGCCCGGACGAACTCGTACAACAAGCAACTGGCAAGGCTAGCGGCAACACGCGTGGAGCATGCAGGGGGCCGGGCAACATTCGTTGATCTGCGGGACTACCCTATCCCGCTCTACGACGGTGACCTGGAGGAGGAACACGGCATCCCGGAGCACGCGCGCCGGCTTAAGGAGCTGTTGTCCACACACACGGGGCTGATCGTGGTCTCGCCGGAGTACAACGGGTTCATCACCCCGTTGCTGAAGAACACGCTGGACTGGCTGTCCCGCCCCGACGGGGAACAGAACGGCCTGGCCTTGTTCCGAAACCGGGTCGCCTGCGTCCTGTCCGCCTCACCGGGGAGACTCGGCGGCATGCGGAGCCTGGGCCTGGCGCGACAATTGCTCACGAACCTCGGCGTCACAGTGCTTCCGGACCAGCTCGCAGTCTCCGGGGCCGGCGAGGCCTTCAGCGACGACGGCAACCTGGCAGACCCGGCCAGCCTCCGGCGCCTGGATCAGATCTGTCACCGCCTGGTGGACACCCTGGCGCGGCTCAATCCTCATGCAGGGCATTAAAGGACTCTGCCAGATGATCGATGAGCGCGCGCACCGCAGGCAGCAAACCCCGCCTGGACGGGAACACCAAATGCACGATCTCCCGGCGGGGTGTCCAGCTCGGGAGAACCGGCACGAGTCGACCGTCCTCCAACTCCGGGCGCACCATCATCCGCGGAAGCTGAACCACACCGATTCCGGCCACCGCTGCCTTCCGTAGCGAAGGCATGTCGGTGGTGACGAGCCGCGGTGTGTGGTGCACCGACACAGGTCTGTCCTCCGGGCCGAAAAGGTTCCAGGCAAACTCCTCTTGCTGATTACCCAGACCCAGACTGGGCCAGTTGACCAGTTCCCCGGGTTGCGATGGCTCCCCGCCTTGTTTCTCCACCAGCCAGGGACTGGCAAGCAGGCACTGGCCGCGATCGGCCAGCACACGAAGCACAAGATCGCTGTCCTCCAGCGGCGGGGGACGAACACGGATCGCCAGATCAAGGCCCTCCCCCACCAGATCGACACGGCGATTAGTGGCCTCCAGCATCACGTTGACCAGCGGATGTCGCTGCATGAAGTCCGTCAGCATGTCGCCCACATAGGATTGCAGCAGCGCCACGGGGCAACTCATGCGTACGGTGCCACGCGGCTCCGCGCGTGTGGTCTCCACGGCGTCTTCCGCCGCTTCCGCCTCCACCAGCATGGCCTTGCAATGACGGTAGTAAGTTTCCCCCACCGGCGTGACGGCGAACTGGCGGGTGGTCCGGTGAATCAGGCGAACCCCCAGACGTTCTTCCAGAAGCGCGATGCGACGGCTCAAGCGCGACTTCGGCATTCCCAGGACACGGCCCGCCGGAGCGAAGCCGCCGTGGTCCACCACTTGGACGAAAAAATACAAATCGTTGAGATCAAAACGCACGCGATCGTTCCTTCTGGTGAACGCTCTGGTGCAATTCTAGGGACTACTGGCGCAATTGTCCTGGATTTATCCTTTCACGATTCGGTCGAAACCAAACGCAGGAGGTTCCCATGAAGGCCATTCGCGCCGTCCATACCGCCCCCCGCCATCACTGGGTGGGCAATGGGTTCCCGGTACGGACCCTGTTCTCCTACCAGAACCATGGCCGGGAGCTGGACCCGTTCCTGCTCCTGGATTACGCCGGCCCGGTGGCGTTCAAGCCGGCTCAGCAACGCCGGGGAGTGGACGAACATCCGCACAAGGGTTTCGAGACGGTAACCCTCGTCTATCAGGGCGAGGTGGAGCATCGGGATTCCACCGGGCACGGCGGCGTCATCGGGCCCGGAGACGTGCAGTGGATGACAGCGGGAGCAGGCATTCTCCACGAGGAATTCCACTCCGAGCACTTCACGCGCACCGGTGGCCCGATGCAGATGGTTCAGCTCTGGGTCAATCTGCCTGCCCGGGCGAAGGAGATGGAACCAGGCTATCAGGCCATCCGGGCGATGGACATCCCCGAGGTGCCGCTTGGCGGTGGAACAGGGGCGGTTCGCGTGATTGCCGGTGCGCTGGACGGCCGTGCCGGGCCTGCCCGGACGCAGACGCCGATGCAGGTCTGGGATGTCCGCCTGCAGCGCGACGGGCGGGCCTCGCTGAATCTCCCGGAGGATTGGCCTGTGGCCGTGGCCGTGCTGGAGGGGACGGTGATGCTGAACGACTCCGCCATCCTTCGCGATGCCGATCTGGCTATCCTTAAGCGGGAGGGCACAACGGTCTTGCTGGAGGCGAATAACGATGTCCGACTGCTGGTGCTCAGCGGTGAGCCGATCGGCGAACCGGTAGCCGGCTACGGCCCGTTCGTCATGAATCACCCACACGAGGTGGAGCGCGCCATGGCCGATTTTCGCCGGAATCGGCTGACCAGCACTGCCTCGCCGTAACCCATCACGGCACCGAAACCGTCCCGCGTGCCCGGGATCTTGGGGGGCGAGGTGCGCCGGCCCTGCCGACGCCGAGGCGCCGGTGGCGCGCCAACACCCGGCCAGCACATCCCCACCCGTGGTCTGGTCAGATTGGTTGCGCCACCGGCGGAGGCTCAATGTCCTCCAAGCAATGGTGCGTAATCCCGGCAGAACCGCGGGAACGGTGTCGGTTCCCGGCCCAGGATGTTCCGGACGTGGTCGGTGAGCGTGTCGTCGTGGGTTTCACCGTTGCGGTTGCGTCGGTTGACGTCCTCGATGAATCCGGCGAAGTCCTCGGGTACGCCCTGGGACATCAACCGACGCCGGAAGCTGTCGTCGTCCAGTTCCAGGTACCGGATACGTCGTCCAAGGGCGTCGGACAGTGCGTCCGCCGCCTGGTGATGGCTGATGACCTCCGGGCCACTTAGATCGTAGGCGCGATAGTCATGGCCCGGCCGGGTCAGCACACGCACGGCCACCTGGCTGACGTCGCGGGCGTCAATACGGCTCACCCGGGCATCGCCGATGGAGTCGTAGAAGGCATCCTCGTTACGGATATCATCGCCCATGAGGGTGACAAAGTTCTGCATCAGATAATTGGGGCGCAGGAATGTCCAGGCCATGCCACTGTCCTGAATGCGCTGCTCGATCTCCCGGTGAAGCTGGCCGACGATGAAGGTATCGGTATCCGCCTTGAAGGACGAGATGTAGACCACGCGCTTGACTCCGGCTTCCTTGGCGGCCTCCACCATCGGTTCTTCATGAGCCACCTCCTGGGAGAGGAGAAACAGGGTATCCACTCCTTCCAGTGCCGGCGGCAGCGTCCCGGGGCGGTCGTAGTCGATACTGCAGGTCTCCACACCGTCGACGTCCAGGGGCCGGATATGGACCGCTGCGCGGACGGATTCACCCTGCCTCACCAATTCCCGCAGCAATGCGGAGCCGATGGTTCCCGTTGCACCTGTAACAAGAATCATCCTGAACCTCCTTCTTGCAATGAGAGACGCCGTTACTTGCGATGCGCCACGGTCAGGACGTAGTCACACGGGATGCTCACGCCGCAGTTTGAGCGGAACCCGTCCGCCCATCTGCGCAGCGCGGCCGCGAGTTCTTCCCGGCGATCCGTATCCAGACTGTCCGCCACCGCTTTCACCGGGCCGAAGACATCGACAAACGTGTGCCAGAAGGCGTTGGCGTCCGGATAGCGCAGATGCAGGACACCCGTTTCGAACTCGAAATCGAAGTCCGCTCCGAGGTACTCCTGCAAGCCCTTCCCGGTGCCCCATGCCCAGGGTGCGGGTGGTGCCGGATCCGGGGGCGGTGGCGCGAACGGAGCCAGTTCCTGGCGCATGAGCACGGCGTTGCTGTCGGGTGTCCATGCGGTCACCGCCAAACGGCCGCCGGGTCGCAACACCCGCGCCAGTTCACTCGCTGCAACGTGGGGCTGGACGCTGAACATCACGCCAAACGTGGAGATGGCCTTGTCGAACGCGGCATCCTCAAACGGCAATGCTTCCGCGGCGGCCAGACGGAGGTCGATGCCCTGCTGCGCTGTCTGCGCGCGGGCGGCGGTGAGCATCCCTTCGGCGATGTCGACACCCGTCGAGCGCGCTCCGCGCGCCGCCACTTCGCGTGCGGCACGCCCGGTTCCTGTGCCCACGTCAATCACCTGCTCGCCGGGGCGGGGGTCAAGGCGGTCAACCGCATGGACGATCCCCGGCAGGCACTGTTGCGCGATGATTTCGTAGCCGTATCCGCCGCTGCTCCAGACCAGGGCGGCCTTCTCGTTGAACGGTTGAATGGATGCGGTTGCCATGGCTGCGCTCCTCCTCGGGCAATGGTTTCAGGGCGACGGCTTCGGTCAAACCGCAAGCCGTTGAACCCGAGGCTAGCGACAAAGGGCGCCCCGGCGCTTCGCGCAGACGGGCCATGCTGCAGGATTCGCGGAATGGCCTGTTCGGGCCATGGGTGAGTTAGATGAGGCCGGCGGTGGCAGCCTGCTTCGCGGCCGCAGCGCGCGTTGGCGCGTCCAGGCGCAACAGGATGTTGGCAACGTGACGGTGCACGGTATGCGCGCTGATGCTCAGCGCAGACGCGATCTCCGCATCGCTCATGCCCTGCCCGACCAGCCGAAGGATCTCCACCTGTCGAGGCGTGAGCAGTGGCGATCCGGACGTGCTGGTCTGCTCACGCCAGCCGCGGGCGCCCAGGCGTTCCAGGGTACGCTGTGCTCTGACGGTCTCGGCCCGGGCGCGGTCCGGGCGTTCCAGCGCGGTGAGGACGGCGGCGAGTTCCAGCCGGGCCTGAGCGGCCTCAAATGGGGTATCACTGCGCTCGTAGGCGGCAACCGCATCGTCCAGACAGACACGCGCGTGCTGCATGGCGCCCTTCGCCCGGGCAAGGACACCGGCGGCGAAGTGCGCCGCCGCCTGGAGAGGCCGGGTACCCACGGCCGACGCGATGGCCTTGAGTTCCTCGGCGCCCTGGGCGGCACGCACGTGGTCACCGGTGGCGGTGTCGATGCGCACTTGCAGTTCCAGGGCGGCAGCACGGCCAAGGCGATTGCTGGCAGGGATATGGCGCAGATAGGTCGCGACCCGGTCGGCAGCATCCTCCAGATGGCCGCGATCCAGAGCGACCTCCGCCAGACCAAGCATCGCCAGTGGATGCCACTGGAACGGCCGCATCAGCGCTTCGGCTTCGTCCAGACACCCCTGGCGCCGTCTCAGAGCCCCCAGGCGAATGGTGGTCTCCGCAGTCTGTGGCGGCCAACTTGCCTGAAAACAGGCCTTGGCCTCGCTCAGGGTGGATTCCGCCTCTCGCCACCGGCCGCGGCAGACGAGAAGCGTGGCGTAATGCGCACGGCAGATCCCCTGGCTGGCGGTATGCTCCAGACGTTCGGCGGCGGCGCGCATCATCTCGCACCACTCGGCGGCGCGGCCGAAATCGCGGGCCCGTTCGCAGGCGAAGATGAGCCAGCAGAGAACGGGCAACTCCCAGATCGGCTGCCGCAGTTCGCCACCAAGAACCGCCGCAGCCGCTTCGTCGAGTCTCTGCATGCCGTCATCAACGCGGCCGTCACTGACCAGCGCCAAGCCCTCCATGGCCAGCGCAAGAACGCCGAGGTCCGGGTCATCACAAGCCTCTGAGACAATCAGTGCCGTCCGGGTGCACTGCTGGACATGGTCGGGATCCTCACCTTCGCTGAGGGCCCCCCAGCAATCGAACAGGGCGAGCCAACCATGCTCCGGTGCCATTGCCCGGCCTTTCAGCAGGCGGTGGGCACGCTGCCGCCAGCCACGGGCCACGGCCATCTCACCACGAAAGTCTTCGTGGTCCTTCCCGGCCCACATGGCCATGCGCGCGGCACTCACCGGGGCGTCCTGTTTCCGGTACATACGGTAGGCGTTTTGCCGGGCCCATAGCGCCTCGTCTCCCGCATCCAGGGCCAAGGCGGCCCAGCTCAAACCCTCGTAGGCCTCGGCACATTCCCTGGCGTGCAGGGCCCCCTTGAAGGCCGCCCGCGCCGCGGACCAGTCACCCCGCTGCAGATCTCTGTTGCCCTGATGCAAAAGGTCATCCGGATCGGTGCCCGACATGGCGCTCTCCGTTGCCGGTTCGCCTGAAAACGTAGCATGCCAGCGGAGCCATGGTATCCGGAAACCCCCTGTGGTTACGGCGCCATGGGGAGCGGGTGTCCGGTGATTCCTTCGCAGCCGGGGACTCAGGAATGTGCGGATTACCGTGAATGCGCGCGCCTCCTGGAGCAAGGCACATCAGAGGAATGGGGCGGGAGCATACGGCCCCACTGCGTTCCCGAAGAGTGCCCTGGCTGCCGCAACGATCGTGCGGCGCAACCAGATATGACGTGACTCCATCTGATGGCGCGCGTGCCAGAGCAGGCTCATGGTGAAACCGTCGGTATCAAGCGGTGGCGGCAGCGCGACGAATCGCCCCTTTACCGCGGCCGTTCGCGCCAGGCTGGATGGCAGGGTCATGACCAGATCCGAGTGGGCAGCGATCTCCGCCGCGGCCAGAAAGCTCGGAACCCGGACGCGCACCAGCCGCTCACGTCCCATCCGGGCAAGGGCAACGTCCACGGGCGCCGGTCCTTCGCCTGTCACACTCACCACGATATGCCCCAGTTCCAGGTAGCGATCCAGGGAGAGGTTCCCGCTGGCTGCCGGATGCCCGGCGCGCATCAGTGTGACAAGGCTGTCGCTGTAAAGACCGCGCCGATGGATTCCCGTTGGCGCTTCTTCAATCACACCGATCGCCTGCCTGCCAGGCGCCAGGCTACCGGCGGGCCTGGTCAGGGCAATGCCATCACGATGTGCACGCACATGGCGAACAGACAGATGACACCAACCCCATACGCAACCGTGCGCCAGGGCTGAATGCCCGCCAGATAAAACACCGTATGCAGATAACGTGCGCCCGTGAACACAAGGAATAGCCAAGGGGCAGCGCCGGGCGAGGCGCCCACCCAGACATAGGCAACCCCAAGGGCGAGAAAGATGGGAATGTTCTCCAGGTCGTTGAGCCAGGCACGGGCCGCCCGCTGAACCTGGGGGAGTTCTTCCGTGGCCGCCTGCCGCCCGACGAAGGCAGCGTCTTCGGGCGTTTTGAAGGTCCGCTTGCCGATCCGGTGATAGCCCTGATACGCGGAAATCGCGAACATCTTCAAGAACAGGAGGACCGCCGCGACGGCGTACCAGTAAACAGCCTCATCCATATGCACCCCCTCCAAATGCCCCGGGCTGACGGGATCATGCCAGCATCATGGCTGCGCGTTTGCCAGGTGACTTCCGGTCATGTGAGATTCAGACCGCCATCAGCCAGGATGATTTCTCCGGTCAGGTAGCTGCTGGATATAAGCATGGACGCGGTATCAGCAATTTCCGTTGGTTTTGCACCCCGCCCCATCGGCGCTTTCTCTTTCCAGAGCTTATGGGCTTCAGTCCATGTTTCTGTCATTGGCGTATCCACCAGGCCCGGGGCAATGGCATTTACCCGGATGGCGGGAGACAAGTTCAACGCCAGCAGCTTGGTCATGTGATTCAATGCGGCTTTGGATACTGCATACGGAATCGAGGCTCCCTTTGGGCGAACACCCGCATGAGAGCTGATATTCAATATACAACCTGGACAGTCTGGGGTTGATGATGCCCTAAGCGCCTCTTCAGCCTCGGCGATCAACGTCCAAGGGGCGATCACATTAACCTCGTAGAGCCTGCGCCATACGTCCGCCGACGCCTCTTTAAGCGCTTCGTGAGGGATCATGGCGTTGATTCCCGCATTGTTCACCAACACGTCCAAACGCCCGTGACGGGATAGAACATCGGATATCAGGAATTTCACCTGATCCTGTTCAGAAAGATCTGCCTGGGTATAGGTGGACCCGGAAAACGTGCCCGCCAGTCTTTCACCCTCGGCGACGCTTGATCTTGAATGGAATGCAACAATGAACCCATCGTCATACAGCCGCTGCGCAATCGCGCTTCCAATCCCTGAGGTTGAGCCAGTAACCAGGGCAACCCTGAATCGCCTGTTCTTTGAAAGAGTGCTCACAGTTTCTCCGTTCTAATGGCTCGCCTGATCGGGAGCTAAGGTAGCGCGACTCACCTCATAAGACTGGAACAAGCGGATGAAATCGAACACCTGGAAAATCACCATTTCATCATCGGCAATGGATTGAGGGGATGCCTGACAACCCACTTCCCGGCGCGCCTTACAAGCATCCGATGAAACCCGGCGTTCGGAAACCGCTGCATGACGTCGTTGACCGCCTTTCTGGAGAGCCCGAATTTCACCATGCCTCTGGAGAAATCCACCAGATCCCCTTTTCTGAAGAGTTCCACCAAGGGACTGACACCGTTCCTGATCTCCCTGATTCTGTGGTGTTCAAGAATCATCTCGGAGATTTCCCGAGCCCACTCGGCCAACCCGTGCTCATCCAGGTACCTTCGTGCCGGAATCACGGAGGGCGGGAGATAGTCAAGCGTGTTATCAGTCCAGATGCCGATATCATGAAAGCAGGCAGCTATCTCTATTTTCCGTTGATCCTGCGGACTGCATGGTTGGAGCATGAGGCAGAATGTTGCCATCCGCACCACATGATTTCGATATCCCTTAAAGTCTGGCCCTATAACCTCCTTCCAGGGCTCAAGTATACGGTCAATGTGCTCCGTATCCGCCTGTTTTTCCATGCTTGAGCTCCGTGGTACCCCCCATCTTTGGCGGCAGCCAGGAATGGAGGTTACGGCCGTTGTCAGGCCATTCTGCGGGATAATCCGGCAGCCATAGGCCTCGGACTGCTATGGCTGGTTACACCTCGTTTGCACGGCAAGAGGATTCATATTCATACCACTCGCCAAGGATACGGCTCCGGGTGTCGAAATCCCTCGCATCCTGTAATGCGCGGAACGTTTCCAGGTACTTCTTGCGGACATTCGTGAAGACCTCATCCTCGAGCTGCCTCTTAATCCAGTCCCGCTCCTGATTCGTCGGTTCCTCAAGGAATTCGTCAATTTCCTCAATATATTCTGGTTCTACCCAGTTGGATGAGTGCCAGATGTCCTGCCTGGGGAGTGGCTGTGAAAGCAAATAGGGAAGCATATAAATGTTGCTCAACATGGCATCCAGCAGATAGCGTCGCGCCTTCCCCAAAGAGCCGATGCGGTAGTATGCTAATGCGGCATATAGAAGGAATACCGGCTCACCAACGTCATCGGGGAACTCCTGCTCAAACCATTCCATGAACTCAGCAGCTTTCTCCGGAACGCCGCCAAGCACAAAGTAGACACATACCCTGTAACACTTCCCCGAGCCGTCGGAAATCCCGCCGAACTTCTCCTTCTCTTTCAGAAGCGCCCGTCGCGCCCGGTTGGCGCGATCTCGATACCGTTTCTGTTCATCGGTTAGCACAGATCCACCTCAAGCGGATGTATCAGACCGTCGGCTCCACGCTGCTGTCCGGCTCTACCCCAGCCAGCAAATCCACATACGCCCCAGCGACCAGATCCGACGGCTCAATGCCAAGCTCCGACATCAACCTGTCCGCGATCCTGCGGCCTTCCGCTTCGGTCTGCTCCGGCCGGAGCACAACCTCAAGCTCAATAAACTGCCCAAGCCCGGCCACCTCGTCCAGGTGAATTCTCGCTTGGCCTGCAAGGAAAAGGCTGCGCTGCTTGCTGACCACTGCACGAACGCCAAGGGCGGCCGCCAATGCCGCTTTGAGAGAATGCGGCTCGCTGGTTGGGGAGCGAATATAGGTGGATTGCTTGGGTCCGGGCGAATCCGGCCGATCGTACTGGATCAACTCCCCCGTACCGTCGCCGAACTCCCGGAGCTTGAGCCGCCCCCGCGGCACGTGGAAAAAGGTGTCCTCCTGCGCAATCAGCATGGATGGGCCGTCCGAGAGGCGCGCGGCCATGCGCCCTTGCGACTCAATGTCCTTCGACCGCGCTTTGATCTCGATATTGCGTGCCATGGACTCTCCAATCTCTTCAAATACCCAACCATCAGCCTATGGAGCACCGGCAGAAAAGCCGGTTGATGGTCCCTCTGAAAAACAGCATCGCGCCTCGCTTCAGCGCAGCTTGAACAGCAAGACCATCAGCAGCATCAGCCCCAGGGCCTGGACCAGCACGAAGCGCACCATCACCTGGGTGTTCGACCAGCTCAGCCGCTGGCGCACATGGTCGTGCAAGGGGAAGCGCACGTTACCGAATATACCGATACGGAAAAAACGCAGCAGGGCCACCTTGACCAGTCCGGTACCGCCGTTGATCAGCACGACACCCGCAACCACCAGTACCAGGAAGGGGTTTCCGCTGGCCAGCACCAGCACACCCACCAGCAAGCCGGTCGGGCGGGAGCCGGCATCCCCCATCAATACCTCACTGGGGTGGCTGTTGTACCAGAGATAGGCTGCCAGACAACCGGCCATGACGAAAGCCAGCAAAGCCCAGTCCGGCGCTGCCGGGTAGTGCGGCACCAACAGGTAATCCGCGATCTCCCGATGGCCCACCATCGTGTAGAGGATTGCGCCCAGGGCCAGGAGAGAGATCATCGACAGGCTGCCCGACAGGCCGTCCACACCGTCGGAGGCATTCGTGGCGTTGATGCAGGTCCACACCAGCACCGTACCACCGGCAATGAACAGCCAGGCCGGAACCGTCCACGGCGCGGCGATGAACGGCAGCCACAGCTCAAAGGGCGCCATCCGGCACACCGCTGCCGCGACCAGGACGCTGACCACCAGATCGAAGGCACCCAGAAGGTACTCGCTGTATCCGCCTTCAACCTGGTCGTCGAGAAAACCCACCAGCATGCTGCCCAGCACACAACCGATCACCACCAGCCAGGGCCACTCCAGTGGCGCGACCAACAATGCCAGCAGGGCAAACACCGGCACAAAGATCGCCCCCGCTCCCAGGGGCTTGCCAACGCTGGCCTCCGACCCCACCGCATGAGCTCTTCCGCGATCACGGGGCAGCCTGTGCCACAGCCGCGGCAACAGCCAGAAGCTCAGCAAGGCCCCGGTCGCCGCACCGAAAGCGGCCAGAAAGAAATGGCTCTGAAACAGCCGTAATGGCCCGAATACATCGCCCAGCCAGTCGGCAATCAGTGGCAGCATTCGTTATCCTTCTGCATTCGTTGTCGTTCCGGATGGCCGGCTCCCTGACGGCTGACCGGTTGACACGTCGGGCAACGCTTGGCCGAGGTTATTCGCGTTACTCGGACCCCAGGACTACGCCATTGCCTTCGCTATCTTCAAATTGGGCGAAAACTTCCCCGGGGTTCCACGGCGCCTGAGTCGGGGCTTGAGTGAAACGGACCCCCTTGCTTGAGAGGTTTTCATATGTACGCTGGACATCATCCGCAACGAGCACCAAGCGGGGTACACCCTTCTCATGGTCGTTGGACTGCTTCGTGAGGAGCACACGGGTCGCCGCGCCGGGAATTGCCAATTCGACCCATCGCCAGCCTTCCTTGTACTGGGAGTCCTGCGCCACTTCAAAGCCGATTTTTTCTGTATAGAAGGCGATGGCACGATCCTGGTCTTCAACAGCCAACTCCGAAAACTTTACATATCTTAACATTTTCGACCTCCGCCCGATGTTGACATGCAACCATATGGTTGCATGATATAGCATATGAAAACTGACATCGACAAGGTGTTCAAAGCGCTTGCTGACCCACACCGGAGACAGTTGCTTGACCGACTCCATGCGGACAACGGCCAGACGCTGGGAGAACTGTGCCTGGACGCCAGCATGACGCGGCAGGCGATAGCCAAGCATCTGGGGTTGCTTGAAGCAGCCAACCTGGTTGTCACCGTCTGGCGGGGTCGCGAAAAGCTGCACTACCTGAACCCAGTGCCGATACAAGAAATTTACGAGCGCTGGATTCACAAGTACGAACGTCATCGGGTCAGGGCGCTCACCGACCTGACGAAAGCACTGGAGGAGAAGTGTGATGACTAAACCGAATTTTGTATATGTAACCTATATTGCGACGACCCCGGAGAAGGTATGGGCCGCGCTGATGGACCCTGAGATGACACGCCAGTTCTGGGGCCATCACCGGAACGTCTCGGACTGGGAAGCCGGCTCTCCCTGGGAACACCAGGACTACGCGGACTCCAGTATCGTAGACATCGTCGGCAACGTCATCGAAATCGACCCACCTCGACGCTTGGTCTTGACCTGGGCTGATCCCGCTGATGCGGCAGACGAGGCCAAGCATTCGCGCGTGACCTTCCAGATCGACCCCTTCATGGACTCCGTGCGCCTCACAGTTACGCACGAAGACCTGGAGCCTGATTCCGAGATGTTTCACGGCATCACACAGGGATGGCCGGCCATCCTCTCCAGCCTCAAATCCCTGTTGGAAACTGGCAAGCCTTTGTCAGCAACAACGCGCCGATGGGAAAGATCTCCTGCTTGATGCCCTTAGGGAGTCAGTCTTCATACGGATCATCTGTCCGCGGCGCGTTTGCCGCCTGCCTATCCAGGGACTGCCGACATTTAAGGAAGCACTGATCGATTCCCATGATGCTCTGCGGAGCCATTCGCGTGCGCTGACAAGGCGGCGTTCGCA
>JAFIFU010000108.1 GCA_020831885.1 Ectothiorhodospiraceae bacterium
GCGCCCCTGGGACGCCGGGTTAATCTGGCCGCCGCCCGTCGGCTCCCTCTGGCGCTGACCCCCCCCGTGGCGGGGGCGGATCAGCCGCCGGTGAGCCTGAACCAGGCCGTGGAAATGGTGCGCCAGCAAAGCGGCGGCCGGGTACTGGCCGCCGAAACCGTACGCCAGGGCGACCGTCAGGTGCACCGGATCCGGGTTCTGGTCCGGGAGGGCCAGGTCCGCGTATACCGGGTGGACGCTGAAACCGGACGGATTCGCTAGCATGCGCATACTGGTCATTGAGGACGAGACACCGCTCGCCGAGCAGATCGCGGAGCGCCTGCGCGGCGAGGGCTATGTGGTGGATCTGGCCCAGGACGGGCCCACCGGCCTGCATCTGGCCCAGGACTATCCGGTGGACCTGGGCATCGTCGACCTGGGCCTGCCCGGGCTTTCCGGGCTGGAGCTCATCCGCCGGTTGCGGGCCGATGGCAACCGTCTGCCCATCCTGGTGCTCACCGCCCGTCACCAGTGGCAGGACCGGGTGGAAGGGCTGGAGGCCGGAGCCGACGACTATCTCACCAAGCCCTTCCGCATGGAGGAGTTGCTGGCACGGATGAACGCGCTCCTGCGACGGGCCGCCGGCTTCGCCCACCCGGTGCTCACGGCCGGCCCGCTGGCCCTGGACACCCGGGCCAAGCGGGTGACCGTGGACGGCGCACCGGTCTCCCTGACCGCCTACGAATACCGGCTGCTGGAGTACCTGATGCACCGGCCCGGCGAGGCGGTCTCCAAGACCGAACTCACCGAGCACCTGTATCCCGACGAAGCGGACCGCGACAGCAACGTGATCGAGGTCTTCGTCCGCCGCCTGCGCCAGAAGCTGGACCCTGACGGCCGGCTGCAGCCCATCGAGACCCAGCGCGGCCTGGGCTACGCCCTGCGCGCCGGGCTGGACGAGGGCCCTCCGTGAACCCTTCCCTGATCCGGCGTCTGCTGCTGGTCTCCGCCCTGGTGCTGGCCGGGTTCCTGGGCGCCACCGCGCTGGCTCTGGACCAGGCGTTTCGCAGCAGCCTGGAGACCTCCCGCACACAGCGCATGGAGGCGCTGCTGTACACGCTGCTGGCCGCCGCCACGTTGGAGGAGGACGGGCTCACGGTGGAACCGCCGCTGGCGGACGCCCGCTTCCGCACGCTGGAATCCGGCCTCTACGCCCGCATCCTGGATGATGCCGGGCGGGCGATCTGGCGCTCCCAGTCCCTGACCGGGCAGCCCTGGTCCGGCACCGGGCCGCTCCCGCCCGGGGAGCAGCGGTGGCAACAGGCCCAAGCCGCCGGGGAGCCGGTGCTGGTGCTGAGTTACGGCCTGGAATGGGAAGACCCGGCCGTGGGCAGCGGCCGCTTCACGGTGGAGCTGGCCGAGGCACTGTCCCTGCGGGACGCGGAGCTTCAGTCATTCCGCCAGGGACTCTGGGGCTGGTTGCTGGGCGCGGCCGCCGCGCTGCTGCTGGCTCAGCTCCTGATCCAGCGCTGGGGCCTGGCACCACTGCGCCGGGTGGCCCGGGAACTGGACGCCATCCGCAACGGCAAGCGTCAGCGTCTGGGGGAGGATTATCCGCAGGAACTGCTGCCGCTCACCCAGAGCCTGAACCGCCTGCTCACGGCGGAACGGGAACGCGGCGCCCGATACCGGCAGGCACTGGCGGACCTGGCCCACAGCCTGAAGACACCATTGGCCGTGTTGCGCAGCCGCCTGGAGTCCGATCCGGACACGCCGGCGCCGCCCGAGGCCCTGGAGCAGATCGAGCGCATGGACGGCAGTCTGCAATACCATCTGGGCCGGGCCTCCCGCGCCGGCCGCGCAGGCCTGGAGGAGGCGATCCCGGCGGCGCCGGTGGTGCAGCGCCTGCTCCGCGCCATCCCCCTCCCCGCCGACCGGACGATCCACACCGAGGTACACTGCCAACCCACCGCCCGGTTTCCCGGCCCGGAGGCGGATCTGATGGAACTGCTGGGAAATCTGTTGGACAACGCCGCCAAATGGGCGGAATCCCGGATCCGCCTCAGCCTGGACATGGAAGCGGACCGGCGCCTGGTTCTGGTGGTGGAGGACGACGGCCCGGGCATACCGGAATCGCTGCGCGCGCAGGTGCTGGAGCGCGGCGTGCGGGCGGATCAGTCCCGCCCGGGTCAGGGTATCGGTCTGGCCGTGGTCCGGGACCTGGTGAACGACTACGAGGGCCACCTGACCATTGGCCAGAGCCCGCTTGGGGGCGCCAGCCTCCGGGTCAGCCTGCCGCTGCACCCGGGTCCGGTGCGCGGGGAGGACTGAGCGCACAGCGCCGGACCACCACCCCGGCATTTCATTTTCACGCCGTAGCGGGCACAATCCGCTGTTCCAAGAATCACGATGAATCGGGCAGCGCATGTATCGAAGCACCGAGCAACGGCTGACTGGACTGCTGAACAACGGCTCCCGGGGGCTGCTGCTGAACAGCCTCAAGGGCCTGGAGAAGGAAAGCCTGCGGGTGACCCCGGACGGCACCATCGCCCGGACCCCCCACCCCAGGGCGCTGGGATCAGCGCTTACCCACCCCTGGATCACCACCGATTACTCGGAAGCGCTGCTGGAGTTCATCACCCCGCCCTCGGCCGCCGCCGGCGAAAGCCTGGGCTTCCTCGACGATATCCATCGCTTCGTCTACCACCAGTTGGACCGGGAACTGCTCTGGGCCACCAGCATGCCCTGCATCGTGGGCGGCAACGACAGCATCCCCATCGCCGAGTACGGGCGCTCCAACGTGGGTCTCATGAAGCACGTCTACCGCCGCGGGCTGGACTGGCGCTACGGCCGGGCCATGCAGGCTATTGCCGGCATCCATTTCAACTATTCATTCAGCCGGGAATTCCTGCAGGCGCTGCAGACCCACGAAGGGGACTCCCGGGATGAACGGGCCTTCCGGTCCGACGCCTACTTCAGACTTATCCGTAACTTCCAGCGCTTCGGCTGGCTAGTCCCCTACCTGTTCGGCGCCTCCCCCGCCATCTGCCGCTCCTTCGCACAGGGCCAGGAGCTGGGGTTCGAGAATTTCGACGGGCACACCCTGTACGAGCCCTGGGGCACCTCGTTGCGGATGAGCGACATCGGCTACAAGAACAAGGCCCAGGCGGGGCTGAGCATTTCGTACAACGATCTGGACAGTTACGTCAGCAGCCTGAGTCGCGCCATCACCACCCCGGACCCGGAATACCGCCGCATCGGCACCGTGGTGGACGGCGAATGGCGGCAGCTCAACACCAACATCCTGCAGATCGAGAACGAATACTACAGTTTCGTCCGCCCCAAGGCAGTGACCCGCTCCGGCGAAAAACCCACGCTGGCCCTGCGGCGGGCCGGCGTGGAATACGTGGAGATCCGCGCGCTGGACCTCAACCCCTTTGAGCCCATGGGTATCGCCGAACAACATCTGGTTTTCCTGGAGGGCTTCCTGCTGTTCTGTCTGCTGCAGGACAGCCCGGTGATCTCCCTCCGGGAGCAGGCGGGCATCAACGCCAACCAGGGCTTGGTGGCGCGCCGGGGTCGCGACCCGGATCTCCGGCTGCACCGAGGTGAGGGCGAGCGGGTTCCGTTGCGCCAGTGGGCCGAGGAGATTTTCGACGCCATGCAGGGGCCCATGGAACTGCTGGACCAGTTGCGTGCCGGTAACCCGTACCGCCAGGCGCTGGCGGAATACCGGACCCGCATCGAGGATCCGGAACGCACCCCCTCGGCCCGGGTGCTGCAGGAAATGCGCGAAAACCACGAACACTTCATCGACTTCGCCATGCGCGTCTCCCGGCAGCATGAGGCCCATTTCCGCAGCCACCCGTTGGAGGCCGGGGTGGAGCGGCGCTTCCGGGAAGTGGCCGAGCAATCCCTGCGGGAGCAGGCGGAGATCGAGGCCCGGGATGACGTGGATTTCCAGACCTACCTGGACCGCTACTTCGCCCAGCGCTGAGCCTTCCACAGGGAGGGCATGACGGCGGCTCCCGACCTACACGGGGTCGGGGCCAGGGTTGTAGGTCGGAAGCCCTGCGGAGCAGGGATCTCCGACGATACCACTCGGCGTCCTCCGGGCTTCCTCGCGGTGATCAGCGCCGGCGCGCGGCTACCGACCGGCGGATGCTTTTCGGATCTGCGGATTCGGCATCATAGCCGCCCGTCCACGGCGCTGGGTGGAAGGATCGCCTTGATATCGAACAGCACACCCTTCGGTCGGAGCAGGCGACGGATGCCTTCGGCTCCCATGGCGCGGAACTCCCGGTGCCCCACGGCCACGATCACGGCATCGAAACTCCCCGGCTGCGGTCCCGACAGCAACGTGATGCCGTATTCCCGTTCAGCCTCCTCCGGATCCACCCAGGGATCATAAACCGCGATTTCAGCATTGTAGTCCGCGAGCTCCTCCACGATATCCACCACATGGGTGTTGCGGACATCCGGGCAGTTCTCCTTGAACGTGAGCCCCATGATCAGGATACGTGCCCCCACCATATGGATGCGGCGCTGGGTCATGAGCTTGGCCACCCGCGCGGCCACGTACTCGCCCATGTGGTCATTGATGCGGCGGCCCGCCAGGATCATCTCCGGGTGGTGTCCCACCTGCTGCGCCTTATGGGTGAGGTAGTACGGGTCCACGCCGATGCAGTGGCCGCCCACCAGCCCGGGGCGGAACGGCAGGAAATTCCACTTGGTTTCAGCCGCCTTCAGCACTTCCAGGGTATCGATACCCAGCTTGTCGAACAGCACGGCCAGTTCATTGATAAGCGCGATATTCACATCCCGCTGGGTGTTCTCGATCACCTTGGCCGCCTCCGCCACGCGGATACTGCTGGCCTGGTACGTGCCGGCGGTGATGATGCGCCGGTACAGGGCATCCACCACCTCGGCGGTCTCGGGCGTGGAGCCGGCCGTGACCTTGCGGATGCTGGTGACCCGGTGTTCCTTGTCGCCGGGGTTGATGCGCTCGGGGCTGTAGCCGGCGTAGAAGTCGTGATTGAAGCGCAGGCCGGAACACGCCTCCAGTATGGGTACGCAGTCCTCCTCCGTGGCGCCGGGATAAACGGTGGATTCATAAATCACCAGGTCACCCCGTTTGAGGACGCGTCCAACGGCCTCGGAGGCCCTGCGCAGCGGTGTGAGATCCGGCCGTTTGTGCGCATCGATGGGCGTGGGGACGGTCACAATATAGATGCGGCAGTGGGCGATGTCCTCCGCTTGTGAGGTGAACCGCAGCCGGCTGGCCGCCGCCAGCTCGGCACGATCCAGTTCACGGGTGCGGTCATGCCCCTGGGTCAGTTCGTCGATGCGGGTCTGGTTGATGTCGAAGCCCACGGTGTCCGTCACCCGCCCGAACTCGGCAGCCAGGGGCAGGCCCACATAGCCCAGGCCGATAACGGCGATGGGCGAGTTGATCGGATCCGGCAGAGGCGCTGGGGCGGCTGTGCTTTCGCTCACGTTGGTGCTTCCCTGTTGGCGATTGTTGTCTCCGGGGCGGCATGCCGCCCGGCAAACCCGGAACATGTTCTTCCTGAGCTTTCAGAAGCCATGACTTTGCCTTCTGACGATGACTAACCTTTCAGTACTGTCGGAGATCCCTGCTGCGCAGGGCTTCCGACCTACACCCCGACCGCCGGCCCCGCGTAGGTCGGTAGCCGCGCGCAGCGCGGATCACCGACGTCAAAAAATCCCGCAGCGGTCCTGTCGGAGATCCCTGCTGCGCAGGGCTTCCGACCTACACCCCGACCGCCGGCCCCGCGTAGGTCGGTAGCCGCGCGCAGCGCGGATCACCGACGTCAAAAAATCCC
>JAFIFU010000040.1 GCA_020831885.1 Ectothiorhodospiraceae bacterium
TCGTCTTCTGGTTCGATCCCCTCGCCACATGGCTGCCCCAGGAAATGTATGGCGGTCGTTAATTCGGGAGTTCACATCATGCGTCTCAAGAACAGGGTTGCACTGATCACGGGCGCCGCACGCGGCATCGGTTACGCCATCGCCGAAGGCTACGCCCGGGAAGGCGCGAAAGTCGCCATCGCCGACCTGAGCGACGAGGCCGCATCGGAGGCCGCCGACGCCATCCGCAGGGATGGCGGGCAAGCCATGGCGATCACCATGGACGTCACCGACGAGCAGGCCGTGGACCGCGGCGTGCAAGCCGTGGTGGACAACTGGGGCGGCCTGGACATCGCCATCGCCAATGCCGGCATTCAGCACATCGATCCGCTGGACAAGCTGGATTTCGCCGACTGGCGCAAGGTCCTGGCCGTGCATCTGGACGGCGCCTTCCTGCTCACCCGTGCCAGCCTGAAACACATGTACCAGGCAGGGCGCGGGGGCGGCATCATCTACATGGGATCCGTCCATTCCAAGGAGGCCTCACCGCTGAAGGCGCCCTATGTGGCCGCCAAACACGGACTGCTGGGGCTTTGCCGTGCCGTGGCCAAGGAAGGGGCGAATCACGGGGTCCGCGCCAATATCATCTGTCCGGGCTTCGTGCGCACGCCCCTGGTGGAAAAACAGATTCCGGAACAGGCGAAGGAGTTCGGCATCACCGAAGAGGAAGTGGTACGGAACATCATGTTGCGCAACACTGTGGACCAGGAATTCACGACGCTGGAGGATGTGGCGGAGCTCGCCATCCACCTGGCGGCATTTCCAAGCAATGCCCTGACCGGGCAATCCGTGGTGGTCAGCCACGGCTGGCACATGCAGTAGACGGAGACCCCCGATGACTGACAACAGCCCTGTTCTCTGGAAACCCGGCAAGCGGGAACTGGAAGACAGCCGGTTGGCGCATTACCTGCGCTGGCTGGAGAAGCAGGGCCACGGCCCTTTCGCCGACTACCATGCCCTGCACGCCTGGTCCATAAACGATCTGGAACAGTTCTGGCAGACCGTGTGGGATTACTGCGACCTCCAGGCGGACACCCCGCCCCGGGCCATGCTGGGTGAGCGGGATATGCCCGGGGCCCGCTGGCTACCGGGCGCCCGACTCAACTTCGCACGCAACCTGCTGCGGCCCGTACTGGAGGGTGAGCCGGACCGGGAAGCCGTGGTCGCCTACGCGGAGGGCCGCCCCACGGTGCGCCGCAGTCGGGCACAACTGCTTGCCGACGTGGGCGCCCTGGAAGCCTACCTGCGCAGCCGGGGCGTGGAGCCCGGGGACCGGGTCGCCGGGCTGGTCAGCAACAACTACGAGGCCTTGGTGGCCATGCTGGCCACCACCAGCCTGGGCGCCGTCTGGAGTTCGGCCTCTCCCGACTTCGGCACCCGGGCGACACTGGACCGCTTCGGGCAGATCGAGCCCAAGATCCTCATCGCCGTCAACGGCTACGGTTATGGCGGCAAACGGTTCCAGCGGCATGCCCAGGTTCTGGAACTCACCGAGCAACTCCCCGGCCTGGCCCAGACCATCGTGATCCGGCAGTTGGACGAGGCTCCCATGCCGGAAGGCGGGAAACTGATCTCCTGGGACGAGGCCCTGGACCGTGGCCAGGGGGCACAGCCCTCGTTCACGCCACTACCGGCGGATCACCCCGTCTATATCCTGTATTCCTCGGGAACCACCGGGAAACCCAAATGCATCGTCCACGGGGCAGGCGGCATCCTGCTGAACCACGCCAAAGAGTTGATCCTGCACGGCGATGCAGGAAAACCCGGGGACCGCTTCCTGTACTTCACTACCTGCGGCTGGATGATGTGGAACTGGCAGGCCTCGGCACTGATGACCGGGGCCACGCTGGTGGTGTACGACGGTTCGCCGGCGCAGCCCGATGCCGGCATGCTGTGGCGGTTGTGCGCCGATGAGCGGCTCACCCACTTCGGCACCAGTGCGCGGTTCATCGCCGCCTGCCGGAAGCTGGGCCTGCAGCCCGGACGGGATCTGGATCTCTCCGCCCTCCGTGTGGTGTTCTCCACCGGTTCACCGCTGCTGCCGGAAGACTACGATTGGTTCTATGACCATGTCTCGCGGGACATCCTGCTGGGCTCCATCGCCGGTGGCACCGACATCTGCGGCTGCTTCGTGGGCAGCAACCCCCTACTCCCCGTGCGCCGCGGGGAGATCCAGTGCGCCCTGCTGGGAGTGGACGTGGTCGCCTACGACGAGAACGGTCAGCGACTTGACACCGAACGGGGCGAGCTGGTGTGCCGGCAGCCACTGCCATCCATGCCGGTGGGGTTCTGGAACGACCCGGACGGCAACCGCTACCGCGCCGCCTATTTCGATACCTTCCCCGGCGTCTGGGCCCATGGGGATTTCGTCCGTTTCACGGAGCACGGAGGCGCGATCATCTACGGGCGTTCGGACGCGACCCTGAACCCCGGGGGCGTCCGGATCGGAACCGCGGAAATCTACCGCCAGGTGGAGACCATCGACGTCATCGCCGACAGCCTGGTGGTTGGACGCCCGGTGGATGGTGACGTGGAAGTGGTGCTGCTGATCATGCTGGAGGAAGGCGCCAGCCTGGACCGCCCCCTGACCCGGGAGATCAAGGACCGCATCCGCAGCAATGCCAGCCCCCGCCATGTTCCCGCCCGCATCATCGCCGTGGACGACATCCCTTACACCCGCAGCGGGAAAAAGGTGGAGATCGCGGTGGCCCGCTTGCTCCAGGGAGAGACCCGCCCCGGCAATCTGGGCGCTCTGGCCAACCCGGAATCCCTGGAGCACATCCGCACCAGACTGCAGGATGAGGGCCTGCTGTAGCCACAAAGGGCTCACCGCCCCGTCACATCCCGGATTCGCGGCCCCCGTCACAGTTGGCGGGGCGTCGCGCTGCTAACGTTTCGTTCAAGGGCGTCGATCGTTTATAGTGCGTCGAGATCCCACCGACCCGGATCGCCGGGTTCGAACGCCGGGCTTCAGGGCATGCCCGTTGCACGGTTCAAGGTAGGCCCGACGCCCGCCGGCAACGGCGCGAACGGATCGGCGCTGCGTCCGGGGGACCCGCGCCCCCAGTCTGGGGCGGCCCGCGGGTGCGGGCCCCCGGGGCGTGCCCCGCGGGGCGGGGGGGGGGGGGCCCCCGCCCCCCTGGTGTGGGGGGCCCGGCGTGGGGGGGCCACGGGGGCGTGCCACGACCGGCCGGGATGGCAGGGATGAACGAGCAGACAAACAACCACGACAAGGGACGTTTCCAGGGGGGAGCACCGCGTTCAGCGGAAATCATGCGCCTGCCGGAGCGTCTCAGCGGGCACTAGTCCATGGCGATTCCGAATCCAAGCAGCAAGATGAAACTGACCGGCCTTGCGGGGCGCCTGGTCAGGGACGAACTGGTCGGCGAGGAGACGGCAAGACAGGCCATCGACGAGGCGAGAAAGGCCCGTCAGCCACTGACGGCCTGGCTGGTGGAGAACAAGCTGGTCTCCGGCGCCAATCTGGCCATGGCGGCTGCCAGCGAGTTCGGCGTCCCGCTACTGGACATCAACGCCATGGAACTGGACCCGGCCGTCACCGGCCTGGTCAGTGAACGCCTGATCCGCCACCACCATGCCCTGCCCCTGTTCAAGCGGGGCAAGCGCCTGTTCGTGGGTGTGGCCGACCCCACCAACCTGGACGCGCTGGACGAGTTCAAGTTCCACAGTGGACTGACCACGGATCCCGTGCTGGTGGAGCAGGACAAGCTCACCCGCGCCATTGACCGCGCCATGGACGCCCAGGACACCAGCCTGGGTACCGAGGAACTGGACGAAGACCTGGACAATCTGTCCATCTCCGCCGGCGACGATGCGGAGGCGGCCGGCCAGGATGTGACCGAAAGCGATGCCGACGACGCGCCGGTGGTCCGTTTCGTCAACAAGGTCCTGCTGGATGCCATCAAAAAGGGCGCATCGGACATCCATTTCGAACCCTACGAGAAAAGCTTCCGCGTGCGCTTCCGCCAGGACGGGATGCTGCGCTCCGTGGCCAGTCCTCCACTGGGCCTGGCGCCGCGCATCGCTGCGCGCCTCAAGGTGATGTCGCGCATGGACATCGCCGAACGGCGAGTGCCCCAGGATGGCCGCATCAAGATGAACCTGTCCAAGAAGCGGGCCATCGATTTCCGCGTCAACACCTGCCCGACCCTGTTCGGGGAAAAGATCGTGTTGCGTATTCTCGACCCCAGCAGCGCGCGGCTGGGCATTGACGCCCTGGGTTACGAGGAAGACCAGAAGGAGCGGTTCCTGGACGCCATTGCCAAGCCTTACGGCATGGTTCTGGTCACCGGCCCCACCGGCAGCGGCAAAACCGTATCCCTCTATACCGCGCTGAACATCCTGAATACGGAAGACCGCAACATCTCCACCGTGGAAGACCCCGTGGAAATCAACCTGGCGGGCATCAACCAGGTGAACCTGAACGTCAAGGCGGGCCTGACCTTCGCCTCGGCCCTGCGCGCCTTCCTCCGGCAGGATCCGGACGTGATCATGGTGGGCGAAATCCGGGATCTGGAAACCGCGGAGATCGCCGTCAAGGCGGCCCAGACGGGCCACCTGGTGCTGTCAACCCTGCATACCAATGACGCGCCGCAGACGCTGACCCGTCTGGCCAATATGGGCGTCCCGCCGTACAACATCGCATCGTCCGTACACCTGATCATCGCCCAGCGCCTGGCCCGGCGACTGTGCAACAACTGCAAGGAGCCGGTTGATGTACCCGGGGAGGCCTTGCTTGCGGAAGGTTTCACCGAGGCGGACCTGGCGGAGAACCCGACCATTTACGGACCGAAGGGCTGTGATCAGTGCACCCTGGGCTACAAAGGCCGGGTGGGTGTCTACCAGGTCATGCCGGTATCGGAGGACATGGGCCGCATCATCATGGAAGGCGGCAACTCGCTTCAGCTCGCCGAGCAGGCGGAAAAGGAGGGTATCCGGGACCTGCGCCGATCCGGACTGATGAAGGTGCTGCAGGGAGTGACCAGCATCGACGAAATCAACCGCGTGACCAAGGACTGAACAAGGAATCGACGACATGGCACAGAAGGCGGCCAAAGTCCCCACCTTTGTGTGGGAGGGAACGGACAAGCGCGGCGCCCGGGTCAAGGGAGAAACCCAGGCGTCGAACGTCACCATGATGAAGGCCGAGTTGCGGCGCCAGGGAATCGCACCGAAGACGGTGCGGCGGAAATCGGCGTTGGCACTGGGCAAGCGCGCGAAGAAAATCACGCCCGGCGACATCGCCGTGTTCAGCAGACAACTGGCGACCATGATGAGCGCCGGCGTCCCGCTGGTCCAGGGGCTGGACATCGTGGGACGCGGTCACGAGAACCCATCCATGCAGAAGCTGGTGCTGGAGATCAAGACCGACGTGGAGGGGGGCACCAACCTGAGCGAGGCGCTGGCCAAACACCCCCGCCATTTCAACGAGCTGTTCTGTAATCTGGTGGAAGCCGGGGAGTCCGCCGGGGTGCTGGACACCCTGCTGGACAAGCTCGCCACCTATCTGGAAAAAACCGAATCCATCAAGAAGAAGATCCGCAAGGCGCTGTTCTATCCCACCGCCGTCCTGGTGGTGGCCTTCGCGGTCACGGCCATACTGCTGTACTTCGTGGTGCCGCAGTTCGAGAGCCTGTTCCGCGGCTTCGGCGCGGATCTGCCGGTGTTCACGCAGTTCGTGCTCACCCTGTCCTATTTCGTGCAGGACTACGGTCTGTACATACTTGTCGGCCTGGTGGCGGCATTCGCGCTGTTCTTCGAGGCCAAGAAACGCTACCCGGCGGTAGTCCATTTCCTGGACCGGTTATCGCTGAAGCTTCCGGTCATCGGGGCCATCCTGCACAAGGCGGCCATTGCCCGCTACGCACGCACGTTGTCCACAATGTTCGCCGCCGGTGTCCCGCTGGTGGAAGCACTGGAATCCGTGGCCGGCGCCACCGGTAACATCGTCTACCAGAATGCGGTCATGGAGATGCGCGATCAGGTGGCCAGTGGCCAGCAACTGCAGGTGGCGATGAAACTCTCCAACCTGTTCCCCAACATGGTCGTCCAGATGACCGCCATCGGCGAGGAATCGGGCTCCCTGGACAGCATGCTGGCGAAGGTGGCGGATTTCTACGAAGAGGAAGTGGACAACATGATCGACAGCCTCAGCAGCCTGCTGGAGCCGATGATCATGGTGATTCTCGGCGTTCTGGTGGGCGGCCTGGTGGTTGCCATGTATCTTCCGATATTCCAGATGGGTGCGGTCATCTAGTGTCCCGTCACACCGGTTCGTTACCTTTGTGCGGGCTCTGGCGCCGGTGTCGCAAGGCATTGGCGCGCCGGCAGGCGTAGTGGACTTTCATGGATATCCTGAACCTGCTCTCCACGACGCCGACCCTGCTGATCGGCGTCGTGTTCCTTCTGGGGTTGCTGGTGGGCAGCTTCCTCAATGTGGTTATCCTGCGTCTCCCACCCCTGCTGGAGCATGGCTGGCTCGAGCAGGCGCGGGAGACGCTGGGTCAGCAGGACGAGCCCCCGGGGGAGCCGCCCCCGGGGCTGGTCCGCCCCGCCTCGCGTTGCCCTGCCTGCGGCCACCGGATCCGCCCGTGGGAGAATATCCCCGTGGTGAGCTGGCTGCTGCTGCGGGGACGTTGCAGCAGTTGCGGTAACGCCATCAGTGTTCGCTACCCGCTGGTGGAACTGGCCACCGGCGTACTCTCCGCCGTGGTGGCCTGGCAGTTCGGCTGGACCCCGGAGCTGGCTGCGGGGCTGGTGCTCACCTGGCTGTTGATCGCGTTGTCCGGCATCGATTTCGACACCCAACTGCTGCCGGACAGCCTGACCCTGCCGGGCCTCTGGCTGGGGCTGGCGCTGAGCCTGGTTCCGGTGTTCGTCGACCCCGCCGAGGCGATTCTGGGTGCCATGGCCGGATACCTGAGCCTCTGGGTTGTGTACCAGGGCTTCCGACTGGCCACCGGCAAGGAAGGGATGGGATACGGGGACTTCAAGCTGTTGGCCCTGCTTGGTGCCTGGCTGGGCTGGAGCGCCCTGCCCGTCATTATCCTGCTGTCCGCCCTGGTGGGCGCGGTGGCCGGCATCCTCATGATCGTCACTCTGGGCCGGGACCGGCAACTGCCGATTCCTTTCGGCCCCTATCTGGCTGGCGCCGGATGGCTTGCCCTGCTCTGGGAGGATACCCTGGTGGGTGCCTATCTGCGCTGGTCGGGCCTGGGCTGACCAGCACCCCGCACGCAAAACCACGGGATTTTCCATGAACCGACAACGCCAGCGGGTTTTCACCATCGGCCTCACCGGCGGTATTGCCAGTGGCAAGACCACGGTGTCCGATACATTCCAGGCGCTGGGCGCGGATGTCATCGACGCCGATGTGGCCGCCCGGGCAGTGGTGGAACCCGGCGAACCCGGCCTCCAGGAACTGGTGGAGCGTTTCGGGCCGGACATCCTGCAGGCGGACGGCAGCCTGGATCGTACCGCCCTCCGGCGACAGATCTTCCAGGAACCCTCGGCGCGGAAGGAAGTGGAGGCGATTCTGCATCCACGCATCCGGGACTGGATCAGGGACCGGCTGGCATCGTCCCCGGGCCCTTATGCTGTCCTGGTAGTTCCGCTGCTGGTGGAAGGCGGCAGGGAAGGCCTGGTCCGCATGGTGGACCGGGTCCTGGTGGTGGATGTGCCGGAGTCCGTGCAGATCGAACGCCTCATGGCCCGGGATGGCAGCGACGATGCACAGGCCCGGGCGATCCTGGCCGCCCAGGCCAGCCGCCAGCAACGACTGGACGCGGCCGACGATGTGATCACCAATACCGACACGCCGGAGGCGTTGCGGACAGCAGTGGAAGCACTGCATCAGCGCTACCTGCGGATGGCCGGTTTGGAATCTTCCCGCCCCGTGAGTGACAATGGCGCAAATGCGCACTGAAGGACAGGCAATGCACGAGGCGGAGTCCGCCGGGAAGGTACTGCGATTCGAGCAGCCGCTGAACGAGCGGATGCGGACGCTGATGCGCCTGGAAATGCTGTTCGGTCAGGGTGAATTCGGCATCGCCGGCGACAGCGAATGGCACAGCCGGGTGGCGATTGCCACGCTGGCGGAAATCCTGGAACTCCTCTCCCGGGGCGATCTCAAATCGGAGCTGATCAAGGAACTGGAACGGGTCACCAGCACGCTGCAGCCCCTGATGGATAACCCGGGGGTGGATACCGACCGGCTGCAATACGTGATTCACCAGTGTGAACGCTTGCTGGACCGGCTACGCGGTCACCCCGGACAACTGGGGCTGGCTCTGCGGCAGGACGAGTTCCTGGCCGGGATCATGCAGCGTAGCGGGATTGCCGGCGGAACCTGCGCCTTTGATCTGCCGGCCTATCATTACTGGCTGCACCGGGGAGCCGGACAGCGCCGTCAGGCTCTGGAAGACTGGTACTCCAACCTGGACTCGGTGCGACAGGCGGTAAAGCTGATTCTGCAACTGATCCGCGACAGCGCACTGCCCCGCAGTCACACGGCCCAGGACGGCATCTACCAGCGCAACCTGGAACGCGGCAGCGCCTTCCAACTGGTGTGCGTGGAGCTGCCGGGGGACAGCCCGTGGTTCGCGGAGATCAGCGGCAGCCGCCATTTCATCACCATCCGCTTCATGGAGCAGGGTGCCGGGGCGGAGCGGCCGACCCAGACCCTGCACGACGTGGACTTCATACTTCGCTGCTGCGCCTTGTAAATCCCATGAGCCAGACCGTCCATTGCCCGACCTGCCGTGCCCCCGTCGCCTGGCGTTCCGACTCCCGCTGGCGTCCATTCTGCAGCGAGCGCTGCAAAATGATCGATCTGGGTGCCTGGTTGAATGAGGAGAACACGATCCCCGGTGTGGAACTCCCCGAGGATCTGGTGGACGCATTCCGTGACGAGGACAGCCGTCCGGATTGATTGCCTCAGGCACCCGATCCGGTGTCCACGGCACCAGGATCCGGCTGCCGCCAGAGCGCCCGGATCGCCGCAATCCCCTGCCCGCGGGCAGCCCGCACCCGCGGCATCCAGCTTTCGTCCATCCCGCCCAGGGCATAGACGGGAAGCGGACAGTCCCGGACGAGATCGCGAAACCCGGCAAGGCCGAGCCCGGGTCGCCCCGGATGGCTCTCCGTGGGTGCAACCGGCCCCAGCACGGCGAAGTCCACACCCAGGCGGACGGCCAGTGCCAGTTCTTCCCCGTCGTGACAGGATGCGGCCACCAGGAATTCTTCCGGCAGTGGGCGCCGGCTCAGCGACCGGAGCCGGTGGCGGTTCAGATGGACCCCCACACCCAGCTCCCTGGCCAGACCCGGATCGGCATTAAGCAGCACCCGGGCGCCATGCCGCCGTGCCAGAGGAATCACGGCTTCCGTCAGTGCCCGCAAGGCATCCGGGGACATGGCAGGCCCACGCAGTTGGATCAGCGACAGGCCAGCAGCCATGCGGGCATCCAGCCGTTCAAGAAAGCGGGCCTGATCCCAATCCGTGGGATCCGGCGTGATCAGATACTGGTCCGGCAGCGAGACGGCGTGGACAATGGGGCGATTGGCGATCGGGAAACGGTAGGCGTGCAACTCTTCCGGAGATACCCAGCGGATGGGCTGGTCCTCCCGCCCGTGGGGCCGGCCGGTGAAACCATGCAGGCGCCAGACGTCCAGCAGCACCCGCTTGTCACCGTAATCATGAGGCACGCGGAGCAGCGGCGTGGCGCCGGTGGGGCGAATTCCGAGCTCTTCGTAGAGCTCCCGATCCAGTGCCTGGAGAACGGACTCCTCCGGCTCCACCTTGCCACCGGGGAACTCCCACAGCCCCCCCTGGTGGACGTGATCCGGCCGACGGCTGATCAGTACCCGGCCGACGCTGTCCACCACCACACCCACCGCGACGTGCGTGGTGGGTAACCGACGGGCGCCCTCAGCTACGGTACTCGGCATTGATGCGGACGTACTCGTACGAGAGATCGCTGGTCCAGACCGTGGCCTCGGCCGCGCCCCGACCCAGATCCACGCGGACGACCACATCGTCCTGGGCCATGCGCGCGGCAGCCTCGGACTCCTGATAACCTTCCGCCCGGCCGCCTCCCTCCGCGATCAGATAATCGTCGAGCCAGATGCGCACGCCGGTCACGTCCAGCGCATCCACCCCGGCACGGCCGATCGCCGCGAGAATCCGTCCCCAGTTGGGATCGCCGGCAAAGGCCGCGGTTTTCACCAGTGGTGAATGGGCGATGGTATAGGCCACGGCCTCGCACTCCGCTTCGGTGGCCCCACCTTCAACACGCACCGTGATGAAACGGGTCGCCCCTTCGCCATCACGCACGATGGCCTGGGCCAGGGTGCGGCAGATGTCGCTGAGCGCGTCCACGAACCGCCGGTAGTCATCGTCCTCCACCGCCAGTTCCACGGCCCCGGCTCCGGTGGCCGCCAGCACGCAGGCATCATTGGTGGAGGTATCGCCATCAACCGTGATGCGGTTGAAGGAGTAACGGACCGCCTCAGTGAGTGCGCGGTCCAGCAAGGCCTGAGGCAAGGCGGCATCCGTGGCGATAAAGGCCAGCATGGTGGCCATGTCCGGCCGGATCATCCCCGACCCCTTGGCGATGCCGGTGATGGTAACGGTACCGCCGGCCAGGGATAGCCGGCAACTGGCGCCCTTGGGCAGGGTATCCGTGGTCAGGATACCGCTGGCGGCCTCGGACCAGCCGGCCGGGTCAAGCGCAGCAACGGCGGCGGGTAGACGCTGGCGGATCCGATCCACCGGCAGGGGCTCACCGATCACACCGGTGGAAAACGGCAGAACCGCCTCCGGCGCCACACCCACCAGCGCCGCCAGCGCCTCGCAGCAATCCCGGGCATCGCGCAGTCCACGCTCCCCGGTACCGGCATTGGCGTTGCCGGTGTTGATCAGCAGATAACGCGGTGTCGTGCGCTGCCGATGCTCCCGGGCCACCACCACCGGGGCGGCAGAGAAACGGTTGCGGGTGAACACGGCGGCAAGCCGGCTGCCGGTTGCCAGTTCCATGACCACCAGGTCCCGGCGCCCGGGCGTCTTTACGCCGGCGCTGACCGTTCCCAGCCGGACGCCGGTCACCGGACGCATGTCCGGCAAGGGTCCCAGTCCTACCGCCATGACTAGTTCAGCTTCCCATGGCACTGCTTGTACTTCTTGCCGGAACCGCAGGGGCAGGGCTCATTGCGCCCCACCTTCCGCCCTTCCCGCACGAAGGTGCCCTGGCCGCCGGCAGCGGCGGCGGCCGGACGGGCCTCCTCCTCCGCCGCCATGGCGTTGGCCTGGGCGTGCTTGAACTCCAGTTCCCGCTTCTGCCGCTCGGCGTTCTCCCGCTCCAGTTGCTCCACCTCCTCGCGGCTGCGAATACGCACCTGTTGCACCAGCTTCACCACCTCACGCTGCACCTCGCCCAGCATGGCCGTGAACATCTGGAAGGCTTCCTTTTTGAACTCCTGCTTCGGGTTGCGCTGGGCATAGCCACGCAGATGAATCCCCTGACGCAGATAGTCCATGGCGGCCAGATGCTCCTTCCAGTGGGAGTCCAGCACCTGGAGCATCACCGCCTTCTCGAACTGCCGCAGGACTTCCGCACCCGCCTGTTCCTCCTTCTCCCGGTAGGCCGCGTCGGCAGCCTCCAGGATGCGTTCCCGCAGGGGTTCCTCGTGCAGATCGCTGTCCTCGTCCAGCCATTGCTGCACCGGAAGCTCCAGACCGAAATCCTTGGCCAGTCGCTCCTCCAGGCCTTTCACGTCCCATTGTTCCTCGATGCTGCCGGGGGGTATGTGCTCGCTGACCACCGTGTCGATGGCGTCATGGCGCCAGGCCTCGATGGTATCGGAGACGTCCTCGGTCTCCAGCAGCTCCCGACGCTGGGCGTAGATGACCTTGCGCTGATCGTTGGCCACATCATCGAACTCCAGCAGATGCTTGCGGATGTCGAAGTTGTGACCTTCCACTTTGCGCTGAGCGTTCTCGATCACGCGGGACACCAGCCCGGATTCGATGGCCTCGCCCTCCTGCATGCCCAGGCGCTGCATCATGGAGGAAACCCGTTCGGAGGCGAAGATCCGCAGCAACGAATCCTCCAGGGACAGGAAGAAGCGGCTGGACCCGGGATCACCCTGGCGGCCCGCACGGCCCCGGAGCTGATTGTCAATGCGGCGGGACTCGTGCCGCTCGGTACCCACCACGTGCAGTCCGCCGGCGGCCACCACCTGGTCATGGCGCTGCTGCCACTCCTCCCGCATGCGCTGAATCGTGGCCTCGTCCGGCTCCTCCAACTGATCGATTTCCACCTCGATGTTGCCGCCAAGGACGATGTCGGTACCGCGGCCGGCCATATTGGTGGCAATGGTCACCGCGCCGGGACGGCCGGCCTGGGCGATGATCATGGCCTCGCGTTCGTGCTGCTTGGCATTGAGTACTTCGTGGTCGATGTTCTCCCGCTTGAGCACCTGCGAGATCAGCTCGGAGACCTCGATGGAGGCAGTACCCACCAGAATGGGCCGGCCGGCATCACGGTTCTCCTTGATATCCTGGATAATGGCGTCGAATTTCTCTTTCTGGGTGAGATAAACCAGATCGTGGTGATCGACCCGGGCCATGGGCCTGTTCGGCGGGATCACCACCACTTCCAGCCCGTAGATGTGCTGGAACTCGTAGGCTTCGGTATCCGCGGTACCGGTCATGCCGGCCAGCTTCTCGTACAACCGGAAGTAGTTCTGGAAGGTGATCGAGGCCAGGGTCTGGTTTTCCTGCTGGACCTTCAACCCTTCCTTGGCCTCCACCGCCTGGTGCAGACCATCGGACCAACGGCGGCCAGGCATGGCACGGCCGGTGAACTCGTCCACGATCACCACCTGGCCGTCCCGTATGATGTAGTGATCATCCCGGCGAAACAGGTGGTGGGCCCTGAGGGCGGCGTTGAAGTGATGCATCAGGGCGATATTGGACGCATCGTATAGGGATTCGCCCTCGTCCAGCATGCCCTCGCGGATGAGCAGTTCCTCCACCTTTTCGTGCCCGGCCTCGGTCAGGTAGACCTGGCGCTGCTTCTCATCCACCCAGAAGTCCCCGCCTTCGCCGTGCTCGCCTTCCTGCGGCTGCAGGCCGGGTACCAGCTTGTTGATCCGCTCGTAAAGCTGGGAGCTGTCCTGGGCGGGACCGGAGATAATCAGCGGCGTGCGGGCCTCGTCGATGAGGATGGAGTCCACCTCGTCGACGATGGCATAGTGCAGATCGCGCTGGACGCGATCGTCCTTGCGGAAAGCCATGTTGTCCCGCAGGTAGTCGAAGCCGAACTCGTTGTTCGTGCCGTAGCTGACGTCGGCGGCGTAGGCGGCCTGCTTCTCCTCATGGGACATGCCGGGCACCACGACGCCCACACGCATGCCCAGAAAACGGTAGATGCGCCCCATCCAGTCCGCGTCACGGCGTGCCAGGTAGTCGTTCACCGTGACGACATGGACACCCTTGCCGGTGAGCGCGTTGAGGTAAACCGGCAGCGTGGCCACCAGGGTCTTGCCTTCCCCGGTCTTCATCTCGGCGATCTTGCCCCGGTGCAGGACAATACCCCCCACAAGCTGCACGTCGAAGTGGCGCATTCCCAGCGTCCGCCGGCTGGCCTCACGGACGGTGGCGAAGGCCTCGTGGAGCAGGCTGTCCAGGGGCTCGCCGTCCGCCAGGCGCTGACGGAACGCGTCCGTCTTGGCCTGCAGTTCGGCGTCGGACAGGGCCTGGTACTCCGGCTCCAGCGCATTGATGCGCTCCACATCCTTGAACATACGCCGCACCATGCGATCATTGCGGCTGCCGAACACCTTCTTCGCGATTGCACCTAGCATACGAACCTTCTCGGAAAATCTGTCGTGGCCTGGAGCATTGGCACGGCATCGCTCACCGCGTGGCACCAGGTGCCCCGGAAAGCTGGTCATGATACCTGATTGACAGCGAAAATATCAGGATGCTCGGGCGACTTCAGCCCCGGAGGATGGATGAAGAACACCCGCAGGATGCCAGAAGCCGTGTCCCGTACCCTGCAGACGGGCGAGTCCGGCCTGTCCGGCATCAGCCGCCACGCCCGGACGCTGCAGCGCTGGGAAAAGCACCTGGCCCGTCAGTTGCCGGACGCGTTCGCCGGCCACTGGGGTCTGGGGCGGCTGGACGAACACGCCCTGGTACTGGTCGCCGACAGCCCGGCCTGGGCCAGCCGACTGCGCTATCTGGGAACGGAACTGACGCGCCTGATAGCGGAGGCCGGCGGCCCCAGGGCACGCCGGGTGACGGTGAAGGTCTCGAGCCCGGCACCACAGCCCAAAACGCCAACGCCCCGCCAGCTCTCGGAGCAGGCGATGCGTTGCATCCTGTCGGCGGCGGAATCGCAGAGCGATCCGAAACTGCGCGCCGCTTTGCTGCGGCTGGCGCGCCAGCGCCGGTAATCCGTGGATCAGCGGGACATACGGGCTAACCGGCGGCGGCCGGCGCGGGCATGGGCTGATCGAAGGAGATGGGCGCCCGTTCGTCGGTTTCGAACGTCACCTCTTCCCAGGCGGAGGCATCGTTCAAGAGCGTTCGCAGGAGCTGATTGTTCAGCGCATGACCGGACTTGTATCCGGTAAAGGCGCCGATCAGGCTGTGCCCCAGCAGATAAAGATCACCAATGGCGTCCAGGATCTTGTGTTTGACGAACTCGTCGCGGTAGCGCAGCCCGTCCTCGTTCAGGATGCGGTAGTCATCCACCACGATGGCGTTATCCAGACTGCCGCCCAACGCCAGCTTGCGTTGCTGCAGCGCCTCGATTTCACGCATGAAACCGAAGGTGCGCGCGCGGCTCACCTCCTTGACGAAGCAGGTGCTGGAGAAGTCCACACTGGCCTGCTGTTCACCTTCCCGGAACACCGGATGGTCGAACTCGATGGCAAACGAGACCTTGAAACCGTCAAAGGGCTCGAACTTCACCCACCGATCACCATCTTCCACGCGGATCGGCTTGGTGATGCGGATGAAGCGCTTGGGGGCGTCCTGTTCCTGGATACCCGCGGACTGGATCAGGAACACGAAGGGGCCGGCGCTGCCGTCCATGATCGGCACCTCGGGGGCACTGAGCTCCACGATGGCGTTGTCGATACCCAGCCCTGCCATGGCCGAGAGCAGATGCTCCACGGTGGAGACACGCACGTCGTCCTTGACGAGGCAGGTGGAGAGCTGCGTATCGCCAACGTTCTCCGGATGTGCCCGGATTTCCACCGGTTCGTCCAGATCAACGCGGCGGAACACGATCCCGGTATCCGGGGCCGCCGGCAGCAGGGTGAGATAAACTTTCTCTCCCGTGTGCAAACCAACGCCGGTGGCGCGGATCACGTTCTTCAGGGTGCGTTGCCGAATCATTAGCGTGTATCACTCCTCGCGGTCCCGATACGGCCGGGTCCGCATCCATTCAAGCCCCCACGCCACCGAATACGGCGACGTACGGAAATAGCGCGCCATTGTAACGCAAATGACACACCTTGCATACTGCACTGCAGCAATACAGTGCTGTCTTGCGGCCCCACCCTGAATCAGACCGCTGCAGCGTACCGCAGGCCGGCACCGGCGTGCGCGACGCCGGTCACAAAACCGACATCATGATACTAGTTCAGTCGGCCTGGCGACGCAGGAATGCCGGGATATCCAGGTAATCCATGTCGCCTGTGTCGCTGTACTTGTCGTTAGCCGCCTTCTTGCGTGCGCTGGCGGGCGTATCCAGCTTGCCGTAGTCCAGCTCTCCACTGGGCTTGCGCGGCGCCGAGACCGCCTTGAGCTGCGGCTTCTCCCGGCTTTCCTGGCTCGGCTGGCCCAACCCGGTCGCCACCACAGTGACCCGCAACTCGTTCTCGAGTTCCGGATCGATAACCGTGCCCACCACCACCGTGGCATCATCCGACGCGAACTCGCGGACCGTCTGTCCCACCTCGTCGAACTCGCCGATGGACAGGTTCAGCCCCGCGGTCACGTTCACCAGGATACCGTTGGCACCTGCCAGGCTGATATCTTCCAGCAGCGGGCTGGCAATGGCGCGTTCCGCCGCTTCCCGGGCACGCCCCTCGCCGGAGGCCGCCCCGGAGCCCATCACGGCCATCCCCATCTCGGACATCACCGTGCGCACGTCCGCGAAATCCACGTTGATCAGGCCCGGACGGGTGATCAGCTCGGCAATGCCGCGGACGGCGCCCAGCAGGACATCGTTGGCGGACTTGAACGCGTCCAGCAGGGTGAGGTTCTTGCCCAGCACACTGATCAGCTTCTCGTTGGGGATGGTGATCAGGGAGTCCACATGCTGCGACAGCTCCTCCATACCTTCCAGGGCCACGCGCATGCGCTTGTTGCCCTCGAACGGGAAGGGCTTGGTCACCACGGCCACGGTGAGGATGCCCAGATCACGGGCGATCTGCGCCACCACGGGCGCCGCCCCGGTTCCGGTACCGCCCCCCATGCCAGCGGTGATGAACACCATATCAGCGCCTTCCAGCACCTCGGCGATGCGGTCCCGGTCCTCCAGCGCCGCGTCGCGCCCCACCTGGGGATTGGCGCCGGCACCGAGACCCTTGGTGATGTTGCTGCCCAGTTGCAGCACGGTCTTGGCCGAGGTGTTCTTCAGCGCCTGGGCATCGGTATTGGCGCAGATGAAATCCACGCCCTCGATATCCGCCGCCACCATATGCTGCACGGCATTTCCGCCGCCGCCACCGACGCCGATCACCTTGATCACTGCGTTCTGGCTGAATGAATCCATCAGTTCAAACATGGTCGTGTCTCCTCTGGATGCGTCCATCGATCCATTCCTGCGATTGTCAAAGGTTCCCCTGGAACCAGCTCTTCATGCGGGACCAGACCGCCCGGAACCCGCCTTCCGTGTCGTATTCGGTAATTTGTTGCCCCCGGTTGTTCGCCCCGAAATACAGCAACCCGACCCCGGTGGAGTAAATCGGGTTACGGACCACGTCGGACAAACCGGTCACCCTGCTGGGAACACCAAGGCGTACCGGTACGTGAAACACTTCTTCGGCCAGCTCGATGGCCCCTTCCATCTTTGCGCTGCCGCCGGTGAGCACGATGCCGGCGGCGATCAGATCCTCGAACCCGCTTCGGCGTAACTCCTGATGCACCAGCGTCATCAACTCCTCGTAGCGGGGCTCCACAACCTCCGCCAGCGTCTGCCGGGACAGCCGCCGGGCGGGCCGCTCACCCACCGAGGGCACCTCGATGGTCTCCTCCGGCCCGGCAAGCTGGGACAGCGCACAGGCGTACTTGACCTTGATCTCCTCGGCGTGCTGGGTGGGGGTGCGCAGGGCCACGGCAATGTCGTTGGTCACCTGGTCGCCGGCAATGGGGATCACCGCCGTGTGCCGGATCGCCCCTTCGGTGAACACGGCGATGTCCGTGGTACCGCCGCCGATATCAACCAGGCAGACGCCCAGCTCCTTCTCGTCATCGGTGAGCACCGAATAGCTGGAGGCGAGCTGCTCCAGGATGATGTCGTCCACTTCCAGGCCGCAGCGGCGGATGCATTTCACGATGTTCTGCGCCGCGCTGACCGCGCCGGTCACCATGTGCACCTTGGCTTCCAGGCGCACGCCGGACATGCCGATGGGCTCGCGCACACCTTCCTGCGTGTCGATGATGAATTCCTGGGGCAGGATGTGGAGGATCTTCTGATCCGCCGGGATGGCCACCGCCCGGGCCGCGTCGATCACCCGTTCCACGTCCGCCTGTTGCACTTCCTTGTCCTTGATGGCCACGATGCCGTGGGAATTGAGGCTCCGGATGTGGGAGCCCGCGATGCCCGCATGGACTGAGTGAATCTGGCAGCCCGCCATCAGCTCGGCCTCCTCCACCGCCCGCTGAATGGACTGCACCGTGGATTCGATATTCACCACCACGCCCTTTTTCAGGCCGCGGGACGGATGCGACCCGAGCCCGACGATCTCCACCACGCCGTCATCACCCATTTCGCCGACGATGGCCACAACCTTCGATGTGCCGATATCCAGCCCCACCAGCAGGTCGCGTTCCGTTTTCCTGGTCATCCTCCGTTCCTCTCGCATCAGGGCCCGTCAGCACCGGGACGATTCTCCCAGCGCACGGCGAAACCATTGGGATAGCGCAGATCCGCCGCAGCCAACTGCGCTTCCTGCTCGGTGGTCAGAGCGGGCCAGGCGCGCACGAAGCGCTGGACCCGTTCTTCGATCTCGTGTCGTCCCAACTGCACCCGGACACCACCGTCCAGCGTCACCTTCCAGGACTCCCGGGCATCCATGGTCACCGCCAGCACCGCCTTACCCATGCCGCCGAACGCACGATCCAGGCTCCGGTAGCGGTCGCTGACCTCCCGTTCCCGCCCGGGCGGACCGGCCAGCTCCGGCAGTCCGCCGGGCCAGGTTTCCGGCGCCGCCGTGAACAGTTCGCCCCGGGGATTCATCAGGGACTCCCCGTTCCAGGTGGCCACCGCGTCCTGCTCCTGGATGCTGATCCGCAGCATTCCCGGCCAGACGCGGCGGACCGAAGCCCGGTCGACCCAGGGCAGGTCCTGGAGCGAGCCCCGGATGCGTTCCACATCCAGCCCCCAGAAGCCGACCCCCAGGTGGGGGGCAAGCGCCTCCCGCAGCTCCCGCTCCCGCACGTGCTCCAAGCGCGTGTCGAAGTGCACGGACTGCAACGGGAAGGTCTCCGGCGCCCTCAGGTAGTGAATGCCGTAGGCCGCGCCTCCCAGCGCCATGACCACCAGCAGACCCACCCCGGCCACGCTCCCGGTCCGGGCCAGTACCGCCCGCCGCCGGGCGCGCACAGCCGGATCCACCGGCTGCCGCTGGGGCCGCCGGGGTTGCGCTCCGCGCCTGACCCGGTTCCGTCTCATGGCTTCTCCTCCAGCGTGGTCAGCAGGATCCGCCACACCAGTTCCTCGATATCCAGCCCCGCGGCCCGCGCCGCCAGGGGAACCAGCGAGTGGTCGGTCATGCCGGGCACCGAGTTCACTTCCAGCAGCCAGAAACGCCCGTCCCGGTCCCGCATGAAGTCCACCCGACCCCAGCCGGTGGCCCCCACGGTACGGAAGGCGCGCAATGCCAGCGCATTCAGCGCGTCCAGGTCCGTGGCGGACAGCCCGCAGGGGCAGTGATAAACCGTGTCGTCCGCCTCGTATTTCGCCTGGTAGTCGTAGAATTCCCGGGGTGTCTCCAGGCGGATGGCGGGCAGCACGGCATCCCCGAGAATGGATACCGTGTACTCCTCACCGGTAATCCACTGCTCGGCCAGCACATCGGCGTCGAACCGCGCGGCATCCTCATAGGCGGCCCGGAGTCCGTCCTCGGTCGTCACCTTGTGCATGCCGATGCTGGAACCTTCCCGCGCCGGCTTGATCATCAGGGGCAGCCCCAGTTCCGCCACCACCGTCTCGGCACGGGTCTCCCGATCCAGCATCAGGAACGGCGGCGTCGGCATGCCGAGACCCTGCCAAAGGCACTTGCTGCGCAGCTTGTCCATGCTCAGTGCGGCACCCAGCACGCCGCTGCCGGTGTACGGAAGGCCCAGCAGATCCAGGCCGCCCTGGATCACACCGTCCTCGCCGCCGCGACCGTGCAGGGCGATGAAGACCCGGTCGAAGCGTCCGCGGACAAGGACGTCCAGCACGTCCCGCCCGGCGTCGATGGCATGGGCATCCACACCCCGGCGACGCAGGGCCTCCAGGACCACCTGACCGCTCTTCAGCGAGACGGGCCGCTCCGCCGACCAACCGCCCAGTAGCACGGCCACGCGTCCCAGTTCCTCCGGGCTAACCATTGTCCGCCTCCTCACCGATCACCCGCACTTCGGGCCAGAGCTCCACGCCGTGCCGCTCCAAGACCTCCTCCCGAACGCGGGCGATCAGGCGTTCGATATCCGCGGCGCTGGCGGTGCCGTCATTGATGATGAAGTTCGCATGCTTGTCCGAGACGTAAGCGCCCCCGACGCGGCAGCCCTTGAGCCCGGCGGCCTCGATCAGACGGGCCGCGTGATCCCCCTGCGGATTGCGGAACACCGATCCGCAACTGGGCTTGCCAATGGGCTGAGTGGCCGCGCGGCGCTCCAGCAGCGCCCGGATCCGTTTCATCGCCCGGGCACCATCACCGGGCTCCAGCGCCAGCAGTACGCCGGTGAACCATTCCCCGTCGGCACCCTCCACCTGGCGATAGGACACCCGGAATTCGTCGGGACGGCGGCGCCTGAGTCGTCCCCGGCGATCCACGGTTTCCACCTGGGCCACCACGCCCCAGGTCTCTCCACCGAAGGCTCCGGCGTTCATGGCCAGAGCGCCGCCCATGGTGCCCGGTATACCGGCCAGGAACTCCGCACCCACCAGGTTCTCGCGGGCGGCATAACGGGCGACCTTGGCACAGGCCACCCCGGCATCGGCCCAGACCCCGTGCGTTCCCTCCCGGCGCAGGCCGGTGAGCCCCGGGGACAGGAAGATCACGGTGCCGCGCAGACCGCCATCCCGCACCAGCAGGTTGCTCCCCAACCCGCACCAGAAGAGTGGTTCATCCGACGGAAGCGTGGCCAGAAACGCCGCCAGATCCTCACGGTCCGCCGGCTGATAGAAGCGATCCGCGGGACCGCCCACGCGCCAGGTGGTATGCCGCGCCATGGACTCGTGCTCCCGCAGCGTGCCTCGCAGACCTTGTGGCCGGATCGCTGTCATCACGGCTCACCTCCGGTCAGTCGCGCCTGCAGCCGCGACGCCGCGGTGCCGATACTGCCCGCCCCCATGGTGAGCAGGATGTCGCCGTCCCGTAGCACTCCGGGCAGTGTCTCGATCAATTCGTCCATGCTGTCGACGAACACGGGATTCACCTTCCCGCGGGCACGGATGGCTCCCGCCAGCGCCCGGCCGTCCGCACCCGGTACCGGTTGCTCGCCGGCCGGGTAGATGTCGGTGAGAACCAGCACGTCGGGATCACTCAACACCCGGGCAAAGTCCTCGAACAGATCCCGGGTACGGCTGTAACGATGAGGCTGAAAGGCGAGAACCAGGCGCCGTTCCGGCCAGCCGTCCCGGACCGCACGCAGCGTTGCCAGGATCTCGCTGGGGTGATGACCGTAATCGTCCACCACCAGGGCCTGGCCGCCGCCGGGTAGCGCCACCTCCCCGTAACTCTGGAACCGCCGCCCGATGCCCTGGAACTCGGCCAGGGCCCGCACAATCGCCGATTCGTCCACGCCCAGCTCCCGTGCAATCGCGATGGCCGCCAGCGCATTCTGGACGTTGTGCCGCCCGGGCAGGTTCAGATCCACCTCCAGCGGGGCATAACCGGTGCTCTGGACACGGAACCGGGTCCGGTTGCCGTGCTGGCGGATGTCCCGGGCCTGCACATCAGCCTCGTCATTCAGGCCATAGGTACGGACCGGTCGGGTCACGTCGGGAATCAGTTCCCGCACCACCGGGTCGTCCACACAGAGCACCGCCAGGCCGTAGAACGGCAGATGATGCAGGAACTCCAGGAACGTGGAACGCAGCCGGCGGAAATCCCCTCCATAGGTACTCAGATGATCCGCGTCGACATTGGTCACCGTGGCGATCATGGGCTGAAGGTACAGGAACGAGGCGTCGCTCTCGTCCGCCTCGGCCACCAGAAAGCGGCCTTCCCCGAGCCGCGCATTGGCGCCGGCACTGTTCAACCGCCCGCCGATCACGAAGGTGGGGTCGAGCCCGCCCTCCGCCAGCACGCTGGCAACCAGGCTGGTGGTGGTGGTCTTGCCGTGGGTGCCGGCCACAGCCACGCCGAAGCGGAAGCGCATCAGCTCGGCCAGCATCTCGGCCCGGGGAACCACCGGGATCCGGGCGTCCCGCGCGGCCTTCACCTCGGGATTGTCCTCACCCACAGCACTGGAGATGACCACGGCGTCAGCCCGGGCCAGATGCCCGGCAGCGTGGCCGATGTGAACCGCCGCGCCCAGGCCACGGAGCCGGCGCGTTGCCGGGTTGTCCCTCAGGTCGCTCCCGGAAACCTGGTACCCCAGGTTCAACAGCACCTCGGCGATCCCGCTCATCCCGGCACCGCCGATACCGACGAAATGTATGCGGCGCACCCGACCCATGGCGCCCGGCCGGCTGTAGTCCCAGTGCTGCACGTCCCGACTCATGCAACCTCCAGACAGCTATCGGCCACGTCTTCCGCAGCCCGTGGGCGGGCCAGTTCCCGCGCCCGCTCCGCCATCGCCAGCAGGCGGTCGCGGCGCTGGTCGAACTCCTCCAGCAAGCCCGCCAGGCGACGGGGTGTCAGCTCGGCCTGAGGCAACAGCACCGCTGCCTGCCGGTCGCTCAGGAAACGGGCATTGGCGGTCTGGTGATCGTCCACCGCATGGGGCAACGGCACCAGGCACGCGGCGACGCCCGCGGCGGCCAACTCGCTGACCGTCAGCGCGCCGGCGCGGCTGATCACCAGATCGGCCCAGCCATAGGCCTCGGCCATGTCATGGACGAATGCCGTCACGTCCGCCTCCACGCCCGCCTTGAGGTACGCTCTTTCCGCCACCTCCAGCGTGCGCTCGCCCGCCTGGTGCCGAATGACCGGGCGCCGATCCGACGGCAGCCTGGCCACGGCGGCGGGCACCCGTTCGTTCAGAACCTGCGCCCCGAGACTGCCGCCGATCACCAGCAAGCGCAGCGGCCCCTCCCGGTTGGCGTACCGCTCCTGCGGCGGCGGGATCTGGAGAATCGCGTCGCGGACCGGATTACCCACCACGCGGGCGAGCACGCCGCCGGGAAAATCGGCGGGGAAACCGCACAGCACCCGGCGGGCAAACCGGGACAGGCTCCGATTGGTCAGGCCGGCCACGGCGTTCTGCTCGTGAAGCACCAGGGGCCGGCGCAGGAGCCAGGCGGCGATTCCCCCCGGACCCGCCGCATAACCGCCCAGGCCCAGCACCGCCCGGGGCCGGTGGCGGCGCAGCACGCCCGCCGCCTGCCACACGGCCCGGCCCAGCCTCGCCGGAGCCAGCAGCCAACCCAGGGAGCCTTTGCCGCGCAGGCCACGGATTTCCAGATACTCCATGGGCAGGCCCGCCTCCGGTACCAGCCGGGCCTCCAGCCCCTCCCGGGTACCGAGCCACACCACCGGCAGGCCACGCTCCCGCAGGACCGCGGCCACGGCCAGCCCCGGAAAAACGTGGCCACCGGTGCCGCCGGCCATGATCACAACAGGACGCGCTGCGGCATTCATGGCCGCCCCCTCCCCCGCACGGGCCGGGCACGGGCCCCGGCCTGCGCGGCCTCGTGACCGGCACGCAGCACCAGAGCCAGTGCCACCACGGTCATCAGCAGACTGCTGCCGCCATAGCTGAGCAACGGGAGGGTCAGGCCCTTGGTGGGCAACAGCCCCATGTTGACCCCGGCGTTGACGAACCCCTGGATGGCCAGCCAGGTACCGACACCGAAGCAGAGATAGCCGCCGAAGGCGCGACCCGCAGCCAGCGACCGGGCACCGGTGGCCATGACACGCCAGCAGACGTAGCTGTACAGGCCGACCAGCACCAGGATACCCAGCAGCCCCAGTTCTTCCGCCAGCACCGCGAAAACGAAGTCCGTGTGCGCCTCCGGCAGATAGAACAGTTTCTGCACGCTGCCGCCCAGACCCACACCGAAAAGCTCGCCCCGGCCAATGGCGATGAGCGACTGGGTCAACTGGAACCCGCTGTTGAAGGGGTCCGCCCAGGGGTTGGAGAACGAGAGCAGGCGCTCCAGGCGGTAGGGAGAGGCGTAGATCAGCGCGACGCCGGCCCCGCCTGCCAGCACCACCAGGGCGATAAAACGCGACAACGGCACCCCGGCCAGGAACAGCATGCCGAGGCCGGTACCCACAATCACCACGGCGGCACCGAAGTCCGGTTGCAACAGCAGGAGCAGCCCGATCAGTGCCATCACGGCCACCGGGACAAGGAACACGCCCAGGCGGGTGCGAACCTGCTCACCACGACGAACCAGGAAGGCGGCCAGATAGACCATCAGGCAGAGTTTCATCACTTCCGAAACCTGGAGGTTGATGATCCCCATGGGAATCCAGCGGGTCGCTCCATTCACCTCGCGGCCCACGCCCGGCACCAGAACCAGGACAAGCAGCAACAGAGCGAACAGCATCAGCAGGCCGCTCATGCGTCGGACGCTGTCCAGCGGCGTGTTGAGTGTCAGCCAGCCCAGCGCATAGGCACCCCCGACGAACAGGAGTTGCCGCTGAAAGTAGTACAGCGGCGTACCCAGGCTCCGCTCGGCCAACGAGATGGATGCCGAGGCCACCATCACCAGGCCCAGCACGGTGAGCGCCACAACAGCGGCCAGAAGCCGGTGGTCCAGGTCGGCGGGAAGCGCCGGGATCACGCGGTGTGCGGGTTGGGTGGCCGCGGCCGTCATGCGGGCAGCCTCCCCACGGCGTCGGCGAATGCGTCGCCCCGCGCCATGTAGTTGGGGTACATATCCAGGCTGGCGCAGGCCGGGGACAGCAGCACCACGTCCCCGGCACGACCGAGTGCGACAGCCCGGTTCACCGCCTGGACCATGTCCCGAACCCGTTCGGTGCCCAGCACCGGCTTCAGCACCTGCTCCAGCCTTGGCGCGTCCCGCCCCAGCAGGACCGCCGCCCGGCCCCGGCCGCGCAGAGCGGCGGCCAGCGGCGTGAAATCGGCCCCTTTGCCGTCACCGCCGGCGATCAGGACCAGGGGCCTGTCCAGCCCCTCGATGGCCGCCAGCGTGGCGCCCACGTTGGTCGCCTTGGAGTCATTGATCCAGTCCATGCCGGCGCGATGGCCCACCCATTGCATGCGATGGGGCAGGCCGGCAAACCCGCGTAGCGCCCCCAGGCAGGGCTCCAACCCCACGCCGGCGGCTTCGGCCAGCGCCAGGGCGGCCAGGGCATTGACCAGGTTGTGCCGGCCCTGCAGGCGGAGTGCGCCCGCGGCGATCAGCGCCGTTTCCCCCCGGCAGAGCCAGAGATCCCCGTCCAGCACCTGAAGGCCGTAGCCCCCGTCCGGCGCGCCGGATCCGAACCAGAGGCAGCGGCGATCGCGACGGGCCATGCGGCGCACCCGCGCATCGTCCCGGTTCAGTACCATGCAGCCCTCGCCCGCGTAGATACGGGCCTTGATCGCGGCATAGTTTTCCATGGAGCGATGGCGGTCCAGATGGTCTTCGCTCAGGTTGAGCACAGCGGCGGCCACCGGCCGAAGGCTGTACAGCGTTTCCAGTTGGAAGCTGGACAGCTCCAGAACGTAGAGCTCGGCTTCCGGCGCCCGCAGCAGATCCAGTGCCGGCGTACCCAGGTTGCCGCCCACGGCCACGTCCAGGCCCGCTGCGCGGGCCATTTCGCCCACCAGGGTGGTCACCGTGCTTTTGCCGTTGGAACCGGTGATGGCGATCACGGGGGCCCGCGCCGCGCGGGCGAACAGCTCCACCTCACCCACCACCGGAATGCCGGCACGGGCGGCGGCGGCCACGGCAGGCTCCTCCGGGGACACCCCGGGGCTCAGTACCACTTCTGCGGCGTTGCACAAAAGGGAGGCGTCGATTCCCCCCAGGCGCATGTCCAGCTCCGGCACCAGGGATCGGGCCTCGCCGGCGGCTGGCGGCGCCGCGCGGCTGTCGGTGACCGCCACCGGACGGCCCTGCCGGTGCAGATGGCGCAGACAGGCAAGACCGGAGGCACCCAGCCCCACGACCACCGTCGGTTTTGCCATGTCAGCCATCATCGCGCTCATCACCGAATCTTCAACGAAGCCAGACCAATCAGGACCAGGATCACCGTCACAATCCAGAACCGCACGATCACGCGCGGCTCCGGCCATCCCTTGAGTTCGAAATGGTGGTGTAGCGGCGCCATGCGGAAAATGCGCCTGCCGGTGAGCTTGAACGAGGCCACCTGCAGGATCACCGACACCGTCTCCATGACGAACACCCCGGCCATGATGAACAGCACCAGTTCCTGCCGAACAACCACGGCCAGCACACCCAGGGCTGCCCCCAGCGCAAGGGCTCCGACGTCGCCCATGAACACCTGCGCCGGATAGGCGTTGAACCAGAGAAAACCCAGCCCGGCGCCCACCAGGGCGCCGCAGAAAATCACCAGTTCGCCCACGCCGGGCACATAGGGAATGCCCAGGTAGGTGGCGAACTGGAAGTTGCCGGAGGCATACGCGAATACACCCAGCGCACCACCCACCAGCACGGTGGGGTTGATCGCGAGACCATCGAGACCGTCGGTCAGATTCACCGCATTGCTGGTTCCGACGATCACCAGGTACGCGAACGGGATGAAAAGCAGACCCATCTGCCAGTGCACGTCCTTCAGGAACGGCACTATCAGGGTGGTCTCCACCGGGTTCTGGGCGGTCGCGTAAAGGAAGACTGCCGCCCCCAGGCCGGCCAGGGACTGCCAGAAATACTTGTGCCGGGCCTTGAGCCCCCGGCTGTTCCCGAAACGCAGCTTCAGATAATCGTCCACGCCACCGACCGCGCCGAAGGCCAGGGTGGTGAGCAGCACCACCCAGACATACCGGTTGGCAAGATCCGCCCAGAGCAGGGTGGCCACCGCCACCGCCAACAGGATCAGGGAACCGCCCATGGTCGGCGTGCCGGCCTTGGAAAAATGCGACTGGGGCCCATCCTCGCGAATGGGCTGGCCGATCTGGTGGCGGCTCAGGCGTCGGATGAGGAAGGGGCCCACCACGAAGGAGACCACCAGCGCCGTGAGCACGCCGAGTATGGCTCTCAGGGTGATGTACTGAAACACCCGGAAGCCACTGTGGAGTTCCTCCAGCCAGCCGGCCAGATAGATCAGCACTTCGGTTCCCCCGTCGTCACCAAGGCTCCCGCCACACGCTCCATCCCCATACTGCGGGACCCCTTGATCAGGACCGTGACACCGGGCGCCAGGTCCTGCCGCAACGCGGCGATAAGTGCCTGCACGTCATCAAAGTGCCTGGCACCATCGCCAAACGCCTGGGTCGCCGCCGCACTAAGGGAGCCCAGGGTGAACAGGCGGCGCACGCCACAACCCCTTGCCCGGCGTCCGGCCTCCGCATGCAGTGCCTCCGCCTGCCCCCCCAGCTCGCCCATGTCACCCAGAACCAGCCAGGGCTCGTCACCGGAAGCCACCAGCACGTCCATCGCCGCCATCAGGGACAAGGGGTTGGCATTGTAGGAATCGTCAATCACCCGCGCGCCGCCGACTGCAGCGTGCAGTTCCAGCCGCCGGCCGGCGGGCTGAAAGCTCTCCAGCCCGCCGCGAATGGCATCCAGAGGGGCGTCAAAGGCCAACGCCGCTGCTGTGGCGGCCAGTGCGTTACGGAAGTTGTGCACACCAGGGACGCGCAGCCGCAGCGTGAACCCCCCGGCCGGGGTCTCCACCCGCAACGCGCCATCGGCGCCGGAAACATCGCCCCGTACCGCAGCCTCGTGCTCGATCCCGAAATCGATGATGCGACGTCCCGCGGCCAGCTCGCGCCACAGCCCGGCATAGGCGTCGTCGGCATTGATCACCGCGATGCCCCCCGCCGGCAGCGCCTGGAACAGCTCACCCTTGGCATGAGCCACCCCTTCCACGGAACCGAAGCCTTCCAGGTGTGAAGGCCCCGCATTGGTGACCACAGCCACGTCCGGCTGGGCAAGGGCAGCCAGCGAGGCTATCTCGCCGGCATGGTTCGCCCCCATCTCGACCACCGCGTATCGCTGGCCATGGCGCAGCCGGCACAACGTCAACGGGACACCCAGGTCGTTATTCAGATTGCCTTCCGTTGCCGCCGTGTCAGCAACCCGGGACAGGATGGCGTGCAACATCTGTTTGACCGTGGTTTTCCCGTTGCTGCCGGTGATCCCCACCACCCAGGGGTTGACCTGTTGGCGCCACCAACGGCCCAGCCGCCCCAGCGCCATGCGGGGATCATCCACCAGCAGCGCCGGCGCCGCGTCCGCCACCTGCCGCTCCAGCACAACCGCAGATGCGCCGGCAGCGAGCGCCGCCGCGGCATAGTCGTGGCCGTCGAAGCGCGGACCGCCGATGGCCACGAACAGATTGCCGGGGCCAATGGTACGGCTGTCGATGCCCACCCCGGCAATCATGACGTCGTCGCCGAGAATGCGGGCATCCAGCACCGGAGCTAGATCGGACAAGCGCACCCGGATCATGCTTCACCTCCGTTCAGCAGGGCGCGCACGGTATCACGATCGCTGTAATGACGGACGCCCAGAGGAGTCACCTGATAATCCTCATGCCCCTTGCCGGCCACCAGGACGACATCCCCCGGACCGGCTTCCTCCACGGCCCGGCCGATGGCGGTGGCCCGGTCATGCTCAACCTCCGGACGGGTCCTGCCGAATCCTTCCAGAATCTGCGCGACGATCCGTTCCGGATCCTCGCCGCGGGGATTGTCATCGGTGACGATCACGCGGTCGGCGCCGGCCTCGGCGGCCGCCCCCATCTGTGATCGCTTGCCGGGATCCCGCTCACCCCCGCAGCCGAACACACACCAGATGCGGCCGTCCACGTGCTCCCGCAGGGCCGCCAGGGCCGCCTGCAGCGCACCGGGCGTATGGGCGTAATCCACCACCACCAGCGGGCGCCCCGCGGCACGATAACGTTCCATCCTGCCGGGCACGGGGCGGACCTGCTCCAGACCTCGGGCGATCTCCGGCGCTGTCCAGTCCAGGCCCACCAGCACACCGATCACCGCCAGCACGTTTGCCGCGTTGAACCGCCCCATCAAGGGCAACCGCGCCTCCACCACACCGAACGGGGTGATCACCGTGAGTTCCATGCCCTCGGGTAGCAGGGCCAGGTGCGTGCAGACCACGGCGGCGTCCACATCCGGAAAAAGGGAATAGTCCACACACCGCACCTGGGGCGGCAGCGTGCGCCGCACGGCGCAGCCGAAACTGTCATCGGCATTCAGTACGGCGCAGCGCAGGTCCTCCCAGAGGAACAGCCGGCGTTTCGCCTCCGCGTAGGCTTCCACGGTGCCGTGGTAATCCAGATGATCGCGCCCCAGGTTGGTAAGCACCGCCGTGTCGAAACGCACCGCGGAGACACGCCCCTGGTCAATCCCGTGGGAGGAGACCTCCATGCTTACGGACGCCAGGCCGGCGTCCCGGAACCCGGCGAGCAACGCCTGCACGGTTGCGCCGTCCGGCGTGGTGTTCGCCGCCGGCTGCAGCCGTCCGGGCAAGCCATGACCCAGGGTCCCGATCAGTCCGCAGCCCCCCTTGCCCTCCAGAACCTGGGCAAGAAACTGGCTCACCGAAGTCTTGCCATCCGTACCGGTGATACCGATCACCCGCAGGGCACGGGACGGATCGCCGAAGGCGCGGGAGGCCAACCGACCCAGATCGCGCCCCAGGCCGGGATACTCAAGGACCGGCACCCCGGCTGACCGGCAGCGCTCCCTTGCCTCCGCCCCATCGCCATCCGGGGTCGGCTCCCAGAGCACTGCAGCCGCTCCGTGTTCCAGCGCCTGGTCCACGAACTCCATGCCATGGCGGCGATCACCCGCACAGGCGGCAAAGACCCAGCCCGGACGCAAGGCCCTGCTGTCGGCGGTGAGACCCCGGACCCGCACATCACCGCCGATCACCAGCGGTCGCTGCAGCAGCGCCGCCAGGGTCAGCTCGTGGTGCAGCAGCTCCGCCGCGCTCATGGACTCTGCCTCCCGGCCATCGCCGTCAGTCCCGGCACCGCCTCGACCTGATCCGGGGGAAGGTTGAGCAGCCGCAGCGCGGCGGACATCACTTCGGCGAATACCGGAGCCGCCACCTGACCGCCGTAATAGGCTTCTCCCGCCGGCTCATCGATCATCACCACCATCACCAGCCGCGGATCGCTCATCGGCGCCATACCGGCGAACCAGGCCACGTAACGGTCGTCCGCGTAGCCGCCGGCAACGGATTTACGCACGGTTCCGGTCTTTCCGCCGGTACGATAAGCAGGCACCCGGGCGCGGGTCGCGGTACCGCCGTCCTGAACCGCAAGCTCCAGCATCTGCCGCAGGCTTCGGGCGACGCCGGACGCCATGATCCGTTCTCCGCGCTCCGGTTCGTCCAGACGCAGGAATGACACCGGGCGGACAACGCCGTCAGCGGCGACGGCGGCATAGGCCTGGGCCAACTGCAACGGGGTCACGGACAGCCCGTAGCCGAAGGCGAGCGTCGCCCGATCCACCCGTGAACGGGGAGGCACGGCCGCCAGCGATCCAGCCGCCTCTCCGGGAAAACCGGTGCCCACCGGACGGCCGAACCCGAGACGTGCCAGCACCCCCCAGACCGCGTCCTCCGGAAGTTCCAGCGCCAGTTTGGCCGCCCCCACGTTGCTGGACTTGCTGATCAGTGTATTCAGGTCAATACGTCCGAAATCCCTGATATCCCGCACCGTGTGGCCGGCCACCCGCATGGTGCCGGGATGGGTATTGAGCTCGGTTTCCGGCTGGTACTCGCCGCTCTCCAAGGCGGCGATCACGGTAAACGGCTTGATCGTGGAGCCCGGCTCATAGGCATCGGTCACTGCCCGGTTGCGATGCACCCCGCTTCCCATCTGCCGCCGGTTGTTGGGATTGAAGGCGGGCTGATTGACCATGGCCAGCACCTCGCCGGTGGTGGCGTCCAGCAACACCAACGATCCCCCGCGGGCACCGTTGGTGGTCACCGCGCGCTTCAGTTCCCGGTAGGCCACGTACTGCAGCCGACGATCGATACTCAGGGCCAGATCCCGGCCGGGCCGGGGTTCGCGGATCTGCTCCACATCACCGATCACACGTCCGAAACGGTCGCGCATCACCCGCTTGGCGCCGGGCTGCCCGCGAAGCCAGCTTTCGTAGGCCAGTTCCAGACCCTCCAGCCCCACGTCATCAATATCAGTGAAACCCAGCAGGTGGCCGGCCACCTCCCCCGTGGGATAAAACCGGCGGTACTCCCGCTGCACCGCGACCCCCGGCAGGCCCAGGGCGAGCACCTGCTGCGCCACCTCCGGTGCCACGTGCCGGCGGAGGTACAGGAACTCCCTCCCGGTGCGCTCCTGGAGGCGCTGCGCCAGTACCCGGGCATCCAGGCCCAGCACCGGCCCCAGTTCCCCCAGACGATCGGCGGCCTCCAGCAGATTCCCCGGATGCGCCCAGACCGAATCCACCGGCGTACTGATGGCCAACGGCTCCCCGGTCCGGTCCGTGAGCATTCCGCGATGGGCGGGCATGGTCATTGTCCGGAGATGGCGGGCATCACCCTGGTTCTGCAGGAACTCCCTGTGCACCAACTGCAGATCCACCGCACGCCACAGCAGACCGGCGGCCAGGCACGCGAAGACCGCCAGCACCAGCAGGTAGCGCCAGCGGATCAACGGTTCGGCCTGTCTGTTGTGCGCCTGGTCCAAGCAGCCCCCTGTTTTCCCGTTCCCGCGCTAGCGCAGGACGTTCACTTCATCCCGATCCGGCAATTTCATGTCGAGCTCTTCCCGGGCAACACGCTCCACCCGTCCATGCGTGGCCCAGGCCGCCTGCTCCAGCTGCAACATGCCCCATTCCGCATCCAGCGCATCACGGGTCCGGTTCTCCTGCTCCAGCAGCGAGAACAGGCGACGGCTTTCGTGCTTGCTGTAAATCACAGACACCGCACTGACCGCGACCAGCAATGCCAGCACCGCCACAGTCGCCGCCCGCGCGGTCACGGTAGCTTCTCCGCCAGACGCAGCATGGCGCTGCGAGCCCGCGGATTGTTCCGCACCTCCTCCTCGCCAGCCCGTACCGCTCTGCCCACCGGACGCATCCGCGGCCGCAGCCCCTCCGGAATCACCGGAATCTCCGGCGGCAGATCGCGCACACCGGCGGCCCGGCGGATGAAACGCTTGACCATCCGGTCTTCCAGCGAATGGAAACTGATGACGGCCAGGCGCCCCCCGGGGGCCAGCCAGTCGCAGACGCCGTCCAGAAACCGTTCCAATGCCTCCAGCTCACCGTTCACCGCGATACGGATCGCCTGAAAGGTCCGGGTGGCCGGATGCTTGTGCCTCTCCGGCACCGGAACGGCATCGGCGACCAGGGCAGCCAGCGCAACGGTGGTCTGCGGCAGCTCACCCTGCTCCCGCGCCCACACCAGCCGACGCGCGATGCGGCGGGCGTATCGCTCCTCGCCATAGACGCGCAGAACCCGGGCCAGTTCATCCTCGGCAACGTTCTGCAACCACTCGACCGCCGATCGGCCGGATTCCGGGTCCATGCGCATGTCCAGCGGGCCGTCACGGAGAAAACTGAAGCCGCGCTCGGCATGATCCAACTGGGGCGAGGAGACCCCCAGATCCAGCAGCACGCCATCCACGCGCCCCTCCAGACCCGAATCCCGAAGCCAGTCGCCCAGCTCGGCGAAGGACCCGCGGAAAAAACGGCAGCGGGGGTCCTGGCCGAAATGCTCCCGAGCCACCGCTTCGGCTTGCGGATCCCGGTCCACAAGCCAGAGCCTGCCCTCCGGCCCCAACCGCTCCCGGATCGCGGCGGCATGACCTCCGCGACCAAAGGTGCCATCGATGTAGAAGCCGTCGGCACGCACGTTCAGGCCCTCCAGCACCTCGGCCAGCAACACCGGCCGATGGTGGTCACCCTTGGCGTCTTGCGGGCTCACAGAGACAGGGACTCCAGTTCCTCTGACAGTTCGAAGTCCTCGGCCGCTTCCTCCAACCACCGCTCGCAACGGGCGCTCCAGGTGGCCTCATCCCAGAGCTCGAACTTATTGCCCTGCCCGGTCAGCACCACCTTCTTGTCCAGCGAGGCGAACTCCCGCAACGGGGTCGACAACAGAATGCGACCGGCACCATCCAACTGCACCTCGGTGGCATGCCCCATCAACAGCCGCTGCAATCTGCGGGTTTGCGGCTTCAGGCTGGGCAGCCGGATGAGCTTTTGTTCGATCTGCTCCCACTCCGGCATCGGATACACCAGCAGACAACGGTCCGGGTCCACGGTCACCACGATCTGGCCATCACAGAGCTCCATGAGCTTCTCCCGATAGCGGGAGGGGAAGCTCATGCGCCCCTTTGCGTCCAGATTCAGATGCGTGACACCCCGAAACACGATTTACCCCGACGCTCCCTGATTAACCATTTTTTTCCACTTTTTCCCACCTCGCCACACTATAGGTAGCGCAGCAAATCCTTGTCAAGGGAAAACGCTCGAATTCTTTCTTTGACAACAAGAACTTACGTAAGCATTCGCTGTCGTCACAGAACGACGGGCGAACGACGGAAACGTTCTTTCTGGAAATCAGATGGTTAGGGGGTGTTTCTCAAAACGGGGTGATGGAGTGACAGTGGGAGGCGCTCGGGATCCACTCCACACCGGCCCGCGAGGTCCGGAACGTGTTCCCGCCGGCGAAAACCCGGCGGGAACACGCTGCAAAGCCAGAGCGGCATGGGAATGGCTCAGCACTTGCTTAAACTTAAACGGGGAGTCGGCCGATAAGCCGGGTTATGTCTCGGACAGGCATTCATCTGCGACGCACGTCACCG
>JAFIFU010000109.1 GCA_020831885.1 Ectothiorhodospiraceae bacterium
ACGAGACCGAACAGAACGATGCGCCCGAGACGGAGGCCCCGGCGCCCCCCCCCCCGGGGGCCGGGGGCCGGGGGGGGCCCGGGGGGGGGGGGGGGGGGGGGGGGGGGGGGGGGGGGGGGGGCGCGGGGGGGGGGCGCGCGCGCGCCCACGGCGGCACCGGCAGCAGCCACCGCAAGCGCCGTTGCCGCGCCCAGCGGCCCCGGTGCGGTTGCGGTGGGGGCCGGGGTGTTCGTGGTGAGCGTCGTGGGCGGGGAATACGTCTTCCTGCAGGTGGACAGGCACGCCCGGGGCGCTGCCTTGGAGGAGGAACTGGAGGCCTCCCTGGCGCTTGCCCGCGACGAGTTGAAGGAAGCCCTGCGCTCCCATTATCAGAACGTGCTCTATCAGGCCCATGGCGATTGGCTGGAGCGTCTTGACCGCAGCGTTCATCAGGACGGCGTCGCCCGGGAGTTCCGTGTGCTCGGCCCCCGGGAGGACGCATCCCGCTCCGGCCTCCGGTGAGCTGGATTCCGGGTGCAAAGTGTATCATAATGTGCGTATAGCACATTTTTGATGCGCTTGTGCAAGGAGGTCACTGTGTATCCGGCATCCGCAGCCGCGCCAAACCGGGCGGACGTGCTCCACGAAGCACTGCTGAACGCGGGCAAGGCACTGGGGCTGACCCAGGCGGACCTGGGGAAGATCATCGGCCGTGGCCGCACCGACGTCAGTCGCGGCAATATCGATCCGGCAAGCAAGGCCGGCGAGTTGGCTCTGCTGTTGCTGCGCTGTTTCCGGTCACTTTATGTGCTCACCGGCGGCGACGCCCGGGTGATGCGGCACTGGATGCATACCGAAAACCGGCACACGGGCGGTGTTCCCGCCCAGCAGATCAAGACCGTCCAGGGCCTGATCGGCGTGCTGGAATACCTGGACGCGGCCCGGGGAAAGGTCTGAGGTGCCGGACTGGCATGGGCTAGTGGAGAGCGCACAGCCGGTCGAGCTGCGGGGTGAGGCGCTGCGGCTGGTGGAAAGCCAGGAACAGGTGGCCACGGCCTCGCTGGTGTCCACGCTGGCGCACCAGGCTGTGCTGGAGCAGATGCTGGAGGAGGTCAAGCCCCCGCGCCGGCGTGGATCGGAGCGGCTGCATTACCTGCTGGCCACGCCATTCCGGTACCCACCCCTGCGTCATGGTTCGCGCTTCGGCCGGCGCAGCGAACCCGGCCTGTTCTACGGCGGCCGGACGGAATCCACCGTGCTGGCGGAAGCCGCCTTCTACCGCTTTCATTTCTGGTACGGCATGACCACGCCGCCCCCGGCCAGAATCGACACCCAGCACACGCTGTTCGCCGCGCGCTACCGCAGCAGCGCGGCCCTGCAGTTGCATCAGCCCCCTTTCGACGCCTACCGGGCATTGTTGACCCATCCGGCCGATTACCGTCAAACCCAGGCACTGGGCTCCGCCCTTCGGGAGGCGGATATCGAATTGTTCCAGTTCACCTCCGCCCGGGATCCGCGGCAGGGCCTGAATGTGGCACTGTTCACGCCACGCCCCTTCATTCGGCGTGCCCCGGTCCGGGAAAGCCCTTGGCTCTGCCAGCTCACGGCCGATCGTGTGCGCTTCCGGGGGCCGCTGGCAGACGATTTCCACGAATTCCCGCTGGAAACCTTCCTGGTGAACGGGGAGCTGCCGTTGCCGGCATGAGCCGCCGTTTCCGGGCTGGAACAGGTCAGCCCTTCCTGGCCTGGGTTACGGGGGGATTGGGGGATTCGGCACCGGCAGGCATCTCCCCGTCCTCCGGGTCGTCCGGATAAGCCTGGAAGGCGGTCTGGTTCCGCCCCTGCTTCTTCGCCGCATACAAGGCGGCGTCCGCGGTCTTGAAGAACGCTTGCGGATCCAGGTCCTCCGCCGGCATGGTCACGGACGCACCGATGCTGACCGTGACCCGGCCGGGTTCCGGGGCGTCCGGAAACGGAATGTTCTCCCGGGCCAGGGCTTCGTGGATACGCTCGGCGACCTGCAGTGTTCCGTATAAATCGGTATCGGGAAGCAGAATAACCAGCTCCTCGCCGCCGTACCGGGCCACCAGATCCCCCGCCCGCACGGCCACGTCATCGATGGCCGAGGCCATTCGCTTCAGGGCCTCGTCGCCGGCGGTGTGGCCATAAGTATCATTGAAACGTTTGAAGTGGTCGGCGTCCACCAGCAGCAGGCCCATGGCGCGGTCTTTGCGCTGGGCTCGCCTCCATTCCCGTTCGAACGCCTGCTGGAACGCCCGCCGGTTCGCGATCCCGGTGAGGCTGTCGGTGAGCGAGAGCGCGGTCAGCTCCCGGTTGTGCCGGGTCAGTCTCAACTGAGCCGCATGCACTTGCCGCCAGGCCCGGTCCAGAACGGTGAGCACCGCAATCAGCCCCAGAGCGAAGATCCCGAACATCACGCCGTTACGAATCCAGATGGACCGGGTCAGGCCGAGAACGCGCTGATCCCGGATGCTGACCGCGGCAATGACCGGATAGCCGCGCACCCGCCGGTGTGCGAGCAATGCCGTCCCATCCCCTTCAGCGGTGGCAACCCGGTGCAGGCCGGACGGGGCGGAGACGATGTGGTCGAGTACCTCCGGGCGCAATGCGTCTGCTGCGGGAATGACCGATGCCGGGTGGGCAACCAGGGTCTCGCCGCCGGTCAGCAGCAGGCCCACGCGCCGGTCGCCGGCCAGCGACAGTTCACGGTAGAAGGCCTCGAAATAGTCCAGATTCAGCAGCGCAACGGCAACGCCGACGAAGGTATCGTCGTGGTTGCCCAGGCGCACCGTGACCGGTACCACCGGCTCACCGGAATCCGGCGCGATCAGGGGGGAGCCGATAAGGGCGGTATTCGTCTGCCGTGCTGCCTGAAACTGGTCCTGCCCGGCCATGCTCAGGGCGTCCGGAGCCGGAAACTCCAGGGTGGTGAGCAGTATCCGTCCGTCCTGGTCGGCGATCAGAAAGGAACTCACCTGCGGGGCGTACCGATGCACCTGGCGCAGGCGTTGCCAGAATTGCCGATCCCCGGCCAGCGCCTCCACCGACCGGCCCCGGGTTTCAATGCCGATGACATGCAGAACCTGTTCCGCGGCGCTGATGGACTGCCCGGCATGCTCCGCCAGCAGCCGGGCTTCCGTGCGGAGCTGTTGCTCAAAGGCATCCCAGGCCCGGAGATGTTCGGAGCGGGCGTTGAGCAAGGCCACCACGGCTGCAAGCCCAACGCCCAGCAGGCCGATGGCCACCAGTAGCCGACGGTAGTTCCCCAGTGTGAGTTTCATGGTCACGCAATCCGCCGAGGGTGGCCCGTTGTTGGCGACAAGGACGCAGGCACCCGTATCCCCGTCCCGGGAAGGTGATCCACGGGGCGGTCACCGGGACTGTCCGGAATGTTCCGCATCGTACAATGGTACGCCGAAACCGGAGGTGGTGATACTGGCGCCGGGTCAGGGTTTGCCGCGGTGCCGGGTTGCAGGGGGAGTCGGCGTACCGGAAAGCCGCCCAAGCTCCTCCCGCAGGCCCGGGGCATCGGTGAGCTGCCGTTCCACTGTGGCGTGCGCCTCCCGCCACAGGGGGTATGCCTGGTCCAGGAGCCCATGGCCGGCTCCCGTGAGGCGGATCCGGCGCCTTCGCCGGTCAGCGGGATCGGGGTTTGCCTGGATCAGGCCGCGGCGCTCCAGGGGCTTGAGCAGTGCGGTCAGCGTGGTGCGGTCCATGGCGAGCAAGGCGGCCACCTCGCTCACGGTGGGTGGTTCCGGGCGGTTCAGGGCCATCAGCAGTGAGAACTGGCCATTGGTCAGGTTCAGTGGCCGGAACACCTCATCGAAATGGCGTGCCAGCGCCCGCGCCGCGCGCTGGGCGTAAAGGCAGAGGCAGGTGCTGCCTACCTCCAGGGTCTTGTTGTAAGGAAATCGGGTTTCGTACATACTATAAATATGTTGATATCAACGTAACTAGTCAATCACTATTCTCCGAAGGAGTGGAGCGATGGCCTATGTGGAAGGATTCGTCACGCCGGTACCCAAAGCACGGCTGGCGGAGTACGAGGAACTGGTGAAGATTGCCCGGGCGGTGTGGCTGGATCACGGGGCGCGGGAATACGTCGAGTGTCTGGGGGACGAACTCTCTTACGGCGAACTGACGTCGTTCCCCCGCGCAGTCCAGGCAACGGAGGATGAGGTGGTCGCGTTCTCCTGGATCGTGTACGAATCCCGCGCCCAGCGGGACGCGATGGCTGATCAGGTGATGTCGGATCCGCGCTTCGAGCCCTGGAAGGGGCGCTGGCCGTTCGATGGAAAGCGGTTGATCTGGGGTGGCTTTACCCCCGTGGTGGGTCTTTGACCCACGCTTGCGGCCGGTGTCCGCTTGGTTGCGGGCGGGTGCCGGCTCTCCCGTTATGAAACCCTGTTGATCAAGGAGGGTTCCATGTTTCCGGTCCGATCCATCAGGCCGCACCTGTGGTTTCACTCCCAGGCCCGGGAAGCGGTCGCGTTCTATTGCTCGGTGTTTCCGGCCTCGGCCATCAGCTATACGCAGGTGATCCACGACACGCCATCCGGCGATTGCGATGTTGTCGCCTTCACCCTGGCCGGACAGTCGTTCATGGCCATTTCCGCCGGCCCGGAGTTTACCTTCAACCCCTCGATTTCCTTTATCGTGAACTACGATCCGGCCCAGGATGCGCGGGCGCGGGAGCACCTGGATCAGGCCTGGACCTCGCTGGTGGACGGCGGGGATGTGCTGATGCCGCTGGACGAATACCCCTTCAGCAAGCGTTACGGCTGGGTTCAGGACCGCTACGGCCTCTCCTGGCAGTTGATCCTGTCGGATCCGGAGGGCGAGCCCCGGCCGGTAATCACCCCGACGCTTATGTTCACCGGCGGGGTTTACGGCCAGGCGGAGGAGGCGGGTGCATTCTACCGTTCCGTATTCGGGGGTTCCCGGCCGGGGGAAATCCACCGCTGGCCCGCCGGCATGGAGCCGGACCGGGAAGGGGCGGTGCTGTTCTCGGACTTCCGCCTGGGCGATACCTGGTTCGCGGCCTTCGACAGCGCCAGGAACCACGGTTTCGGATTCAACGAAGCCGTTTCTTTTATGGTTGTCTGCCAGGATCAGGCGGAGATCGACCATTACTGGGCCAGGCTTTCCGCGGTACCGGAAGCCGAGGCCTGCGGCTGGTGCAAGGACCGCCATGGTATCTCCTGGCAGATCGTTCCCGGTGTTGTGGACGAAGTGCTCCGCTCCGGAGACCAGGCGGCCCTTGGACGCATGCTCCAGGCCATGATGCCCATGAAAAAGCTCGATGCCGCTGCACTGCGCGCTGCTGCGGGTTGAGCGGGACGGGCTGGCTTCTTCCGGGCGTGCGCTCCCGGATCAGTTCGCGTCTTGACAAACCGTTCGTGGTCCGTAGGATTTCGGCCCATCCTGGCAAAGGAGCATCCAGCATTGGATTCCTGTAGTTGTCGCTCAACATATCGTTCTGATTGCTGATCCCCGGCCGGTAAGCCCCGCGTTCCCTTAATAATGGTTCGCCCGCTTTACGCCGGGCGGAGGGGGGAAGCGGGGTGCGGTGTTCTGGCGCGCTCTGGCGCCGCCCTCGTTTGTTGCCGGTTTGTTGTTTGGTGGCTGGGCGCGGGCG
>JAFIFU010000009.1 GCA_020831885.1 Ectothiorhodospiraceae bacterium
CCCCCCCCCCCCCCGTTCCTTATCAGGCTTTCCGCCTTGCCAGCTCCTCCTGGGCAGCGATTTCCCGATCCACCGAGGAGATGTAGTAATCCTCGTCAAAGGCCCCTTCCGGCTCCTGCAGCCAGAAGTAACACACCACCCAGCTCAGGAAGGCCCCAGCGGCAATGATGTAGAAGAACTGCGTCGGCGTTACGAAGGTGAAGATGAACAGGTAGAACACGGCGCCGACGTTGCCATAGGCGCCGGCCATCCCCGAGATCTGCCCGGTCAACCGGCGCTTGATGGACGGGATGATGCCGAAGGTCGCCCCCTCGGACCCCTGCACGAAAAACGAACAGGCGATGGTGATGGCAATGGCCACGATCAGCGGCCAGCTCTCGTTCAGCATGGCCATGAAGATGAAGCCGACGCCGATACCGAACATGTAGCTGAGCATCACGAAGCGTCGATTCCCCATACGATCCGACACCAGGCCGCCGGCAGGCCGCGCCACCAGGTTGACGAAGGCAAAAGAGGCGGCGATCAGGCCGGCGGCGGCGGCGGTCAGACCCCAGGTTTCCTCGAAGAACATGGGCAGCATGGAAACCACGGCCAGTTCCGCGCCGAAGTTGGCGAAATATGTGGTGTTCAGTGCGGCCACGCTCTTGAAGGGATACTTGTCGTCCTCCGGGACACCCTTGCGCAGAATCGGTACATTCACCCGCAGCACCTGAACGATCTGGTAGATCACCGCCAGCACAATGAGTCCGTAGCAGATCAGCGCGCCGGTCTGCCCGATATACCCCATGTTCTGTACCCGCCAGACCAGCACCCCGAGTATCCCCATCAAGGGGATGGTCATGATGATCAGCATGATCATCGCGCCCCAGCTACTCACCTCCAGCGCCAGCGCCTTGCGGGGCTTCCGGTGGGCGTGGATATCCGGACCGTCGGTGATGGCGAACCAGTAGAAAACGCCGTAGCCGGCCATGATGATGGCGCTGAGACCGATGGCGTAGCGCCATCCCTCGTCACCCCCGAACATCGTCAGAGCAATGGTGGGCAGGGTCATGGCCGCCGCCGCTGAGCCGAAGTTGCCCCAACCCGCGTAAAAGCCTTCGGCGAAACCGATGTCCCGGGGCTTGAACCACAATGCGGTCATGTGGATGCCCACCACAAAGCTGGCGCCGATGGAGCTCAACACCAGCCGGGAGACCAGCAGTTGCATCATGCTGGTCCCAAAGGCGAAGACCAGTGCCGGGATGGCCATGGTGACCATGAGCACGGCGAATACCCGGCGCGGCCCGTAACGGTCCAGCGCCATCCCCACCAGGATCCGGGCGGGGATGGTCAGGGCCACGTTGGCGATGGCGAATAGTCGTATGTCATCCCGCGTGAGCCAGTCCACGCTGCGGAGCATGCTGGTGGCCAGCGGCGCCATGTTGAACCAGACGTAGAAGCAGATGAAGAATGCGATCCACGTCAGGTGGAGGGCGCGTATCTCCCTGTTCTTGAACTTGAAAATGTCTGCGACTTTCATCGTACCGACCTCGAATGCCCTAAGTAGAATGTTGCGTTGCAGCAAATCCTGGGCGCGACTTCCCCGTCACCGCCGGCGTGCGGCGCCCCAAGGGGTCAGGCCACCCTTACCGACTCGGCAGGATGAGCAGCGGGCATTCCACGCGCTTGGCCAGGAACGCACTCACGCTGCCGAAGGTCATGTAATCAATCTCGTCCACCAGAGCGTTCAATGCCCGTCCGATCAGACCGGTGTCGCTCTCGTTGCTATGGCGGGCAATCACCAGGATGTCCGGTGCACGCTCCTTGGTTGCGCGCAGGATCATCTTGCGGGCATCCCCTTCGGCCATGATCACCTCCGGGCTGAAGCCTTCGTCGCTCAGCGCCTGGGCCGCCCGATCAGCGCCGGCTTTCAGTTCCCGGTAGGCCTCCAGGAACTTCTCCTCGTTGGAGTCGGTGGCATCCCGCGGCTCCTCCACCACGCAGATGAGAATGATCGTGGGCTTGAGCGGGCGGAACAGCGTGACCGTCTGCGCAATCGCCAGCCGGGCGTTTCGCGAATCGTCGTAGGCAACCATGATGTTCATTGCGTTTCCTCAGCGGTTGCGGAGCAGATCAGGGTACGCCCGCGCGACGTTCCCGCCGCGGGGGCCCGCCATCACGGGTTCTTCACATAGGCATTGGGGCGCAGATAGAACCACCAGTTGAGAATCAGGCACAGGGCGTAGAACACCGCAAAGCCGTAGAAGGCGTACTCCGGAGTACCGGCACGCAGTTGCTCCCCGATCACCTGGGGGGCCACAAAGGAGCCGTAGGCGGCCACGGCGGAGGTCCAGCCCAGCACCGGCCCTTTCTGCTCCTGGTTGAAAATCACGCCGATGGTGCGGAAGGTGGAGCCGTTCCCAATCCCGGTGGCGGCGAAAATCACGATGATCAGCACCAGGAACAGAACGAAGTAGTCTTCAGGAGACGGTGATACATATGCGAGGGTGAGCAGGTAACCCACCACAGCCGAGGCAACCACCATCACCACGGCGATGGCCTGGGTCACAATGGAGCCGCCCCATTTGTCGGACATCCAGCCGCCGATGGGACGGATCAGCGCGCCCACGAATGGCCCGATCCAGGCGAACATGAAGGCCGCCGGGGCGTTCGGATTGTCGGTGTGCCCCACCACTTCCCCGTTCTCGATGATGGCGCTCTGACCGAAGATCACGGTGATGGCCAGGGGCAGTGCCATGGAAAAGCCGATGAACGAACCGAAGGTCAGGATGTACAGGATGGTCATCGACCAGGTGTGCTTGTCCTTGAAGATGGCGAACTGCCGTTTCAGGTTGGTCTGGATGGGGCCGGGGATCATGCGCATCATGCCCAGGGTGAGCGCGATGATCAGCAGCATGGTGAACCAGATGTTCAGAATGCCAAGTCCCACCGGAGCCGGCAGGTAGAAGAACATGCCGATCCCGGCCGCCACGAAGCCGACGCCGTACAGGCCCAGGATCTTGCCGAAGGCCGCCAGGGGATGCCCGGGGTCCGGGGTGATGGGCCGCAGATTGTTCATACCGAACCAGCCCAGAAAGGCCAGCGGAATGAGAAACACCAGCCAGATGAAGCCGGCATTGGGAAGAAAGGTTTCGGTTCCGGCGGGAATCCTGCCGATCAGGGTTCCGCTGGTACGCTCCAGGATCATCGGATCGCCGGCCAGGGCGCCGAAAATCCCAACGGTCATCACCAACGGAATCAGGATCTGCATGGTGGTGACGCCGAAGTTACCCAGGCCGGCGTTGATGCCCAGGGCAAGCCCCTGCTGATTTTTGGGGAAGAAGGTGCTGATGTTGCTCATGGAGCAGGCGAAGTTGCCACCGCCGATCCCGGACACAAACGCCAGCAACTGGAAGACCCAGAGGGGCGTGTCCGGGCTGCGCAGGGCAAGCCCGGCCCCCAGCGCCGGAATCATCAGCAGCGCTGTGGAGAAGAAAATGGTATTGCGCCCGCCGGCGATGCGGATGAAGAACGAGGCCGGAATGCGTAGCGTGGCCCCGGTCAGGCCGGCGATGGCCGTCAGGGTGAACAGTTCCGCTTCGGTGAAGGGGAACCCCAGATTGTACATCTGAACCGTGATCATCCCCCACATCAGCCAGATGGCAAAGCCCATCAGCAGGCTTGGAACGGAGATCCACAGGTTCCGGTTTGCGACGCGCTTGCCCTCGCGCTCCCAGAACGCCTTGTCCTCCACATCCCAGTGCTCGATATCCGCGTTTAGCTTGCTCATAGCCGGGTCCAGTCCTCATCCGCCAAGTGGTCAGAAACAGTAGTCGCCGCTGGGAAAAACGGCCTTTCGTGAGGCTGAACCTACACAGCGCCCCCGGGGGCAAACTTGATCGAGAGCAAGTTTTCCCCAGGGGCTTTGCGCCGGTGCCCGCCGGACTACCCATAAAGTGGTACCCCGGAAATGACGTTTTATCTGTTTGTTTTTATTGATCTTTAACTATGATCAATCGGAACCGGGACGATTGCCCGTTTCAGGCCCGACAACTTCGAGGTAGTTCCGGGCATCACCCCGGTTCCGGGCTTGGCCACGGACCCAAAGACCACCAGAATGATGTCGCCGGGGATCAGGAAAACGTGATAGGGAGCGGGCACACCGCCGTGTACGAACATTATCTGACCATCAAGGCCGTGCATCAGGCCAGCGCCGGACTCAGTCTTGCCCTGTTCTTTCTTCGCGGCATCTGGATGCTGGGCTGGCCCGGCCTGCTGCGGGCGCGCTGGGTCCGGATCGTCCCCCATGTGATCGACACCGCGCTGCTGACCAGCGCCGTCCTGCTGGCCTGGATGGCCCAGCAGTACCCCTTCGTTCACGGCTGGATCACGGCCAAGGTGGTCGCCCTGCTGATCTACATCGGCCTCGGCACCATCGCCCTCAAACGGGGACCGACCCGCACCGTCCGTCTTGCCGCCTGGCTGGCCGCCATCGCCGTGTTCCTCTACATTGGAGCGGTGGCCTTCAGCAAGCAGGTGATTCCCTTCTGAACGCACCGGAGCCCGGATCGATGACCACGCAAAGCCTGAGCGCAGACAATGAGCGGCCGTTTCCGTATCGGCACCTGTGGCCGGACACCGCCCGCTGCCCGCTGCTGGGCTTCGCCGCCTGGAGCGGCACCGGGAAGACCACCCTGCTGAGTCTGATCATCCCGCTGCTGCGTGATGCCGGCCTCCGGGTGGGGCTGATCAAGCACGCCCATCACGAGGTGGACGTGGATCAGCCGGGCAAGGACAGTTACCGGCTGCGCAAGGCCGGCGCCAGCCAGGTGCTGCTCACCACCGGCCGACGCTGGGCGCTGATGACCGAACGCGACGTTTTCCGGGAACCGGAGCTTGCCGAGGAAATCGCGCGAATCGACCAGGATTCACTGGACCTGCTCCTGGTGGAGGGGTTTCGCGACAGCCGGTTTCCCAAGATCGAACTGCTGCGGGACATCGGTCGGCCGGACCGTGCTCCCCTGCATCTGGATGACGATTCCATTATCGCCGTGGCCTGCGATGGCAGTCACCGGCTGCCCCCGGATCTGCCCCTGCCGGTGCTGGATCTGAACGATCCCCAGGCCATGGTCCGTTTCATCTGCCAACAGGTTCTGGCCCGCAGCGAGATCCCATGAACAAGCCGGACACACACAATCCGTTCGAGACCACGCCCTTGCTGGCGGCCCTGCCGCAGGATGCCAGGGAACGCATCGCCGCCCGCAGCAAGCGGATAAAGCTGCAGACCGGGGAGATCCTGTTCCACCAGGGTGATCCGGCGGACCGCTTCTTCCTGGTCCTGGACGGCCTGATCAAGCTGTCACGGATGAGCCCCACGGGGCAGGAAAAGGTGGTGCACCTGACGGGGCCGGGTGAAACCTTCGCCGAGGCCGTGATGTTCATGGAAGCACGCCAGTATCCGGTCACTGCCCAGGCCACCAGCCCCACCGAGTTGCTCTGCATACCCAGCGACCCCTACCGGGAAGCGCTGGGAGCCAGCCCGGAGTCCTGCTTCCGCCTGCTGGCCGATCTGAGCACCCGTCTGCACTCCCGGCTGCGGGATATCGATCAGTTGACCCTGCAGCAGGCCACGCCACGGGTGGTTAACTATCTGCTGAGCCAGATGCCCGAGGCGGAGGATCGGCGCGCCGTCATCACCCTGCGGGCACCAAAGCACGTCCTGGCCTCGCGGCTGTCCATCACCCCGGAGACCCTCTCCCGCATCCTCCACGGGCTGTCCGACGCGGCACTGATCCGTGTGGACGGCCGGGAGATCGAGATCCTGGACGCCGACGGACTCCGCGCCCAGCGGTAGTCCGGACACCCGGGTTCTCACCGACAGCCGTCTCTGCAATAAACCGCATCGCGGCCGCAGCGTTGACCTGGGTCAAGGTTCGCCCCTTGCCGGCCGGACAGACTCTTCTGCTGGATTCCAGGGGGGTTAATCCATGGAACTGGTTTGCCCTGCCGGCAGCCTGCCGGCCCTGCGCGCCGCGGTGGATGCCGGCGCCGACACCGTTTACACCGGCCTGAAGGATGCCACCAATGCGCGGCATTTCGCCGGCCTTAACTTCACCCCGGACAGTCTGGCCCGGGGCATCGAGTACGCCCGTTCCCGGGGGCGTCGTGTGCTCATGGCCATCAACACCTATCCCCAGCCCCACGGCTGGGGACAGTGGACCACCGCCGTGGACCGGGCGGCGGACCTGGGCGTGGACGGCGTGATCATCGCCGATGCCGGCGTTCTGGGCTACGCTGCAGATCGGCATCCGGGCCTGCCCCGTCATCTGTCGGTGCAGGCATCCGCCACCTCCACCGAGGCATTGCAGTTCTATCAGGAGCAGTTCGGCATCCGGCGGGCCGTGTTGCCGCGGGTGCTGTCCCTGACCCAGGTCACGCGCCTGGCGGAGAACAGTCCGGTGGAACTGGAGGTGTTCGGCTTCGGCTCCCTGTGCATCATGGCGGAGGGCCGCTGTCTGCTGTCCTCCTACGCCACCGGGGAATCGCCGAACACCGCCGGCGCCTGTTCTCCGGCGGGCCATGTCCGCTGGGAGGATCTGCCCGACGGCGGCCTGGAAACCCGGCTCAACGGCGTACTCATCGACCGCTTCCGCCCCGGGGAGAAGGCCGGCTACCCCACGCTGTGCAAGGGACGTTTCCAGGTGAACGGGAACAAACTGGGACACATCCTGGAAGAACCCACCAGCCTGAACTCCATGGAGCTGCTTCCGGACCTTCAGGCCGCGGGGATTACCGCCATCAAACTGGAGGGGCGCCAGCGCAGCCCCGCCTACGTGGCGCAGATCACCGCCGTCTGGCGGGCGGCCATCGACGCCTGCCGCGCCCGGGGCAGGGAGTTCAGACCCCAGGAGGACTGGCAACGGACCCTGGCCCGGTTGTCGGAGGGAAGCCAGACCACCCTGGGTGCCTATCACCGCGCCTGGCAATAGACACTCACGGCATGCATCCAGCGGAGAACGACATGGACACCACGCCGAAGCTATCCCTGGGCCCATGCCAGTACTTCTGGCCCCGGACCGTGGTGGAGGCGTTTTACGCCCGCGTGGCCGACAGCCCGGTGGATATTGTCTATCTGGGCGAGACGGTCTGTGCCAAGCGGAGGGAACTCCGACCGGAGGACTGGATCGGCCTGGCAGGGGAACTGGCCGGCACCGGGAAGCAGGCGGTCCTGTCCACGCTCACCCTGATCGAGGCCCGATCCGAAATGGGTGTGGTCCGGCGCTTCTGTGACAACGGCGAGTTTCTGGTGGAGGCCAACGATATCGCCGCAGTCCAGTTGCTGCACAGCCGCGGGCTGCCCTTCGTCACCGGCCCCTCGGTGAACATCTATAACGCGGCAACCCTCCGCCATTACCACCGGCTCGGGCTGCAACGCTGGGTGATGCCCGTGGAGCTGGGCCGGGACGCCCTGCAGGCCATCCTGGGTGACGCGGCACTGCCACAATTGCAGACCGAGGTGTTCGCCCATGGCCGCCTCCCGCTGGCCTGGTCTGCCCGCTGCTATACCGCCCGCTACCACGACCTGCCCAAGGACCAGTGCGGCCTGCGCTGCATCGAGAATCCGGAGGGCATGCCGGTGCATACCCGGGAAGGCGAGCACTTCCTGACCATCAACGGGATTCAGACCCAGTCCGGCCGCGTGACCAACCTTCTGCCCGAATGGCGTGACCTGAGCGCAGCCGGCGCGGACATCCTACGGCTCAGTCCACTTCCGGAGGGCACCATTCAACGTCTGCACGCCATGCGCCAGGCCCTGGATGGCGATCCCGCCGCATTGGCAACGGTGAACGCGGACCGGGCGCAGACCTGCAACGGCTACTGGTACGGACAGGCCGGCATGACCCTGACAGCACAAGCCGAACACCCCTGACCCGAGGAACCCGTGATGCCCGCTCTCCTCTCCCGTCTGCCCCTGCCGGAACCCCGCCGGCTGCTGGCCCCGGCCCGCCTGGTTCCCGCCCCGGTGCTGGAGGTACTCATTGCCCGCCTGGCACAACGGGTACTGGCCGAAGCCCTGCAGGATGGCGCCCTGGACCTGCTGGAACAGCGGATCCTGGCGATCACCGTGATCGACCCCATGCTCCGGCTCCGCTTCACCTTGCGGGACCGCCGGCTGTGCGGTGGCGGGCCCGGCCCCGCGGATGTCACCATTACCGGCCGGGCGGAGGATCTGGTGCTGTTGGCAGCCCGCCGCACCGACCCGGACACCCTGTTCTTCCAGCGCCGGCTTCGCCTCTCCGGGGACACCGAGCTCGGTCTTGCCGTGAAGAACGTGCTGGACACGGTGGACCTGCACAGTCTGCCCACACCCCTGCAAGGGCTTCTGGAACAACTGGCGGACCGGTTGGAGGATTCCGAAAGCGTTCCGGCCCGGGTATCCCACCACCCCCCGCGATGATCGCGCAGGACATTGACGGCACAAGGGATTGCCGGAAGGAGCGCCGCATCGGGTTATAAGGCCGACTGAGAGCTATCCCTTGTGTGATCAGGGGCACGCGAGATCACCCGGGATCCAGGCCAGGCCCCACGACTGCGCGGATTTGCCCCAGGTCAATGACAGCCTGACCGCCAGGCTTTAAGATGTATCTTCAATCCTTTTTTTGACATGGGGATCCGTCCATGCTTCGCGCCCTGTTCTCCATCGGGTTCCGGCCCTTCTTTCTTGCCGCCGGATGGCTCGCCGCTGTCTGGATTCTCACCTGGACTGCCTACCTTCATGGCAGTTGGCCCGACCTTGCCGGCATTTCCCCGATACTCTGGCATGGGCACGAAATGCTGTTCGGTTTCACCGCGGCGGTGATCGCGGGCTTCGTGCTCACCGCTGTCCAGAACTGGACCGGTCTCCGCTCCACCACACCGGGCAGCCTTGCCGCACTGCTACTGCTGTGGCTGCTGGCGCGCTTGGGTTTCCTGTTTCCGGATACGGTGCCGCTCTGGTTTACCACGCTGGCGGACATCGCCTTTTTCCCGGCCCTGGGCCTGATGATGGCGCGGGTGTTGCTGAAGGCCGGCAACCGGCGCAACTATGCCTTCCTGCCGCTATTCGCCGTCCTGACGCTGCTGAACGGGGCCATGCACCTGGAGTTTCACGGCGTGATCCATGGCATCGGCATGCCTGCCCTGCAGCTCACAGTCTACCTGATCACGGTCCTGCTGGTATTCATGGGCGGACGCGTCATTCCGTTCTTCACCAGCCGCCGCCTGCCCCATCTGGAGGTGCGGCAGTGGCCCTGGCTGAACTGGGCGTCCACGCTGAGCGTGCTGGCTCTGGTCCCGGCCTATCTGTTGCTGGGCCGACATCCGGCGCTGGCCCCATTGCTGGCCATCGCCGGCGCCCTTACCCTGGTCAGGCTGCTGGCCTGGAAACCCTGGGGTACGTTCCGGGTGCCCCTGCTCTGGATCCTGCACCTGGCCTACCTCTGGATACCCATCGGCCTGTTCGTTCAGGCAGCACACCTGTTCGGCTACCCAGTGGCCTGGTCCATGGGCGTGCATGCCCTGATGGTGGGCGCCATGGGCGGGCTGTGTCTGGGGATGATGGCCCGGGTCTCCCTGGGACATTCCGGCCGTCCGCTGGAGGCGCATCCGGTTATGGCCGTCAGCTTCGCCTTGCTCATCGCCGCCGCCCTGGCGCGCCTGTTCATGGCCATGCCAGGGGCGGGGAACTGGCTGATGGGTACTTCCGCCGTCCTGTGGTCGGCGGCATTCCTTATCTTCGCCAGCTACTACACACCGATCCTGCTGGCCCCAGAGCCGCGCCGATAGCCGACGCCAGCCCTTGAGCGGTGAGGACTGATGACTCCGCGGGCCGTCTCACCCTGCCCGCGGGGATCATCCGGCCGCCCTGCACCGTTATCTGCCATCCAAGGAAGCGGGCGGGGAACCGGCTTCGGGGAGTGCCATGCGCGACACGCAGCCGCATCGGGTATCCTTCCCTGGACGCGACGGCAACGAGCCGGTGACCGCATTCCCGCTGCTGACCCGCGGATGACCATGGACTGCATGTGTTTGATGTGATCGTGGACGTTCTGCTTCCTGCCGGATTCTCTCCCTGGCTCGGGTTTGCCCTGGTCCTTGCGGCCGCCCTGACGTCCATGGTGACGGCTTCCCTGGGGGCCGGCGGCGGCGTCATCCTGCTGGCCTTGCTGGCGCTGTCAGTACCTCCATCAGCCATCATCCCGGTGCACGGTCTGGTTCAGCTGGGGTCCAACGTCAACCGGATGCTGATGCTCTGGCGTCACGTGGATCTGCGGACCATCGCCTGGTTTGCGCCCGGGGTTGCGCTGGGCGCGTGGTTGGCCAGCCTGGTGCTGGTTGAATTGCCGGCGAACGTGATCCAGCTCTGTATCGCCGGTTTCATCCTGCTATTGGTCTGGGGGCCGGCGGTTCCCCGGCAGGCGCTGGGGGCGGTTGGAACCGTGCTCGCTTCCACGTTCACCAGCTTCATCAGCATGTTCGTGGGCGCCACCGGCCCTCTGGTGGCCGCCTACGTCAAGCAGCAGCAGAGCCACAAACGGTTCGGAACGGTGGCCACCTTCGCCGCCGCCATGAGCCTGCAGCATGCCCCCAAGGCACTGGTCTACGGGGCGGCCGGTTTCGCCTTCCGGGAATGGCTTGGCCTGGTCGCGGTGATGATCGCCGCCGGGGCCCTGGGCACCTGGCTGGGCATACGCCTGCTGGGCCGCCTGGGGGACCGCCGCTTCGATCTGGTGTTCCGCATCCTGCTCACGGCGCTGGCGCTACGCCTGTTCTGGCAGGCGGCATCCTGAGCCGGTCCACGGAACAGGAAGGCGGGGGCGTGATGCCCCCGCTGCTGCCGATTTACCGGAACAGGCCGCGCACGCCTTCACGCACGCTGTCCCGCACTTCACGTCGGGTTTCCCCGGCCGCTTCGTCACGGGCATCCTCGCCGGTGCCCTGCATCTGCCGGCCCAGCCAGCCCGGCTGACGCTCGCTGTCGCGATCCCGGCCCGCGCCACGTTGCGGTTCACCGCCAGCGTCCGGACGACGGGCCGCCGCCGGGAGTTCCCGCTGCTGCACGTTGGGCGGCAACTGGAAATTGCGGTCACTCAGCCGCTCCGTGCTGATGGCGGTCAGCTCCATGTCATCCGCGCGCAGCACGCCGTAATGCCCCGGGTCGATGCCGATCACATCACCGAAACCGGCCTGGTCGTTGACGTTGCCGAACAGCTCCGCCATGCGCTCCATGGCCCGCCCCATGTCGCGGACACGGGGATCGTCACTCAACACCACCTCGCCGTCATCGCGCCAGTCGTCGGCCCACTCGTCACCGACCTCCACCCGGTAGCGCTCGCCGGTGATGCCGGCCACGGTTTCCCGCTCACCCAGCGCAGTGACCCGCACCTGGTCGCCACTGGCTTCCGCTTGCACCATCTCCCGGATCTGTTTGCCGGAGACCGCAAACCACTGCCCCCCGTCCCGGTTGAGTGCGTAGGCTTCCCCGCCGGTGATCAGCAAAAACCCGTCCTCCGGGAGGCTGAACCGGATATGGTCGTCATCCCGGTACTCGATGGTGAATTCACCCTCCGGCGTGGTGTAGACACCCCGGGTGTCCGCCTGAGCCTGGGCGACCAGCAACAGGGCCACCAACAGGCCTGCCGCCTTGGCCGTGACTGTCATTCGCATTATGTCCTCCCCTTCTGCACGCAGAGTCCGGCCCCAGTATGGCGCCACCGGGACCTACGGAAAGCAACCCGTTCGGGCTACCCCGGACGGGTAACTGTCATGCCATCGTATCACCCCCGCCGGCGAACTCCTGCTGCCGGAGGACATTCCGGCGTATCTTGCCGGTCGCGGTCTTGGGCAGTTCGTCGACGAAAGCGATTCGCCTGGGATACTTGTAGGGTGCGGTGAGCATCCTGGCATGCTGCTGCAACTCCGCGACCATCGCGTCGCTTCCGGCGTGTCCGGGCCGCAACACCACATAGGCCTTGACCACTTCCCCCCGTTCCGTATCCGGACTCGGTACCACGGCACACTCCTGAACCGCCGGGTGCTCCATGAGCACGTTTTCCACCTCCAGCGGTCCGATGCGGTAACCGGAGGCATTGATCAGATCATCATCACGCCCTTGGTAGAACAGATAGCCGTCGTCATCCATCAGGGCCCGGTCACCGGTCAGGAAGTACTCCGTGCCGTCCACCGTGATCCGGGTGGCTGCCGTCCGTTCCGGGTCGTCCCAGTAGCCCAGCATGACCTGAGGATTGGGCAGACGGATTGCCAGGCGTCCCGGCTCTCCGGCGGCGGCGAGGGCAGCCGTATCGTCCCGCAGCACCACCGCCTCGGTCCCCGGCAGGGGCTTGCCCATGGAACCGGGTTTCACCGGCATGACGCGAAAGTTCAGCACCGTCATCAGTGTTTCCGTCTGACCGTAGCCGTCCAGCAGCGGCGTGCCCATGACCTCCTGCCAGCGGGTCACCACGGCCGGATTCACCGACTCCCCGGCGGATACGGTGAGACGCAGAGCCGGGTACGCTTGCGCGTCCAGCGGTTCGTTGAGCAACCGTCGCAGCTCCGTCGCGGAAGCGCAGAAAACCGTCACACCGTAGTCGCGCAGGAGGCGCAGCCGCTCCTGGGGATCAAAGGGCCCATCGTGAAACAGCACCGGGGTGCCGCAGCTCCAGGGACCGAACAGGATACTGGTACCGGCCTTGCTCCAGCCGGTATCCGCCGTGCACCACATGAGATCCCGCTCGTCCAGGTCCAGCCAGTACCAGGCCGACACGCGCCAGGCATACAGGGCCCGGGCCGCATGGGTCACACCCTTGGGGTGGCCGGACGAACCGGACGTGTAGTAGAGAATGGCCGGTTCGTCGGCGCGCAGCCGGACCGGATCGAATTGCGGGGGCTCGGCCGCCATAAGCGCATCCAGGGTCTGCCAGCCCTCCGCCTCGCCCACGGCGATACGCAGCAAGGCCGGAGGGGCGGATGCGAACTTTCCGGCATTGGCCGCCGTGGCGACCACGGCGACGGCGCCGGAATGCCCGATACGGTATGCCAGGTCGCGCTCCGTGAGCATTTCCACGCAGGGTATCGGGATCGCCCCGCATTTCAGGCAGGCCACCATGGTGATCTGCCATTCGGGAACCCGTGGCAAGGCCACCAGCACCCGGTCCCCCCGTTTCACCCCCAGGCGGGTCAGGCCGTTGGCCAAGCGGCTGCTCTGCTCGCTGACATCGCGGAAGGTGTAGCGCCGCTCCCGCCCGGCGGCATCCACGCAGATCATCGCCAGGTGGTCCGGATTCCGGGCCAGTGCGTCCACCACGTCCCCGGCGAAATTGAAGCTCGCCGGGATCTCCCAGCGGAACGCCCTGGCTGCCTGGACATAGTCACGCATGGCGATTCTTCTTGTCATACTCCCCTCCACTGGACAACGCTCAGGACCCGCCGGATTGAGAGCCTGGCAATTACCAGGCCCGCTCCAGTATCTGCAGCACGTCTTCCACCTGCCTGACCGGACGCGGATTGCTGCGCACCCAGATGTTTTCCATCGCGCCTTCGGCGATCTGAGAGAACTGCTCCTGCTTGACGCCCACGTCCCGCAGCCGGGTTGGCAGCCCCAGGGAATTGATCAGGGATTCCACGGCAGCGGCGGCATCGCCATCGGTACGCCCCATGGCCCGGGCCACCCATTCCTGCCGTTCCCGGTTGGCGGCCAGCTCGTTATTCCAGCGCAGGACGGTGGGCAACAGCACGCAGGAGGTATAGCCGTGGCTGACCCCCACCGCAGCCCCCAGGCTGTGGCCGATGCCGTGGCTTGCGCCGTAGGGCACCCGCAGGATGCCCTGGCTGGCCAGCCAGGCACCGTGCATGGCCTGCATGCGGGCATCCAGATCGTCCGGACGGGAGCGGCATCCGGGCAGGGCCTGCCGCAGCAGGTCCAGCGCATGCAGGGCGCAGCCGTCCACCAGCGGAGCCGGCGCACCGGAACAGATGGACTCCACGGCGTGGTCCACGGCGCGGATCCCGGTGGAGAGCCAGAGCCATTCCGGTGTGTGAACGGTAACGGCGGGATCCAGCAGCACGGCGACCGGGCCGATCTCACGGCCGGTATAGCCGTGCTTCACCCGGCGCACCGTGTCCGTACAGCCGCCGAAATTGGAGAACTCCGCACCCGACAAGGTGGTGGGTACCGCAATCTGGCGCATGGGCGGAGAACCCACCTGGGGCACGTGGCGGCTGCCGTCCTCATTCACGCGCACATGCCAGTTGTCCAGCGCATTCTCATCGCTGACCCCCTCGGCCAGAGCGATCAGCAGAACCTTGACCGTGTCGATCACGGTTCCGCCGCCCACGGAGATGATCAGGTCCGGATCAGCGTCCCGCACCGCCCCGGCGGCGGCGATCACCGTTTCCCGTGGTGTGTGCTCCCGGCACTCGTCGAAAATGCCGGCACACCGCGACCCCAGCGCCTGCGCGATGTCGGACACCACCGGTGTGCTCCGGTTCAGGGTACGGCTGGCGACAATGAACACCCGTTCCGCCCCGCGACGTGTCGCCTCGTCACAGACCGCCTCCGTCGCCGGTGTTCCCCAGGAGACGCGCTCCTGTGCGATGTAGTCGTATGTCCCCGAATGCATGATCCCCTCCCCCTCTTTCGTAAGCTTCTGGAACCTTGATTTTCGAAAGGTCACCCACCGTCAGCCGGCGCGGTAAGACGCGTCAAGCCGTACCCGCTGACGCCGGGCATCCCGCGCGTCCAGTAATCGGTAGTATTGCACCAACACCCGCACGGCCGGCCCGCGCAGGGCATGCAGGGGAATGGGCCTTAGCGGTGTCACCGGATACGGCAGCCGTTCCGGCGCCGTTCCACTGACCAGGTCCGCCAGCAGCCGCCCCATGACGGTGGCCATGGCCACGCCGCGGCCGTTATAGCCCAGGGCGGCAAAAACATTCCGGTCCAGTCTGTGCAGATGCGGCAGATGGTCCCCGGTCATGGCCACCCGGCCGGCCCAGATGAATTCCGGTTCCACGTCCCGGGTCTCCGGAAACAGCGTCCACATGGCCTCCAGCAGACGGCGACCGTCCTGAAAGGCAGGACGGTCAGTGAAACGGCCACGTCCACCCATGATCAGCCGCCCCTGGGCATCCAGGCGGTAATACCACAGCAGCCGCCGGGTATCGGAGGCGGTCTGCCCTCCGGAAAGGATCCGTGCCCGCAGCTCCGGGGGCAGTGGACGCGTGGCCAGTTGCTGGCTGAACACCGGCACGACGCTTCGTGCCAGTCCCGGCCAGAGCGTGTCCGTGTAGCCGTTGGTTGCCAGCACCACGCTATCAGCCGTCACCGAGCCTTGCGAGGTGCTGATGCGCCACTGACGTCCTTCCGCCTGCAGACCCAGCGCCCGGGCGTTGCCGAACAGCCGGACCCCGTGGCGCTGCCCGGCCCGAGCCAGGCCACGGGCATAAGACAAGGGCTGCACGCTGCCGCCCCGCGGATCCAGCCAGCCGCCGCGATAGACGGGCCGACAACCGATCAAGGCATGAACCTGCTCAGCATTCAGCAGGCGCACCGGCACGCCGCGCTCTTCCCACTGTCTGGCACGGGCGGTCACCGCCACCAGCGCGGCATCACTATGGGCCGGCTGGATCCAGCCCTGTTGCACCGCGTCGCAGGCAATGTCATGCCGACGGATCAAGGCGAACAATTCATCGGCCGCGCCTCCCACCGTCTCGACAATGCGGCGACCGGCGTCGCCTCCGAACCGGGCCTCCAGCAGATCGGGATCGTCCTTCAGTCCGGGAATGACCTGCCCGCCGTTGCGGCCTGACGCCCCCCAGCCCGGCTCGGCCGCGTCCAGCACCACCACATCGCGGCCGGACTCGGCCAGATGCAGCGCCGCGACCAACCCCGTGTACCCTGCGCCGATGACTGCCACCTGAGAACGTACCGGGCCGGACAACGTCTCGCAGGGCGGAGCCGGTTCCGCCGTCGCGGCCCAGAGAGAGGGTGGCAGAGACGGTGTTTTCATTTCCGGGATATCAGCCATGGTGGACTAACCGACCTGCCGGCCCAGATCCCGCACCTGCTCCAGCGCCGTTCCGACATGCGGCTGGCCCGCATCCGGATGCCCCTGAAGAATCAGAATCCGCTTACCCATGCCGCACCTCCGTCCGGGGTGCGGGACACCGGTCGCGCCGGAAACCTGCCGGCCCGCGTGACCTCAGGCCGTTTCCCGCACCCATTGCATGAAGCGCCGGAGATCCATGACCCCCGCCTGCCGGCCCAGTTCCTGACCATGCCGGAAAACGGCCAGCGTGGGAATACTCCGTATGCCCAGCCGGGCGGCCAGGGCGGGTTGTTTCTCGGTATCCAGTTTCAACAGACGATAATGGGGCTCCAGCGCCGCGGCGGCCTTCTCGAAGTCTGGCGCAAACATCCGGCAGGGGGCACACCAGGAGGCCCAGAAATCCACCACAACCGGTATGTCATTACGGTCCACATGACGATGAAATCCGTCCGCATCCACCGCCACCGGTTTCCCGGTGAACAGCGGCTGCCGGCACCTGCCGCAGCGGACCGCCTGCTCCAGGCGCTCCTGCGGAAGGCGGTTGACCGCAAGACACTGCGGACAGACGATGTGAAGCGTATCGGTCATCATGCCCCCTACCCACACATGTTCCGGACCGCTCACCGGCCGGGTCAGTCCTGGTGTTATGGGGCCGGAAGCTGACAGTCGCAAGCCGAGAGGACGTGGTGGGAACGCTTTGCCCGGAACTCGATGCCCTGCTCCAGCCGCGCCTGCGGCGCGCCCGGATGCAACACACTCCGCTTCCGGACGTACCGGAGCTGCGCCTGTGGCTGTTGAATGCGGATTTCCCCAGCGCAAGCCTCAACCCGGACGAGATCCGCTCGGCCATGGATTACCCGGCCTACTGGGCCTTCTGCTGGGCCAGCGGGCAGGTTCTGGCGCGCCATCTGCTGGACAATCCGGCCTGGGTCCGGAACAAAACCGTGCTGGATTTCGGCTGCGGCAGCGGGGTCGCTGCCATTGCTGCGGCGAAGGCCGGAGCGCGCCGGGTTATCGCCTGCGATCTGGATCCGGACGCGCGCGTGGCCACGGAAGTGAACGCACGCCTGAACGCTGTGGAACTGTACCTGGCCGCCGATTTCTGGCAGGTACGGGAGCCGCTGGATCTGATTCTCGCGGCGGATGTGCTCTACGACAGGGCCAATATGGCCTGGCTGCCCCGCTTCCTGGAACACGCGGATGCTGCGCTGGTCGCGGATTCCCGTGTTCGTCATTTCTCCGTTCCCAACTACCATCGTGTCGGGGGTGGCCGAAGCTGCACCTGGCCCGATCTGGACGAGGACGAGGAGTTCCGGCAGGTAAGCCTTTACATGGGAGCCCGGGACCGATGAGGGATGCCGGACCTCCGGACTCGCCAGCGGTTCCGGTGGAAAGCCCGGGAGCCGGACCCACAGGACCAGCGCTTCAGATCCGCCGTCGGGGGTTGCAAGCCCCGACGGCCTGAGAATCCATCACCGGGACAACAACGATGACCGACCGGACCGAAGCAACAAGCCCGTTCACCGACAGCCCGGAGCTGCAACACCTGCACGCCTACTGGCGCGCCTGCAACTACCTGGCCGCCGGCATGATCTACCTGCAGGACAACCCGCTGCTCCGGGAGCCCCTGAAGCCGGCGCACATCAAGCAGCGCCTGCTCGGGCACTGGGGCGCCAGCCCGGGGCTGAGCTTCATGTACGTGCACCTGAACCGCATCATACGGGCGCACCGGCAGCGGGCCATCTTTCTGGCCGGCCCCGGGCACGGGGCGCCGGGGGTGATCGCCCCCGTCTACCTGGAAGGCACCTACTCGGAGACCTACCCGGATATCAGCGAGGACGAGGAAGGTCTGAGGCGCCTGTTCAAGCAGTTCTCCTTCCCCGGGGGCATCGGCAGTCACTGTACCCCGGAACTGCCGGGCTCGATTCATGAAGGCGGCGAACTGGGTTATTCCCTGTCCCATGCCTTCGGCGCGGCCTTCGACAATCCCGACTTGCTGGTCGCCGTGGCCGTCGGCGACGGCGAGGCTGAAACCGGCCCCCTGGCCACCGCCTGGCATTCGGCAAAATTCCTGAATCCGGCACGGGACGGCGCGGTACTGCCGATCCTCCACCTGAACGGCTACAAGATTAATAACCCCACACTGCTGGCCCGCATCCCCCGGCAGGAACTGGAGAGCCTGCTGCGCGGCTATGGCTGGGTACCGCATTTCGTCGAGGGCGACGACCCGGAGCGGATGCACCGGACCATGGCGGCGACGCTGGACCGGTGCCTGGCGGACATCCACGGCATCCAGCAGCAGGCCCGCAGCGGCAACAGTCCGGTGAAACGCGCCCACTGGCCCATGATCGTACTGCGCAGCCCGAAGGGCTGGACCGGGCCCGCGGAAGTGGACGGCCGCAAGGTTGCGGGCTTCTGGCGTGCACACCAGGTGCCGCTGAACACGGTGCGGGAAAACCCGGCGCACCTGGCCCAGTTGGAGGCCTGGTTGCGGAGCTACCGCCCGGAGGAGCTGTTCGACGAGCGGGGCCGGCTGATTGCGGCGCTGCGGGCACTGAACCCGGAAGACAACCTGCGCATGGGGTCAAGCCCCCATGCCAACGGCGGCCTGCTGTGCCGGGATCTGCGCCTGCCGGATTTTCGCGGCTACGCGGCGCCGGTCCGAAAGCCCGCCCGGGAGACAGCGCCCAATACCAAGCCACTGGGGGCCATGCTCCGGGATGTCATGCGCCGGAACATGGACAGCTTTCGCGTGTTCGGGCCGGACGAGAACACCTCCAACAAACTCGATCACATTTACGAGGCCAGCAAGAAGCTGTGGCTGGCGGATTACCTGCCGGAGGATGCGGATGGGGGTGAACTGTCGCCGGACGGGCGCGTGCTGGAGATGCTGTCCGAGCACACCCTGGAAGGCTGGTACGAGGGATACGTCCTCACCGGGCGCCATGGTTTTTTCGCCACCTACGAGGCCTTCGTGCATGTGATCGATTCCATGTACAACCAGCACGCCAAATGGCTGGCCATGTGCGAGGAGATCCCGTGGCGCGCACCCATCGCCTCCATCAACCTGCTGATCACGTCCACCGTCTGGCGGCAGGACCACAACGGGTTCACGCACCAGGATCCCGGCTTTCTGGACGTGGTGGTGAACAAGAACCCGGAGGTCACCCGCATCTATCTCCCGCCGGATGTGAACACGCTGTTGTCCACGGTGAATCACTGCCTGAAAAGCCGCAACGACATCAACGTGATCGTCTGCGACAAGCAGCCGCACCTGCAGTACCTGGACATGGAGGCCGCCATCACCCATTGCACCAAGGGGCTGGGCATCTGGGACTGGGCCAGTAACGATCAGGGCCACGAACCGGACCTGGTGATGGTGGGCTGCGGCGACATCCCCACCAAGGAGGCCCTGGCCGCCACTGCCCTGCTCCGGGAGCATTTCCCGGCACTGAAGATCCGCTTCATCAACGTGGTGGACCTGTTCCGCATGCAGCCGGAAAGCGAACATCCCCACGGGCTGCCGGACAAGGAGTTCGACAGCCTGTTCACCGTGGACCGCCCCATCCTGTTCAATTTCCACGGCTACCCCTGGCTGATCCACCGCTTGGCCTATCGCCGGACCAATCACCGGAATCTGCATGTGCGCGGCTACAAGGAGCGGGGGAACATCAACACCCCGCTGGAACTGGCCATGGAGAACGAGATCGACCGCTTCACCCTGGCCATCGATGCGATCAACCACTTACCGGAGCTGCGCGTCGCGGGCGCCCATGTGAAAGAACGGCTGCGCAACCTGCAGATCGCCTGCCGCCGTTACGCCCACGAACACGGGGTGGACCGGCCGGACGTGGCGGACTGGATCTGGCCGTTCGACTGAGTACCGCTCTGCTCATGGCCTTCGGCGGCGGCGCCAGATGGCATCGCCAAGGCGGAAAGCAACCAGCACCGCCGCCGCAAGCCGGACCTCCGGCCGCTCAACCCGCGCCAGCAACCAGAAATGCAGTCCCCCGCCGGCGGCTGACACATAGGCCAACCGGTGCAGCCATTGCCAGCGCCGGAGTTCCTCAGCGATGAACGGCCAGAACCAACCCTGGTGCTGCCGGGACTTTACGACGTTTACAAGGAATTCACCGAGCTGCTGGACACGCTGGAGCGACGACTCCGTCGGGGACAGAACCCCGTAGTGTAACGCAGGAGGGGTCGACCGGGCCGGGGCTGGCCGGAGACGCCGGATGAACCCTCGGTGACATGATCACGGTCCCACCGCCACGTGGTGTGCTACTACTCTGAACAGATCACCGGCCGAGGCGGCGGAGAACACATATCCCGGCGCGCGACTCACCGTTTCCGCCACCGCCTGGCACTGCCCCCTGCTCATGGGCCGGAGCGGGCTGGCCGTTCAACCTGGGAGCATTCGATGATGAAACGCCATGTACGCATCGCCATTATCGGGGCCGGATCGGCCGGCCTCAGCGCTTTCAAGGAGGCATCCAGGGTCACCGACGATATCCTGCTGGTGGATCCAGGCCCCCTGGGAACAACCTGCGCCCGCGTTGGCTGCATGCCGTCCAAGGCGTTGCTGAAGCTGGCCCGGGACGTGCATGGCGCGAACCGCCTCGCGGGGGACGGCTTCGTTGAACGTGCGCCTGGCCAGGTGAACGGTGCCGCCATCCTGGAGCAGGTGCGCACACTGCGGGACCGCTTTGCCTCAGGTCCCATCGGGACCGTCGAGAACATGGGCGAGCGCTATATCAAGGCAAAGGCACGGTTCCTGGCACCAGACACGCTGGACCTGGATGGCGAGCAGCTCAGTGCCGACGCCATCATCGTTGCCACAGGCAGCCGGCCCGTTGTGCCGGGCCCTTGGAAAGCGTTGGGCCCGCGCCTGCTGACCAGCGACACCATCTTCGATCTCAAGGCGCTGCCCGGGCGGCTGGCGGTGGTGGGGCTCGGCGCCATCGGCACCGAACTGGGCCAGGCCCTGGCCATGCTGGGCGTGGAAGTGCACGCATTCGGCCTGGACCAGCAGGTGGCCGGCCTGACGGACCCCAAGGTGAACGCAGCCGCGTTGAAGGCGCTGGGCGGTCACATGCACGTTCACACCGGGCACGCAGTGGAACCCGAGTTGTCCGACGACGGCGTACTGGTCCGTTTCGGCGATGAGCGGGTCACGGTGGATGCCGTTCTTGCCGCCATGGGGCGCAGCCCGGTCCTGGCTGACCTCAACCTGGACGCACTGGGTCTGGAACTGGACCACCTGGGTTTGCCGCCCCTGGACCCCCTGCGCCTGCGTGCCGGCGACACACCCGTGTACTTCGCCGGGGACGTGAACGGCCTCGTGCCGCTATTGCACGAGGCGGCGGATGAAGGACGCATTGCCGCCTACCATGCGCTCAACCCGGATGCCGAATGTCTGACCCGTCGCACGCCCCTGGCCATCGTGTTCACGGAACCGGAGATCGCCCGAATCGGGTTGTCGTTCAGCGAGCTTCCCCATGGCGCCCTGATCGGCGGCAGCGATTTCGGCAAACTGGGACGCGCCATCATCATGAACAACCTTGGCGGCCCGCTGCGTGTCTACGCGGACCGTGACGGACGGCTGCTGGGTGGCGAGATGGCGGTGGCCGGCGCCGAACACCTGGGGCATCAGCTTGCCTGGCTGATCCAGCAGGGCGTCGCCGTCACCGATGCCCTGCTACTGCCTTATTATCACCCGGTGCTGGAGGAAGGCTTGCGTTCCGCCCTGCAGGACCTTCGCCGGCAGTTGCCGGAACAGGCCCGGCGCCCGGACCTGCCCCTGTGCGGGTACAGCGACGATCCCTTGCCGGGGATCTGACCGGACCGCGCGGCGCCGACCGACCGTTCACCCGGGCTGACTCCAGGCGCCCCGGTCCAGGCTCAGGCAACGCCGCGTGAATTCGGCAACCGCCGCCGGCATGGACGGCCTGCAGAACAGGAACCCCTGGCCGGCACCGCACCCCATCAGGCGCAGCCGCCGCAACTGCTGGCGGGATTCCACACCCTCGGCGACAATATCCAGGGCCAGCCCCCGGGCCACGCTGATCATCCCCTGTACCAGGCGCTCGCTGCTGTCCGGCTGGTCCAGGGCGCGCACGAAATCCCGGTCGATCTTTACCGCGTGAACGGGAAACCGCTGGAGGTGACTGAGTGCGGAGAAGCCCGTGCCGAAATCATCCAGCGCGACAAGGACCCCGGCGCTGCTGAGGGCGGACAGACCGGCTTCCACCTGGTGGAGCATGCTCAGGTTGGCGGTCTCCACCAGTTCCACCTCCAAGGCACCGGGAGGCAGATCGTAGGTCCGCAGCGCCCGGATCACCTGCCCGATGAAATCGCCCTGTTCCAACTGGGTCGGGCTCACGTTCACCGCCATCCGGGGAACTGACACGCCCCCCGCCCACCAGGTCCGCAACTGCCGACAGGCTTCATTCACCACCCAGCCCCCCACGGAATGGATCAACCCGGATTCCTCCAGCAGTGGCACAAACACGGCTGGCGAAAGGGCGCCATAGGACGGGTGCCGCCAACGGAGCAAGGCCTCCACGCCGCGCACGGTGCCGGACTGAAGATCGAGCTGGGGCTGATACTCCAAGTACAGCTCTTGCCGTTCCAGCGCCTGGCGCAGGTCGTTCCGCAGACTGAATCGCTCCGAGGTTTTGCGCGTCATCTGCGGCTCGAACAGGGCGGCTTCGCCCCCCCGGGCCTTGGCGGCATACATGGCGGTATCGGCATGCTTCAGCAGCGTGTAGACCTCGTCCCCGTCCCCTGGGGCCAGCGCGATACCGATGCTGCCCCGCACGTAGGTGGACACACCGCCCACCGGAAACGGCGGCTCCAGGGCACGCAGGACCCGATCCGCCACCTCCAGCGCCCGCTTCCTGGAAGTGGGCCCACACAGCAGCATGGCGAATTCGTCACCACCCAGTCGGGCGACCACGTCCGGCGGCTGCACGGCCTTTCTCAGTCTCCGCGCCACTTCCATGAGCAGATGATCACCGGCCTGATGTCCGTAGCTGTCGTTCACCTCCTTGAAGCCGTCCATGTCCATGAACAGCACCGCCAGGCCACGGGATTCCGGCGCCGGTTGCTGCAGACTCCCCCGCAACAGTTCCACAAACCGTTCCCGGTTGGGAAGTCCGGTCAGGCTGTCGGTGTAGGCCAAGCGCTCCAACCGGGCTTCCAGATCAACCCGATCGGTGATATCCCGGCCGGTGGCCACAAAATGGGTGATGCGGTTATCCGCATCGCGCACCGGCGTGATGGTCTTCGCTTCGTGGTAGATCGCACCGCCCTTACGGCGGTTGATGAAGGTGTGACGGAAGGGACGCCCGGCGTGCAGGGTGCTCCACAGAAGCCGGTAGAAGGCGGGGGAATGTTCCCCGGACTTCATCAGACTGGGCCGCTGACCGATGGCCTCCACCCGGGAGTAACCGGTGACCACCTCGAAGCTGTCGTTGACGTAGAGAATGACACCCGCGGTGTCGGTGATCATCACCGAATCCGCGATCTGCTCCAACGCGCTGGACAGCAGCACGGCACGTTCTTCATCGGTCAGCGTCCCCATCAGGTGCTGACTACTGGGATCCTTGTCGACCATGTATCCGCACCACCAGTTCCACGGTATCCCTGGAACCCGACGACGGCCCCATGCACTTGCGCACCGGTCTCGGCGCAAAGCCGATGGACCGTGCATAGACACTGGACCTGACAACCACCTGGGGATCGGGTGGACACACGGGTGTCCGCATGTGCCGGGACGGGGCAGGGTCCCGGCGAACCCGGCTGCGGACGCATGGCCGCCGCCGGGTACGATGTTTTATTTGATTTTCATCAATCTGTTACAAGCTTTTCAGATCTGTCGTCGTGCTGTCAACGATAACAACTCGTCGGCGGCAATCAGTCGCGCCGCCATATCCCGCATCTTCAGCCCCTCGTCGCGGCAATGCTTGCGCAGGCGTTCGAAGGCCTCATCCCGGGTCAACCCGGACCGGGCCATCAGCAGGCCGACGGCGACACTGATATCCCGGTTGGACTGCACCGCCCCCGCCAGGCGGTCGGCGGCATCACGGAGACCCCGCAGATCCATGCCACGCCGCAGTGCGGCATGGATCACCGGCAAAAGCTGGGCTACCTGAACCGGCTTCACCACATAGGTCAGGGCACCCTGGGCCACCGCCTCGGAAACGCTGTCCTCATCGGCGTAGGCCGACAGGAACAGGTAAGGCACCTCCCGCTCCGTGGCCCGGATCCAGGCCGCGAGATCGATGCCTGTCTGCTCCGGCATCTTGGTATCGATGATGACCAGATCCACACCCTCTTCGTCGAGACAGGACTGGGCCTCGCGGACGCTGGTTGCGGTGATAACCTCCAGCCCGTGAACCGACAGACCGGCCTGGAGGGTAGAGGTGATCAGGCGGTCATCGTCCACGATCAGAATCCTGTGACCACGGAGTTCGGCAGCGCTCATCGTGCGGTTTCCTCCTCGGCCTGGGAGACCACCGGGGCGGAAAAGCGGAGACGGGTCAGCACCCGGTCAGAATCCTCAGCGTTCTCCAGACGGAACTCCACACCCTCCGCCGGCAGCAAGGCGCGTACCAGTCCCAGACCGCTGGACAGATCATGCGTCGCCGCCTGCCGCTGCTCCGCTGGCAACCGGCCCGGGTTGCAGATCAGGATTTCCGCAATCGCCGGGGAAGCGGCGCCGCGCACCTCCACCCGGACACTCTCCCGGCTCCCCGCCGCATGCTTCACGGCATTGCCTATCAGCTCGTTGAGCACCAGGGCCATCGGCACACACTCCGTGGCGGCCACCACCGCGGGACGGGCGATCAGTACCCGGGGCAGGAACGCCGGGCCCAGACCATGCACCCCACCCAGCGCCTGACAGATGCTGGATACCATGTCGCACAAATTGATCGCATCGCTTCCGGTCTTGGCCTGGAGGCCATGCACCACGGCAATGGAACTGATCTGGGTCATCACATCGGCGAAGACCGGCTCCGCCTCCGGATGGCGTGCCATTTCGCCGGCGATCAGGCCCACCAGCCCCTGCAGGTGGTTCTTGATCCGGTGGTGAACTTCGCGGACCAGGGCATCGCGGTGGCGCTGCTCGTCGCGCAGCCGCTCCAGCTCGGCCTGACGCCGTCCCTGGATATCCCGCAGAACCCCCATCAGGTAGCCCATGCCCGTGGCGTTGTCGACAATACGCGTGGCGGACATCTCCACGCACAGCGTAAGACCATCGGAGCGGGAGACCAGGAACTCGTCCAGCACCGATTCCCCACGGTTCAACCGCGCGATGACATCCTCCGCCCGGGCACGCTCCGCCGCCGGGACAAGCTCGGTGGCATGGCGGCCCAGAATCTCCTCCCGGGGGCGGCGCAGCAAGGCGGCAGCCTGACGGTTGGCAAAGCGGATGCAACCATCCGGCGTGGCCATGACAATGGCGTCCAGGGCCTGCTCCATGACCTGCTCGCACAGCGAGGCGGGAACGGCGCTGGATACGGTTGAAGCGGAGGCGCTTGGCGTGGTGGCCATTCCGGCCCTCGTTATTGTCCTGTTCAATGGCCAAGGGTAGTACGGCCCAGAACTATATGACATGTGTTCGATGCCGGTTTCGGGCGAATTAAGACAAGAATTCTTGATCTAGGTCAAGAAAATATCACACATAAACGAAAATCGAACTGGAGAGGCGGCCGATCGGAGGGAAAGCCGCCAAGCCTCCCTTGGGCTTGGCGGCGGATCAGGGAAGCGCTGATCGATTCCCTGGTGGTGGTGGGATCCGGGGTCAGGGTCTGCGGAAGAAGAGCTGTAGGGGCGGGTACAGCGCCAGCCCCGCGGCCACGCCCAGCCCGATGCCCCCACCGATCACCGCGGCGTAGTCCAGCAACCCGGAGAGCTGCGCCAGTCCCGCGCCGGTCCACGGCGGAAGCAGGAGCGTCGTGAGCACCGCTGCCGCCACGCCCAAGCCGGCAGCCAGCCGCACCGCCGGGCGCACCCGCAGCGTGCCGCGACGCAGCACCAGAACGACGATGAGAATCAGTTCGATCACCGCCACCACAGCGAGGGGCAACAGGAAGGGGCGGAGAAACTCCAGCAGTACCGCCAGAATGCCTGTCAGGGAAAAGGCCATGGTCTACCCTCCTCAGATCCTGCCACGAAGCATGGCGTTGTAGGCCGCGTGCAGCATGCGATCCTTCATCAGCCAGGGCACCCAGTGCTCCTCGTAGGGGCTGATGAAGCCGAAGGACGGCACCATGTTCAGGTCATAGTCGAACTCCACCAGGATCCCGCGGCCCCGTTCCGTGATCAGTGGGCAGGATGTGTAGCCGTTGTAGCGGGCGGTCATCTCCCGACCGGCGATCAGCGAGATCAGGTTGGTAGCCGCCACCGGCACCTGTGCCTTGACGCTGGCCGCCGTCTTGCCGATGGGGGTGCCCACCACATCACCGGCCCCGAACACGTTCGGATACCGGCGGTGCTGCATGGTGTACCGGTCCACCTCGAGCCAGCCGGCGAAGGCGGGCTCCTCGGAGGCCAGCGCGCTGTTGCGGACGCTGTCCGGGGCAGTCATGGGCGGCACCACGTGGATGAAGTCGTAGCCAAGGGTCCGTTCGCCATCGTCGGTGGCAAAAGTGGCCTCGCGGCGTCCGGGGTCGATGGCGGTGAACCGGTGCTCCCAATTGACGGCGATACCCCGGTCTTGCGGGAAATGCTCCTTCAGGAATTCGTCCATATCGGGCTGGGAAAACAGGGAGCGGTCCGGCTGGAAGTAATGCAGTTCCGCATTGGCTCGATTGCCGGCCCGGCGCAAGCCATGCTCTGTGAGCATGGTGATCTTCAGCGGTGCGCCGGCGCACTTGATGGCGCCCGGCGCCCGGGTGAACAGGCCCACCCCCCCGGTCCGGGTAAAACGCTCGATGGCCTGCCAGGTCCGGGCCGCGTGGTCGGGATTGTCGTAGACGCATCCGATCCCGTGGCTGCCGATCAGGCCGGGATCCATGCCCTCGATGGCATCGAAATCCAGCTTCAGCCCGGTGGCCACCAACAGATAATCGTAATCGACACCGCGCCCCGATTCGGTATACACCCGGTTGTTGTCCGGATCGAACTCCTGGATACGCTCCTTGATCCAGGTCACGCCGGACGGGATGTAGCGGCTATTGCTGTCCACAACCCGCGAGGCATTCCAGGCACCCGTGGCCACCAGGGTAAGCCCGGGCTGGTAGTAATGGGCTTCACGGCTGTCGATCAGGGTAATGTGGGCCCCGTCAAGTCCGCTGGAGAGGCGCGACGCCAGCGAGATACCGGCGGCGCCGGCGCCCACGATCACAATGCGCGCCTGGGTGTTGACGGCGCGGACCGGCGCCGCCGTCAGCAGTGCACCCGCCCCAAGGCCGGTGGCGGCGAGTACTGCACCGGAAGCGGACAGGGCCAGAAAGTGGCGCCTGCCCGGCTGCATACCGGCATCCGCAGGCGCCACCGGTTGGAAAAAGCGAAAGGGTTTCATGGCGTCTCCTCACAACTGCGTCAGGGGCTGACGACCGATGCCGGATCTGGGCGGCGAATAAACCGCGGCATACGCAGTGGCGGCCGTTACCACAAGCCCGGTTTGCTTGCACATGCTGCATTGTTCAGCAAGCCGCGAGAAGGCTCAGTGACTAAGTCACAAACTGTTGATAGCTTTATGAAAAACAGTACACGGGAGACAGGTTTTGCCCCATCATCCTCCGCCGGTCAACGGTGCAGATCCCCGGCGCGCTCCGGCTGATACACCACATCCACGATACGATAGCGCTCGGTGCCGCCCCCCGGAACCGGCCAGTCGATGGTCTGCCCCACGGATAAGCCAAGCAGGGCGCTGCCCACGGGAGCAAGAATCGACACCTTGCCGGGGGCTCCGTCGATCTCCCGGGGATAGCACAGGGTGAGTTCGAACTCCTTGCCCGAACCTTCGGCGACAAACCGCACCCTGGAGTGCATGGTGACCACGGTGGGCGGGACCTTTTCCGGATCAACCACCTCCGCCCGGTTGAGCTCTTCCCAGAGCAGTTCCACCACCGGATGACTCTGATCCTGGTCCTCCAGCACATTCTCCAACCGCTGCAGATCCAGCTTGGAGACGATAATACGTGGCAATTCAGGCATTTAATGCACACCTCGAAACCTGTTCATGCAAAAGGGCGCGCACCCCCGAACGGCGGTGCCACGCCCCATCTCTCCCATTACGGCCCATCGGTCAGGAAAAGTCCAGTGGGCCTCCCCACCGGGAAAACCATCCCGACTATAAATAGAATAAAACGGTCTAAAAAGGCCCTCAATAATTCCCGACGGCTGCTCTACAATACGCGGCAAATGCACGAAGCTGCACACATAGGTGTCGTTATGCGCAGACTGATTCTGATCACCTTACTCGCTCTGGCGCTGCCGCTGAGCGCCTCGGCCAGGAATCTTCAGCCTCTGGTCTCGGTGGACTGGCTGGCCGGGCACCTGGGGGACGATGACCTGGTGGTGCTGGACGTCCGCAGCGCCATTGATGGCAGCGACCGGGGGGATTTCGAGGCGGGCCACATCCCCGGCGCCGTCTACAGCAACTACACCACCGCCGGCTGGCGCGTTGACCGCAACGGTGTGCCCGGCGTGCTGCCACCCAAGGAGGAACTGGCCCGGTTGATCGGCTCGTTGGGCATTGATAACGACAAGGACGTGGTGATCGTTCCCGCCGGCGTGGGCTCAACGGATTTCGGTAGCGCTGCCCGGGTCTACTGGACGTTCAAGGTGTTGGGCCATGACCGCGTCGCCATCCTCAACGGCGGCTATCGGGCCTGGGTGGAAGCTGGACAGCCCGTTGCCACCGGCTGGAACGAAGCGGAACCCGCACATTTTGAGGCGGATTTCCGACCGGAACTGATCGCCTCCGCCCGGGATGTGGAAACGGCCCGCCACAACGACGGACAGTTGATCGACAACCGCCCTGCCGACCAGTTTCTGGGGCGTGACAAGCACCCGGCTTCCAGGGCCCCCGGCACCATACCCGGCGCGCTGAATCTTGAGGAATCCCGGCTCACCCGGGAGGGTACGGCATTTCTGGTGGACGGCGACACCATCCGGGCGCTGATGGACGATGCCGGCGTTGACCGGAACCGTCAGGCCATTTCCTTCTGCAATACCGGCCACTGGGCCGCCCTGGGGTGGTTTGCGATGAGCGAGATCGCCGGCTACGAAAATCTGTCCATGTACGATGGCTCCATGGTGGAATGGACCCAGGATGAGAACCGTCCGCTACAGACCGAGCGTCGCGGACTGGCTGGCCTGCTGGATCGCCTCTTCAACTGATCCCTGAACATGTCTGCATCTGCTGAAACCCTTCAGCCGGGCGCCTCCAACGGGGCGTCCGGCCATTCCTCGGATGAACGCCGCGCGGACGGCTTCATCGTCACCGTGGCCGTCCTGGGCCTGCTGCTGCTGGGCGCCCTGATCGCGCTGGAAACCGCGCCCTTCCTGGTGACGCTGTTCGCGGTGGGCGCTGTACTGGGTGTGGCCCTGTACCACGGCGCCTTCGGGTTCACCGGTGGCTGGCGTGCCTTCGTGGTGCACAAGCGCAGTGGCGGGCTCCGGGCCCAACTGGCCCTGCTGGCCCTGGCCTCGGTGCTGTTCATTCCAGTGCTGGGCACGGTTGAGCCGGGCAGCGCCATGTCGGGGGCAGTGGCGCCGGTGGGTGTCTCCCTGGTGGTGGGCGCCTTCCTGTTCGGTTTCGGCATGCAACTGGGAGGCGGATGCGGCTCCGGCACGCTGTTCACCGTTGGCGCCGGCAATATCCGCATGGTGCTGACCCTGGTGTTTTTCATCGTGGGCAGCGTGATCGGAACCATGCACCTGCCCTGGTGGCTGGAACTACCCGGGATGAACCCGGTGAGTCTCATCGGCGGGCTGGGTGTCTGGGGGGCGCTGGCCGTCCAACTGGCACTGTGTGCCGCCCTGGCCTGGTGGGTGGGCAGTATCGAACGGCGTCACCACGGACGCATCCAACAGCGCGTGTTCGCCGGGCCGGATCGGGGTTTCCTCAGCAATCTGTTCAAGGGGCAGTGGCCCCTGTTCTGGGCGGTTGTGGTGCTGGCGACGGGCAATCTCGCCGTCCTGCTGCTGTCCGGCCATCCCTGGGGCATCACCTTTGCCTTCGGGCTCTGGGGAGCCAAGTTCCTGCAGGCTGTTGGCGTGGACATGAGCCAGTTCGAATTCTGGACCTGGGACTACCCGGCTCTGGCCCTTGCCGACAGCGTGCTGGTCAACGTCACCTCGGTCACCAATTTCGGCCTTTTGCTGGGAGCCATGCTCGCCGCCGGACTGGCCGGCCGGTACAACCAGGCCAGCAGCGGGCGCATACCGCCGCGCTCGCTGCTGGCAGCCGTGTTAGGGGGCCTGATCATGGGCTACGGTGCCCGCCTCGCCTTCGGCTGCAACATCGGTGCCCTGTTCAGCGGCATTGCTTCCGCCAGCCTCCATGGCTGGATCTGGTTCGCCGCTGCCTGGGTGGGCTCGCTGCTGGGCGTCCAGGCCCGGCCATGGTTTTCCTTGTCGAACAATTGAGGACATGGGCGCGATGCAACGCCACTACAAGCGCTGGCGCGTTATCGTCATCCTCCTGCTCATCGGCGGCGCGGTGGTGGCGGATCACATCGACAGCCCCACCTTCCGCATGAACATGGGTGAAGGGGGGCTGGAGACCACCCTCACCCAGCGTCAGAGCCAGACCAGCGCCTGCGCGCCCTGCGGCGCACCTTGCCGACCCGAAGACTGACGCCTGTCCCGCCTGCCGCAGGGATAACCGATCCGGGATCGCCGGCCCGTGATCCGTCGGCTCCGCCCCCACGCGGCCCATGCCACATCCGGCTGGCATGGCGTTACCTTCTGAAAGCTTAGTAACATACGCGGGCAACCCGCTGAATCCGCAGGAGCGCACTTATGGAAATCCACGGGCGCCCGATCGGCGAACGGATCGACTGGCTGATGGACCTCAGCCACCGTCATGCGGCCCGTTTCTCCAGCCCCGAAGCCCAACTGGCCCGGCACCGTTACCTGGCAGAGCACGATACCGCGCTGGTTGCCTTGAAGTGCATGGATGGTCGCATTCATCTCCCCCACGCGACCCGGACGCCGCTGGGCATCATCCGCCCGTTCCGGAATCTGGGCGGCATCTTCAACCTGGGATGGCCTTACCTGGGTGAAATGCTCACCGACACGGTGGAGGAAGCCGTCGGGCAGGGCCGCCGGGTGCTGCTGATCATCACCTACCATTATTCCCGTGGCGACCGCTCCCGGGGATGTGCCGGTTTCGACTGCGACCGCGAGGCCGCTTTCCGGCATGCCCTGGAGATCCGGGCCCAGGTGGAGACCATCTACGGTCGCGCCCACCAGACGGTTTATCCTCTGGTGTGCGGTTTCGAAACCGACCTGGACGCACTGATACTGCACGGCACGGACGGCCGGAGCATGGATCTGTCGGAGGAGGACTCAGCCGAGAACGACGGGTTGCTCCCCCGCCTCCAGGCATTGTTACCTGACATGCCCTGGCCCATCCTCCGGGACCTGTTACCATTGGTCCAGGGCAATATCGGGCATGTGAACGAGCGCCGTCACCAGGACCGCCAATTGGATATCGAGCACCGGGAGTGGGTGATCTGTGTGGGGCGCGGCTTCGACTTCCTGCACGTCCCCAATGTCGCCCTGATTATCGGCCCTTACAGCCCGGACCTGTCCCACCCCATCCGGCAGGCAGCCGGCATCATCCGCGCGAACATGACCCAGGGGCGCATACCCGACGACGGATTTCTGCTGCTCAGCTCCTCACCTTATGAGGAGTATGGCGTGGACCGGGCCCGGGCGATGATGAAATCCCGCTTCCTGGCGGACTTCGCCGCCACGGTGATCCGCGATGCGGAACCGGAACTCGCGGCACTGATGATCCAGCGCACCGCTGTCCTCAATTGGCAGAGCCGTCGTCTGGAACCACTGCTCGACTCGATCGAAACCGATCCCGATGCCGTTCAGTAACGCCCGGCTGGATCCAGCCAGGCTGCCCCGCCTGGAAGAACTCCCACTCACGGGGGTGTCCCGGGCCTACGCTCGCTATCGCCTTGCACACAGTCTGCTCGGCTGGATTCCGGCTCTGGTGGTGCTGGCCATGCTGCCGCCCCACGGACCCTGGCCGGACTGGCTCCCCCTCGTCGGCGCTCCCCTCCTGGCCGTGCTTGGCCCGCTTCACAGCGGGCTGAACTGGGTGGAGGCCCGCGGTCGCGCCTACGGCCTGCGCGAGCACGATCTGGTGTACCGCAGCGGCCTGCTGGTCCGCCGCACCCGCATCCTTCCCCTGTCACGGGTTCAGCATGTGGAGACCGTGAGTGGTCCGCTGGAACGCCTGTTCGGACTGGTCCGGCTGAACTGTTTCACCGCCGGAGGAAGCAGCGGCGATCTGCAACTTGCCGGAATCACCAGCGAAACCGCCGCGGATCTGCGGGATTACGTACTGTCCCGCATTCGCGGCGGGCCGGACAGGGAGGATATTGACCCACATGACCGAAGCGGATAACGGCACGGCCTGGCAACGCCTTTCGCCGTGGGCGGTCCTGTTCCTGCTTGTCCGCGGCATCGTGGATTTCATCCGCCAGAACCTGCCCGTGGTGATCGGCGCCGGGGCCTGGGTGGCTTTCGTCGAGCGTGTCGGGATGCAGCAACTGCTCGCCATTGGGGCCACGCTGCTGGCTCTGGCCCTGTCGCTCACACTGCTGTATTACCGCCGTTTCCGTTTCCGCCTGGATGATGACGTGCTGCGGGTCCAGAAGGGGCTGATCCGGCAGGTGGAAGTCCGGATCCGGGCCCAGCGCATCCAACAGTTGGCCCTCGAACAGCCGGCATGGATGCGCCCCTTCGATATTGTCCGCCTGTCGCTGGATACGCCTGGCGGTGTCACCACCGAGGTGGAATTGCCCGGCATCCGGCGGAGCCTGGCCGAAGAACTGAGCAAACGCCTGGACAGTGCCCGGCAACAGGGCGCGGGGGATCAGTCTGCCCCGGCCTCAACGAAGCCGGACACCCTGTTCCGCATTACGCCGGTCGCGCTGACCCTCCACGGCTTATCCAGCAACGCGGTCTATCTGCTGCTCGCGGCCATCGGTCCGTTTCTGCGTCCGCTGGAAGGCCGGATCCGGGAGCGGCTGGAGCGGGAAGAGCCCGTCCCATGGCTGCAACCACTGGCCGACACCCCCTGGCTGTCGGTGCCACTCCTGCTCGGCGCCCTACTCCTCGCGCTGATGATGGTTTCTGTCGGCGCCGCCTGGCTGCGCTATTTCCGCTACACGCTCACCCGCCAGGGCCGGTACTACGTGCAGCGCAGCGGCCTGTTGAACCGACGGCAACAGACACTGTCCGCCGACCGTCTCCAGGCCGTGGAACAGGTGCAAACCATGCTGGGCCGCTTGTTGGGCCGTTATCATCTGGTGTGCCGGCAATATGGTGGCCCGCAACCAGCCGATCAGGCCGGTCGTAGCTTTCTTGTTCCGGGCCTGGACCGGGGAACCGCCAACCGTCTGTCCGTACTGTTCCTCCCGGGGCTGGAGCCCCGGGAGGATCTGCAACCGGTCCATCGGGCATACCGGCGGGCCCTGGCCCTCCGGTACACAGCAGTGATCGGCCTCACTGGGCTGGCGCTGGCTGTCTGGCAGGGTTCCGGTTGGTGGTTCCTCCTGACCGGCGGCGCACTGGCCGCGACCTGGCCTGTGGCTCACCTGCGCTGGCGCCTGCTGGCCTGGGCCGTTGGTCGGGATCACCTGATCGTTCGCCGCGGGCTGCTCGGTCAGCGCACCACGCTGTTTCCCGTGGAGCGGGTCCACGCGGTGCAACTGCGGCAGAGCTGGTTTCAGCGACGGCTGACGGTGGCCACGGTACAACTGACCCTCGCCAGCGGGCCTGTCCTGCTCCCCTGGTTGCGCGAATCGCAGGCGCGGGCACTGGCGGACTGGGTGCTGTATCGGGTTGAAACCCGGGAATTGCCGCCGGCGGTTCCGGGTACAATGACAGCAGGGGCCGCGGAGACACCATGAGGATTCCGGCATGGCAGGACGTCCGGCAAAAGGCGTGACAGCGGCGGGACTGGTGGCCACGGCTTGTCTCATTGCGCTGCTCATGGGCGGGACAACGGGTCAGGCGTCGACCATCTACAAGTGGACCGACGCCCAAGGCCGGGTGCACTACGGTGATGAACCGCCCCCCGGCCAGCGGGCGGAGCGCATCCATGCGGACGGACGCCGCTCACAGGCCGGCGCTTCGGAGCGCGTGCGCCGGATCCGTTGCCGGGACTTCCGCGGCGCCCTGGAACAACTGGACGCACTGGATGACGTGGAACCGGACGACAGCCGCTGGCTGACCGCACGCGCTTTGGCGCAGGAGCGGATCAGTCAATGGTGTGATCCCTGAGCCTCCCCCGGGGGCACAGCAGCGACCCGTCGTACAGCAAGGAAGCCCGTCAGGGCTTCCCGGAATCATGCCGCTGCGTGTCCTTCCCGGCCGCCCCCTGCCATGGCCAGCGTCCCTCCACCTCCAGATGCAAGGTCATGCTGAGGAAGGTACGGATCAGCACGATGGCTGCCAGGACCGCGATACTGGTCAGCCCCTCCGGTACGATGATGGTCTTGATGATGTCTCCGGCGATGAGAAAGTCCAGCCCCAGCAGCAGCGAGCGCCCCATGCGGTGGCGGTAATCGATATAGGCGGCATGGCTGTCGAAGCGGCTCGGCTGTGCCAGAAACCGGACTGTGGCCAGCGTAAAGCCTGTCAGCAGAACCAGAACACCGGCCGCCTCGAAGCCAACCACCACCCATTCAATGAAGGGGATCAGCATACCGCACCCCCACCCCGGAGGCTGCGCCCGTCGCTTTGCAGCTCCGATGGCCATGAGTCACAATGAACGGCCGTTGAGGCAACATCACCCACGTACCGCATCGGGAAATCCATGGAACCATCCGCAAAGGCGCGACTGCTGCATTGGTGTGGGCTTGCCTGCCTGGCGCTGTCGGTACTGGTGCTGTTCATCATCGGCCCCCTGTGGGAACGCCTTGGTGTCTGGAGCATGGTGCTCTGGGTCGCGTTGGGCATCACCGGCATGCTCCTGTTGCAGAAGGGACCGCCACCGGATGTTCCTGACTAGGGCCTGTTCGCACTTCCGCGCTCGCTGCGTTGCGGCTCTCGCAGGGCCAGGCCGTGGCTCAAAGGCCCCGATAGATGTCCAGCACACCGTTGATCACGAACTGGACCGCAATCACCGACAGAATGATGCCGAACAGCCGGGTCACGATCTCCTTCCCGGTCTCCCCTAGCAGGCGGACCAGGTAGCGGGAATACACCATGGCAAAGTAACAGGCCCCGGTGGTGAGCCCGATCGCCATGAACACCAGTATCAGATGCCAGGCCGTGGGTGCCTGACTGGTAAGTATCATCACCGTGGCGATGGAACCCGGTCCGCTGATGAACGGAATCGCCAGCGGGATCACCGACACGTCCTGGGCCAGCTTTCCGTTACCGCGGGGATCCTCACCTGCCACCTCCTCCCCTTCATCCTGCCCCCTGCGGATCATGCCCATGGCGATACCGAACAGGATCAGTCCGCCGGCAATTCGGAATGCCTCCAGCGTGATGCCGAACAGTTTGAAGATCACTCCCCCCAGGAGAGCGAAAACGACAAAAATCCCGGTGGCGATCAGCGTGGCGCGGCGCGCCACGGCCTCCCGCGTTGCCTCGGAGGCCCGCGCCATCAGCGACAGAAAGGCGAAGGCGGTGGTAAGCGGGTTAACGATCACGAACAAGGCCGACATGGTGATCAGCCAGTACTCGAACAACAGACCAAACTGCATAACGCCCCCAAGCCCCGCGTCACCCCATCATAACCGGTCATGCCCGCCCATGGGACCGCACCGCCCGGAACCGCCCTCACAGCCACCAGCGGAACTGCCACCCCAGCCAACCGGCAACGCGCTCCCAACAGGGACGCCGTCCCAGGGACTCCAGCGTGATCTCCCGGGCCTGACACAGATCCCTCTCGAACTGCGCCTGCAGATCACCGCATACGCGGGGGTCCGTGGTCACGTAGTGAATCTCGTAGTTGTGCAGGAAACTGCGGAAATCCAGGTTCGCGCTGCCGATGCTGGCCCAGTCCGCGTCGGCCACCATGGTTTTGGCATGCAGCGTCCGCGGAACGTACTCGAAAATACGCACGCCGGCCTTGAGGAAACGCGCATACAGATGACGCGCTGTCAGTTCCAGGAGCCGTACATCCGACCGTGCCGGCAGTAGCAACCGAAGCTCCACACGCCTTGCGGCATCCACCAGATGGCGCGCGGTGAGCGGATCCGGGGCGAAATACGGCGTGGTCAGGGACACGCGGTGCTGCGCCCGGTGAAGGCCCAGGCGCAACAGATAACGCAGGGCATGCCGGTGCCGGGGCAGCCGGTTGGTCACCAGCATGTCGCCGGCCAGCAGATCGGGTGGCGGCGGGCGCCGCAGTCTGGCGGGCACACGGCGTGTCCAGAACAACGCGAACAGGTCGGCACCCTGGTCGGACAACGGAGCGCTGTCCAGGCGCACATGGGTATCACGCCAGCGCCCGTCGCCATGGTAGCGCCGGCTGCTCTGCTCGTGGATGTTGAAGCCCCCCAGATAGACATGCGCGCGATCCACGATCAGCAGCTTGCAGTGATTGCGCCGGTTGTACCGCCAGGGGTCACGCCAGGACCAGCGGTGGAAGCGCCGTACCCGGACGCCGGCCCGACGCAAGCGTTGCTGCAGCCGACGGGGAAACAGAAACAGGCTGCCCGCCGCATCGATGTGCAGGCGGACATCCAGACCCCGGCGTGCGGCGCGCGCGAGGGCAGCGGCGAACCGCCTGCCCACCCGGTCACCGGCGAAGATGTAGGACTCCATCCAGACCCGTTGTCGCGCGCAAGCGATGGCCCGCAGCATATCCGCATACAGCGCATCGCCCTCATAGAATATCTGCTTGGTCATCCCTGGCTCCCTGGGAAACGCTGACGTATTCACCCGACCACGGGAATACGTCGGTGCCTCCCTTGCGCCGGCGGCAGGCCGGCCGCACCATGATATGTGATCATGGCGCGGGGAAAGGACCAATGAACAAGTCACGGGGTCAGGGCCAGTCGCTGGGCGCTCTGCTGCTGGCCTACCTGTTCGCCGGCTGGCACATGCGCGGCATGCCACGGGACACCCAGGAACAGCGCCGGCGGCGGGCCGTCTGGGCGCGGGATCATGGCGCGCGCTTCGCCGGGCGCTGGTTCATCATTGCCCTGCTCAGTTGGATGATACAGATGTCACCCCTGGGTTACCTGTTCACGGTCGCCGGCATTCCCCTGTTGGCCATCCTGTTCCTGATGGCCCTGCTGCTGGGCGTGGGCCATCTGGCCCTGCAGATCGTCGCCCAGAAACGCGCCGGGCCGCCCCGCATCGACCCGCCGGAAGACTGGCCCGACGACGAGGATCCGCGGAACTGATCGTCGGTGAAGCACCGCGCCGGCGCCTCAGCCCTCGCCACCCACCGCGTCGTCGGACACTTGCTTGTGGCTGCCATCACAATACGGTGGATTGGCGGTCTGCTTGCAACGGCAGAGAAAGGCGGGACCACCATCCCGGGCCTGGAACATGAGCGGGCGCAGATCCGTTTCCCGGTGGGATCCGTCGCAGAACGGCTGCGTGGCGGAACGCCCGCAGACACAGAAGGCATAGCGCCTGCCCTGTTCCAGTTCCACACGCACCGGGCGGTTCGCGGCGATGATCGGTTTAGACATCGGTTCCTCTCCAGAGACGACAACACCCAAAGTGTGCCATCAATCCGGTACCATCATGCACGATGATTCGGACAATCCCAGGAGACGCCGCGTCCCATGAATTTCCGCGCCATGGTCTGTACGGCCCTGACCGGCCCCGGATCCCTGCAGTTGCAGGAACGTCCCGCCCCGGCACTGGAGTCGGGCCAGATACGTATCGCCGTGCGCGCCAGCGGCGTGAACTATCCGGATCTGCTGATGACCTACGGCCGCTATCAGTTGCGGCTGCAACCGCCATTCATCCCCGGCATGGAAGTGGCCGGCGAGGTGATTGAAACCGGACCCGGCGTCAACCGTGTTGCCACCGGGGATCGGGTCATCGCTTCAACCCGCGCGGCAGGGTACGCGGAACAGGTGGTGGCCGCCGAGGATGCCATCATGCCCCTGCCGCCCGGTTTTTCCTTCGCCGAGGGTGCCACTTTCACCGTGGCCGGCCGCACGGCGTTCCACGCCCTGGTGGATCGCGGGCAACTCGCCTCCGGGGAGACCCTGCTGGTGCTTGGCGCCACCGGGGGCGTCGGCCTTACCGCCGTGGAACTGGGCAAGCTGCTCGGCGCCCGGGTGATTGCGGTGGGGTCCAGCGACCGGAAACTGGCGATCGCCCGTGAACGGGGTGCGGATGCCGTGGTGAACTACCGGGAGCAGGAGTTCCGTTCCGCGGTCAGGGCGCTGGTGGGTGAAGCCGGGGTGGATGTTGTCTATGACCCCGTGGGCGGAACACTCTCCACGGAATCCGCTCGCCTGTTGGCCTGGGGTGGACGCCTGCTGATCGTGGGGTTTGCCAGCGGCAGTTTTCCGGAGCTCCGGGCCAATCACGCGTTGATCAAGGGCTACAGCGTGATAGGGGTCAGGGCGGGTGAGTCGGCCCGTCGTAATCCCGAGCAGGCCCGACACGGCCTGGAAGCCCTATTCCGGCTGGCGGCCCAGGGGCACCTCCGTCCCCATATCTGCCGGACCTATCCGCTGCGTGATGCGGCCGAGGCGCTGCGCGGCCTGGAGTCCCGCGGTGTCGTGGGCCGCATCGCGCTGATTCCCGGTCCGTGACATAACCGGTGCCTTCAACGACGGTCCGGCTGCCCGGCTTGCTGCTCCGTGGCCGGTGGCCCGTTCCCCTGCTGTTCCGGGATTTCCGGCCCGAACCGCCACAGCAGCAGTAACAGCACCACGAGCCCCAGGAGTGCAAGCAGAGCCCGCCGCGGGTTTTCCCGCAACACCGTCCAGGTATTCCGCGGTTCCGGATGATTCCCGATCACGCCGGCATTGCACAGCACACAGCGCATGGATCCGCGCGGATTGAGATTCGGGCAATCGGGGCAGGGTTTCATGCGGGACGCTGTTCCTTGGGTGGAATGGAATAGGTCACCGCGGCATGGGCAACGAGGGCGTCGTCCCCGTCCGCATGCATGGTCACTTCTCCGACCGCAAGCCGGTTACCGAGTTTCAACAGCCGACACTCGCCGATGATGTCGCCGGGTTCCGGCTTGCGCATGAAATTGATGTTCAGCGACGTGGTCACGGCCATCACCACCGGACCGAGCATGGCCAGGACCGCAGCGTACATGGCCACGTCGGCCAGTTCCATAAGGGCGGGCCCGGATATGGTTCCCCCGGGCCGCAGATTGGAACGGTGAAACGGCATGCGCACGCGAACGTAATGATCGCGCACGTCTTCGATACGCCAGGCGTCATCACGAAGATCCGGAAACCCCTGGGTGATCAACTCCTCCAGCTCGACAGCGGACAGTTTGGGCATGTTCGACGTACTCTTTGGTTTACTCGTAACGGATAAAGCATATCGGCGGATGGCTTCCCAAACCAGCCGACAAATATGTCAGGGCATTCGCCCTGCCGTCCATTAAGGAAACACCGATCTATTCCCCACGGGAGCGGCTTCCTTCCGTGATCGCCTGGAGTACTATTGACGACTGACCATGCTCACCCCTGGCCACATGCACGGAGTAGATCAGGCCCATGGGCTACCGACACCCGGATCAACCGCCGGATACCGGCGCGCCCCGCAGTACTTCCCTGGCCAAGGCGTCGACCCTGCTCCGGGTGGTGGCGCATCGGTTTCCCACCGGCGGAACCCTGTCACGGATCGCCCGCGAGGTGGGCATGAACACGGCAACGGCGCACCGCCTGCTGACAGCCCTGGCTCAGGAGGGCCTGCTGACGTTCGACCCGTACCAGAAGACCTACCACATCGGCTTCGGCCTGCTGGAAATCGCCGAGTCCGCGCAAAGTGTGGCACCGGACCTGCAACTACGACATCGACTGAAACCCCTGCTGAACCGCATCTCGCTGCGCACCGAGGAATCCACGTATCTGTCCGTGCGTTCCAATCGGGACGCCCTGTGTATCGACGTGGCCGAAGGCACCTACCCGGTCAGCACCAACACGCTGCTTCCCGGCTCCCGGCGACCGCTGGGCGTGGGCGCCGGGAGCGTGGCGCTGTTGGCCAGCCTTCCGGAAAAGGAAAGCGCGGAACTCATCCGGCAGAACACCGGGCGCTTCGAACGCTATTCCGGTATCACCGCCGTGGAGGTGGAGGACGCGGTGGTCGCCTGCCGTCGCCGCGGATACGCCCTGAACCTGGGGCGGATAATCCCGGAGGTTGCCGCGGTGGGTATCGCTTTCCGGGTACCCCGAAGCGGGGAGACGGTGGCCGTCATCGTGGCGTCGGTGCTCTCCCGCATGAACGACGCCCGTCGGCAAGAGGTGATTTCGGTGATTCACGACGAAATCCGGCGCCTGGAGCATCAGGCAATCAATTGACTGCCAGTCTTTATCAAAATACGAGAAAACTATCTAAATAAGCGAGAATATCGGTTGCCAGCCTGCACACAGTCCTCCTATAGTCCATAACTGTCACCAGGTGACCGCAGCCGATGCCGGTGCTCTCGGGCCCGGATTCCATCGCAACCGCGCAACGACAAGAGCTCCTGACCACAGGGGCGTACAATTGCTGGAGGAGACACACCATGAACGCAGCCCGCTCACTTTTCCGCAGTCTGTCGGTGGCAACACTGACCGGCTCATTGGCCCTGGGTATCGGCGGTGCGGCCCACGCCGCGGAGTTGCCGTCGTCGATGACGTGGACGTCCTACGATGTGGGCTCGGCGGGCTACGCCGAGGCCTCGGCCATTGCCGACGCCTTTGGCCGCAAGTACGGCACCCGGGTGCGCATTCAGCCTTCCGGTTCGGCCATCGGCCGGCTGCAGCCGGTGGTCATGGGTCGGGCAGAAGTGGGCTTCCTGGCCACAGAGACCTGGTTCGCCGCAGAGGGCATCTACGATTACGCGGCACGGCGCTGGGGGCCTCAGGATCTCCGTGCCGCCGGCGGTCGGCCGGCGTCCTTCGGCGTGTTCACCGCCCGCGACGCCAACATCACCAAGCTCGAGGAGCTCAAGGGTGTGCGGATGGCGTTTGTCGCCGGCAACCCCTCTGTGAACGTCAAGTGTGAGGCCTTTCTGGAATTCGCCGGGCTCACCATCGACGATGTGGACGCCATCATGTTTCCCACCTACGGCGCGGCCATGAGTTCCGTGGCCGAGGGCCAGGCGGACGCTTCCTGCACCACCACCACGCCCAGCCAGGTCTACGAGCTGGAGCAGTCGCCCCGGGGTATCCGCTGGCTCGAGGTGCCCCCGGAAAACGAGGAGGGCTGGGCACGGCTCAACGACATCGCCCCCTTCTTCGAACCGTTCAAGGAAACCGTGGGCGCCGGTATCAGCGAGGATAACCCGGTGAACATCCTCGCCTACCGCTACCCGCTGCTGGTCATGCGGGCCGATCTGGATGAGGACATCGTGTACGCTTTTACCAAGGCCATGCACGAGACCTATGACATGTACAAGGACGCCACGGCGGTGATGCCCCGCTGGAACATGGAGCAGGCCGGCACCCCGGCCACGGATGTGCCGTTCCACGAGGGGGCCATCCGGTATCTGCGCGAGGCGGGCATCTGGACCGACGAGCACGAGGCCTGGAATGAGGCGCGGCTGGCACGCCTCAAGGCCCTGCAGGCGGCCTGGACGGAGGCCATCGACGAGGCCGCCGGCAAGAGCGACGACGAATTCGCCGATATCTGGGAGCGACACCGGCAGGCCGCATTGGAATCACTCTGAACCGGCCTTGATGGAAGCAGCGCTGCTGTCGGCGAAAGCCGTCGGCAGCGCCGCTCTGTCCGCAGGATTCCAACCTGAACGTCTCGCCGTGGAGCCATCGCCCCATGACCCAGCCCACTGATGCGACCAGAACCAGTCAGGCACCTGCCGACCCGGATGAACACAAGCGCCTGAAGGGCGTTGCCTACTGGTTTGCGGTGAGCCTGGGGACCATCGGTCTGCTAATGACCATCAACCAGACTTTTCACCTGCGGGTGATGGGTTTCTCGCCATTGGGGAACTCGTTTCTCTACTATCTCATCGGCCTGTTCCTGGCCGCCGCGTTCATCGCATTCCCGGCTCATTCCGGAGCGGCGCGGCGCGTGCCCTGGTATGACTGGCTCCTGGCGGCGGCAGCCCTGGCCTCCACCGTGTATATCGGCATCCACGGCCTGCAGATCATCCAGGAAGGCTGGGATTTCATGGCACCCATCCAGGCCACGCTGGCCTCGGCGGTGATTCTTGCCCTCGTTCTCGAGGGGGTACGGCGCTGCGGGGGCTGGCCGCTGCTGGCAGTCGCACTGTTCTTTGGTGCCTATCCTCTATTCGCCGGGTATATGCCTGGTTTCCTGTTCGGCACCCAGTTCGATCTCGGTGAGACGATCCGCTCCCACGTGATGGGGGTGGAGAGCATCATCGGCATCCCCATGCAGGTGGTAGCCCGGCTGGTGATCGGCTTCGTGGTCTTCGGCGCGGCGCTCACCGTCACCGGCGGCGGCGATTTCTTCATGCGCTTCGCCACCGCGCTCATGGGACGTACCCGCGGCGGTCCGGCCAAGGTCTCCGTGGTCTCCAGCGGTTTCATGGGCAGCCTGTCCGGGAGCGTGATCTCCAATATCCTCACCACCGGCCCGATCACCATCCCCACCATGAAGCGGGCCGGCTATCCACCGCACTACGCCGGCGCGGTGGAGGCCTGCGCTTCCACCGGCGGCACGCTCATGCCGCCGGTCATGGGGGCGGTGGCCTTCATCATGGCCTCGTTCCTGGGCGTACCCTATGCCGAGGTGATGATCGCCGCCTTCCTTCCGGCGCTGCTGTTCTACGTGGTGCTGCTGTTCCAGGTGGACAACTACGCCGCCCGCCGCGGCCTCAAGGGCCTGCCGGATTCCGAAATCCCCGGCCTGTGGGAGACCCTGAAGGACGGCTGGCCCTACCTGTTCAGCCTGGCGATGCTCATCTACATGCTGCTGTTCATGCGGCTCGAGGCCCACGCGCCCTACTACGCCACCCTGGTGCTGCTGGGTATCTCGCTGTTCAAGCGGAAGTACCGCCTGAACTTCCGCCGCGGCCTGCAACTGCTCGCCACGCTCACCACCAGCGTGGCCAACCTGGTGGCTATTCTGGCCGGTATCGGTCTGGTGGTTGGCGGGCTGTCCTACACCGGGGTGGCCGGCGCCTTCTCCCGGGAACTGCTGCTCCACGCCGGCGGCTCCATCCCGCTGATGCTGGCTGCCGGTGCGGTCACCAGCTTCGTGCTGGGGATGGGCATGACGGTGAGCGCCTGTTACATCTTCCTCTCGATCCTGCTTGCTCCCGCATTGGTGGCGGCAGGGCTCAATCCCCTGGCAAGCCACCTGTTCATCCTGTATTGGGGGATGATGTCCTACATCACACCCCCCGTCGCCATTGCGGCCATCACCGCTGCCGGCGTCGCCGGTGCGCGCGCCGGGAAGACGGGACTGTTCGCCATGCGCCTGGGTAGCATCCTGTTCGTGCTGCCTTTCCTGTTCGTACTGAACCCGTCCCTGATCCTTCAGGGCGACATCGGCCGGATTCTGCTCTCCGCCGCCACCGCAATCACCGCCATGTGGTTGCTGGCCTCCGCGGCGGAAGCCTATCTGTACCGGGTCGGCATCATCCGTTGGCCGACGCGCATTCCCGTACTCTGCGCCGGACTCGCGCTCATCTATCCGGAACCCACCAGCGATGTGGCGGGCCTCACGCTGATCGCTCTGATTTATGTCGCGCACTGGATCACCGGCCGGCGGGCGCAGACAGCGTCCCCGTAATACGGCTCATGAAAAGCTTGCTATGGTGTACGGACGAGAACCGGGAGTCTTAGCCGTGACTGACGATACGCATCATTCACACAAACACGAGCATGACCACAGCCACGTCCCCCCCGATCCCGCACTGCGGGTACAGGCCCTGGAGTCGCTGCTGGTCCGCAAAGGACTGGTGAATCCGGAGACGCTGAACACCATCATCGATACCTATGCCAACGACGTGGGTCCCCGCAACGGTGCCCGTGTGGTGGCCAAGGCGTGGAGCGACCCGGACTACCGGGCCTGGTTGCTGCGGGACGCCACCGCGGCCATCGCCAGCCTGGGCTACGAGGGGCGACAGGGGGAACATATCGTGGCGGTGGAAAACACCGACAAAGTGCACAACATGGTGGTGTGCACCCTGTGTTCATGTTACCCCTGGCCGGTACTGGGGTTGCCCCCGGCCTGGTACAAATCCGAGGCCTACCGGTCCCGGGTGGTGCGTGAACCCCGTGCCGTCCTGCGGGAATTCGGCATCACGCTGCCCGAGGAGACCGAAGTCCGGGTCTGGGACAGCACGTCGGAAATGCGTTACCTGGTGGTCCCCCGGCGACCGGAGGGCACCGAGGGGCTGAATGAATCGGAGCTCGCCGACCTGGTGACCCGCGATTCCATGATCGGAACCGGCCAGCCGCGGCAACCCGACTGACACGGAGGCCCGGGGATGAACGGAATACACGACATGGGCGGCATGCACGGCTTCGGCCCCGTTCCCATCGAGGAGAACGAGCCCCTGTTCCATGCCGACTGGGAGGCCCGCGCCATGGCCCTGACCGTGGTCATGGCCTCGTGGAAGCGCTGGAACATCGACGCCAGCCGCTACGCCCGGGAGCGCATCCCACCCCGCGAATACCTGAACAGCACCTACTACGAGCGTTGGATCCATGCCCTGACCGACCAGATGCTGGAGGCCGGCCTGATCACCGAGCAGGAGCTCCGCACCGGTGAACCCGTCGGCGGCCCACCCAATGGAAAGGCGCCGCTGGATCCGGACGGCGCACGGGCCATGCTGCGCCGGGGCGGTCCCTCCCGGCGCCAGGTGGACGCCCCACCCAGGTTCCGGCCCGGCGATGCAGTCCGGACCGGCAACCGGCACCCGGAACACCACACCCGCCTGCCCCGCTACGCCCGGGGCAAGCTCGGCGAAGTCGTCCTGCATCACGGGGCCCACGTGCTTCCGGACACCAATGCGATTTTCCAGGGGGAGCAACCGGAACACCTGTATGCGGTGCGCTTCGCCGCGCGGGAGCTGTGGGGGCCGGATGCCTCGCCCCGGGACACGGTGACCCTGGACTTATGGGAGAGTTACCTTGAGGCCCGCTGAACAGGATGCCACACCGCCATTCACCGCCCCTTGGCAGGCACAGGCCTTTGCCATGACGGTCCATCTGAACGAACGCGGATTGTTCACGTGGAGCGAATGGGGCGAGGTTTTCTCGGAACACCGCCGGCGCTCAGCTGATGCCGGCATCGCCGATGGGCAGGATCAATACTATCTGGACTGGCTTGCTGCGCTGGAGGAACTCCTGATCCGAAAGGGTCGGGCATCGGCGGACAGCCTGCGGACCCTGAAGCAGGCATGGATCGAGGCTTACCAACGCACGCCCCACGGCAAACCGGTACGGCTGGAAGCCACAGCAGCGGGCGACTGAATCCGGCCGTCAAGCGCCTTCAGGCCGCCGCCCGCATCACCACCAGGGACACGGTATTCAGCGCCCCATGGGCGATGATCAGCGGCCAGAGCCTGCCCCAGTGAAGGGCCAGGCGGGCGAACACCACGCCGATCAGTGCGGTCTGCACCACCCCCGCCCATCCCTGGTAGGCATGCCCCAGGCCGAACAGCAGCGAGGACACCAGCACCGGACCCCAGACCCCACCCATGAGCCGCCGGCAACGGGAAAGCAGGAAACCGCGGGCCAGAACCTCTTCGTAGAAACCGGTGAACAGCATGGCCAGCGCGATGACCACTAGCGAGACATCCGCCGTCAGCGACATGGCAACCCCGAAAAGGCGTTCCTGGTGCCCTTCCACAACCTCCGGAAACAGCAACAGGATCAGCGACATGAAGCTGATATTCACCAGATAGACCAACACCAGCGCCAGCGCTGCGCGAAGCAGATCCGCAGGAACGGGAAGACTCAACCCGATACCGGTCCAGCCGTCGCCGCGACGGGACAGGAGAATACGCAGACCGATCAGGATGATCACGCCCTGCAGCATGAGCACGGTGAGCAGCGGGAGATCAAAATGACGCATCAGCCCCGGCGCCAGCACCCCGGCGATCACGCCGGCCCCCAGGGTCAGCGCCACGGCCAGAACGACATCGGACAGCGCCGCCCCGGCACTCAGGTGATCCGGGCGCCTCATGCCAGCACCTTCACTGCAGCCGGCAACAAGCTCACATCAAAACGTGTTGCCGGATAGGTCTCGCCATCCAGCTCCGCGAGCCAGGCCTGGTCCGCCAGGCCTTCCACGGAAAGCCGGGTGGCGCGTCGCCATCGTACCGGCCGTGCGCCCAGGTGCAGTCCCAGGTACAGCCGCGGCAGGTGGGGCATGAGACTCCATGGCCCCCGGGAACTGGCCAGCAGACAGTCCGCCAGGCCATCATCCACCCGCGCCCCGGGCGAGATACGCAATCCCCCCGCGGCCCCCGCGCCCGTGGGGCCCCCCCCCCACCACCCCCGCCCCACACCCCCCCCCCCCCGGGCCTGTCCCCCCCCCCCCGGGGCGAACCGATGCCCATTGGCCGCCACCACCAACCAGACCGGCCCGTGGAACCACGGCTCCCCATCCAGTGACACCGATAGCTCACGGGGGCTAGAACGCAGCAGCTGGCGGATAGCGGCCTCCAGATAGCTCCCGGCCCATCGGCGGGTCTGCTGATTGACGCGGTGCGCCACCTCGGCGGACAGGCCTAGCGAGGCCACATTGGCGGCATGGCGGACCCGGGCACCGAGATCCACCCGGAGCAGGTCCATGGGGCGCGGTGGCGCCTTGAGCAGATGCCGGATCGCGGCGTCAGGGCGTCGCGGAATCCCCAGGGCACGCGCCAGATCCGAGCCCGTTCCCAGGGGCAACAGGCCCAGTTCCACATCCGCCGCCAGATCCCGCCGCATGACTTCGTTGACCAGGTGGTGAAAGGTACCGTCACCACCCACGGCAACGATGCGCCGCGTGCCCTGCCCAACCAGCCGGTCCATGGCGGCCGACGCCTCCGCCGGGGTTTCAGCGGCGATGAGTTCCCCCGGCAGACGCCGCACCGCGGGACAACGATCCCAGAAACGGCCGGCACTTCCGGATCCGGCCCGGCGGTTCAGCAGCAATACGGTCTCGGCGGCAGCAGGCACTGTCATGCCGGCAGTTTACCCGGCGATTCCACATGGGAGCTACCAGAAAACGGGGCGACGTGGCATGGTATGGCAGCTCATTAGGTCGCTAAGTAAGCCCTGATCGATTCCCTGATTGTCATGGCCTGCCCGGCGCCCTGACATGGCCCGGTAACGGAAAGAGGATCTCCGTCAACGTGACCGCGCAGTCCCCAGGACGATGGTATTTCGGCTGGAATATCGTCGCCGCCGCCACCCTGATCACACTCCTGACCGTGGGCATGCGGATGGGTATCGGCCCGTTTTTCATTCCCATGGCGGAAGACCTGGGAATGAGCCGCAGCCTGCTGGCCGGGATCGTGGCCATCGGCATGCTCTGTTACGGTCTGGGCATGCCCGTGGCGGGACATCTGGTGGGCACCCTTGGCACCCGGTTCGTCCTCCTGCTGGGTACGGTCATCGTCGTGGTGTCCATTCTCTGGACGGTCACCGCGCGTCATCCCTTCAGCTTCTTCCTGGCCTACGGCGTGCTCATGTCGCTGGGTTTCTCATTCACCAGCCCGGTGGCCCTGACGCCGGTTATCAGCCGCTGGTTCACACGGCGGCGGGGAACGGCTCTGTTCTTCCTGTCCACCGGATCCATGGCGGGTATCGCCCTTCTCACCCCCGCCCTCACCTGGTTTATCCAGCAGGTGGGCTGGCAGAACACACTGCTGGGGTTCTCGGCCCTGTTCCTGATGCTGATGCTCCCCGTCACGTTTCTGGTGATCCGGGATCAGGCACCGGCCAGTACCGATCTGCTGCCGGTGGACAGGACAAGGGACGCGACACCCTCCCCCCCGGCGGGCGACGGTTACGAACTCACCTGGCGCGAGGCCGTGCGCACCCGCCCCTTCTGGCAGGTGGCCATCGGCCTGTTCGCCTGTGGCTACAGCATGAATCTGCTGGGCACTCACGGGGTACCCATGCTGGTGGACCACGGCTTCGATCCCCTCACGGCCTCCTACGGTATCGGTCTCATCGGTCTGGTGGCCATTCCCAGCACACTGATCCTGGGTCAGCTTTCCGACATCCTCCAGCGCAAGAACCTGCTGGCCATGATCTACCTGATCCGAGGTCTCGGCTTTTTCGGCCTGCTGCTGGCGGCCGTGACCTGGGAGCTGTACCTGGTGGCCGCCATCGGCGGCATCGTCTGGGCCGGAAGCATCGCCCTGTCCTCCGCCATTCTGGCGGATGTGTACGGTATCCGTATCGTGGGCATTCTGTATGGCTGGACGTACCTGGGTCACCAGATCGGCGCCATGATCAGCTCCTGGCTCGGCGGCTGGGGCTACGAGGCCTTCGGTACCCACTGGATCGCCTTCGGCGGCTCCGGGCTGATTCTGATCCTGGCGGCTGCCGTCTGCTTCCGCCTGCCCCTGCGTGGTTACGTGCAGCCACGCCTGGCTGGCTGAATCCACCGTGTGGACGGTGGTAATCTGTTTCTGACGCAGGCCGGTTGCCGCGCCTGAGGAGGATGCGGGCGGCGGCCTGATGGGGATTCCACCCACCACCAACGGCCCGACAACGTATCGGGCCCCGCAGGAGGAGACAGATGGGAGGCATTTTCGATACCGGACTAGACCGAACGGCGGCAAACCACGCCCCCCTGACCCCGCTCGGTTTCCTGGAACGGGCGGCTTTCGTCTATCCGGAGCACCCAGCAGTCATCCACGGCCGGGTACGGCGCAACTGGCGTCAGACCTATGATCGCTGCCGTCAGTTGGCGTCGGCGCTCAATCGGAGCGGCATCGGCAAAGGGGATACGGTGGCGGCCATGCTTCCCAATACTCCCGAGATGCTGGAGGCCCATTTCGGTGTCCCCATGGCGGGTGCGGTCCTCAATGCGCTGAACATCCGTCTGGATGCGGACACCATCCGCTTCATGCTCAAGCACGGTGAGGCCCGGGCGCTGCTGGTGGACCGGGAATTCAGCGGCGTGATCCGGGAGGCGGTGAGCGGCCTGGAGCGACCACCGCTGCTCATCGATGTGAACGATCCAGAACTGGGCAGCGATGACGCCGCCAGTGAACTGGACTACGAGGCGTTCATCGCCGGGGGCGATCCGGATTTCCACTGGCAGCCGCCGGCGGACGAATGGGACGCCATCGCCCTGAACTACACCTCGGGCACCACCGGCGACCCGAAGGGCGTCGTCTACCATCACCGAGGTGCCTATCTGAACGCGGTCAGCAATCAGATGGTCTGGGCCATGGGGCATCACCCGGTCTACCTGTGGACCCTCCCCATGTTCCACTGCAACGGCTGGTGTTTTCCGTGGACGATCACCGCCTGCGTGGGCACCCATGTCTGCCTGCGCAAGGTGGAACCGGTCAAGATCCTGGAGTTGATCCGGGAGCACCAGGTCACCCATTTCTGCGGCGCCCCCATCGTACTGAACGGCCTGCTGAACGCGCCAGACGAGGCGAAGGCCTGGCTGGATCATCCGGTTCAGGCCATGACCGCGGGGGCGGCCCCGCCGGCAAAGGTCATCGGCGCGGTGGAGGATATGGGAATCGCCATCACCCACGTCTACGGGCTGACCGAGGTTTACGGTCCGGTGACAGTCTGTGCCTGGCACGGTGAATGGGACCAACTGCCACTGGAACAGCGGGCCCGGGTCAAGGCCCGGCAGGGGGTCCGCTATCCCATGCTTGAGGGCCTGATGGTGGCCGATCCGGAGACCCTGGAGCCGGTGCCGGACGACGGCGAAACCATGGGGGAGATCTTCATGCGGGGCAACACCGTCATGAAGGGCTACTTGAAGAACCCGGCGGCCACGGACAAAGCCTTCAAGGGTGGCTGGTTTCACACCGGCGACCTGGCGGTGCGTCATCCGGACGGTTACGTGGAGATCAAGGACCGGTTGAAGGACATCATCATTTCCGGCGGCGAGAACATCTCCACCATCGAGGTTGAGGATGTGCTCTACCGTCATCCGGCGGTGCTGGAAGCCGCGGTGGTGGCCAAACCCGACGAGAAGTGGGGCGAAACGCCCTGTGCCTTTGTGACCCTGCGCGACGGCCAGGAGGCCACGGAACAGGACATCATCACCTTCTGCCGGGAACACCTGGCCCATTTCAAGGCACCACGCAAGGTGGTCTTCGGGGAGTTGCCGAAGACATCCACCGGCAAGATCCAGAAGTTCAACCTGCGCGAGCAGGCCAAGCAGCTATAGGGGGAACACCATGAGCTCAACCGCATCATCCGCAGCCGGGGCCGAGATCCGCCTGCAGCAGGAGGGCGGCATAGCCCGTGTCACACTGCCGGGCGCCGACCGCTACAATCCGCTGACCGGAGCGGTCATCGACAGCCTGCACGCCCTGCTCGACGGACTCGCGGAGGACAACACCGTCCGCGTGGTCATCATCGATGCGGAAGGAAAGGCCTTCTGCGCCGGGCACGATCTCAAGGAGATCCGGGCCTCCGAGGACCCGGATTATCACCGGGATCTGTTCAGCCGCTGCAGCGCTCTGATGCAGCGCATCGTCACCCTGCCACAGCCGGTCATCGCCCAGGTGCAGGGGATCGCCACAGCCGCGGGCTGCCAGTTGGTGGCCACCTGCGACCTGGCCGTGGCCGGGGAAAGCGCCCGCTTCGCCACTTCCGGCATCAACCTGGGGCTGTTCTGTGCCACGCCGGCCGTGGCCGTCACCCGCAACGTGGCGGCCAAGCACGCCGCTCATCTGCTGTTCACCGGTGAGTTCATCGATGCGGCCCGCGCTGAAGCCGTCGGCCTGGTGAACCAGGTGGTGGCGGACCAGGCCCTGCGCCAGGCAACACAGCAACTCGCCGAAACCATCGCCGCCAAGCCAGCGGTCTCGATCCGCGCCGGCAAACAGCTCCTGAAGCGGCAAATGGAATGCGGGCTGGGTGAGGCCTATGCCCTGGCCACGGAGACCATGGCCTGCAACATGGAAACGGAGGCCGCCCGGGAGGGTATCGACGCCTTCATCGAAAAGCGCAAGCCGCGCTGGACCTGAGGCCGGCAAACATCGGCTCAGGCCGCTCCGCCCGCCTGGGTGGAGCGGCGGGGCTGGGGCAGCCAGCGCCAGGCACGCTCGAACGGCCCGGCCCCCAGATAGCGCTGCCAGACCAGGGAAAACGCGATCTGGAACGCCCAGATCAGTACCACCACGCCCATCAGTCCGGCATGGCCCAGTTGGGCGAACAGACCCAGCCCGAAGCCATAGAATATGGCGGCGCTGATGAAGGACTGGTTCAGATAATTGGTCATGGCCAGGCGTCCGACCGCGGACAAGGCGAGCCGCAGTCGCGCCAGCACCCCGCTCCTGACCAGCATCAGCACCAGCGCGATCCAGGCCAGCGCCATGGCCACGCTACCCCAATGGTTGGGAATCCGCCCAAGGAACATGGCATAGCGGAAATCCCAACCCACCGCCTCGTTGAACCAGACACCCAGCAAAGCCAGCGGCACCCCCAGCGCCAGTCCCAGCAGCGCCACCGTGGCATAGGCCCGCGTGGACCATCCGCCGGTCAGGAAACCGGTGCGCAACAACACCATACCCAGCAGCATCAGGGCGGTCATGCGCCAGAAACGGTCGCTGCCGAACATCCAGAGCTGGGCACCCGCGGCGTGCAGTGCGCGATCACCGAAGGCGGATAACCAACCGTGGGTCAGACGCTCCACCTCTTCCTTGACCACATCGGAACTGGGAGACCAGTACACCGAGATCAGCTGCTTCAGTTGCTCCGGTGGCAGGATGAACGCCAGCACGGCGCTGGCAAGCATCCACAACACCATCACGGCGGTGAACAGCAGTAGGGCCAGCGCCAGCAGATCCGCGTTACTCCAGCGGCGCAGCCGGATGATGATCAGACCGCACACGGCGTAGGCCGCCAGGATGTCTCCGGGCCAGATGAGCAGGGCATGCACTGCGCCGAACACGAAAAGCCAGGCCATGCGACGGCGGAAACGGCGCTCGAACTCACCTGCCCCACCCTGAAAGCGCTGCGCCATAAGCAGGAACCCGGCCCCGAACAGGATGGTCAGCATGGAAAGGAACTTCTCGTCGGCCACCACGTGGTTAACCATCCACACCAGCCAGTCGAGCATGGGCGGCTCGCCCAGTGCCTTCGGGTTGGCATAGGCGCTGGACACCAGGCCGAAGGACTGGATGTTCATCAGCAGGATGCCGAGGATGGCGACACCGCGTAGCACGTCCAGCGCCGGAAGCCTGCCGGCGGTTGTTGCGTCGGTACCGGGCTGTTCCCGGCGGGATGTGCCAACGCTCATTTCGCACCCCCGGTCCGATACACGGGGTGACGGGAACACGACGGTCCGTGTCCATGTCGGGACGGTAAGGGCATCCGGAAAGTGTGCCAAGCTCCGCAATGGAAGTCGAACCGGAGATGACGGGCGGAACACCGAGCGGGAGGACAGGTGAGACTGGGTCTGGTGAGCATCATCCTGATTGCCCTGCTGACCGTGGTCGGCATCTATGTCTATCAGAACTATGCCGCCGGCCTCTACTATCTGGCAGGGCGCTACGACCGCATGATGAACCCCTACGGGATCGATCCCGAAGCACCGACCCCTACCGCCGGCGATACCAGCTTCCACCGTTCCATGTTCATCGCCGACCTGCATGCCGACACACTGAAATGGGAGCGCGACCTTCTGCATCGCTCCTTCTATGGTCATGTGGACGTTCCGCGACTGGCCGAGGGCAATGTGGCGCTGCAGGTCTTCACCATCGTCACCAAGAGCCCGCTCAACTTCCCATGGAGCAGTTGCGTCAGTGCGCGCAGCCCGGACAAGAACACGCCATTGCTGTTCATGCAGGGGCGCCCAATGTTCGACCTCCGTACCCGGGCCTTTTACCAGATCGAACGGTTCAAGGATGCCGTTGAGCGATCCCGGGAACCGGACTCCCCGATCGAATTACGGTTAATCAGCTCGGTTGACGACTTGCAGCAACTGGTGGCGGACCGGATGCAGGGAATGCAGGTCATCGGAGGAATCCTGGGGATCGAGGGTGGCCACTGGGTCGGTGGCCCTGAAGCCAGTGAGGCGGATGTGCGCGCGGACATGGAGGAACTGTTCGATGCCGGGGTGCGCCAGTTCGCACCGACCCACCGCTTCGATAACAATCTGTCCGGCTCCAACGAAGGGTGTACACGCTACGGGCTGACCGAACACGGTCGCATCGCCTTGCAGCATGCGGAGGAGCTGGGAATGGTGGTGGATCTGGCCCACATTTCCCAGCAGGGGCTGCGGGACGCCATCGCCCTGCTGGAGCAGCCGTTCAACATCTCCCATACCGGTATACGCCACAACTGCGACCCGCCCTGCACTCCGGATCGCAACCTCAGCGATGACGACATCCGTCTGATCGTGAACAACGGCGGCATCATCGGCGTCGGCTACTGGCCGCAGGCCATCGGGCCCAGCGTCTGGCGCATCGCGGACGTCATGCAGCACATCATGGATATCGCTGCGGCGGAGGATCTGCCCCACCCGAGCCACCACGTGGCCCTCGGCTCCGACTATGATGGGTCGGTGACACCGCTGATCGAAGTGGGCCACCTGGACGTGCTCACAGCGATCACCCGGCGCCGGGACCAGCCGTTCCACCCGGAGGTCACCCGGGATATCTTCGGTCGCAACGTGTGCCGGTTGTTTGCCACGGTGCTCCCCGGCGGCGATCCCGATTTCGCCAACGAACTCTGCGCCCAGTTGCAACACGCCCCGGCAGCCCCCGTACCGGATTGAACCGGACTGTCCGCGGGCTGAACCCGGCGGTGGAAACGGCTACAGTTGAGAGAACCAACGCAACTGGATACGTACCCGGTCTCCCATGGGTTCCATGCACACCGCCGTCCGCACACGGCACCCGCTTCAACTGGACCTCCCCTACACGGCCCCTCTGGCCTGGGAGCCTCTGGTGGACTTCCTCGCCGGACGCGGCGCGCTGCAGCTCGAACGGCTGGACGGGCGCCGCTATCTGCGCACCGCCCGCATCAATGACTGCAGTGGCTGGTTGGTGGTGGAGCCTTCACCGATACCCTGCGCGCTCCGGGTTACCGCATCCGCCACCTTGGAACCCGTAGCCGCTGAGCTGACAACGGGACTTCGCAGTCTGTTCGATCTGGATGCCGACCCGGCGGCGGTGACCGCGGGCCTGCAGCGGGATCCGCTGCTGGCGGATCTGGTTGCCACCACACCCGGGCTGCGCCTGCCGGGCACTCTGAGCCTGTTCGAACTGGGCCTGCGCGCCATCCTTGGCCAACAGGTGACCGTGAAGGCGGCAACAACCCTGTTCAACCGCCTGGTGGAGCGGTTCGGCGATCAGATCACCACACCGTTCGACGGCCTCGACCGGCTGTGCCCTCGTCCTGAGGCACTGGCGGACACCTCGCTGCAATCCGTGATTGATCTGGGGCTCACCCAGCGGCGAGCGGCCACATTGCAGGGATTCGCCCGGGCGGTGGCGGACGGAAGCCTGGATATCGGACCGGGACACGAACCGGAGGCAGCCATGGCCCGTCTGACCCGGCTACCCGGCATCGGCCCGTGGACAGCCCATTACATAGCCATGCGCGCCCTCTCCCACGCCGATGCGTTTCCGGAAGCGGATATCGGCCTGATGCGGGCCTGCGGCATCGATCGGCCGGCCATGCTCCGGGCCCGCGCGGAAGCATGGCGCCCGTGGCGCGCCTATGCCGCCATGCATCTCTGGAACTGGCGCAACACGGGAGGATAGCTTGATGCGTTTTCACACTTATCTGGACAGCCCCCTGGGCGAGCTGCTGCTCACCGGGGATGGCGAATCCGTCACCGGTCTTTACATGCCCCTGCAGAAGCACGCGCCGGAACCCGGGTCCGGCTGGGTGCGCAACGATGCGGTGTTCGTTGAAGCGGTGCGTCAGTTAAATGCGTACTTCAATGGCGAACTCCGCGCTTTCAGCCTGCCCTTGGCACCCACCGGCACAAGCTTCCAGCAGCAGGTGTGGCAGGGACTTCAGGATATCCCCTATGGCGAGACCTGGAGCTACGGCCAATTGGCGCGGCACATCGGGCAGCCGGGTGCGTCCCGGGCGGTGGGCCTTGCCAATGGCCGCAATCCCATCGCCATCATCATCCCCTGCCACCGGGTTATCGGCGCCAACGGCAGCCTCACCGGCTACGGTGGCGGCCTGGACCGCAAGCGCTGGCTGCTGGCCCATGAACGCTCCCAGGCGCCCCACGGGGGCGTAAACCAGGAGGACGACGAATCTGTTGACATGATTCACTGATCACCGCAGGATACGCCTTCCCGGCACGGACGGACCCCGCCGGTGAAAGGACCTCCGGTATTCCCTGACCGAAACGCGGACCATCATGGCGTACCTGCTTGGCGTCACCCTGCTCTGGGCGTTTTCATTCAGCCTGATCGGCGAGTATCTCTCCGGTCAGGTGGACAGCGACTTTGCCGTCCTCAGCCGTATCGTGCTGGCCGGACTGCTGTTCCTGCCGTTCACCCGGCTGTTCGGTGTGCAGCGGCAGTTGGTCCTGGGTACCATCCTGGTGGGCGCCCTGCAGTTCGGCGTCACCTACCTCTGTCTGTACCGGTCCTTCGCCTATCTGACGGTGCCGGAAGTTCTGCTGTTCACGATCACGACCCCACTGTACGTGACCCTCATCGACGATGCGCTCTATCGCCGTTTCAACCCGGTGGCACTGCTGGCCGCGGGGCTGGCGGTGATCGGCGCCGGCATCATCCGCTATGACGGGCTCACCGAGGGCTACCTGTTCGGCTTTCTGCTGCTGCAGGTGGCCAACGCGGCCTTCGCGGCGGGGCAAGTAGGCTACAAACACCTGATGCAACGTTACCCGACGGAGATTCCGGCATACCGGCTGTTCTTCCACTTCTACGTCGGGGCGGTGCTGGTGGCGCTGCCTTCCTGGCTGGTCTTCGGTAACCCGGACATGATGCCGGATACGGCCGTCCAGTGGGGCGTGCTGTTGTGGCTGGGCTTTGCCGCCTCCGGGGTCGGGCTGTTTCTATGGAACCGGGGCGCCTGCCTGGTGGACGCGGGAACCCTGGCGGTCATGAACAACGCACTGGTGCCGGCGGGATTGCTGGTCAATCTGCTCATCTGGAACCGGGACGAGGACCTGGGGCGTCTGGCCCTTGGGGGAACCGTGATCGCGGTCTCGCTCTGGGTGAATGCCCAGTTCTCCAGGCGGGCCACCCTGCGCCTGGCCTGATGCCGCCCGGGTTGCGGCGGCCTCCTCCCCCGGATCGTGCTACGATTGGGCCGGGATCGCCGGACCGGAGTCATGCATGCTCGAGCCCCTGCAGCGCCTGCTGGGCCTCCAGACCATCCCTGTCATCTTTTTCACGTCCGCGGCTCTGGCGTTGCTATTCGTGGTGCTGGCCAGCCTTTACGATGCCCCCGTGGCCGCCTTCTTCGGAGAGCTCACCACCGGGATCACGACCTATCTGGGCTGGTTCTTCATTCTCACCGTTACCTCGCTGCTGCTGTTTCTGCTCTGGCTGGCGCTGAGCCGTTACGGCACCATCCGCCTGGGCGATGATGACACCCGACCGGACTACAGCAGCCTCACCTGGTTCACCATGCTGTTCGCCGCGGGAATCGGCACCATCCTGATGTTCTGGGGCGTGGCCGAACCCATTTCCCACTTCGCCCGCCCACCGCTGGAGGACGTACCGCCGGGCAGCCAGGAATCGGCCCGGCTCGCCATGAGCATCGCGCTCTACCACTTTGGACTTCACACCTGGACCATCTTCGCGTTGCCCAGTCTGGCGATCGCCTACTTCGCCTACCGCCACGGGCTGCCCATGCGGATCAGCAGCCTGTTCTACCCGCTGCTGGGGGATCGGGCCTTCGGCCCGTGGGGCTGGATGATCGACATCATCGCGGTGATGGGTACCTTGTTCGGCGTCGCCGTCTCCTTGGGGCTGGGGACGCTGCAGCTCAACAGTGGACTGAACTACCTGTTCGGTGTTCCGGTGAGCGGCGTCTCCCAGGTGATCATCATTGCCACCATCACTGCCATCGCCACCACCTCGGTGGCCCTGGGCCTGGATCGCGGCATCCGCCGTCTGTCTCAGTTCAACATCCTGCTGGCAACGGGGTTGTTGCTGTTCGTCTGGCTTGCCGGACCCACCCTGTTCATTACCGAAGGGCTGGTGGAGACCCTTGGCAACTATCTGCACGCATTACCCTGGCTGGCCTTCTGGACCGAAGCCTTCCAGGGTACCGACTGGCAGCGTCGATGGACCGTGTTCTATTGGGCCTGGACCATCTCCTGGGCCCCCTATGTGGGAATTTTCATCGCCCGTATCTCCCGCGGCCGGACCATCCGCGAATTCATTGCCGGTGTGCTGCTGGCGCCCACCTTGTTCACCATCCTCTGGTTCTCCGCCTTCGGCTTGTCAGCCATCGATCTGGAACTCTCACACGGGGTGGATCTGGCCAGTCAGGTCCAGGCCGACGTGTCCGTGGCCATCTTCTCGTTTCTGGAGCAGTTCCCGTTCAGCATGCTGGTGTCAGGGCTCAGCGTGGTGATCATCGTGATCTTCTTCACCACCTCGTCAGACTCCGCCTCCCTGGTCATTGACATGCTGTCCCGCCGCGACGATCAGGCATCCCTGGCCCGACAGCGCATTTTCTGGGCGCTGTCCCAGGGTGCCATCGCCGCAACACTGCTGCTGGCCGGGGGCTTCGATGCCCTGCAGAACGTGATCACCACGCTGGGCCTGCCTTTCTGCGCACTGTTGGTGTTCATGGCAACCGCATTGCTGCGCGCGCTCCATGCGGATTATCACGGCTATACCGTTGGCGACATTGCCGCCGGGGATGCGCCGTCCATGTTACGGGATGACACAGGAGACAAGACCGATGTTCAGCAAGATTCTCGTCGCCACGGACCCCGCCCACGGGGATGAAACCGCGCACGCGCTGACCACGGCGCTCCGGCTGCTGGACGACGAAGGAGAGATCCTGCTGTTCGCCGTGGTCGGCCCCCGGGGGACGGACTTTTTCCCCCATGTTCCCGACACCACGCCGGACGCCGAAGATCAGGCGGTGCGCGACAAGCTCGACGTCCTGGCGCGGAAGTTCCTCCCCCACCAGGTCACCCGGCGCATCCTGATCGCCCATGGCAACTCCCCCGGGGAGGCCATCGTGGAGGCGGCGGACCAGGACCTGGCCGCCCTGATCATCCTTGTCTCCCACGGCGCCGGCGGCCGCTGGCCGTGGCCGCGCCATACCGTGGAATACGTGTCGGTGAACGCGCCGTGCGCGGCGTTGATCCTGCGCCAGCCGGACGCCTGAACCCGGCCGCCGCCCATACCACTCAGCCGGCGGTTTTGCGGTCCTCACGGATCATGCGGGCACCCCGTTCGGCGATCATGACCGTGGGTGAATTGGTGTTCCCCGAGGTGATGGTGGGCATGATGGACGCATCCACCACCCGCAACCCCTCCAACCCCCGCACCCGGAGACGGCTGTCCACCACCGCTTCCGGATCATCGGCGTGCCCCATGCGGCAGGTGCCCACAGGGTGAAAGATGGTTGTCCCGATGTCCCCGGCGGCTCTGGCCAGTTCCTCGTCGGTCTGCGCCTGCGGCCCGGGAAGATATTCCTCCGGACTGTAAGGCTGTAATGCGGGCATGGAGACGATACGCCGCGTCAGGCGGATGGCACGGGCCGCCACCAGGCGATCCTCATCGGTGCTCAGATAACCGGGGGCAATGCGCGGCGCCGCCTCCGGATCCGCCGAGCGGATCTGAACGGTACCGCGGGAACTGGGTCGCAGATGGCAGACGCTGGCGGTGAACGCCGGAAAGTCGTGCAGAGGATCCCCGAACTTGTCCAGCGACAGCGGCTGCACATGGTACTCCAGATCCGGCGTGGGGACGGCGTCGTCCGATTTTGCGAACAATCCCAACTGACTGGGCGCCATGGACAGGGGCCCGCTGCGGAACAGCGCGTATTCCAGCCCCATGCGTGCCTTCCCCAACAGACTGTTGGCCATCTGGTTCAGGGTATGAATGCCCTGCACTCGGAAAATGGCCCGGAGCTGCAGGTGATCCTGCAGGTTTCCGCCCACGGACGCCATGTCCTGCCGCACCTGGATCCCCAGTTCCTGAAGCAGGGCCGCAGGGCCCACACCGGAACGCTGCAGTATTGCCGGACTGCCGATGGAACCCGCCGCCAGCACCGTTTCCACACGGGCATCCACCCGGTACTGTTCACCACCGAGATAAAACGTGATTCCGGTGGCACGCCGTCCGTCCAGCGACACCCGGTCGATCAGGGCGTCCGTGACCACGGTCAGGTTGCTTCGGCGCATCACCGGACGCAGGAACGCCTTGGACGCGTTCCAACGCAGCCCTCTGCGCTGATTCACTTCGAAGCGTCCGACCCCGGCGTTGTTGCCACGGTTGAAATCCTCGGTCCGGGGAATGCCCGCCTGTTCGGCGGCGTCGGCGAAGCGATCGAGGATATCCCAGCGCAGGCGTTGCTGCTCCACCCGCCATTCGCCGCCAACACCGTGCATCTCATCAGCGCCTCGCCAATAGTCCTCGCTGTCCCGGAACACGGGAAGCACGTTATCCCAGGCCCAGCCGTCATCACCCGTGATCCGCGCCCATTCATCGTAGTCATGGGCCTGCCCACGCATGTAAATCATGGCGTTGATGGAGGAACAGCCACCCAGCACCCGGCCCCGGGCATAGAGTATGGAACGGCCGTTCAGTCCCGGTTCGGCCTCGGTCCGGTAGCACCAGTCAGTGCGGGGATTGCCGATGCAGTAAAGATAGCCCACGGGGATATGGATCCAGTGCCAGTTGTCCCGGCCGCCGGCTTCCAGCAGCAGCACCGAGACGTCCGGATCCTGGGACAGGCGGTTGGCCAGCACACACCCCGCCGTACCCCCGCCCACGATCACATAATCGAAACTCCCGTACGCTTTCACCCGGCCTTCCTCCTCCTGCGCGTTGTTCTGATCCCGGGACGCTACCATCCCCCACCACTGCCCGCATCCACGAGGATCAACGTACTTTCACGGATCCACCGGCGTGGCCCCGGCAACGGCCGACAGGTGGGAACGCAGGCGCTCGGCCAGCGCGTCCAGCTCGCTCCGGGGTCGGCCACGCCCGAACACGTTGGCCAGTCTGGCAAGAAAGCTGGTCAGTGTCCGGATGCCGTCGCCGCGGCGGCGCGGCAGCAGATGCAGATGCACATGGGGAACGTGCTGGCCTGAGATGGGACCGTCGTTCAGGAACACATTCGCACCCTCCCAGCCGATCCCTGCAGCCCGTTGCGCCTCCAGCACCAGGCATCCGATACGGAAAAGATGCACCCGGTCCGCTTCCGCCATTTCATGCAGATGCACTGCGTGCTGCCGCGGAATCACCAGCACATGTCCACGGGTGACCGGATAAAGGTCCGGAAAAACCAGGCAGCGCTCATCTTCATAAATGATGCTGGCCTCCTCCTCCCCCCTCGCGATACCGCAGAACACACAATCCTTCATAACGCCTCCATTCCCTGGTTGCCGCTCCAGGGTCTGTCACCCAGGTAGCGGAAATGACTGCCACAGCCTGCCAAACAATCCGAGGCGCCCATACCGGGCACCGGCATCATACCTCCTTGCCGTCGATTCAGCGCACACTCCGCCTCATGGTACACGTCCACGTCCACCACCTCCGCATCAGCGCAGGCCAGCAGGTAGTCAATGTGCCATCGGAGCCGCTTGTTTTCCCGCGACAAATGCCGGCGCAGCCGCGCCAGCGGATTGCGCCGCGCGCTCCCCGTGTAGCTGTAGAGGCCGGAACGCAACCGGTGCCGGCCCAATGCACCGATCTGCAGGGTAACCGGACGGCGCAACCAGACCAGCAGCCGGTAGCTGAACGGGGCCGGCAAATCCGGCGAACACTCACTTGCCATGAATGTAATCGCGATCGTCGAAGGTCCGGACCCATTCCGGCCGGAACACCACCAGCATGGTCATCACCATGCCGGTGATGAATCCCTCGGGAAACATGATCAACGGCAACATGACCAGATAGTCCTGAACCAGCACGGCGTAAGGATAGGCATCCAGCAGGAACAGCAGCGCGGCGGACGTCAGGACAACCGCACCCATGGCCAGCATGGCGCCGAAGAAGGCCGTGAGAAAAATGTAAACAAAGAAATGGTGCGGCAGCAGACCGTACACGCGCCGCCCGATCCAGTGAGAGACCAGCACCGGCAACACGGCCAGCAGCAGCCCGTTGACGGCAAAGGCGGGCCAGGCGTACAGGCCCAGGATCGACAAGGCCGCCAACGCCGCCAACCCGGCGGCAATGGCCAGGCGCCAGCCGAAGATCAGGGTCAGGGCCGTGGCGCCCAGCAGATGCAGTTCAAGGCCTGGGCGCACACCAACGCTCATGGACCACAGTAAACCCACGCAGCCCACGGCGCCGATGAACACGGATTCCAACCTGTTGTCCCGCAACAGGCCCCAGGGCGCCTTTCGCAGAACCGGAGCCAGTCCCAGAACGAACAGCACCAGCAGCGGCCACGCCACGGCGACCGGCACAAGGTCCGCATCCAGATTCACAGCAAGCACTCCATCCGTCACCCTCCCGCCCCGGATCACCGGCGGCGCCACGCCCACGCGGCCGGTCAATCGTCTGTAGTATCCCTCAACCGGCATGGGGACGGCACCCTGGTGCAGACGGCCATCCGGGATGGCGCAAACGCTCCGGATCGGGGCGCGTTTGCGTTGGATCAATGAAATCACCACCGGGATCGTCCATCATTGACGAAGCGCTTCCTTGATCAGGATGTCCGGCACAGGAGCTATCAATGACCGAAGAAGAGATCCTCACCGAGCTGAGAAATCAGGCATTTTTCCGGAATCTTGACGAAGAGTTCCTGCGGTTTCTCGCCAGGAGCGCCCGGCCGCGGGATATCGCCAAGGGCGATGTACTGTTCAAGCAGGGAGACTGGGCGGATGCCTTCTACCTTCTGCGGGACGGCGAGGTGTTGATCGAGATCCCCTCGATTTCCGGTCCCTCGCTGGAAATCCAGCGCCTGCGGGAAGGGCAGATCCTGGGATGGTCCTGGCTTATCGCGCCCTACAAGTGGACGTTTCAGGCCCGGGCCGAGGAAGACACCCACCTCCTGGAATTCGACGGTGCGGCAATCCTCACCCATTGCGAGGAGGATACGGCCTTCGGCTATGCCCTGCTGAAGCGGTTCTCGGGGCTGATGTCCGAACGCCTTGAGGCGGCCCGCCGGCGCATGATGGACGAGTGGAACCCTCCGGGCTTCGCCTGAGGGGACCACCGGTCCGATCCCCATCATGCGCCGTCCTCCCACCTCCCAAATCCCCGGCTGGTATGCCTGGCCCTTGCTGGCAGTCTTGGTGGTACTGCTGTTCTGGCTCGCCTCGGCGGTTCCGCCGGCGGAGCAACGCCACGAAATCGCCTACAGCAGCTTCAAGGAACTGGCCCGAGATGATCTAGTAACGGAGGTCACCCTGCGCGGCCATCTGGTACACGGAACCCTGGCCCAACCGCGGAGCATCGGCCCGGAGGGTGAACGCGGCGAGCTGTTCTCCAGCCACGTTCCCGCCACTGGGGACGAGACCCTACTGCCTCTGCTGGAAGACCGGGGCGTGGCGATCCGGGTGCAGCCTGACACCGACGGCGAGGGGCTGACCCGGCTCCTGTTCCTGATACCCTGGCTGTTTCTGATCCTGCTGTTCTTTCTACTCTACCGGCGGGCCGGAGGTGGCGCCGGCGGCGGCCCTGGTGGGCTCGGCGATTTTCTCAACAAGAGCATCCATCTGCAGGCCAACGTGCCGAAGGTCCGCTTCGACGATGTGGCGGGCCATACCAACGCCAAGCGGGAAGTCACCGAGCTGGTGGAGTTCATGCGCGACCCCCAGCGCTACCGGCGCCTGGGCGCCGATGTGCCGCACGGTGTGCTGCTGATGGGGCCGCCGGGCACGGGCAAGACACTCCTCGCCCGGGCACTGGCCGGGGAAGCGGGTGTCCGCTTCTTCTCCATTTCCGCCTCCGAGTTCATCGAAGTCTACGTGGGGGTGGGCGCCTCCCGCGTGCGCCGTCTGTTCGAGGCGGCGAAGAAGGCGGCGCCGGCAATCATTTTTATCGACGAACTGGACAGCGTGGGACGCACCCGGGGCGCGGGGGTCGGTGGTGGGCACGATGAGCGGGAACAGACGCTCAACCAGATCCTGGCCGAGATGGACGGCTTCGAATCCAACGAGGCGGTGATCGTCCTTGCCGCCACCAACCGGCCTGATGTGCTGGATCCGGCGTTGCTGCGCCCGGGCCGTTTCGACCGTCACGTGACGCTGGACTTGCCCGACCGCAACGAACGCGAGGCCATCCTCAGGGTGCACACGCGCAAGGTTCCGCTGGCGGAGGACGCCGACCTGGCCACGATCAGCGCCGGAACGCCCGGCTTTTCCGGTGCCGACCTCCGTAACCTGGTCAACGAGGCGGCCATGGCCGCCGCCCGTGAAAACGCCGATCAAGTGGCCATGAAGCACTTCGAGGAATGCCGCGACCGCCTGCTGCTGGGTACTGCCCGCACGTTGGCGATCCATCCGGAAGAGCGCCATCGGCTGGCGGTTCACGAATGTGGTCATGCCATCGTGGCCTACCATATCCCAACGGCCGACCCCCTGTATAAGGTCTCGATCATCCCCCGGGGCCGTTCCCTCGGGGGCACCCAGCAACTGCCGGAACGGGAACGGCAGACACTGACAGAGGACTATCTGCACGGCCGTGTGGCGGTGCTGCTTGGCGGCCGCATGGCGGAACGGGTGGTGCTGGGAACGGTCAGCTCCGGCGCCGATGACGACATCCGCCAGGCCACCTCGCTGGCACGGGCCATGGTGACCCGGTGGGGGATGTCACCGGAACTCGGGCCGCTGGATCTCCGCGACAGCGAGGACCAGCCGTTCCTGGGGCGGGAAATCGCTCAACCCCGCCGGCACTCGGAGCATGCCGCGCAGCAAGTGGATCAGGCCGTGCGCTCCCTGCTGACGGAAGCCGAACAGCACGCGGAATCCATCATCCGGGAGCACCGCGACGCCTTTGACCGGATGGTGCAGGAACTGGAGCGGCAGGAGACCCTGGACCGGGAGGCCATTGAAGCGTGTCTCAGCGACGTACCGGGCAGCACACTCCCGGTGCCCATCGCCTCTGGGGAGGAAAGCAGCGGCACGCTCGTCCCGCTCCCGGGGCGCAGCCCCTGAGCCGGTGCGGCAGGCATTCAGGGCTTGAGCCGATAACCGGTTCGGAATATCCACCAGACCAGAGTCAGACACACACTCAGGAACAGCAAAATCATTCCCAGGCTCAGTGCCACGTTGACGTCGGCCATGCCGTAGAAGCTCCAGCGGAACCCGCTGATCAGGTAGACCACCGGATTGAACAGCGTAACCACCTGCCAGACCGGCGGCAGCATGTCGATGGAATAGAACGTACCACCAAGAAAGGCCAACGGCGTGATGATCAGCAAGGGCACGAACTGAAGCTTTTCGAAGTTGTCGGCCCAGATCCCGAGAATGAAACCGAGCAGACTGAACGTGCAGGCGGTGAGCACCAGGAACACCACCATCCAAACCGGATGATTCACCTGCAGCGGCACGAACAGACTGGCGGTGGCCAGGACAATCAAGCCCAGGATGATGGACTTGGTGGCAGCCGCCCCGACGTAACCCAGGACGATCTCGTAGTGGGAGACCGGAGCAGACAGCACCTCGTACACCGTGCCGGAAAAACGAGGCATGAAAATGGCGAACGAGGCGTTGGAAACGCTTTGCGTCAGCAGCATGAGCATGATCAACCCGGGCACGATGAAGGCGCCGTAGCTCACCCCCTCCACTTCGGTTATACGTGAGCCGATGGCGGCACCGAAGACAACGAAGTACAGCGAGGTGGTGAGTACCGGAGAAACAACGCTCTGCAGCAGCGTGCGACGGGCACGGGCCATCTCGTAAGCGTAAATGGCCCGTATGGCATACCAGTTCATCGCTTCTCCCGGACCAGGCTGACGAAGATGTCCTCCAGCGAACTCTGATCCGTGTGCAGATCGCGGAAGCGGATATCCGCCGCCTTGAGATCGGTCAGCAGTTCGGCAATTCCGGTGGCGTTGCGACCGGCATCGTAGCTGTAGACGAGCTCATGCCCGTCAGCACCCAGCTCCAGCGCATAGGCCGAGAGGCTGGGCGGTATCGCCTCCAGCGGTTCGCGCAGGTGCAGGGTGAGTTGCTTGCGACCGAGCTTGCGCATCAGTTCGGTCTTCTCCTCCACCAGGATGAGCTCCCCGTGGTTGATGACCCCCACCCGGTCGGCCATTTCCTCGGCTTCCTCGATGTAGTGGGTGGTGAGGATGATAGTGACCCCGTTATCACGCAGTGAACGCACCAGTTCCCACATCTCCCGCCGCAGTTCCACGTCCACACCGGCGGTGGGTTCATCCAGAAACAGGATTCCCGGTTCATGGGACAGGGCCTTGGCGATCATCACCCGCCGCTTCATTCCGCCGGACAGCGTCAACAGGCGGTTGTTGCGCTTGTCCCACAGCGCCAGGTCCCGCAGCACCCGTTCGATGTGATCGGGATCAGGGGGTTTTCCGAACAGGCCGCGACTGAAACTGACCGTGGCCCAGACGGTTTCAAACGCATCCGTATGCAATTCCTGGGGCACCAGCCCGATGCGGGAACGCGCCGCCCGGAAATCGCGCACGATATCCTGGCCGTCGGCGACCACCCGGCCGGAGCTGGCGTTCACCAAGCCGCAGATGATGCTGATCAGTGTGGTCTTGCCGGCCCCGTTGGGACCCAGCAGGGCAAAGATCTCCCCGCGGCGGATTTCCAGGCTGACGTCCTTCAGCGCCTGGAAACCACCGGCATACACCTTGGAGAGACCGGTCACGCACACCACCGCATCGGACCCCGCCGGGGCCCGCTCATCGGCGCCACGGCGCGCGGGGTCGCGTGCCGGCTGGGGCACCGCCACTGGGCTGCTGCTCATCAAACGCCTACTCCGTTCTTATCCGGGCCAGTTCGGCCTCGTAGATCTGCAGGTCGCGCTCGCTGTGGAGCACGAAGCGGATATGATCAACCGAACGCAAGGCACCCGCCATTCCGCTCACAGCGGCCAGCGCCACCGGCGTGGCCTCCTGGATCGGGTAACCGAACGCGCCGGTGGACAAGGCCGGAAAGGCGACCGACCGGAGCCCGGCCTGCTCCGCCAGCCGCAGCGCTTCCTGATAGCAGGAGGCAAGTAACCGGTCCGAGGGCTCATCAATGCCGTAAACCGGCCCCAGACAATGGATGACGTTCCGGTTCGGCAGCCCGTGCGCTTCTGTGATCACCGCCTGCCCGGGTGCAATCGGAGCCAGCGGCCGGCATTCCTCGGCGAGGCCGGGGCCGGCGGCACGGTGAATCGCACCGGCCACCCCACCCCCGATCTCCAGTTGCGCATTGGCCGCATTCACGACGGCATCCATGTCCGGCTGCCGGGTGATATCCCCCTGTACGCACTCCAGCATGACGCCGTTCAGCGTAAGCTTGCTCATGGCCACCTCCATGATTCCGGGGCCGCGCCTGCGGGCCTGCCCCACCGGCGCGGCCTACTTCATCTCGAATCCACGTTGCTGCAGAAACGCACGCATGTGCGGACGGGACTTGCTGGTGAACAGCACCTGCATCTGCCGGGTCCAGCTGCTGTCCTTGTTGGCGCTGCTCCGGCTTTGGTAATACGCCCGCATGGTGGCATCAAACGCCACCACAGCGTCCGCGTCCCCACTGTCGTCATAGCGGTCCTCCTTCAGGATAACCGACAGCGGAAGACGGGGTTTGACTTCCGGTTGCTGGGCCGGATACCCGATGCAGAAACCGAATACCGGATACACGTTCTCCGGCAACTCCAGGATGTCGCTGATTTCCTGGGGATTGTTACGCACGCCACCGATGTAACAGATACCGAGGCCTTCGGACTCCGCCGCCACTGCGACATTCTGCGCGAACAGGGCCGTATCCACCGTGGCGATGAGCAGTTGCTCGGTCAGGCCACGCTTGACCTCCACCCCCGCACGGGCGCAGGAATCGAACACCCGCTTCAGATCGGCACAGAACACCAGGAACTCGGGGCACTCCTTGATGAAATCCTGATTGCCGGCGAGCTCCGCCAAGCGGGCGCGGTTCGCCCGGTCCTTCACCCGGATCACCGTGGTGGCCTGCACGTGGCTGGAGGTGGCAGCGCTCTGGCCCGCCCGGATGAGCTCATGCAGCAGGGACTCGTCCACGGGGCGGTCGGTGAACCTGCGGATGGACCGGTGGGATTTCAACAACGTGATGACCTGGTTCAAGACGCATTGCCTCCTGCTCGGGATCGGACTTCGGAATGGATACCCCACGGCGTCCGTCGGCGGACGCCTGCAGCAAGCCTACCATCCCATCGGGCTGATGTGCGCTGCCGGGGGCTTACCCGGGGGAAGCGTCGGCCGCCGCGCGCAGCCCCGAGGCCACTGCCTCCCGCACCAGCCAGTCCCGCAACAGTCGAATCCCGGGCTCGTTCCGCCTGCTGGTCTTGTAGACGAAATGGAATTCATCGCCGGTCTGCATGCCACGGCATGGAAGCCTTACCAGCTCGGGATCTCCACCGGGATCCAGCATGTAATCGTTGGTCAGGGCGATGCCCTGATGATGCCGGCTGGCCTCCAGGGCCAGCAGCATGTGGCTGAAGTGCTGGACACGCACACCGGACTGCAGACCGGTGCCGGCGGCCTGGAGCCACTGCCGCCAGTCCTCCCCGGGCCCGCCCAGGATACTGGTGGCGGAAAGAAGCGGGTACCGCTGCAGCCAGTCCGCGGCCAGCTCTGAACCGGTCTGTACAGCGCCGCCCTCCTTGTCCAGATCTTCCTGGATCCGGTTCCAGAACTGCCGGCTGCAGATCGGGAACAGCGTTTCGGCATAGAGTAATTCCGAACTGAAGCCGCGCTCGGTTGGTCGCAGCGCGACAAACCCGTCCGCCACGCGGTCGGAAAACGTGGGCTGCCCTTCGGTCATCTCCAGCCGCAGCTCAAGGCCCGGATGGTTGCGCTGCAGGTCCGGAAGCCGGGGGATGAGCCAACGAACGGCGAAGGAGCTGAACAACGCCACCCGCAGCACCGTATCCCCCCGCCCCTGTAGTGCCACCGTGGCCCGCCGGATCTGCTGCAATGCCGGCGCGATCGCCTCCAGGTACTCCCGCCCCTGATCGGTGAGGGTGAGACTACGGCCCGCCCGGAGGAACAGTCGCTCACCCAGGTGATCCTCCAACTGGCGGATCTGGTGACTGATGGCGCTCTGACTGACGTGCAGCTCCGCTGCAGCGCGGGAGAAGCTGTTCAGCCGGGCAACCGCCTCGAACACCGGCAGTGATCTGAGTGGGGGGAGGCTCATTATCCAAATAAATAATCAAAAACAAAGATTCATCACTATACACGATAGTTACACCCTCTTATCCTACCGCTTCCTCGAATCACCGGGAGTTTGCACATTCATGTCAGGACGCACGGTACACGGCGCCATCGTACTCTTGATCATCGGCAATCTGCTGGCGATGTTTTCCGACATCGTTGTCAAGATCCAGGGCGCCGACGTTCCGGTGTTCCAGTTCGTGTTCCTGCGGCTGCTGGTATCCGTGCTTCTACTGCTGCCGATGCTCCCCTTCATCGGGCATCGCGTGCTGCTGGCGGGTCGGGGCATCCATCTGGTACGGGCGCATGTGGGCATGGCTGCCATCGTCTGCATGGTGGTGGCCCTCACCCGGCTTCCGCTGGCAACCGCCAACGCCGTCTTCTACGTAGCGCCGATCCTGATCATGGTCCTGGCGGTGCTGGTCTATCGGGAACGGCTCACCCCGCTCAGTGTATTGACCGTGGTCTCCGGCTTCAGCGGCGTGATAGTGGCCCTACGGCCGGTGGAGTTCTCCTGGGCGGCATTCGCGGCCCTGGGGTCGGCACTGGCGTTGGCCGTCAACGCACTCCTGGTCAGGAAGCTGCCGGCGGAACACACACCGGCCCACAACCTGCTGCTGGCCCAGGCCTATGCCCTGCCGGCGGCACTGGCCCTGGCAATCTGGGAGGGTGCCCCCTGGGACTGGACGCTGCTGCGGGGGGCAGCGGGATCCTCCGTATTCATTCTGGCCTACCACCTGAGTGTGCTCATCGCTTACCGCCATGTGGCTGCGAACCGGATCACCGGCGCGGAATACACCGGGCTGGTCTGGGCGGTCATCTTCGGCTGGTGGTGGTTCGGCGAGATCCCGGATCTGTGGTTTGCCGTGGGCGCCATCCTGATTACCGGCCCGTTGCTGATCCACGGCGTGGCGGAGAGCCGCCGACGGGTGGTATCGCCCGCCACCTGATCAGCCACGGCCCGCCTGGCCGATGAGCACACGCAGGGCCGGTGACGGTTGCGCCATGCCCTCCTGCCGCAGGGCCTCGCAGCAGCGCTCCCACGCCCCCATGGCCTGCTCTATCATGCCCCGGCCCACATAGCGGCGTACCAGTGCCTGCCAGAGCCGCTCGCTGGCGGGGCGGGCCTGAAGCAAGCGCTCCAGCCAGGCACATGCCTCCTCTTCCGACACTCCGCCGAAGTGGAGCACGGACAGCGCCTTGTCGACGATGTGCTCGGGCAGTGTGTCCAGCGGAAGCAGTTCGGCCGCCTCCCGGCGGCCCGGGCTGGTACAGCGCTCCAGCGCATCGGTCAGCAGTGCCAGGTCGGCTGCTTCCGGCACGCGGCGACCGAGAGCCTGACGAAGCCGCCAGTAATCCACCTGACAGAAGTCCGGATCAAGCCCCAGGGCATCGGGCCGCTCCCGGATCAGGCGCTCCGTCCCCAGCTTGCGCCGCAGACGGTGGATGCCGCGATCCAGAGCCCGTCGGGCCTGCTCCGTCCGGGTTCCCGGCCATAGGAGTTCCATCAGCCGTTCCCGCGCAACCCACCCGTCCTGATCCGCCAGAGCGCACAGCGCCAGCAGCAGTACCCGGGGCTGACGACCCAGCGCCAGCGGCTGGCCATCCATGCTGGCCTCGCCGTCGCCGAGCAGGTTCACCTGCAACGGGTAATACCAGCGCTCACGCCGTTTCAGGGTAACCGGTGGCCGCAGGCGTCGCAGCCGGATCAAGGTCAGCGCATAGGCCGTCTCCACATCCGCATCCAGGGCGCGGGCGCAGAGCCCGGCCACCAGATCCGCCCGCCACCAGGGAAAGTTCAGGTAGTGCTGCTCACGGCCGATGCGGAACGCCTGTGCCAATGCCCGAAGGGCCCGGCGCTCCATTCCCAGTCGAAAGGAGATATGCGCGGTGAGCAAGCCGCGGATGAACTGCACCGGCAAGCCGCCGGCCTCCATCCGCCGGCCGATACGGCGGGCCTGCAACAGATGGTAGAGCCCGTTGCCCACACTCCGCTGCTCCAGGTAGAGCTGGGCCAGCCCCACATGGGTGATGGCCTGGGGAAATACCGCACCGGAACGCTGCGCCAGGCGGACGGATTCCCGCGCATGCCGGATGGCCAGGGTCAGTTCCGCCTGCAGGGTATGCAACCAGCCGCGGCAATAATGGTAGCCGGAGCGGTCCAGGTAGTGCTCGGGATCGGCGGATACAACCATCAGCTCCAGCCATTCCCGGGCCTCGGCGAGATTTTCCCGGGTGAGGGCGAGAAAGGCACCCTGCATGTGGAAGTGGGAATCCCAGACATGGACACCGGTCTCGTGCCCCAGCGCAAGCCCTTGCTTGATCTCCCGCCGGCATTCCTCGTAGTGCAGAAACAGGCGCTGGATCATGCTGTTGATGGAATGACACAGCAGCCGGGCGTGGACGTCGGCACTTTGCTCCCGCAGGGCCGCGGCGCGGGAAGCCAGTGCCTCCGCCCCGGTGAGATCGCCACACCAGATCCGGTACAGAATCAGGTAATTCGCCGCCGCCAGGCGGAGGCCGGCATCCCGGGACCCGTCGGCAACCGCCAGCTCCGCGCAGCGCCGCGCCCAGAATGCCATCCGCGGATGATCGGGCCGGCGGAATACCAGACCGCCAAAAATGCAGGCATCCACCCGATCCAGTACGGGCTGCGGCGCGTCCAGGGCCGTACGATAACGCTCCGCGTACGCGATCAGTGGATCCAGCCCATGGAAATCGGACAGGCTCTGGATCCGACCGCCCACCGCCACCACGAAAGCCAGCCAGGGCAGCAGATCACCGCGCTCCGCCGCCTCCGGAAACACGCGTTCGGCAACGCGGGCGGCCTGCAATGGTGCACTGCCCAGCTTGCGGTACGCCTCCACCAGCGCGTCCGCCACCGGACCATGATCGGGCCGCAGCCCCCAGGCTGCCTCCAGATCAATACCCGGATGCATCGTTCCCGACCCTGTATCCACCGAAAGAACGGACTCCGCCCGTGTAAGGTGGCGATAACGTAATCCGCCAAGCCGTTTCATGAAAGCGACAACACCGACAGTGTGCTACGCCGTCCGGCACACCCATATCACCCGAACGAGGTAACCCGGAACGGCGCCTCAGTCTCCGTCATCAAGCTGTCGCATCACCCGCTCGGCATAGGCGGGTTCCTGCAGCCACAAGGGACCCTGACGCCCCGGCCCCCGCTCATGCTGGAGCCGCAGGCGCAACAGTTCCAACCGCCGCCGTGCGCGAGAGCGCCCCGCCCCGTCGGACTCGGGCAGACACCGCAACAGATCCTCCGCTTCCTCCAGTTCCCGCAGGGTCTGCAGATGCGGCGGTAAATAACCGGCGTTTCTGAGAACCCGGAACGCCACGCGCAGGTGTTCCGGCACAAGACTGTCATCGTCCAGTTTCAGCGGCCGTCCCTGCCCGGGAAGATTGTCCAGCTCGCCCTTCTCAATCGCTTCGGCAATCCGTTGCTCCGCCAGTTCATCAATCAGCCACATCGTCCACAGTCCGGGCTCCGGAAACCATAAACAGTTTACCGGATTCCCGCCGTCCCACGCGGTGTTTGACAGCCCGTCCGGCCTTGCGGATGCTGAACCCAGGCACGTGCTTCAGTGTTTCCACAGCCGGCCGCCCCGCGGGCTGGCGTGATACCGCGACCACCGGCCCAGACGAAGCAACACGAGAGGTTAGGTACCGTGAAGGCGTTCTTTCACCCCCTGCAGGACAGACACATCCCCCGCTCCTATCTCTCCCGCGGCCAGATGCGGGCACCGCAGGAGATTCCCGAGCGCACAAGCCGCATCCTCCAGGGGCTACGAGGACTGGATTATCCGATCCTGGAGGCCACCGATCACAGCTCTCAGCCCATCGCCCAGGTCCATGATCTGGGTTATCTGCGGTTTCTCGAAAGTGCCCACCGACGCTGGAAAGAGATACCCGACGACTGGGGCGACGAGGTGATGTCCAATATCTACGTGCGCTCACCCAACCCCCGCAAGGGAATCCTGGCCGAGGCCGCCTACTATCTGGCCGACGGCAGCTGCCCCATCGGCGCCGACACGTGGACCTCCGCCTACTGGTCGGTCCAGACCGCTCTGAGCGCCGGGGATGCCATCGTGGCCGGTGATCGGACTGCCTACGCCCTGTGCCGGCCACCGGGACACCATGCCCGCTCCGATGCCGCCGGCGGCTTCTGCTACCTGAACAATGCGGCCATCGCCGCGGAAGCTCTGCTGGCCAGCTTCCCCCGGATCGCCATCCTGGATCCGGACATGCACCACGGTCAGGGGATACAGGAGATTTTCTACCGCCGGCATGATGTGCTCTACATCTCCATTCACGGGGATCCGACCAATTTCTATCCGGTCTGCTCCGGCTACGAGGAAGAGCGAGGCGAAGGCCCCGGGCATGGCTACACGATCAATCTGCCGATGCCCCACGGTTCGCCGGAATCCGCGTTTTTCCGGCGTCTGGACGAGGCCATGGAGGCCATCAACCTGTTCCAGGCCGACCTGCTGATCGTTACGCTGGGGTTCGACATCTACCGGGAGGATCCTCAGTCGAAGGTGGATATCGGCGCGGAAGGCTTCAACCGGCTCGGACGGGTACTGTCGGAGTTCCCCAACCCCACGCTGGTCATCCAGGAAGGTGGTTACCACCTGGACTCCCTGGAGGAGAACACCCGGCAGTTTTTCACCGGATTGAACCGGTAGGGTGGCGGCAGAAGATCGTCTGCAGATGATGATCTCTCCATGTACACCGGTGGCGTCCCGACTGCCGGATGGCCTCCGTATCCCACCGGTGGAAAAGGGCCGCATGGTCTATGGTGTCAGAGGTACAGTGGCAACCCGGATCGCTGTCCGCTCCGGGCCGAGGGGATCCGGTCATGGGATGGTCATTACCCGGACACGCTGCAAAACCCCGCAGGGCGGGCCATTGGAGCACCATGGCATGGCGCAGCGGCGCCCTGTGGCTGGCGGCTGCCTGCAGCGCGCTGTTACTGAGTGGCTGTTTCAACAGCGGCAACGGCGCCGATTCCACGCCGGAGCCGTCCGGCGGGATCACCGTGGAGCTGGTGGTGGAGGGGCTTGAGCACCCCTGGAGCCTCGCCTTCCTGCCGGATGACAACAGTCGGGCACTGATCACGGAGCGGCCTGGGCGGCTGCTGCTGGTGGACCTGAACACCGGCGATACCCATGTTATCGGCGGCGAGATTCCGGATGTGGCGGCCCGGGGCCAGGGTGGTCTGCTGGACGTGGTCCTGCATCCCGATTACCCGAACTACCCCTGGGTCTACCTCAGCTACGCGGCCGCCGGCGAGGGAGGCTATGCCACCCACGTGGCCCGCGCCGAGCTGGACACGGACGGTCTGGAACTGCGACAGCTGGAAACGCTGCTGGTGGCGGAGCCGTTCACGACTGGTACCGGCCATTTCGGCTCCCGGATGGTTTTCGGCACGGACGGTCTGCTCTACATCACCGTGGGTGACCGACGCAACCGGGATTCTGCCCAGGATCTCGGCAGTCACCATGGCAAGACACTCCGCCTGGAGCCGGACGGGAGCATACCGGAGGACAACCCGTTCACGGATGCCGCCGATATACCGCATGCCATCTACAGCTACGGCCACCGTAACCCTCAGGGTATGGCGCTGCATCCGGAGACGACCCGCATCTGGATCAACGAACACGGCGAACAGGCCGGCGACGAGGTGAACATTCTGGAAAGCGGTGGCAACTTCGGCTGGCCCATCGCCACCTATGGCCGCGAATACGGCAGCGGCGCCCCCATCGGCGAGCTGCCACCAGACAATCCGGACACCGTGGACCCGGTCCATTACTGGGACGAAGCGGCCTTCCCGCCATCGGGCATGGCCTTCTATTTCCACGACGGTTTCCCGGAATGGAACGGCAGCGTGTTCATCGGCGGCCTGGGCCGGCGCTACCTGGCGCGTTTTCCGCTGAATGGCGAGCGCCTCGGCCAGGAAGAACGTCTGCTTCAGGACCGTAACTGGCGCATCCGCGATGTGCGGGTCAGACCGGACAATGGCCATGTGTATGTGCTCGTGGACGCCGCGAGCGCACCCCTGGTGAGGCTGGTGCCGGAAGAGTAAAGGAACCGTCATACACTAAGGAGCAGGATCATGGGTTTGGTGACCAATGCGCGCAGGCTCGCAATCGCCTTCGCCTTCGTGCTCGCACTCCCGGGCGCACCCGCCCTGGGGAGTGATGGACAACCGGTGCGGATCGTCATCGAGCCATGGCCGCCTTTCGCCGACCCGGCACTACCCGGACAGGGCTTTCTCAGCCGGCTGACTGAAGCCGCCTTCGAAACCACCGGCCACCGGACAGAAATTCACTTCATCCCCTGGGCCCGGGCACTGCACGAGGTGGAACGGGGGTATCGCCATGTGATCATGGGCCTGTTCCACAGCGAGGAGCGGGAAGCGGCGTTCCGTTACAGCGACCCCGTCTATGAAGCCCAGGTCGGCCTGGTGGCCCTGCGCGGGCTCGGACGCGACCGCTACGACTCCCTGGACGACCTGGGGGATTACACCATCGGTATCGGGCGGGGGTTCGCCAACAGCCCGGCCTTCGATGCCGCCGTCCAGGAAGACAGGCTGGACGTTTACGTGGCAACTGAGCACACCACCCACGTCCGGATGCTGTTTGCCGGCCGCCTGGACCTGATCGCCGGAACCGTGGATACCATCCTCCACGCCGCGGAGCGCGAGGGATACCCGGTCTCCGAGCTTGTCGTCCTGGATCCGCCACTGATGACCCACGACATCCACATCGGTGTCTCCCGGGCGATCGAGAACAGCGAGGCGCTGCGGGACGATTTCGATCGCGGACTCCGAAAACTGCGCGAAAGCGGCCGCTACGACGAGATCCTGAGCCGCTACCGGATCGGAAACTGAGGAGGTTCAAGCCTTTCCCGGACCCCCGTCCGCACCGGATCCCGGGCCCATGCCAGGGGGCGGCCGGGACATCGCTTCCGTTGTGACTTAGTCACTGACGTGCCGTATAAGCGGCCGCACACTGCCTGGCACCAGTCAAGCCAGGAGACCGCCGATGTTCAAGCAGAATATGGGAACCGTTGATCGCGCCGTGCGGGCCATCGCCGGGCTGATTCTTCTGAGCCTGGTGTTTGTCGGGCCGCAGACGGCCTGGGGATGGATCGGTCTGATTCCCCTGGCAACCGCCGTGGCAGGCTTCTGTCCGGCCTACCTCCCCTTCGGGCTAAAGACCTGCAAACGCTCCCGGGCCTGAACCGGACAAGAGTAAGGAGACCGATACCATGCAAAAGCTGTTGACCGGCATGATCACCGCTTTGATGCTTTGCGGCCTGTCGCTGTCCGTTTCCGCCGCGGAACGGCCGGACCTGCTGACGGTCATCACCAGTGATTCCAACGACACCCAGGCCATGGCCCTGATTCTGACCCGGGCCTCAGTCCAGCAGGGCTCCGGCGCGCGCATTCTGCTCTGCGACCATGCCGGGGAACTGGCCGTGAAAGGCTCCGACATGGGCAGCACCGTGGTCCAACCGGCGGATGCTTCGCCGCGCCAGATGCTGGCCGGTCTGATCCAGGCGGGTGTCACCGTGGAGGTGTGCGCCATTTTCCTGCCGAACCGCGTCTTCGACGAAGGCGATCTGGTGGACGGTGTCGGGATCGCCCGCCCCGGCCCGATCGCGGAATTCATGGCGGCACCGGACACCCGGCTTTTCACTTTCTGAGGCGGCACGCACCGCACCGGGACCCGGTTTTCTTCCCCCGCCGGCGTCCCCTTGCTCCGGGCGGCACCGCCGTCCGGAGTCTTCCTTATTCGCCCGATTGGCTAAGCTTTCGGGACACACTGATGGAAAGCCGGCAAGCCATGCCGGCTGAGGAGCGGGAACCATGACAGACCTGGCGGATCGCAAACGGGAACTGGAACGCCAGCGGGACGCGTTGGCGGATCGCTTGCGTCGCATCAATCTGGACTACCGGCGGGGGCTGGACCCGAATCCGGATGAACAGGCACTGCAGTTGGAAAACGCTGAGGTGCTGGAGGAAATCGGCCGGGTCACCGCCGAGGAACTGGCCAGAATCGAAGCCGCAATCCTTCGCATCGAAGAGGCTATTCGTCGGCAACCACCCTCTCCATGAAGCGGATCAGCGAGCCGAGGCCGGCTTCGTAGGCCACATCCCCCGCGTAGTGGTTGTGCTGCAGATTCAGCAGCCGCTGACCGGAGCTGTCCTGCAACAGCCACAACAGCACATGCTGGGTGACGAACCCGCCGTCCTCCGCCAGGCACCGGGCGCGGCCGCGGGCCACCAGTCGGTACCCTGGGGCGGGGGCCACGGCCTGGGTCCAGTGCACCCGGTCGCAATCCCGCTCGGCATCCTCGCGAAAATCCCGCAAACCGGCCGAGAGCTGGCGCTCAGGCGCAACCAGATCCACATCGAACTCCCCATAGAAATACACGCCGGAAGGGCTGTCCCAATAGCACTGCCAGGCCTTCGCCGGATCATGCGCCGCATCCCTGTCATCCAGACGCCGCAGCGGCCCGCCGCCGCCCTCCGTCAGCACATCGGCAATGGTCTGACAGGGGACCCGCTGGGCCCGCTCCTCCACCAGGGCCCACGGGGTCGAGACCGCCGCGCCGGGTTCCCCGGCTCCGGCCGCGGCGATGCAGAAGGCAAGCATGGCTGCCGCTGCCCATCGTTCCGGTCGCCTGTTTTCCATGCACGCTCCCTCCGCATCGCGTCCAACTCGGGCATTGCCGCTTGCGCGCCGTAATGGTGCAATGCAGGACTGACTGGTCGACCGAAGGAGCCTTCCGTGCCTCAGACCCGGGCCATTGACGCCATCACCGCATTGCAAAACGGTTTCGAACAGGGTGGATACATCTGCGACGTCGAGATTGCAACCACTGTCTATCTGGCCCGGGAGCTGGAGAAGCCCGTGCTGGTGGAAGGGCCGCCAGGCGTGGGCAAGACCGAGCTGGCCCGCGCCACCGCCGAATTGCTGGAACTGCCTCTGATCCGTCTGCAGTGCTACGAGGGCCTGGACGAGGGCAAGGCCCTCTACGAGTGGAAGTACGGCAAGCAATTGCTCTACACGCAGATTCTCCGGGAGAAACTGGGCGAGGTGCTGGAGGGAACCCGAGGCCTGGACGAGGCCATGGAGCGCCTCCACCAGTACGATGACAGTTTTTTCTCCGAGCGGTTTCTGGAACCGCGCCCCCTGCTGCGCGCCCTCCGCGCCAGCAACGGTTCGGTTCTGCTCATCGATGAGGTGGACAAGTCCGACCATGAGTTCGAGGCTTTCCTGCTGGAAATCCTGTCGGACTACCAGATTTCCGTCCCGGAAATCGGCACCATCGGCGCGGTGACGCGGCCGCTGGTCTTTCTCACCAGCAACAATCAGCGGGAGATCGGCGAGGCCCTGCGCCGGCGCTGCCTGCACCTGCACATCGATTTCCCGGATCCGGGACTGGAACGACGCATCGTGCAGTCCCGGGTGAGCGGGATTTCCGACACTCTGCGCAATCAGTTGGTGAACTTCATCCACGCCGTGCGCGACATGGAGCTACGCAAGCTGCCCGCGGTGAGTGAGACCATCGATTGGGCGCGTACACTGGTGCTGCTGCACGCCGACAAGCTGGATGCGGAACTGGTCCGGCAGACATTGAGCGTGATCCTGAAACATCAGGACGACATCGCCCTGGTCAGCCGGGAACTGCCCAAGCTCCTCAATCAGGTCCGGACCGGCTGACATGGAAGCCACGCTGGCCGATTTCATCCGTGTACTGCGCTCGGCGGGCGTGCGGGTTTCGGTGTCGGAAACCATCGATGCCTACGAGTCCATACGCCGGATCGGCGTCAGTCATCGCACCCTGCTGAAAAACGCCCTGGGCGCCACCCTGGCCAAGACCGGCGACGAGCGGGAGCTCTTCGACGGCTGCTTCGAACGTTTTTTCAGCCATCAGCAGCTCAAGGACGACGCGGATGAGACAGCCCCCGACCCGGAATCCACGGGGCAAACCGCCTCCCCGCCCGGCCAGGGAGGCGGCGGCAGCGGTGGGAGCGGCGGTGGCAGTCCGTCCCCGGACAACCTGAGCCCCCTGGCTCAGCAACTGCTGGAGGAACGCGGGGCCCAACTCCAGGCCGACATCGCCGCCGCCGGTCAGCGGGTGGGCAGTCAGCGGATCGTCAGCTTCGTGCAGCGCGGGCGCTTCACACGGGCCATTGCCGACGCGCTGGGACTGCGGGAGCTGGATGCGGACATCGCCCGGCTGGATGCCGGTGATGAAGGGGACCGGGAGCTCGCGGCACGGCTGGAACGCCGCCGGGGCGCCTGGATGGAACGCGTACGGGATCATGTGGAGCGGCAGATCGCGTTGTTCGCGGATCCGGAAGACCGTCGGATGATGCGGGAACGGCTGCCGCGCTTGAAGCTCTCCCACATTGATCGGCGCCATTACGCGGAAATGCAGGAACTGGTGCATCGCATGGCGCGCCGGTTGGCCAGCCTGCATGCCCGCAAGCGCAAGGCGGCCCGGCGGGGTCAACTGGACATCCGCCGGACCCTGCGCACCGGGCTGGCCTACGACGGCGTCCCCTTTCAGCCCAGTTGGCGGCGGGTGAAGAAGGACAAGCCCCGGATCATGGCGCTGTGTGATGTCAGTGGGTCCGTGGCCTCCGTTTCACGCTTCTTGCTCATGTTCCTGTACAGCGTCAACGACGTACTGCCCCGTGTGCGTTCCTTCGCGTTCTCCGATTCCCTGGGGGAGATCACCGAGCTGTTCCGGGAACTGCCCCTGGATCAGGCGGTGCTTGCGGCGCAGCAGCGGCACGGCGACCGCTCCTCCGACTATGGCCGCTCCCTGCGGGATTTCGAGGACCTGTGCCTGGGGGAGATCGACCAACGCACCACCGTGATCATCCTGGGCGACGCCCGCAGCAACTACGGCGACCCGGGAATCGACAGCCTGCGCCGGGTGCACCAGCGCGCCCGCCGCGTGCTGTGGTTGAACCCGGAAGCCCGCGTGCAGTGGGGTTACGGGGATTCGGAGATGCCGCTGCTGGCCACCGCCTGCCATCAGGTGCGGGTCTGCAACACCCTGAAGCATCTGGAGCAACTGGTGCAGGATCTCATGCGTTCCACCGGTTGAGCAGGAATGCCCGGCCGCTCACTCCCGTGGCAGAGCCATCGGACACCGGGGATTGACAGCAGCATGACTGATTTCCGGGCCGGAATTCGATATTATTGGGTGATTATCTAGCAGGCGTCCTTTTTACGCGTAACTTTTTTGGTTGCGGAACGCTCAGGAATCGACCCAGATCGATCACGGGAGTATGCCTTGAAGCCAACCGATATCACGAACCCTGAATACTTCCACAAGGTGGTGGATTGCCAGTATGCCTGTCCGGCGCACACGCCGGTTCCGGAGTACATCCGCCAGATCGCGGCGGGACGCTACAGTGACGCCTACATGATCAACTGGGAATCCAATGTGTTTCCCGGCGTGCTGGGACGGACCTGTGACCGCCCGTGCGAGCCTGCCTGCCGCCGCGGACGGGTGGAGGAGCAGCCGGTAGCCATCTGCCGGCTGAAGCGGGTCGCCGCAGACTACAAGGACGATGTCCGCACGCGCATGCCCAAGCCGGCGGAAGCCAATGGTCGCAAGATCGCCCTGGTGGGTGCGGGCCCGGCCTCGCTCACCGTGGCGCGGGATCTGGCTGTCCTGGGCTATACCTGTCACGTGTTCGACGGGCAGTCCAAGGGCGGCGGTTTCATGCGCAGCCAGATCCCCTCATTCCGGCTGCCGGAAACCGTGCTGGATGAGGAGATCGGCTACATCACCGATCTGGGGGTCGTCACCCATTACGACACCTGGGTGGACAGCATGAAAGGGCTGCTGGAGCGGGACTACGATGCGGTCTTTGTCGGCTCCGGCGCACCACGTGGCCGGGATCTGCCCGGCCTTCCCGGGCGCACGGAGGCGTCAGACAACATACACATCGGCATCGACTGGCTGGCCAGCGTCGCCTTCGAGCACACCACCGAGATCGGCAGACGCGTGCTGGTGCTGGGCGGCGGCAACACCGCCATGGACTGCTGCCGGACGGCCCGCCGCCTGGGTGGCGACGACGTGCGGGTGGTGGTGCGCAGCCCGCGGGCGGAAATGAAGGCCTCGCCATGGGAGATCGAGGACGCCGTCGCTGAGGATATCCCCATTTACGACAACCACGTGCCCAAGGAATTCGTGGTGGAGAACGGCCGCCTGGCGGGCATGCTGTTCGAGAAGGTGGAGGCGGTCTACGACGAGAAGGGCAAACGCAGCCTGGTCCCCACCGGGGAGGATCCGGTGTTCTTCCCCTGTGACGATGTACTCATCGCCATCGGCCAGCACAACGCCTTCCCATGGATCGAGCGGGACATCGGTATCGAGTTCGACGAATGGGACATGCCGGTGCTCTCACGCAAGACCTTCCAGTCCACCAATCCCAAGGTCTTCTTCGGCGGTGACGCCGCCTTCGGCCCGGAGAACATCATCACTGCCGTGGCCCACGGTCACCAGGCAGCGGTTTCCATCGACCTGTTCCTGCGGGGCGAGGACGTGGAGAGACGCCCGGCACCGGGGTTCAGCCTTGTAAGCCAGAAAATGGGCGTCCACGAATGGAGCTACGACAGCGCAGTGACAATTGATGCGCGCCGTGTCGTCCCGCATGCGGACAAGGACAGGGCCCTGCGTGACCGGAAGCTGGAGGTGGAACTGGGCTTTGATCCCGCCACGGCCTACGAGGAGGCGGAACGCTGCCTGAACTGCGATGTGCAGACCGTGTTCACCGACAAGCTGTGCATCGAGTGTGATGCCTGCGTGGACATCTGCCCAATGGACTGCATCAACTTCATCGACAACGGCGACGAACCGGAACTGCGGCAGAAATTGCGGGTACCGGCTCACAATCAGGAGCAGGATCTGTACGTCTCGGGTCCCCTGAAGACCGGACGGGTGATGGTCAAGGATGAGGACGTCTGCCTGCATTGCGGGCTGTGTGCCGAACGCTGTCCCACCAGCGCCTGGGACATGCAGAAATTCCTCTACACGGTTACCAAGGCGGGATCGGTATGCGCCGGATAAACTCAGTCAACGAATTCGTCATTCGCTTCGCCAACGTCAACGGCACCGGTTCCGCCAGCGCCAACGGCATGTTCGCCAAGGCCATCTATCGGATGGGGGTGCCGGTCAGCGCCAAGAACATCTTCCCCTCCAACATCCAGGGTCTGCCCACCTGGTACGAGGTGCGGGTCAGCGAACGCGGCCATCTGGGCCGGCGGGGCGGTTACGACATCATGGTGTCGGTGAATCCGCAAAGCATGGAAAAGGACCTGAAGGACCTGGAGCCGGGCGGCTACTTCCTGTACGACAACACCAAACCGCTGGATCCGGGCTTGCAGCGTGATGATGTCACGTTCCTGGGCATCCCGCTCACGGAGATCTGTCGTCGGGAATACAGCGATCCGCGCCAGCGGCAGCTCTTCAAGAACGTGATCTACGTGGGCGCCCTGGCGGCGCTGCTGGATATGGACTTCCAGGTGTTCAACACGCTGGTGGCGGATCAGTTCAAGGGCAAGGAGAAGTTGGTGGCACCAAACCTCCACGCCCTGGAACTGGGCTACCAGTACGTCAAGGAACACCTGGAATCCCCCCTGCCGATCACCACCCGGCGAAGCGACCGGATCGGAGAGCGCATCCTGCTGGAAGGCAACGAAGCCGTGGGTCTTGGCGCGATCTACGGCGGCGCGACAGTGGCGGCCTGGTACCCGATCACCCCCTCCACCTCCGTGGTGGAAGCCTACGAGAAGTACGGCAACCGACTGCGCATCGACCCGGGCAGCGGCAACAGGAAGTTCGCCGTGGTTCAGGCGGAGGACGAGTTGGCCGCCATCGGCATCGCCATCGGTGCCGGCTGGAACGGCGCCCGGGCCTTTACCGCCACCTCCGGCCCCGGCCTGTCCCTGATGAGCGAGTTCCTGGGGCTGGCCTACTTCGCGGAGATTCCGGTGGTGCTGGTGGATGTTCAACGGGCCGGCCCCTCCACCGGCATGCCCACCCGCACCCAGCAGTCGGACATCCTGCCCGCAGCCTACGCCTCCCATGGCGACACGAAGCAGGTGCTGCTGATCCCGGCCACACCCCGGGAGGCCTTTGAAATGGCCGCCGCCAGTTTCGACCTGGCCGACCGCCTGCAAACGCCCATCATCCTGATGAGCGACCTGGATCTGGGCATGAATGAGCACCTGTCCGACCCCCTGGAATGGGATGACGACCGCCGCTACGACCGGGGAAAAGTGCTGAGCGAGGACGAGCTGGAGCGCATGAACACCCGCTTCGGGCGGTATCTGGATGTGGACGGGGACGCCATTCCCTATCGCACCTACCCGGGCAGCCATCCCACCCGTGGTGCCTTTTTCACCCGCGGCACCTCCCGGGACGAGTACGCCCGGTACACCGAGGAAGGCGATGCCTACGTGCGCAATATGGATCGACTGCTGCGCAAATGGGAAACGGCCAAATCCCTGGTTCCGGCGCCGATTCCGTACCAGGAACAACCCCAGTCCAGTATCGGCATGATCTTTTACGGCAGCTCGGTTCACGCCTGCGAGGAAGCACTGGACATCCTGCGGGAGGAGGACGGCTTGGTCATCGACGCGCTGCGCATCCGCGCCTTCCCGTTCAACAGGCAGGTCCAGCAATTCCTCACCGAGCACGAGCGGGTCTTCGTCGTGGAGATGAATCGTGACGGACAGATGCGCACCCTGCTGATGAACGAGTGCGAACATGACCCGGCCCGGCTGCCGTCGGTGCGCCGTTACGATGGCCTGTCCATCACCGCCAGCGACATTGTGGCCGGGATGCGACGGGTTCTGGACCGCAACAACGTTGTGCCGCTGAAGAAAAAGGCCTGAGGGAACCACGCATGTCATACGTACGTCCCAGCTTCCGCCATCCACAACTGCCCGCCAACGAGCTCGGGTTGACCCGTCGGGATTACGAAGGGTCGCTGTCCACGCTGTGTTCGGGCTGCGGTCATGATTCCATCAGCGGCGCCATCATCCAGGCCTGCTTCGAGCTGTCCATTCCGCCGCACAAAGTCGCCAAGCTCTCCGGCATCGGCTGTTCCTCCAAAACACCCACGTATTTCCTGGGGAAAGCCCACGGGTTCAACTCCGTTCACGGGCGCATGCCCTCGGTGGCCACGGGCGCCAACCTGGCCAATCGGGATCTGATTTACCTGGGCATGTCCGGTGATGGCGACAGCGCCTCCATCGGCCTGGGGCAGTTCGGCCACGTGGTCCGTCGCAACCTGAACATGATCTACATCGTGGCCAACAACGGCTGCTACGGGCTCACCAAGGGTCAGGATTCGGCCACGGCCGATGTGGGCAGTGTCAGCAAGGCGGGCAAGGTGAACCCCTTCGAGCCCATTGACCTGTGCACCTTGGCGCTGCATCAGGGCGCCACCTTCGTGGCGCGGAGTTTCTCCGGCGACAAGGATCAGCTCGTGCCGCTGCTCAAGGCGGCCATTGCCCACAAGGGGTTCGCCTTCATCGACGTGATCTCCCCCTGTGTGACCTTCAACAACACGCCCCAGTCCACCAAGGGCTACGAGTTCGTCCGGGATCACATCGAGGCCACCGGCAAAATCGATTTCGTGCCCATGAAATCCGAGATCACGGCAAAGTACGAGCCGGATTTCACCCACGAGGTCACACTGCACGACGGCTCCGTCATCCATCTCTACAAGGGCGACAAGGAGCTGGACGTGCTGGACCGCCGTTCGGCGCTCACTGCCATCGAGAACCACAAGGAAGCCGGTCGCTTCCTCACCGGGCTGCTCTACATGGAGCCCGAGAACAACGACCTGCACGACACCCTGGGCACCACCAGAAAGCCGCTGCGGGATCTGAACGAGGCCGAGCTCTGCCCGAACAATCACGCCTTGCAGGTGATCAACGACAGCCTGCGCTAGAGGCCGGATCAGACGCCCCCGGGAACAGCCTCCCGGGGGAATCAGTCAGTAACAGGGGGCACCAACGTGTTCAAGACCCGATTCACGGAAACCTTTGGCGTTCAGCATCCCATTGTCCAGGGCGGGATGCAGTGGGTGGGCCGCGCGGAGCTTGTCGCGGCCGTGGCCAATGCCGGCGCCCTCGGTTTTATCACGGCACTCACCCAGCCCACGCCGGATGATCTGAGGCGCGAAATCGCCCGTTGCCGGGAGATGACCGACAAACCCTTCGGCGTCAACCTCACCCTGCTGCCCGCATTGAAGGCAATCCCCTATGCGGAGTATCGCCAGGCCATCATCGAGTCCGGCGTGAAAATCGTGGAAACGGCGGGCAACAACCCACAGGAACATATCGACGACTTCAAGGCCCACGGAATCAAGATCATTCACAAGTGCGTGGCGGTACGTCACGCCCTGAAGGCGGAAAAGCTCGGCGTGGATGCCGTATCCATCGATGGATTCGAATGCGCGGGCCACCCTGGCGAGGACGATGTGCCGGGCCTGATCCTGATTCCTGCGGCAGCCGACAAGCTGAACATCCCGATGATCGCCTCCGGGGGGATCGGCGACGCGCGGGGCATGGTGGCGGCATTGGCACTGGGGGCTGACGGCGTGAACATGGGGACGCGCTTCATGTGCACCAAGGAATCGCCGATCCACCAGAACATCAAGGAGCAGATCGTCGCCAACACCGAGCGGGACACCGACCTGATTTTCCGCACCCTGCGCAACACCTCCCGTGTGGCCCGCAACGCGGTGAGCCAGGAAGTGGTGTCCATCGAACAGCGGGGCAACGCCACCATCGAGGACCTTGCACCCCTGGTCTCCGGTCAGCGGGGCAAGGTGGTGTACGAGAAAGGGGATTCGGACTACGGGGTGTGGTCCGCGGGCCAGGTACAGGGCCTGATCAACGATATCCCCTCAGTGCGGGAGCTGGTGGACCGGATGGTCACTGAGGCGGAGAGCATTATCCGCAAAAGACTGAACGGCATGCTGGACTGAGTTGCGCCGCACCGGGTGTCGAAGCCGGTTGGCTTCACACCCGGGCCACCGGAGCCCCTGCCTGAAGCCCCCGCTCACTCCCGCCCGTCATCCGGGCTCAGATCCCAGATCTTCACGTCCGTACCCTTGCCTTCCCAGTCGGCCCGCGGACGGATCACCTTGAACGTCTCGTGAATACCCTCCCCGTCGGAACGTCGCTCCAACGCCAGGAGGGTGTTGACCTCATGCTCGCACAGGGAGGCGGCGTACTCCGCCTCCTCCCTGGCCAGGGGTAGCGCCTCCCGGAGCGAAGGTGCCCCGTACTCGGTGACGAAATGCCGGGCAAGTGCCTCGATCACGCCCTTGTACTCGGCCTGGCCGATCTCAGACACCACCACCACGGTAGCCCAACCGAAGCTCCCCACACCGAGAAAGCCGTTGCGAAAGGCCTGCTGCCGCTTGCCCTGGAAAGTCTCCGGATCGTCATCCGAGAAGGTGAAGACAAAGGTGCCCGGCACCGCCGGTTCGCCCACAACGGCCGCTGGCTGGTAGACGTGATCGTCGGTGTCGTCCAGTCGCGCAACCCGCAAAAATTTCATCATCACTCCCATCACGGGGTCCGGACACACAGGCGGCAGAGGCCCGGAGGCCCCTGCCGCCGATCAGCACGCAGACACTAATGGCTGGCCTGACCGGCCGTGCCCCCGGCCTGCCGGGCAGTCTTGTTCTTCTCCAGCTCATCCACGCTGACAGGTTGTTCTCCCTTGGCCAGCACGTCCTCATACCAGAGGTCGTGATGCTGCTTGGCCCAATTCACATCCACCCGGCCCCGGGTCATGCCCTCCAGCGCACCCTCAGTGCCGAGGGTGCCTATGTAGGCGTGACCGAAGAAAAAGCCGATCCAGAGCAGCGCCACGACCGCATGCACGACCTGGGCAATGGCCATGGTCTCCCGGGTCTGACCGAAGATCGGGAAGTCCAGCACGAAACCGCTGACACTCACCGTGACGCCGAACAACACGACGCCGACCCAGAACCAGACCTTCTCACCGCCGTTGAGCCTGCCCGCCGACGGATGCTTTCGGCCGATGAGTCCACCGCCCTGCTTGAACCACTGCCAGTCCGTGCGGTTGGGGATATTGTGCCGGATCCAAAGCAGGATCATGGCCAGCAGAGCCACCGAGAACACCGGCCCCAGGAAGTTATGCACGTACATGGCCCCTTGGGCGTAGGCGGCGAACCCCTGCGGACCGAACAGCGGAATCAGGACGGCACGCCCGAACAGCAGACTCAGCCCGGTGATGGCCAGGATGATGAAGCTGATCGCGGTGAACCAGTGCAAGGCACGCTCGTAGGCGCGCCAGCGAACCACGGTCATTCCCGAGCGTCCCTCCTCCAGTCTGACCCGGCCGAACACCAGGAAGAACAATGCGATCAACACCAGCACACCGATCAGGAACCAGCCGCCCCAGGTGATCATGGGCCCCATCCGGATCTGGCGCCAGTTCTCACCCACGTTGGTGATCAGCGTGTCGGTGACATAAGGCCCCGTCTGTGTGGTGAATCCACCCTGGCCCTGGCGCGCGTCCCGCCACATGTCGGCACGGGGATTGGTGGCCCGCTCCTCACTGAACTCCCGTTCCGTACCGTAGACCTGCTGTGCCATCACATACCCCAGTGAGGGCAGCGCAACGGACAGCACCAGTATGGCCACCAGGCTCCACAGCATGGACCGCCAGCGGCGCTGGCGCCGCTTCAATTCACTTTCCGCACTCATGGCAAGACCTCCTAACGGTCTGTCATGCCGGTCATGGCACGATCACGCAGCTGGTCCTGGCGCCGCTGCGCCGCTTCTTCGGTGGCCGTCTCATCGTGCTTGCCCTTGTAGACGCCGGCTTCGTAGATGGTCACATCCGACCCACAGGCGATCAGCAGGAACAGGCTCATGGTGGCCACCAGGGCGAGCATGGCTTTGGTCGGCATGGTTGGGCTCCTTTTCATTGGCGTTGTACGGGAACCGCCGGGGCTCCAACCGGAGCCCCCCCCGCCCCCCCGGGCCCAGCCGTATTCACGCGTCCTGACCGTAGGCGGCTTGCCAGCCCCAGGTCTGGGGCCGTCCCCCGCGGCGCATGACCCGTTTGCGGTAGATGTCGGCAACAATGTCGCCGTCACCGGCCAACAGCGCCTTGGTGGCACACATCTCGGCGCACAGCGGCAGTTTGCCCTCCGCAATCCGGTTCGTGCCGTACTTGGTCAGTTCCGCCTCGGAATGCGCCACCTCCGGGCCACCGGCACAGAAGGTGCATTTGTCCATCTTGCCGCGCACTCCGAATGCGGTCTGCCGCGGATACTGGGGCGCCCCGAACGGGCAGGCGTAGAAGCAGTAGCCGCAACCGATGCACAGATCCTTGTCATGCAACACAATGCCATCGGCCGTGGTATAGAAGCAGTCCACCGGGCAGACTGCCGCGCAGGGCGCATCCGTACAGTGCATACAGGCCACTGAAACGGATTTCTCACCGGGCCGGCCATCGTTCATCACGATGACGCGGCGGCGGTTCACGCCCCAGGGCACCTCGTGCTCGTTCTTGCACGCCGTGACACAGGCCTGACACTCGATGCAGCGCTCCGCGTCACAGAGAAACTTCATTCTGGCCATGACGGCTCTCCTCCATTCGGTTTATGCGGGCACCACACGGCACAGCGTGGTCTTGGTTTCCTGCATCATGGTCACGGCATCGTAGCCGTAGGTGGTGGCTGTATTGGTGGAGTCACCACGCACATACGGCGCCGAACCGTCCGGATACTTGCTGAGCAGATCCTCGCCCTCGAAGTGCCCACCAAAGTGGAACGGCGTGAACACCGTGCCGCGACCAACACGGCGCGTGACCATGGCCTTGATCCGGATACGGCCGCCTTCCGGCCCTTCCAGCCAGACCATCTGGCCGTCCCGCACGCCGGCATCATTGGCATCCGCAGGATTGATCTCCACGAACATGTCCTGCTTCAACTCCGCCAGCCACGGGTTGGAACGGGTTTCCTCACCGCCGCCCTCGTATTCCACCAGTCGGCCGGACGTGTGGATGAGGGGGAACTCCCGGCTGTAATCCCGGGCCTGCACCGACTTCCAGCGGGTGGGCAGCCGGTAGAACACCTTGCGGTCTTCGTAGGTGGGGTAGTCCGACACCAGGTCATACCGCGGGGTGTACAACGGCTCGCGGTGAAGGGGAACGGGATCCGGGAAGTTCCACACATAGGCCCGCGCCTTGGCATTGCCGAAGGGGTGGCAGCCGTGCTTCATCGCCACGCGGATGATTCCGCCGGAAAGATCCGTTGTCCAGGACCTGCCTTCGGCCAGACGCTTCTCTTCGTCCGTCAGGTCATCCCACCAACCGAGCTGCTTCAGCAGTTCCGAGTCGAACTGGGGATAGCCGCCCTGTATCTCGGCACCCTTGGACCAGGAGTCCTCGGCAAGCAGATTCTCGCCCTCGTACTCGGTGCCGAAATTGGCGCGGAAGTTGCCCCCGCCCTCCATGACGTGCTTGCTGGTGTCGTACAGCACATGGGTTCCGGGATGCTTGATTTCCGGTGTGCCGTAGCAGGGCCAGGGCAGGCAGTAGGTCTCCCCGTCCAGCGGGCCGCCTTCGGCTTTCAGGCTCACCACGTCGAAATGGCCCTGATTCGCCATGTGCTCCTTCAGGCGCTCGGGGCTCTGGCCGGTGTACCCGATGGACCAGGCTCCCCGGTTGATCTCCCGCAGGATGCTCTCCGGCACCGGTTTGTTGTCACGCACCTCAATGTGCTTGAACATTTCCTCGGCGAAACCGAGCTTGTTTGCCAGCCGGTAGGCGATCTCCGAATCCGACTTGTGTTCGTACAGCGGCTCGACCACCTGCTCCCTCCACTGGATGGAACGGTTGGACGCGGTCACCGATCCGGCCTGCTCGTACTGCGTGGCCGCCGGCAGGAGGTAGGTGTTGTCCCTGCGATCGTGCAGCACCGCCGAAACCGTGGGATACGGATCGATGACGACCAGCAGATCCAGCATCTCCATCGCGCGTTTCATTTCCGGCCCGCGGGTCTGGGAGTTCGGGGCGTGGCCCCAGAACATCACGGCACGGATGTTATCCTTTTGCGCAATGTTCTCCTTCTGCTCCAGCACGCCGTCGATCCAGCGCGACACGGTGATCCCGCCGGTGTTCATCGGCTTGATCGTGCCGCCGCGCCCATCGTCGTACTCATTCTGATCGAACCGGGCCTGGAGCCACTCGTAATCCACATCCCAGACACGGCACCAGTGCTGCCAGCCGGCTTCCGAAATCGGGTAGTAGCCCGGCAGGTTGTCCGGGTTCGGCCCGATATCGGTGGCGCCCTGTACGTTATCGTGGCCACGGAAGATATTGGCGCCGCCACCTTCCACACCGATATTACCCAGTGCCAGTTGCAGACAGTTGTATGCCCGCACGTAGTTGCTGCCGATGGTGTGCTGGGTACCGCCCATGCACCAGACGAAGGTTGCGGGCCGGTTCTCGGCCATCATCCTGGCCACTTCGTACAGGGCCTCGCGGCCGACGCCGGTGACACGCTCCACTTCCTCCGGAGGCCAGTTGGACATCACTTCATCGCGAATCCGGTCCATGCGCCAGACACGCTGCCGGATGTACTCCGTGTCCTCCCAGCCGTTGTCGAACACATGCCAGAGGATGCCCCAGATCAAGGGTACGTCGGTACCGGACCGGAAACGCACATAGACATCGGAATGAGCCGCCGTGCGCGTGAAGCGCGGATCCAGCACAATGAGCTTGGCACCGCCTTCCTTGCTGCGCAGGATCATCTGCATGGCGACCGGATGTGCCTCAGCCGCATTGGAGCCGCACATCACAATGCACTTGGACTTGTTGATGTCATTGTAGGAGTTGGTCTGCGCACCGTAGCCCCAGGTGTTAGCCACACCGGCCACGGTGGTGGAATGGCAGATCCGTGCCTGGTGGTCGCAGTTGTTGGAGCCCCAGAAGGCGGCGAACTTGCGCTGCAGGTAGGCACCCTCGTTGTTCGCCTTGGAGGATCCGGCGAACCATACCGCATCGGGCCCCGATTCCTCCCGGATCTGCAACAGTTTGTCGCCGATCTCGTTGATGGCGTCCTCCCAGCTCATGCGCTGCCAACGGCCGTTGGTGAGCTTCATCGGGTATTTGACCCGCCGCGCGCTATGGCCGTGATTACGCAGGGCTGCGCCCTTGGCACAGTGAGCCCCCAGGTTGATGGGGCTTTCAAAGGCGGGCTCCTGCCCGATCCAGACGCCGTTCTGGACTTCAGCAATGGTGCTGCAGCCCACGGAACAGTGACCGCACACCGTCTTGACCCTGCGGATCTCCGCGTTCGGATCGACGCGGCGGGCAGCCTTGGCCTTTTTCACCATGGTGGTGGGCAGCATCCCCGCCACCGTCACGCCACCAACGGCCAACCCCGTCCCCTGCAGGAAGGTCCGTCGCCCGATTGCCTTGCCCAGCAATCCGGGGACCGGGGAGGAGGCAGTCGATGCACCGCTCTTCTTCATCAGTTTCATGGTCATACTCCTTCCACGACGGGGGAATCGCAGGCGCGGCGCCTCAGAATTCCGCCCTGGCGTAGTAATCCCGGATGTGCGGGGTCTCGTGGTAGCCCGTCGTTTCCCCGGCCTGAACCGTCTCCGGTTCGGATTCCATAGCAGAACCCGCCTGGCCCACGGCGGCAGTCACTGCCACCGCGCCGCCGGTGGCCGCCACCGTCTTCAGGAACCGCCGACGGGACGCCAGCTCTCTGTCGTCTTGCCTGCTCATCACGCTCTCCTCCTCACCCGTTCATGCGCATGCATGTTCACCACGTATCGCATTGCCATCCGACTCTCAGGCCGGCATGGCAAAAAACCGCTGTTCCAGCAGAACAAATGCTTCCCCCAGTCCTCCTACGGCCTTGTAGAAGCTGGCGGACGGCGCCTGCTGGAGATCCCGGAAAAACCGAAGCATCCAGGGCTCCAGATGACGCCGGAAGAACTCCCGCTGCCAGTCGAAGTCCACATCCGGATCATTGATGACCAGGCCCATGACTTCACAGAGTGCGGCTGCATGATCCTCCGGATCGCTGTTGTCCGCCCGGCGCTCCACGCCCAACGCCTCCAGGTCCTGGCGCAGCAGCACCAGCGGGCGTTCCATCAACGAGCCGGTGAGATACCAGGATCCGTACGGCGTCACCTCACCGCCGCCGACGCCGATGAACACGTCCTGGTACTCAGATGCGATCTGCTCCGGGCTGGTCCGCTGCGCAGCCAGGCGCAGTGTGGACCAGGCCACGGTCATGTCGTCACCGGGTGTGCGCGACCCCTCCTGGATGCCGTGCAACAGATGCAGCAGGTCCGCACCCGGCGGCGCTGCCAGCAGACGCCCCAGCAACGTCCAGGTCCCGGCGCGCTGCTGATCCTGTTCCTCCGCACCGTCCCTGGATGTCAGCCGTTCACCCGCGCTCATCAGCGGCTCCCCTTTACTGCGGTCCGAACCAGCGCGGCTTTGTGCCGCCTTCCAGGTCGTCCCGGAACATGTCCACCACACGGCATTCGCCGCACATCTTCAGCCGCCGCACCGCCTCTTCCGACTGGAACATGTGATGCCCTTCCAGGCGCTCGGTCATACGCTGGATCACGCTGGCGGTGGCAAACGGTTTTCCGCAACTGACACAGCAGAAGGGTTCCTCTTCGTTGAGAACCCGCGGCTTGCGCCGTTCCTCCCAGTCGAACAGGAAGCGGGGATCCAGCGTGATGGCATCCTCCGGGCAGGCGGTTTCACAGAGCCCGCACTGCACACAGAGATCTTCGGTGAAACTCAGTTGCGGCTTATCCCCGGCATCGCTCAGTGCCCGCGTCGGACACACCTGCGGACAGGACATGCAGAGGGTGCAGGCCCCCGTATCCACCCGGACCTGGCCGAACGGCGCGCCGCCGGGCAGCGCGACCATCTGCGGCTGCCGGCTGCCATGGGCAAACAGGTGATCCAACGCCAGCCGGAGTGTGCTGCGCTTCTCGTTGACGGTATCGAAACCGGCAGGCGGAATGGCCGATCCAGCCGCGCTATCCATGGCTCCGGCACCGGGTTCATCCCTGCCCAGCCAGCGCAGACAGTCCGGGTCATAGCCCATGGCCTCCAGCAAGGGGCGCGCGTAGGCCAGTTGTGCCCGCATGGCTTCGCGTACCGTCGCCGGCACCGCGGTGGTGTCCAGCAGGACCACACCCCCCGCCCCGTAAGCCAACGCGCTGAACCACTGATCCATGCCCACGGATCCGATATCCGCGACCCGCACCGGAATTGCCGACACGGGCAAGGCAGGAGCCAGTTCACGCAGCCGATCCATGCCATCTTCGTCGTCGTGGAATACCAGCACCGGTGCACCTTCCCCACCCGCCTCCCGGTAAGCCAGCAGCATGGTCTTGAGCCGCGCGATCTGGTCCTTGGGTCCAGGATAGGCATAGATCATCGCGCCGGTGGGACAGACACTGGTGCATGTGCCGGCGCCCTGGCACAAGTAGGGGTCCACGTCCACAACCGCGCCCACGGAGCGGATGGCGCCGGTAGGGCAGGCGTCGATACACCGGGTACAACCGGTCAGACCGCTGTCGCCGTGGGCGCAGATATCCGGGTTGTAGTTGTAGAAACGGGGTTTCTCGAATTCCCCGGTCATCTCCGGGATCTCGTCCATCATGCGTGCGAGCTTTTCCGCATCACCGGCCGGGGCGTAATAGCCGAATGGCGGGAGATCCATGCGCAGCCCGGGCTCCCGCCGGAGATCAAGCACCAGATCGAAATACGGGCGATCCCGACGGGTGAACTCCGCCGGCGCCAGATCCTCGCCACGGGACGTGCGCAGGCTGACCGAGAACCGGCCCAGATGCCCGCTGATCGACCCTGGCTCGCCGTGTAGCAGCAGCACCTGACTCTCGTCCGCAAGCGCCCGCCGCGCCGCCTCTGACAGGGTGCCCTGATGCCCGGAAGTGGCCAGCACGGTGCAATGCAGGGTGCCGCGCAGCATATCCGCGCATTCCAGCGCATCCAGCTCGCTGCCGATGATCACCAGATAGCCGGCTGAGCGGTAGCCGAGAATCGATGTGGGGTCCACGTCCACCGCCAGCGCCGCCGTCAGCGCCGCCCGTCTGGCGGCTGCCGCCTGCCCGCCGGAAGGAAACCCGAGATCGTCGTAGAGGCTCAAAAGTTCTGTCATGGCATCTCTGCTGGCCGGAGCCCGCGCCCCGGCATGTGTTCAACTCTGAAGGCGTTCAGGGCGTTCCCGCGCCGCCTGCCTGATCTCCCGCTCGGTTGTCTCCCGCGCGAGCTCCTCCACATCCGGAAGACGTTCGCCGCGGTACTCCGCGGCGACCCGTGACTCCGCCTCCTCCGGGCTGATTTCCAGACCCCGCTCCGAAAGAGACTCACGCAGCTTGCCCGCTTCGCGGACAATGGCCTGCTTGAGATCATGGGGGACCATCTCGCCCAACGGGGTGAAATTGGTATAGTCCTCCGCGTATTCCGCGCACAGACAGACCTTGTTGTACTTCGCGCTCTGAAACACCTTCGACAGCGCCTTCATCCGCAGCGTCGGCGATATGTTCCTTCCCATGAACGCGCTGAGGTCCGAGTCCTGGTCCAGGGTTTCGATATCCGGCATATCCTCGTCGGTGAGCTCGTCCAGGGGCTTTCCGGTACGGGGATCCCGCCGCACCCCGGTCTCCTCCGCCGTCGTCTCCACAGGCACGGCCGGGGCCGTGTCATGTGTTTCCGACGCCTCGGACTCGAGCCCGGCCTTCCGGCGCGACCAACGGGAGAGGAAATCGCCCATCTCCCTGTCCGGATCCTGCTCGGAAAGCGGGGGAAACGAATCCTTCACCCTGTTCTCATTCATGACTGATCTCCGGCGTAGTCACCCACCTCGGCGTCATAAATGGCCTTGCTCCGCTTCTTTCCCCGCTTCCTCCGCTTGCGGGGCTGATAATGGGTATTCACGAAGTCCTCCACCCAGCGGCCGACCTCCGCCGGCATCGGTGCGCTCAGCACCAGCTCTTCCGGGCTGCGGAGTTCCGTGGTGTCCAGGTTCTGCGCCTCATCCAGGCTGACGGTGAGCTGCAGGGGGCGCAGCCCGGCATCTTCCTCAAAACGGGCGATGACGAACACCCGCGGCTCGCCGGACCCCAGGTTCAGCGCGTAGTCCCCGGCCTGGGACGGGCGCAGCCGGAGCCGGAAACCGCGCCACAGGTAAAGATCGCCATCCGGTCCCGACCGGACCTGGCTGCATTCGACACGGTCCGACGCAAACCGCTCACCGGCGATCACACCCGTCACGCGCCAATTGCGCGCCAGGGAGGCGCCTTCACCACCCGGCGAACCGATCATCACCGACACGGGAAGCGCGGTAACCCCGGACAAAGGTTCTTCCTGACTGGACGTATAGGACGGCTCTCTGATCAATTGCCCTGCTCCCCTCCTGAGCCACAGCCCTGAACCGGCATGAACGTTAAGATGAATAAGCAATACATGTACCAGCCGGAGACATGCACGATAATGCCTCATCCTCCGCTATCCTGCCGGTTTCCGGATTCCTACAGTTGGGTCAAAATCAACCCTCACGCTCCCTGTTGGTACAAAACGCACCATGACACACTGCACAATCCGGATTCCGTTGGCCCAGACGGCTCCCCGCCCGTTACGGCTCCGGGTTGGGTCTCTGGATGCAAGTGTAGACGCGGACGGGGCGTTCCACCCGGCAGGCCGCCCCCCTCACCCCACCCCGGGATCACCGCCGACCCGCTTCCACCCGAGGCACGATATTTGTATTGTGTGAAGCTGGTGGCGACGCATATCGCCTTGTGACAGATCGAGGGTTCCCATGAGCGCAGACAGCGGACTTCCCGACAAGCTCGTCGACCGGTTCGGCCGCCACGTGACCTATGTGCGCATGTCGGTGACCGACCGATGCGATTTCCGCTGCGTGTACTGCATGAGCGAGGACATGACGTTTCTGCCCAGGGCGCAGGTGCTCACCCTGGAGGAGATGGCCACCCTCGGGCGCGCGTTCACGGAACTGGGTGTCCGGAAGCTCCGCATCACCGGCGGCGAACCCCTGGTGCGGAAGAACGTGATCTGGCTTTTCCGGCAGCTTGGGCGTCTTCCGGGCCTGCAGGAACTCACCCTGACAACCAACGGGTCACAGCTCGAACGCCTGGCCCGTCCGCTGCGGGAGGCCGGAGTCCGTCGCATCAACATCAGCCTGGACAGTCTCCACCCCCAGCGCTTCCGCCGGATCACCCGGGTGGGCGATCTGGATAAGGTGCTGCGTGGTATCGAGGCGGCCCGGACGGCCGGCTTCCAGCGCATCAAACTCAATACCGTGGCCATGCGCAACCGCAATGACGACGAGATCCTGGACCTGGTGCAGTTCGTGCTGGATCGGGACATGGACATCAGTTTCATCGAGGAGATGCCGTTGGGCGTGATCGATGATCACGACCGCTCCGAGGTCTATATGTCCAGCGACGAAGTGGCGGACCTGATCCGCACGCGGCACCCATTGGTGGCGACCACGGAACAGACCGGCGGGCCGTCGCGCTACTACCGCATACCGGGCACAGGAAGCCGGATCGGCTTCATCTCGCCGCACAGCCATAATTTCTGTGAAAGCTGTAACCGGGTCCGGGTCACCACCGAGGGCCGGTTACTTCTATGTCTGGGCCAGGAACATTCCATGAACCTCAAGCAGGTACTCCGCAACCACCCGGGGGACATGGAGCGGCTGAAGCAGGCCATCGTCAGCGCCATGGACATCAAGCCCCGGGGCCACGACTTCAACCTTGAAGCCAAGCCGGTGATTTTCCGGCACATGAGCGTGACCGGGGGCTAGTGCCGGTATACAAGAGGGAGGTGACGTCATGGAGCCTCTGTCAGGGTCCCGTTCCGGCGGCGTAACCCCGCTGCAGCGAGAAGCGGTCTCGCCCCAGGCCCTGCCCCGGTTCATGAACGTTCACCAGGTCGCCCGCTACCTGAGCCTCAACGAGCGAAAGGTTTACACGCTTGCCGGTCAGGGAAATATTCCTGCAACCAAGATCACCGGCAAGTGGATATTCCCCCGCGAGTTGATCGACCGCTGGCTGCTGGAATCCAGTCACGGCGGGCTACTCACGGATCGGCTTGCCATCGCCGGCAGTGACGATCCACTGCTGCATCGGGTGGTGACCCGGCTAACCCACGGCATCCGGGGGCAGGCCCTTGTCAGTTACTCGTCCACGGGCGCCCGGGACGGGCTGAACCTGCTGGCCCGCCGCCATGCGGACATCTGCGCCCTCCACTGGGGACCGGCCACGGAGAGCGGGTACCGGCACGGTGCGCTGCTGACCCGATATGCCCAACACACGGACTGGGTTCTGGTCCGCGCCTTCTGCCGGGACCAGGGCCTGCTGTTGCGCCCGGGAGCGGCGGCACCGGACACAGGGCTGAAGGAGTTACTTCAGACACCGTTGCGCTGGGTCATGCGGCAACCCGGGGCCGGTGCGCAACGGCTGTTGCGGGAAGCCCTGGCAAGGTCCGGCCTGGCGTCCGATGCGTTCCGGGGCAAGCGTGTCGCCGAATCATTCTGCGAACGGGATGCTGCATCCCGTCTGGTGAGCGGTGATGGGGATATTGCCCCGGGCTCCCGGGCTGCAGCCCGGGAGTACGCCCTGCATTATATCTCTGTGGATCAGGTGGCCATTGACCTGGCCCTGTACCGCGGGGTGTACTTCAGAAAGCTTTTCCAGCGCCTGCTGGCCTGTCTCGATGACGCGGAAACCCGAAGGACCGCAGGACGATTGGGCGGCTACGATTTCTCCCGGACCGGGACCATCATCTGGTCCCCGTGAACCCGTTCAACGGTGATAAAGAACCCTTCGATGAGCAAGCAGACCACTCTCGACCCCTCCTGCCAGGACGACTCGGACCCGTCCTCCCTGTCCGTGGAAGCCGCCTGGGAACGGATCCGTACCGACATCCAACCGGTTAACGGCATCGAACGGCTCAACGTCCGGCAGGCCCTCGGCCGCATCCTGGCTGAGGACATCCGGTCCACGGTCGACGTGCCCGCCCATGACAATTCCGCAATGGACGGTTACGCCCTGCGGGGCGCGGACCTTCCCCCGGAGGGCACGGCTTCCCTGCATCTGGTCGGCACGGCCCTGGCCGGCCACCCGTTCACCGGGACCGTCGCCCCCGGCGAATGCGTGCGGATCATGACCGGCGCCCCCATGCCCACGGGCTCCGATACCGTGGTCATCCAGGAGCAGGCCGATCAGGCTGATCAGCAGGTACACATCGGCCCCGGCCATACGCCGGGGCAGAACGTGCGCCGAGCCGGCGAGGACCTGCGGCTAGGTCAGACGGTATTCACCGCCGGGACACGGATCGGACCCGCAGAGCTGGGCATGCTGGGCTCGCTGGGCCTGGTGGAGATCGCGGTGCGACGGCGCCTGCGGGTCGCCTATTTCTCCACCGGCGACGAACTCGAGAATGCCGGGAAGCCTCTGGAGCCAGGCCAGATCTATGATAGCAACCGCTATACCCTGTACGCCGTGCTGCAGCGCCTTGGGGTGGAAGCCACAGACATGGGCGTGGTCCCGGACACGCCCCAGGCACTGGAGACCGCATTCCGTGACGCCGCCGGCTTCGCCGACGCCATCGTCACCTCCGGCGGTGTTTCGGTCGGGGAAGCCGATTTCGTCAAGGACATTCTGGACAAACTGGGTGAAGTCGGCTTCTGGAAGATCGCCATGCGCCCGGGGCGGCCCCTGGCCTTCGGCCGGATCGGCAGGGCGCACTTTTTCGGTCTGCCCGGGAATCCGGTATCCGTCGTCGCCACCTGGTACCAGTTCGTGCAGCCGGCCTTGCGCCGGATGATGGGCCAGGCCATTGTCAGGCCCCTGGGCTTCCGGGTTCGCACGCTGGACCGTCTGCGCAAGCGACCCGGCCGCACGGAGTTCCAGCGGGGGATTCTGGAACGCCTGGAAGATGGTGAACTGGTGGTACGCACCACAGGCAGCCAAGGGTCGGGCATTCTCAACTCGGTAAGCCGGGCGAACTGCTTTATCGTCGTACCCCACGACAGTGGCCCGGTGGCCGCCGGGGACTACGTGGAGGTGCAGCCCTTCGAAGGCGTGATGGGCGGCTGACCGATAACCCGGGGATCGATCGGCGCGGTTCCTGCCCCACGCCTCCCCGGCGCCGGTCGATCCGTCGCCGCCCCGCCGCCGGCCACCGCCGGAATGATGGACAGAACCTCGCCCGACTCCACCTGCGTATCCAGCCCCTGCAGGCCACCGATATGTCGCTCCCCGACGAAGACGTTCACGAAAGGCCGCAGCTCACCCTCCGGGGTGAACAACCGCGCCCCCAGGCCCGGGTGATGCTCGCAGGCCGCCTGCAGGACGTCAGCCACCGTCCCCGCCGGAACTCCGAGTTCCGCCCGGCCGTCGGCGAACGCGCGCAGGGGTGCCGGAATGCGTACAGTCACCTCACTCAAGACTGATCGCCTCCTCCACGAACTGTTTGCCCGCCAGCCGCCAGGAACGCAGACTGCCATCAGCCCCCACGATGACATAGGACCAGTCGGGCCAGGCCAGTTTCAGATCCGTTTCCGAGGGGATCGGCCTGCCCGTCGGGTGGCTGTGATAGACGCCGACCACTGACCGTCCCTCGCCGGCGGCCTGGCGTTCCGCGTGCAGATAGAACTCCGGGTCGATCAGGTAGCCCGCCTCCGGCTCCTCGGCAATGTTCTCCGCGGCCAGCAGCCTTTGCACCCGAACGACGCCTCCGTCATGCAGGCCCAGCATCAGCCCGCAGACCTCATTCGGGGCACCCAGCCGGCTCTCCTGCTGTAGCCAGCCACAAAGCGGTAATGGGAGGGTCACCGTGGTCATGCCCACAAGTCTATCGTATTCCTCGGGTCCGCTGTTTCTGTTGGAATGGGTACCATGACTGGGCTTTCAATCGGCGAAGCCATGTCCCAGCGGCGTGGAGATGATTTAGCCCCGGCTTCACCGGTTGAAGGTTCGCGTTCGTATGTCCATCAGTTTCATCGGATGGTGAGGGAATGCCTCTAGCGGTCAACAGCGGCTCCGTGGTTCTACTGGTCGGCACCCAGAAGGGGCTGTTCCGGTTGCACAGCGACGCGGAGCGACGCCACTGGGAGATGCACGGCCCGCTCATGGCGGGCTACGAAGTGCTTCACGCCTGGCTGGATCCGCGGGATCCTGCCATCGGCTACGCCGCCACCCACCATGACGTCTGGGGAGCGCATCTGTACCGCAGCGCGGACCACGGCCGGAGCTGGGAACCGCTGGACAGGGCGCCGGCGCACGCCTCCGGCGCATACGGCAGCCGACTCAAGGCCATCTGGCACCTGGCTCCGGGATTGCCGGAAGAGCCGGACACCCTGTACGCGGGCATCGATCCCGCCGGCTTTTTTGTCAGCCGGGACGCCGCCCGGACCTGGGCCCCGGTGGAATCCCTCAATACCCATCCGAGCCGGCATACCTGGGAACCTGCCAAGGGGGGATTCTCCCTGCATTCCATCCACCAGTGTCCCGACGCACCGGAGCGTCTGTACGTCGCGGTTTCCGCGGGGGGGGTGTATCGCAGTGATGACCGGGGGCGGAGCTGGCAGCCGGTGAACCGGGGGGTCCGGGCCGAGAATCTGCCCACGGGGCAGGCCGAGAGCGGTCATAACGTGCATCGTCTGATCGTGCACCCGCTGGACCCGGATCGGCTCTACCGCCAGTGCTACAACGGGGTCTACCGCAGCGACGACGGGGGGGAACACTGGACCGAGATCACCGCCGGGCTACCCAGTGACTTCGGCTATGCGCTTGCCAGCGAGCACGACGACCCGGACACGGTCTGGGTCATTCCCATCGCCAGCAATCACCTGCGCACGGCACCGGAGGGCCGGCTGCGGGTCTACCGTTCCGCCGACGGCGGCAGGCACTGGACCTGTCTCGCGGACGGCCTGCCCCAGGAGCATGCCTATGTCACGGTGCTGCGGGACGCGCTGTGCCTGGACACCCTGCGGCCCTGCGGCGCCTACTTCGGAACGTCCAGCGGTCATGTGTTCGCTTCGGCGGATGGGGGAAGCCACTGGCGCTGTATTGCCCAGTTCCTGCCGCGGGTGCTCAGTGTGTCCGTCACCAGCGGCGTTCCCGGATGAACGCCCGATCCCTGTTTCAGGCGCTGGAAGCCGAGCGGGGCTTCGTCTGCGCCATTGGCGCGGGCGGCAAGAAGAGCACGCTCTACCATCTGCTGGAACGGCATCCCGGTCGCGCGGCCATGACCGCCTCGGTGTTCACCTATGAACCGCCCCGGCACCTGCGGGCCCGCGTCCTGGTGGAGGAGGAAGCCCGGTTGCTGGAGCAGATCTCGCCCGCATCCGGAGCGCCGCTGCTGTATGCCTGCCCGGCGGACAAGCCAGGACGCCTGGCCGGCCCCTCTCCGGAGACCATCCGGCACCTGCACCGGCAGGGCGCCTTCGATCTCAGTCTCATCAAGGCCGACGGCGCACGCATGCGGCGCATCAAGGTGCCCGGTCCGCACGAGCCGTTCATCCCCGCGTTCGCCGACACGGTGCTGGTGGTCAGTTCGCTGCTGGCCATCGGGGAACCGCTCACCGCACGGGTAGCTCACCGGTTCGACCGGGTCATGGCGGTGACCGGACAACGGGAGGGCAGCAGGATCACCGCCGCCACGCTGGCGAACTTGTACGCCCACCCCGACGGCCTCCAACGGAACACCGGCACACACCGGTTGATCCCGGTACTGAACATGGCAGACGGGCCGGAACAGCAAGCCCAGGGCCGGGCGGTGGCCGAACGGATCCTGGCGGAATCGGCACGCTACGACCGGGTGGTGCTACTGAGCAACCGGCAGAAGGCACTCCTGGTGGATGTGATTCTCCGCTGAACCCCGCGCCTCCACCGGGTACGGGATCAGCGCCAACCACACCGGCGCGGATACGACCCTGCTCAATGGAGGCGATCGGATGCCACGTCCAGGGCATCCAGATGCCTGCGGAGTTTCTGCACCGCCGGCGCCATCAGCCCAAGAGTGCCCTCCGCCCGTTTCAGTGCCTGTTGCAACAGCGCCGCCGCATCCGCACGCCGCCCCGTATCCCGCAACAGCGCCGCGAGCCGGGTAACACAGGCGATATGCTGGGGATGACCCGCGCCCATCACCTCCCGCGTCTCCTCCAGCGCCTGCCGCAGCAGGGGTTCCGCGGCATCGAGATCGTTCCTGTCCGCATGGAGCGCGGCCAGTTCGGCGCGGGTCATGACCGCGTGGGGGTGCTTGTCCCCCAGCAACCGGGTCCAGGTGTCAAGGTTTCGCCGATACAGCGCCTCGGCCTCTTCCCATTCACCCTTCTCCCGCAACAGGTCGGCGAGATTGTTCGCCGTCGTGGCGGTGGCGGGATGCTCCCGCCCCAGCAGGTGTTCCCAGGTGGACAGCGCCCGGCGGTAAAGCGGTTCGGCCTGATCGTAACGCCCCATGGCGTCCAGAGCACCGGCCAGGTTATGGAGGCTGGAGGCGGTGTCCATGTGGTCCGTCCCCAGCACCCGCTCCCGGATCTCCACCGCGCGGCGAAAGAGTGATTCCGCCGCCTGGAACTGCTCACGGGCGTCCATGACCGTCCCCAGGTTATGCGCGCTTGCAGCGGTCGCGGGATGATGGGGGCCGAAGGCCGTCTCGGCCACACCCAGGGCGCGCTGGTAAAGATCTTCCGCCGCGGCGAGGTCCTGCCCCGCGTAGAGCAGCCCGGCCAGATTGTCCAGGCAGGCCGCCGTGGTGGGATGGCGCTGGCCGTAATGACGTTCCGCCAGACTCAGGGCCCGCTGATACAGGAGGCGGGCGCCTTCGTAATCCTGTCGCGCTTTCTTCACGGCCGCCAGATTATTCAGATGTGGCAACAGTTCAACATGCTTCGCCCCATGCACGGCCTCGCGTCCCTCCAGTGCACTCCGGTACAGGGCCTCCGCTTCATCCAGGTGCCCCTGGTGCTCCAGGGCCATGGCCAGACGGTGACGGGCCGTGCGAAGCGCCGGGGCATCGCCGTGGGGCCCGCCCAACCCCTCCACCGCATCGGCCAGCAAGGGCTTCGCCTCATCGGGACGCTGCTGATCCAGTAACCAGGCCCCGTAGGCGGAACAGACCGCTGCGTTCCTGTCCCGCGCCATGATGCCGCGGAACAACGGTTCCAGCCCCTCGTCCAGACCGAGCTGACGCAGGGCGCCCAACAACTCGAGCCCCAGTCTGACGAATTCCGGCCCGGACAGCGACGACCAATGACCCGCGGCCTGGACGTAATAGTCCACCAGCTCCCGGTCGGCACCCCAGGCCATCCAGGCGTCCAGCAGGGTTTCCCGGGCGGTGGGCCGCAACAACGGCCCCAGGGACTCCGGATCCGTGAGCAGGCGTGCCAAGGATGTCCAGTCACCGGCCTCCGTCAATTGCCAGACCAGTTCCGTCAGGGCCGCATCATCGGGCAGTTTCTCCCGGTACCAACGTGCCAGAAGCGCATGCCACGCCTGCCGATCCAGCCCATCGGGCATCAGACGGCGGGCGGCGGCGTCCTGCACGGCGGAACCGGCCAGGCACAGGCGCGGGCCGGCGTGATAGACAAGTGACCCGGGCACGCCGGCATCCAGGCCCAGTTCCTGCACGTCGTCTGACGCAAGACCGTTGCGTGCCGCCCACAGCGCGCACACCATATCCGCCTGCCCGGCCGGCAAGCGCACCAGACTATCCCCCGGATCATCCGCATGGGGCTCATCCACGTATTCCAGCCGCCAGCCCCGCTGGCGCATGGCTTCCGCCGCCGGACCGGGCCGCATGGTCACAACCAGCCGGAGATTGTCCGGCACGAAGGCGGGGAGCCAGTCCGGCCCGCTGTCGTCCATGAGCCCTTCCTGGTCATCGAGACCATCCAGGACCAGAACCAGCCGACCGGCCGCAGCGGCGCGGGCCAGCCAGTTCGGCAACACCTCCCCCGCCGCGGCCGGTGTGGCCGGTACCGGCTCACGCAGCGCGTACGTGTCCCGGATCCAGGCCAGCAGGCGGCGCAGGACAACCTGCGGGCGCCGCCCATGGCGGCCGGCACCGAAATGATGAACGAACACCGGCACGTCATTGTGCGCGCTCCGGTAACGGGTCACCCAGCGCGCCAGCCGGGACGACAGCCTGCCATCCACGCTCCCGACCAGCACCAGCGGAGGGTCCCGTCGGGCCGCATACTGGTTCAGGGCGCGCTGCAAGGCCGGATCGGGCACATGCCGGCTTTCCAGCCATGCCGAATAGGCGGCCTGCATGACGCTCAGGGGGCAGGGCTGATCACCGGTCATGGCATGCCTCCGGACCTTCCCCCTGGGCCAGCAACCGGGCCTCCAGGTGATCACGCTCCTCGGGGGTATTCACGTTGAGAAAGGTGTCCGGGGAATCGGAGAAATCCACCTGCACCATGGCGTGCCCCGCGTACCAGCGGTCGATCTTGCGTTCGCCCCGCTCCAGCGCCTGGCGCAGATCCTCCCGCAACCGGGTGTGCATCAGCGCGAAGACCGGCTGCAGGCGACCCAGCCCCGCCGCCACGGCGATCTCCGCCCCGGCCTCCGCATGGACACGGCGCAGGCGCTCCACCAGGTCCGGCGGCACCAGGGGGGAATCGCAGGGGACGGTACAGAGCAACTCCGTTTCCACGGCCTCCATGCCCGAGAGCATTCCCGCCAGCGGCCCGGCGAACTCACCGAAGGCATCGGAAACCACAGGAAACCTGTAGCGACGGTAGGCTTCCAGGTTCCTGTTGGCATTGATGACCAGGGCGTCCACCTGCGGGCGCAGGCGTTCCAGGACATGGGCCACCATGGGTTTCCCGCACAGCGCGATCAGGCCCTTGTCGTGCCCCCCCATCCGGGTTGCCCGGCCGCCGGCCAGCACCAGGCCGGTAATCTTCGCCATGGACCTCTCCTCCGGCATCGCCAACCAATACTAAGCTTTCGGGAGGTACAGCCTGGCTTTACCTCCTAAAAGCTTACTCACTCATGCTATCGTATTCCGTTCCGGAATGGACTAAATTGACGCTTCCGGCCAGTGATTGCGTCATACTTACCCAGCACGACTGACCTTTCAGGAGGGGTTGCGGCAATACTTTCCGGAAGCTTGGCAAGGACAGGACATGGTGCGGAACGGGCTGGATCCGGTGTGACGGAACACCCTGTGGATTCCCGTTCAGGAGGTCCGACTGACTGACATGGCGACGTCTGCCGATGACACCCTGTACGATGCCCGCGCGGGTTCCGGCCGCCCGGTTTCCGCCTTGATCGTGGATCCTGAACCGGGCACCAGGGAGGCGCTGCGTCATGCGCTGGGGAAATGCTGCGGCTTCGTGGAGGACGCGGATTCCGCCGCCACGGCTCAGGCACTGATGTCCCGCTGTCACTTCGATGTGCTCATCGTTGATGACCTCCTGCCGGATGGCTCCGGAACCCAGTGGGTACAGACACTGCGAAGTCAGGGGCTGAGCGCCCCGGTCATCTTCCTGTCCGGCACGTCCGGCCGTCAGGAGATGCCGTCGGTGACGCACGCATGCTGGGTCACCAAACCCGTGGCGCTGGACGACATCCATGAGGCCATTCACCGGATGCTCGGGCCGGCCGCGGAAACCTCCGCGCAGCCTCGTGAACCGACCCCTCCCGAGCTGCAGAGCATCGTGGGCCGCAGTGAAGCCATGCGGGGGCTGCTGACGCTGATCCGCCGTGTGGCCGGCAGAAACAGCACCGTTCTGCTTGAAGGCGAGTCGGGAACCGGCAAGGAGATCGCCGCGCGTTGCCTGCATTATTACAGCGGGCGTACCGGCCCGTTCGTCCCGGTGAACTGCGGCTCCATCTCGCCGGACCTGCTTGAAAGCGAGCTGTTCGGTCACGTGCGGGGTGCATTCACCGGTGCCAGTCAGTCCCGGGAGGGCCTGTTCAGCTACGCGAACGGGGGCACGCTGTTTCTGGACGAGATTGGCGAGATGCCCATGCCGTTCCAGGCCAAGCTGCTCCGGGTGCTGGAGGAGCGATCCGTCCGCCCGGTGGGCACGGAACGGGAGCAAACCGTGGACGTGCGCATCGTCGCCGCCACCAACCGGCGTCTGGCGGACGAGGTATCCAGCGGCAGATTCCGGGAAGACCTGTATTTCCGCCTCAACGTGTTGGCCCTCAGGCTGCCTCCGCTCCGGGAGAGGCCATCCGACATCCCGCAACTGGCCCGGCTGTTCTCCGAGATGCTGTCCCGGGAGCTGGGTCTGCCGCCGCTGGAACTGAACGAAGCCGATCTGCACAAGCTGCAGTCCCACCCCTGGCCGGGCAACGTACGCGAACTGAAAAACCTTATCGAACGCGCATTGCTGCTGGGGAGATCACCCGCGGAATGCCTGGATGGCGAACACGTGGACGCACCGATCTCTCTGGGTAACGCACGCAGCGAAGCGGGCTACCCGCTGGACATGCCGCTGGACGAGGTGGAGAAGCGCCATGCGCTGCGCGTACTGGCGGCCGCGGGCGGCAACAAGTCGGAGGCGGCGCGTCGGCTGAGGGTTTCACGTAAGACGCTGGAGCGCAAGATCAAGCGCTGGGAAGGTCACTGAGCGCCGCCGGGTGGCAGCGCCCAGGCCCAGGCGCACCGTGGGAACAGATCAGTTAACTGTTCTCCACAACGATCTTCGGGAAACGACTGCTGTAGTCGCGGGACTGCAGGGAGAGCTTGGCCGCAATCCGCCTGGCGATCTCCCGGTAGGCTTCCGCAACCGAGCCCTCGGGTTCCGCGATCACCGTGGGCTTGCCACCATCGGCCTGCTCCCGGATACGAATGTCCAGCGGCAGCGAGCCGAGCAGATCCACCCCGTACTGCTCCGCCATGCTCTGACCACCTCCGGCACCGAAGATATGCTCCTCATGGCCGCACTGGCTGCAGATATGCGTGCTCATATTTTCCACGATACCCAGCACCGGCACATTCACTTTTTCGAACATTTTCAGCCCCTTGCGGGCATCCAGCAGGGCGATGTCCTGGGGAGTGGTGACGATCACCGCCCCGGACACCGGCACCTTCTGCGACAGGGTGAGCTGGATATCACCGGTCCCCGGGGGCATGTCCACCACCAGGTAGTCCACGTCCTGCCAGTTGGTATCCCGCAGCAGTTGCTCCAGCGCCTGGGTCACCATGGGACCGCGCCAGATCATGGGAGTCTCCTCGTCGATCAGGAAGCCGGCGGACATGGCCTGGATCCCGTAGTTCACCTTGGGTTCAAGCTTCTTGCCGTCCTTGGATTCCGGCTTGCCGCTGATCCCCAGCATGCGCGGCTGACTGGGCCCGTAGATATCGGCGTCCAGCATGCCCACCCGGGCGCCTTCCGCCGACAGGGCCAGGGCCAGATTCACCGCCGTGGTGGACTTGCCCACACCTCCCTTGCCGGATGCGATGGCAATGATGTTCTTCACGCCGCTGATCGCGGTTGCCCCCCGTTGCGCCAGATGGGAATGGATTTCACTGGTGATGTTCACGTCCACCTGGGTCACACCGTCCAGCGATTCGATGCGCCGGCGCACCTCGCCCCGCAGCGCATCCATCAGCCCCTTGACCGGGAAACCCATCTTCAACTCAACGGTCACGCGCCCACCATCGATACGTACCTCGTCAACACAGCGGGCCGCCACCAGGTCCTTGCCCAGGTACGGCTGCACGTAGCCTTTCAGGGCGTCTTCCACCGTCGCCCGGGTGAGTTCGCTCATGATCACCTCCTGCATGTCCGGCAGTTCGCCGGCAGCGTGTCTGGCCAGTTGCCGTGCGTGGCCGGATCTGCTAATACCGGATCTGAACGGCAAACTTCGGAATGACATTCATGATAACGCATCCGTTGCGCTTCTTGGGCTACGTTTCCGTTGTGATCGTCCTGTTGCTGCCTCCGGTGCTGGCGGAGGAAACCGATCACCCCCTGCTGCGCGCCATTGTGGACGGGCAACCCCAACGCGTTGCCATCCTGCTGGACCAGGGGATGTCGCCGGAGGCCACCACCTCAAGTGGAAGATTCCAGGGGAAAACCGCCCTGATGTGGGCTGCGGAGTCCGGACAGGCCGACATCCTGGCGTTGCTCCTGGATTACGGGGCACAGGTGGACCGTACCAATCCCAAGGGCGGCACGGCCCTGATGTACGCCGCCGTGGCGGGCCAGACGGAAGCCATTCGAGTACTGGTGGAAGCGGGTGCGGACCCGAACCACCGGGTGCGTCACGGCTGGACCCCTCTGATGCTGGCCACCTCCAAGGGACACCGGAGCAGCGTCCTCGCACTGGTGGAGCTGGGCGCCGATCCCTCCACCCGGGATGTCTACGGCTCGACGCTGCTGATGCGGGCCACCGAGTTGGGTGACCTGGAAATGGTACGTACGCTGCTCCGGCTGGGCCTCAGACCGGAAACGGAAAACGACAGCGGCACCAGCGCCCTGCAGATCGCACAGCGCCGCAACGACCAGGAGCTGCTCCGGCTGCTCCGCGGCCACACGGATCGCGGCTAGGGAAACACTGATCTATTCCCATGGTGCTCTGGCTTTGCAGCGTGTTCGGGGGCAAGGCGCGGCTCGCAGGCAATGGCCGTCGCCCTTGGCAAGAGCCGCAACACCGCAACCGGACACGCTGCAAAGCCCCGTAGGGCGGGCCATTCGCGCACGCTGAGCG
>JAFIFU010000110.1 GCA_020831885.1 Ectothiorhodospiraceae bacterium
CCCCCCCCGCCCGGCCGCCCCCGCCCGGGCCCCCGCCCCCCCCCCCCCCGCCCCGCCCCGGGACGGATGATTGACCCTTCTCCCTCTCCCGACAGGTCTCAGCATGAGCGAACGTCTCCGTCTGGTCATGGCCCAGCTCCACATGCGCGTGGGCGATGTGGCCGGTAATGCCCGGCAGGTGATCGAGGCCGCCAACCGCGCCCGCAAGGAATGGAATGCCCACGTGGTGGTGTTCCCCGAGCTGAGCCTCACCGGCTATCCGCCGGAGGATCTCCTCTACCGGGGCGATTTCATCCGCAGCGTGGGTTCGGCCCTGGCCGAGATCCGCGACAGCGTCCGCGGCATCACCGTGGTGCTGGGCTTCCCTCACCAGGAACATGGCCGTCTGTACAACTCGGCCATGGTGCTGCGGGACGGCAGTGTGCTGGGGGTCTACCACAAACACCACCTGGCCAACGTCAGCGTGTTCGATGACAAGCGTTATTTCGAGTCCGGCACGCATCCGCTGGTGTTCCAGGTGGGCGGTCATCGGCTGGGCGTCTCCATCTGTGAGGACATCTGGCATCCGGGACCGGTGCGCTGGGCCGCCGACGAGGGGGCCCAGGCCATCATCAATATCAACGCCTCGCCGTTCCATCAGGGCAAACCGGCGGAGCGCGCGGCGGTGGTGACCGCGCGGCAGAAGGAGGCCGCCTTGCCGGTGGTGTACGTGAACCTGGTGGGCGGACAGGACGAGGTGGTTTATGACGGTGTCTCCACCGTCTACGGGGGCGATGGCACCGTGGCAGCCCGGGCGCCGGCGTTCCAGGAAGGCCTGTTTCTGGTGGAGCTGGAGCCGGCGGGGGACAAGCTGCGGCCGGTGGTCGGCGAGATCGCTCCCCTTCCGTCGGACGATGAGCTGGTCTATCAGGCTCTGGTCCGGGGCACCCGGGACTACGTCAACAAGAACGGCTTCCCCGGTGTGGTGCTGGGGCTCTCCGGCGGGCTGGATTCCGCCCTGGCCGCCGCCGTGGCGGTGGATGCCCTGGGGCCTGAGCGGGTGCGGGCGGTGATGATGCCCTCCCGCTACACCTCCCGGGAAAGCCTGGAGGACGCCGAGAGCTGTGCCCGCTTGCTGGGCATCGATTACAGCAGCCGGTCCATCGAGCCGGCGTTCGCTGCGCTGCTGGAGGAACTCACCCCCGCCTTCGGCGGCAAGCCGGCGGACACCACCGAGGAGAACATGCAGTCCCGCCTGCGGGGCCTGATTCTCATGGCCCTGTCCAACAAGCACGGCCACATGGTGCTGACCACCGGCAACAAGAGCGAATACGCAGTTGGTTACGCCACCCTGTACGGCGACATGTGCGGCGGCTTCGCGCCCATCAAGGACGTGTACAAGACCGTGGCCTACCGGCTGGCGGTATTGCGCAACGGACAGGGGCGGGTGATCCCCGAGCGCATTCTCACCAAACCGCCCACCGCCGAACTCCGGCCGGATCAGAAGGACGAGGATTCGCTGCCGCCCTACCCGGTGCTGGATGACATTCTGGAGCAGTACGTGGATCTGGACCGCTCCGTGGGCGAGATCGTGGACAGCGGCCATGATGACGCCGTGGTGCGACAGGTCGTGAGCCTGCTGCACCGGAACGAATACAAGCGCCGCCAGGCGGCGCCGGGGGTGAAAATCACGCACAAGGCCTTCGGCCGGGAGCGCCGCTACCCGATCACCTCAGGCTACCGCCCCTGGTCCGGGAACGGCTGAGAGCACCGCGGAGGGCAGGCGATTCCCAGCGGCAGCCCCATTGACACCCGCCCAAATCTGCGTAGTGTCTCTCGGTTCGGGATCTTTCAGTCTTCGAGGATCGCATGAAAAAAATCGAGGCCGTAATCAAACCCTTCAAGCTGGATGACGTCCGCGAGGCGTTGTCCGAGATCGGCGTGACCGGCATGACCGTGACCGAGGTCAAGGGTTTCGGGCGCCAGAAGGGGCACACGGAGCTCTACCGCGGCGCTGAATACGTGGTGGATTTCCTGCCCAAGATGAAGGTGGAGCTGGTGGTGGCGGACAAGGACGTGGAACGCTGCACCGAGGCCATCACCAAGGCCGCGCACACGGGAAAGATCGGTGACGGCAAGATCTTCGTCACGCCGGTGGATCACGTGCTGCGTATCCGCACCGGTGAGGAAAACGAGGACGCCATCTGACCCGTCCCCCGCGCGTCGGTGATCCGCCCTCGCGGGCGGCCACGGACCCGCGGTCCAGCCCGGCGTAGGTCGGAAGCCCTGCGCAGCAGGGATCTCCGACAACAGGCCAGCGCTCCGGCATCCCATGTGTTCCTGTCGGTCATCCGCCCTCGTGGGCAGCCACGGACCCACGGTCCGGCCCGGCGTAGGTCGGAAGCCCTGCGCAGCAGGGATCTCCGACAACAGGCCAGCGCTCCGGCATCCCATGTGTTCCTGTCGGTCATCCGCCCTCGTGGGCAGCCACGGACCCACGGTCCGGCCCGGCGTAGGTCGGAAGCCCTGCGCAGCAGGGATCTCCGACATCCGTACGTCAGCCCGCCTCCCCCGTGAGCCGGTCAAACACGCCCGGGGTGAGGCTCGGATGGTCGGGGTAATTCTCCCGGATCACCCGCATCACGTCCTCCCGCAAATCCTCCAGCTCCAGCTCCCGGTAAGCGCTGGCCAGGATGCCCAGCGCGTCCTGAACCGCCGGGGTCCCCTGATAATTCTCCAGTATGCCCATGGCCCGGTTGGCCGCCGCCACATAGGCGCCGCGTTTCACGTAATAGTTGGCCACGTGCAGCTCGTAGTGGGCCAGATGATTGCGCAGATCGGCCATGCGCTCCTGGGCATCCTCCACGTATTCGCTGTCGGGAAAACGCTGTACCAGCTCGCTCAGGTCGTTGAAGGCCTGCCGGGCCGGTTCCGGATCCCGTGTCCGGCGATCGATACGGAAGGTGCGGGTAAGAAAGTCGTTGCCCCGTTCCAGGTTGGCGAGCCCGCGCATGTACAGCGCGTATGCCACATTCGGATCCTGCGGGTGCAGGCGCATGAAACGGTCCGCGGCGGCGATGGCGGAACTCATCTCCCAGGACTTGTAATGGGCGTAGATCAGGTCCAACTGCGCCTGGCGGAAGTATGCCCCGAACGGGTAGCGGGCCTGCAGGTTCTCCAGTCGCTCCGCTGCGCCGCGGTAGTCCCTGCGGTCCAGCAGCCGTCGCGCCTCCTGGTACATTTCCTCCGCGGTCTGTTCGCTGCGCTGGGCGGCGAACGGATCGTTGGGGTCGAAATCGTGCCCGGACCGGGAACCGGCACAGCCGGAAACCAGGGTGGCGGCGAGCAGGGACAGCAGTAGGATTCGCAGTGGCATCATCGCGTCTCAGTGGGTTCAGGCCAGCAGGGCCGACATTGTAGGCAAAGCGGCGGTCGCTGCCCATCTCCGGTGGATGGCGCGGGTTTCCGGCGGCGGCCCGATGGCGCCCCGTGTCCCCCACCGGTAAACTCTACCGGAGTATCCAGAAGCTTAGTAACGCAGACATACGGCCGCCGTGGGGGTTCCCGGGGGCGTCCGGTCTGCACCGACAATGGCGATACCGCGCCGGATGAACGAGCACATCGAATACCGCCGGGAGGTCCCAGCCGAGGCGGCCGGTCAGCGGCTGGACCAGGCCCTGGCGGCCATGTTCCCGGATTACTCCCGGTCCCGCCTGCAGCAATGGGTGAAATCCGGGGAGTTGACCGTGGACGGCCGGGTCTGGCGGCCCAAAGACAAGGTCAGTGGCGGAGAGCAGGTGCTGATCCAGGCCGTGCCGGAGCCGGAAGTGTTCATCCGGCCCCAGCCCATGGCGCTGGATGTGGTCTACCAGGATGCGGACCTGTTGGTGCTGAACAAGCCGCCCGGTGTGGTGGTGCATCCCGGGGCCGGAAACCCGGATCGCACACTGCAGAACGCCCTGCTGCACCACCATCCGGCGCTGGAGGCCATCCCCCGCTGCGGCATCGTGCACCGGATCGACAAGGACACCTCCGGACTGCTGGTGGTGGCCCTGAATCTCAGGGCACACAACGCACTGGTCTCCCAGTTGCAGGAGAAGACCGTGGGCCGGGAGTACGACGCCCTGGTCAACGGCGTGTTCACGGCCGGCGGCACGGTGGACGCACCCATCGGTCGCAGCCACCGGGACCGCAAGCGCATGGCGGTCACCACCGGCGGCAAGCCGGCGGTGACCCATTACCGGGTGGCTGAACGGTTCAGCGCCCACACGCTTCTGCGTGTCCATCTGGAAACCGGTCGCACGCACCAGATCCGTGTGCACATGGCCCATATCCACCACCCCCTGGTGGGTGATCCGGTGTACGGCGGCCGCCCCCGGTTGCCCAAGGGGGCGGACGAGCCGTTGCGGCAGGCCTTGGCGGGCCTGCGCCGGCAGGCGCTGCACGCGGCGCGGCTGACCCTGGACCACCCGGCCACCGGTGAGACCATGCGCTGGGAAGCACCCCGGCCGCCGGACCTGGAGGCGGTTCTGGACGCGCTGCGCAGGCACGAGGAACGGAGGACGGCGTGAGCGGGCATTGGATCGTTCCCGACTGGCCGGCACCGGCGAACGTCCGTGCCGTGAGCACCACCAGGCATGGGGGCGTGAGCCCGCCGCCCTACGACAGCCTGAACCTGGCCGATTCCGTGGCCGATGCGCCGGAGCACGTGGCGGAAAACCGCCGGCGCCTGCAGCAGGGCACCACCATGCCGGGCCCGCCGGTGTGGCTGCGCCAGGTGCACGGGCGCCGTGTGGTGACCGCCCATGCGGCAGATGGCCTGGTGGAGGCCGATGCCGCCTGGACGGACCGGCCGGGGCTGCCGTGCGCCGTGCTCACCGCCGACTGTCTGCCGGTGCTGTTCTGTGATCGCGCCGGCACCCGGGTGGCTGCCGCCCATGCCGGTTGGCGCGGGCTCGCCGGCGGCGTGCTGGAAGCCACCGTGGACGCACTGCAGGTGGAACCATCGGAACTGCTCGCCTGGCTGGGCCCCGCCATCGGGCCTGATGCATTCGAGGTGGGTGACGAGGTGCGCGACCGGTTTCTCACCCTGGACCCGGGAGCCACCGCGGCCTTCCGTCCCTCCCCCCAGGGCCGTTGGCTGGCGGATCTGTACCGTCTGGCCCGCCGCCGCCTGAACGGCCTGGGCGTCAAGGACGTGCGCGGCGGCGGCCTCTGTACCCACGCCGATCCGGAACGCTTCTATTCCTACCGCCGGGACGGCGAAACCGGGCGCATGGCCACGGCGATCTGGCTTGTCGACTGAGCGCCCGGCGTAGCCGGAAACCCCGCGCGGCGGGGATCTCCGAAAAGGCCTGCCCCGGATAGCGCCTCCCGTCGGAGATCCGCGCTGGCGCGCGGCTTCCGACCTACGCGGGACTGTCGGTCATCCGCCCCCACGGGCGGCCACCGACCCACGGTCCGGCCCGGCGTA
>JAFIFU010000041.1 GCA_020831885.1 Ectothiorhodospiraceae bacterium
ATACACCCCGCCCCCCCCCCCCCCCCAACCCCCCCGCCACCCGCGACCACCCCCCCACCACCCCCCCCCCCCCCCGCCCGGCCCCCCGCGCCGCCCCCGCCCCGCCCCCCCCCCCCCCGCCCCAGGTCCGATCGAAGTCCACGGACTACCGCTTCACCCTATAGTCACCGCTTCTTTCGTGCGCGTGGATGAGCGGCATCGTAGACCTGGGCCAGGTGCTGGAAATCCAGGTGGGTGTAGACCTGTGTGGTGCTGATGTCCGCATGGCCCAGCAGTTCCTGCACCGCGCGCAGATCGCCGCTGGATTCCAGCAGATGACTGGCGAAGGCGTGACGCAGCATGTGAGGATGCACATGCCCCGGCAGGCCGGCATAAAGCGCCAGGCGTTGCAGGCGCTGCTGCACGCTGCGTGGGCTGAGGCGGCGGCCCAGCCGGCTGACGAACAGCGCCGGCTCATCCGCCGGTGCCATGGCCGGACGCAGACCGATCCAGTGCCGGAGCCGTTCCAGCGCCTTGCGCCCCACCGGAACGATGCGGCTTTTGGCCCCCTTCCCCGTTACCCGCAGTTGTCGGTCCTGCGGATCGATGTCCGTGGTGTTCAGTGAAATCAGCTCCGAGAGACGCAGACCCGACGAGTAGAACAATTCCGCCATGGCCAGATCCCGGGCGCGCAGCGTCGGGTCATCGCCGTCATCCGCGGTGTCCAGCAGCCGGTGCATCCCGTCCACGTCCAGGGTGCGCGGTAACCGGCGGGGACTCCGGGGAGCGGTGATGTCATCCGCCGGGTTGGCACCCAGCACGGCCTCGCGGACCAGATAATTGAAAAATCCCCGCAGCGCGGACAATCTTCGCTGCAGGCTGGTGCCGGACAGTCCCCGCCGGTGGCCCTGGGCGACGAAACGTCTGACGGCCTGGGCATCCACCCGTGTCCAGTCCCGCAGCGCCTCCGAATCGCACCAGTCCACCAGGGCTCGCAGATCACGACGGTAGCTGCTGCGGGTGCGGGGCGAGAGACGGCGCTCACCGGCCAGGTGACGGTCGAAACGGTCGAGCCACGCCAGAGCCTCCGGTGTCATGAGCGCCGGAGGTGGGGCGCCAGGCTGAAAGCAGCCAGATCCGCGAGTTGGCGCAGAAACACCGTGCCCTGGCTGGGTTGGAAGCGCTCCGGGTCCAGGCTGCCGATGGCGAGCATGCCATTGAGTGACGGGTGGCGCAGGCGCACCAGGGCGGTGGAAGCGACACGGGTGGCGCTGCGGCCGAACAGGAACTGCAATTGCGCGGCGTCCAGTTGCCCGCATTCCGGGCGCCCCTCCCGCAGGAACCGGCTGAACTGCTCCAGGGCCGGATCGTCGTCGGGCACCAACTCGGCCTGACCGCCGTGATGCTGTTCGCTGGCGGTTACAATGAGCCGCAGCGCAACGAAGTCGGCGTGGAACTGATTCCGCAAACCGTCCTTGAGTGCCTGGAGCATGCCGTCCAGGTCATGGGGATGCAGCAGCTCCAGCGTGAGCCGGTGCATGCGTTCGAACAGGCGATCGTTCTCCCGGGCCACATCCAGCAGCTCGTCCAGCCGGGCCCTGAGCTGCCGGTTCTGCTTCTGCAGTCGCGAGACCTGGTGCTCCACCAGCGACACGGCATCGCCACAGGCATGGGGAACCTGCAGGCGCTCCACCAGCTCCGGATGGCGCTGGAAGAAAGCTGGATCCTGTTCCAGGAACGCCGCCACGGACTCGTCGGTGGGTGGCTCCTGAAAGCCGATCTTCTGCTGCGTGCTCATGCTGTGCTCCTGGTGACCGCTGGCGGCAGCCGCCGCCTGACTGCCGGGTCCTGGCAACAGTCTATAGAAAACTTCCTTGCGGAGTCACGGCTTGGGTTTTCTTGGGGCTTCGAGCCGGCAAGGGAGGTTGGGGCATGCAGTTGCAGGCCTACCCCCGCCCTCAGTCTTCCAGCTCGATCTCGCCATGGAACACCGTGACGGCCGGACCGGTCATCCAGACCGGTTCCCCTTCGCCGGCCCAGCGGATCATGAGCCGGCCGCCGGGGAGGTCCACGGCGACTTCTTCTTCAAGCAGGTCCTGCAACCGTCCGGCGACAACCGCTGCGCCGGCGCCGGTGCCGCAGGCCAGTGTCTCCCCGGCGCCACGCTCGAATACGCGCAGGCGGATGTGACGCCGGTCCATCACCTCCATGAAGCCCGCGTTCACCCGGCGCGGAAACTGCGGGTGACGCTCGATCAGCGGCCCCAGGGAGGTCACCGGTGCGCTGGCCACGTCGGGGACACGCACCACGGCATGGGGGTTACCCATGGAGACAGCGCCGATGGTCAGGATTTCGCCATTGACCTGCAGCGGGTAGGTGGCTGCCCGGCGCTCGGCGAGGAACGGGACCTGCGCGGGTTCCAACCGCGGCGCGCCCATGTCCACCGTCACCTGCCCGTCCGGTTGCAGATAGACGCGGGTAGGCCCCCCCAGGGTCTGGATGGTCAGTTCCCGCTGTTCGGTCAGACCCTGTTCCCGCAGAAACACCGCCAGGCAGCGCACGCCGTTGCCGCACTGTTCCACTTCTCCGCCGTCCGCATTGAAAATGCGGTAGCGGAAGTCCATGCCCGGCTCCGTGGCCGGTGCCGCCAGCAGCACCTGATCACAGCCCACGCCATAGCGGCGATCCGCCAGCAGGCGGACCTGTCCGGAGTTCAGCTCCACGGTCTGGCGGATCGCATCCAGGACCACGAAGTCGTTGCCGATGCCGTGCATCTTGGTGAAGCGCATCAGGGCGTCTCCGCAAGCGGCCGTTCGCCGGCCATCAGGGCCTCCAGTGTCTCACGCTGACGGATCAGGTGAACCTCATCACCATCCACCAGCAGCTCCGGTGGTCGCGGCCGGGTATTGTAATTGGAGGCCATGACGAAACCGTAGGCGCCGGCAGAGCGCACCGCCAGCAAATCGCCCGGCTCCAGCGCCAGCTCCCGGTCCTTGCCGAGAAAATCGCCGGTTTCGCAGACGGGACCCACCAGGTCGTAGACCCGGGCCGGGCCGCGGCGCGGTTGCACCGGTTCAATGGCCTGCCAGGCGGCGTAGAGCGCCGGCCGCAGCAGATCGTTCATGGCCGCGTCAATGATGGCGAAGTTTTTGTGGGGCATGTGTTTCAGGTACTCCACCCGGGTCAGCAGTACGCCGGCATTGGCGACGATGGACCGGCCCGGCTCCAGCAGCACCTTGAGGCCGCGATCCCGCAGCAGCGGCAGCAGTTCTGCAGCGTAGGCGGCGGGGCCGGGTGGGGTCTCGTCCTGGTAGCGCACGCCCAGGCCGCCGCCAATGTCGATATGCTCCAGCTCGAGACCGCCGGCGGCGAGCCGGTCCACCATGGCCAGCACCCGTTCCAGCGCGTCCCGGAACGGCGCCGTGTGGGTGAGCTGCGAACCGATGTGGAAATCCACCCCCGCGAACTTCAGGCCGGGAAACTCCGCGGCGCGTCGGTACAGCGCCTCGGCGTCCTCCAGGGGAATGCCGAACTTGTTCTCCTTCAGTCCGGTGGAAATATATGGATGGGTCTGAGCATCCACGTCCGGGTTCACCCGCAGCGAGACCACCGCCACCGTGCTCATATGGGTAGCCACGTGGTTGATCCGTTCCAGCTCGGCTTCCGATTCCACGTTGAAGCAGCGGATGCCCGCATCCAGGGCCCGTGCGATTTCGTGCCGGGTCTTGCCCACGCCGGAGAACACGATCCGCTCGGGGAGCCCCCCGGCGCGCAGCACCCGTTCCAGCTCGCCTTCGGAGACGATGTCGAACCCGGACCCCATGCGTGCCAGCAGGTTCAGCACCGCCAGGTTGGAATTGGCCTTGACCGCGTAGCAGACCAGATGATCGATGTCGGCGAAGGCCCGGTCGTAAGCCTGCCAGGCGGTTTCGATGGCGGCGCGGCTGTAGACGTAGGCGGGCGTGCCATGCTCCCGGGCGATGGCGCTGAGCGGTACGTTTTCGGCAAACAGTTCGCCGCCGTGCGGCTGGAACGGCTCCATGCTGGCTCCGATTGGTTGACGGGCGGATCGGGTTCAGGCTGCGACAGGCGCGGTGGCCGGGACAGCGGCGGACTCCGGCAGATAGAGGTCTCCCTTCTGGCCGCAAGCACCCAGCAGGATCACGGCCAGCAGCAGGCCGATGCCCAGGGCTCGCTTAAGAAAGCGTTGATCAATTCCCAGGGCCCTCCGGCCATGAACCATACAGTTGACCCTCCTTGACGGTCTCCGGCCCATTATAACGGCGGCGGCGGCGGTGAGCGCCGGGTGACCGCCGCCGCCCTGCCCCGGGATGCTGGACGCCCTTGGGGTTGCCGGGGGAGCCGGTGGCTTAGTGAGGAATTGGTGGACTGCGGTGAGGGGGGCGGAGGGGACGATGCCCGGGCCAGTGTCATCTGGTTGCATGGTCTCGGGGCGGATGGCCATGATTTCGAGCCCATCGTGCCGGAGCTGAGGCTGCCTGCGGAACACGGGGTGCGCTTTCTGTTTCCGCATGCGCCGGTGCGTCCGGTGACCTTGAATGCGGGCATGGCCATGCGCGCCTGGTACGACATCATCGCCCTGGGGGGTAATGCACAGCAGGATGCGGCGGGCATCCGCCAGTCGGCACGCCAGTTGGAGGCGTTGATCCAGCGGGAACATGAACGCGGCGTTCCGGCGGAGCGCATTGTGCTGGCCGGCTTTTCCCAGGGCGGCGCGATCGCACTGCACACGGGCCTGCGCCACCCGGAGCGTCTGGCCGGGATCATGGGCTTGTCCACCTACCTGCCGCTGGGCGACACCGTGGAGGCGGAACGCCATAGCGCCAATGCGCAGACGCCGATTTTTCTGGCTCATGGCAGCATGGATCCGGTGGTGCCCATGGCCATGGGCGAGCGCTCCCGGGATGGGCTTCAGGCCATGGGTTACCCGGTGGAATGGCACGATTATCCGATGGTGCACCAGGTGTGCATGGAGGAGATCGAGGACATCAGCGCCTGGTTGCAGCGGGTGCTGGCGCGTTGATTGCTAAGTCTGTGGGGCTGGATTGGGTGGCTTCGAGACGGCCGCCACCGGGAGCTTGGCGTCCGGACCCGCCGTGAATACGTCGGTGTAGGCTTGTCGGCCGCGGCCCTGCGGCCGACAAGCCGGCACCGGATACCCCGCTTGGCCCCCCGCTAGCACCCGCCCCCCTGGGGGCAACCGCCGGGGTGTGTCCCCCAGCGCGCAGCTAGCCCTGCAGTTCCCCCAGCCGTTCCCGCGCCGCGGCGATCTGGATCCGTACCTGGTTTGGTGCCGTGCCGCCCAGGTGGTCGCGGGCGGCCAGTGAGCCTTCCAGGGTCAGGACCTGGTACACGTCTTCCCCAATGGCGTCGGAGAACTGTTGCAGGGTGGCCAGGTCCATGTCCGCCAGATCCTTGCCCTGCTCCACCCCGTGGCGCACCGCCGCGCCGACGATGGCGTGGGCGTCGCGGAACGGCACCCCCTTGCGCACCAGGTAATCCGCCAGATCGGTGGCGGTGGCGAACCCCTTCTTCGCCGCCGCGTACATGGTGTCCTTTTTCACCTGCATGGCCGGCACCATGTCAGCAAAGGCGCGCAGGCAGTCCAGCACCGTGTCCACGGTGTCGAACAGCGGCTCCTTGTCCTCCTGGTTGTCACGGTTGTACGCCAGCGGTTGGGATTTCATCAGGGTCAGCAAGGCCATGAGATGGCCGTTCACCCGTGCTGTCTTGCCCCGGACGATCTCCGCCACATCCGGGTTCTTCTTCTGGGGCATGATGCTGGAGCCGGTGCAGAAGCGGTCAGGCAGATCGATGAAGTCCACCAGCGGTGAGGCCCAGATGATCATTTCCTCGGCCATCCGCGAAGTGTGGGTGAGCAGAATGGCAGCCGCCGCCGTGAACTCCATGGCGAAGTCGCGATCCGAGACCGCGTCCAGGGAATTGCGGCTGGGACGGTCGAAGCCCAACTCGGCGCAGGTCATGTCCCGGTCAATGGGGAAACTGGTGCCCGCCAGCGCCGCGGAGCCCAACGGCATCACATTCAGGCGTTTGCGGCAATCCTCGAAGCGCTCCTGATCGCGCACCAGCATCTCGTACCAGGCCAGCATGTGGTGACCGAAACTCACCGGCTGCGCCACCTGCAGATGGGTGAAGCCCGGCAGGATGGTGTCCGCCTCACGCTCGGCCAGATCCACCAGCCCGGCCTGGAAGCGGAGCAGCCCGGCGCAGATGGCATCGATGGCGTCTCGCAGATACAGCCGGATATCGGTGGCCACCTGGTCGTTGCGGGAGCGGCCCGTGTGCAGCTTCTTGCCCGCCTCACCGATCCGGTCGGTGAGGCGCTTCTCGATGTTCATGTGCACATCTTCCAGGGCCGGCGACCAGTCGAAATCCCCCTGCTCGATCTCCTCCCCCAATGCCTCCAGACCCTGCAGGATGGCGTCGCGCTCGGCTTCGGTGAGCACCCCCGCCTTCGCCAGCATGCGGGCATGGGCAATGGAGCCCCGGATGTCCTGGCGGTACAGGCGTCGGTCAAAGTGTTCTGAAGCGGTGAAGGCCTCCACGAAGGCATCGGTGGCCTCGGTGAAGCGCCCGGTCCACAGTTGCTGGCTGGTCTTCTTGCTCATGACGGCGTCCGGTAGGGGTTTTCAGATGGCGGCAGAGTATAACAGGCCGGAGGCCGCTTCCCAGGCGCTATTCGATGCGTCTTGCCAGCACCCCGGATCGGACAGCACACTGCCGGACAGGAAGCTGCCGGGTGTCCGCGTGGTGGTGGCGCGGGCATCCCAGACATGGACGGATGATGAGTAACCAGAACGATTTCCTGCCGGAGTTCTGCCGTCTGCACACCTTGTTCGGGGTGGTGGTCATGGCGCAACTGCTGGTGTTCCTGCTGGTGCTGGCGCAGCCCGCGGGCAACCGTTGGTGGATGCTCAGTGTGGTGACCTTGTATGTGCAATGGATCGCCCTGGGCAGTTGTCTGCTGCTGTGCCTGCTGCAGCCACGCCTGAACCGGCTCAACCTGGTCCCGGCGGCCATCGCCGCCGGCCTGGTCATCATCGTCACGGCCGTCCTGGTGACCGAGGTCGCCTGGCGGGTGATGGGCAACAGTGGGGTGTTCACCGCGGAGCATCTGGCCTTTCAGGGCCGGGCTGTGGCCATGGCCGGTATCGTCGCAGCCCTGTTGATGCGCTATTTCTATCTGCAGCGGGCCTGGCGCCGGCAGTTGCTGGCAGAGACCCAGGCCCGGGTGCATGCTCTGCAGGCGCGCATCCGCCCGCATTTTCTCTTCAACAGCCTGAACACCATTGTGTCGATGATCCGGGGACAGCCTGCCAAGGCCGAACAGGCAGTTGAGGATCTGGCGGAGCTGTTCCGGGCCGGTCTGCACGGCAGCTCCGGGGAGAGCAATCTGCGTCGCGAGCTGGATCTGTGTCGCGACTACCTGCGCATCGAAGCGCTGCGCCTTGGGGACCGGCTTCAGGTACGCTGGGATCTGGACGGGGTGCCGGACGACGCCATGCTGCCGCCGCTGACCCTGCAGCCGCTGGTGGAGAATGCCGTCTATCATGGTGTAGAGCCGATCCTGGACGGGGGCGAGATCCTGATCGCCGGGGAGTGTCAGGGCGACCGGCTGCGTGTGAGCATCAGCAATCCGGTTCCGGATAACGGTGCGAGGCGCAGCGGTGGCATGGGGATCGCCCAGGACAACGTGCGCCAGCGTCTGCAACTGGCCTTCGGCAAGTCAGCCTGGCTGCACGCGGAGCAGGACGATGGCCGCTATCGGGTAACACTGGTTTTTCCGTATCACCAATCGGGCACATGGACATACTGATCGTGGATGACGAGGCGCCGGCGCGGGAGCGTCTGGCGCAACTGGTGGAGGATCTCGGGGGACACCAGGTGGTGGCCGGTGCGCGGAATGGCGAAGAGGCCCTGCGCCTGGCGGACAGGCATCGCCCGGACGTGGTGCTGATGGATGTCCGCATGCCGGGGATGGACGGCCTGGCCGCTGCCGCGCGCCTGGCGGAGGCCGGCGAACCCCCGGCGGTGATCTTCGTCACCGCCTACGGGGAGCATGCTCTGGAGGCCTTCCACGCCCGCGGCGTGGATTACCTGGTGAAGCCGGTACGCCGCGAACGGCTACGCCAGGCGCTGGACAAGGCCTGCCGGCTGAACCGGGCGCAGCTCGGCGCGCTGGGGGAGCGGCAGGCGACCGCTGATGACCGACGCCAGCACATTCTCTGCCGCCGCCGCGGCGCCTTGGAGCTCATTGCGCTGGAAGACATCCACTGCCTGCAGGCGGAGCACAAGTACGTGACCGTCTACCACGCGGGTGGCGAGGATCTCATCGAGGAATCCTTGCGCCAGTTGGAGGACGAGTTTCCGGACCGGTTCCTGCGGGTCCACCGGAACGCTCTGGTGGCCCGGGACCGTCTCGCGGGCCTGGAAAGGGATCTGGACGGCCGGCGTTTTCTGCGCGTGCGCGGGAGCGATTGCCGGCTGGAAGTCAGTCGCCGGCACGTGGCTGAGGTGCGCCGCCTTCTGCGCCTGCAGGGCGAGCGGGACGGGGCGGGCATGTAGCTTGTTGCATGGTGGCGCCCGACGGTGCCACCGCTTTTCGTCTCCACGGGGCTGGCATGGCATGCTATGCAGTCCATGGTTCCACGGGAAGCCGAACTCGATGAAGTCCACGCTGCGTATCGCCACCCGCAAATCCCCCCTCGCCGTCTGGCAGGCCGAGCATGTTGCCGACCGGCTGCGCCGTCTGCATCCGGGGCTGACCGTGGAGCTGGTGAAGATGAGCACCCGCGGTGATCGCATTCTGGATGCGCCACTGGCGAAAATCGGGGGTAAGGGGCTGTTCCTGAAGGAGTTGGAGGAAGGTTTGCTGGACGGCCGGGCGGACGTGGCGGTTCATTCAATGAAGGACGTGCCGGCGGAGATCACGGCGGAGCTGATCCTCCCGGTCATCCTGGATCGCGGCGACCCCTGCGATGCCTTCGTCTCCAACGGCTATTCCTCGCTGGATGAATTGCCCCGGGGCGCGGTGCTGGGCACGGCGAGTCTCCGCCGTCAGAGTCAGGTGCGGGCACGGCGGCCGGATCTGCGTGTGGAAACCCTGCGCGGCAGCGTCAACACGCGCTTGAAGAAGCTGGATGACGGTCAGTTCGATGCCATCATCCTTGCCGCTTCCGGCCTGCAGCGTCTGGGGCTGGAGAAACGCATCGCGCGCCGCATGCCGCCGGAGGAATGTCTGCCCGCCGTGGGGCAGGGAGCCCTGGGTATCCAGTGCCGCGCCAGGGATCCGGAGGTCCAGGCCCTCATCGCTCCGCTGGATGATGCACCGAGCCACACCCGCCTGCTGGCGGAACGGGCCATGAACCGGCAACTGGAGGGAAGCTGCCAGGTACCCATCGGTGCCTATGCGGAGCTGGAGGGCGATACGCTGTATCTGCGCGGCTTCGTCGGTGAGCCGGATGGCTCGCGCATCGTCCGCGGCGCCATCCGCGGTGCGGCGGCGGAGGCCGAGGCCCTGGGCGTTGAACTGGGACAGGATCTGCTCTCCCGGGGCGGGCGCGAGATCCTCGACGCACTGTTCCAGGCGGAGGGTCGATCGTGAGCCCGGGGCGCCTTGAGGGCCTGCGGGTGCTGGTCACCCGACCAGGCCACCAGAGCGGTCCGCTCTGCGCCATGCTGGAGTCCGAGGGCGCGACGCCGGTGCAGTTCCCGGTGCTCGCCATCGAACCGGTGGAGGAGAGCGAATCCCTGATCCACACCCTGGACTCTCTGCCGGATCAGCAACTGGTGGTGTTCACCAGCCCGAACGCGGTTCACGCCTGCATGGAGCTCATGCAGCGTCAGGGACGCTCATGGCCCGAGGGGCCGGAGGTGGCCGCCATCGGCCGGGCCACGGCTGACACCCTGCAGGGCGTCGGCGTTCCGGTGGCCATCTGCCCGGAAGGGCCTTATACCAGCGAGGGGCTGCTGGCCCATCCCCGCCTGCACCAGGTCTCCGGGCAGCGCATACTGCTGATACGGGGCGAGGGCGGGCGCCAGTTGCTGGCCGATACGCTGCGGGAGCGCGGTGCCCAGGTGCAGTTGCTGGAGGTTTACCGCCGCATACGTCCGGAAGCCGATGCCTCGCCCCTGATTCGGCGCTTGCGGGAAGGCGGCCTGGACGTGGCCGTGGTGACCAGCCTCGAGGGGCTGGATAACCTGATTGCCCTGGTGGGGTCCGAGGAACGGGATGCGCTGTTTGCCGCCGGACTGGTCACGGTCAGCGGGCGTGTGGCCACTGCGGCCCGGGTCCGCGGTTTCCAGGGCGGGATTGTCGTGGCCCCGGAGGCGAGCGACTCGGGCCTGATCGAGGGGCTGGTGCGCTGGCGGGCGCAACGGGAGAACACGGGAGCGATCATGAGCGACGACGAGACGACGCGTAAGTCCGCCCAGGAACAGGCCCAGACCACGGACAAGCCGGATTCCGCGGCGCCGACCGGTGAGGCGCAGGCCCCGCCCTCCGCCGCCGGCGAGGGGGCATCGGGTGATGACCGGCCACCGGCACCGGTGTCGCCGGCGGGGGAGCGCGCCCAGCGCCTGGCCGGTGTGACCCTGTTGCTGCTGGTCATTCTGGCACTCGCCGCCGCCGCTGGTGCTTGGTGGATCTACGAACGGATGCAGCATCTGGAGTCCGTTCAGCGTGACCTGGTTTCCCAGCAGCAGTACCAGGAACTGCGGGAAAGCGCTGTGGCGCAGGCGGAACGGCTGGCCGGCCGGGTGGACAACCTGGCTGCTGAGCATCAGGCCCACCAGCAGACGCTTGCCGAGACCCGGGAAGCCATGCAACAGCTACGTGACAGCCAGAATCGCGTCGGCGAACGGATGACGCGGCTCGAGGAGCTGGCCGCCGCCCATCGCGATGACTGGATTCACTCGGAAGTGGATTACCTTTACAGCCTTGCCCGGCAACGGCTGGAACTGCGCGCTGATCCCAACGGGGCGCTGGCGGCGTTGCGCATCGCTGATGAACTGCTGGCGGAGCTGGGTGGCAGCGGTTTGGAAGCGCGGCAGGAGCTGCGCGGATTCATCAATGCCCTGCTGGATGTCCGCAGCATTGATGCGGGTGATATTGACGGGCGTCTGCAGGCGCTGACCGCGGGTGTCGAAATCTGGCCATTGCAGGATCGCGCACCCCGGCTGGAGCCGGAGCCCCTGGGCCGCCAGCCGGAAGCGGATCTGACCACCTTCGCCGGCTGGCGACAGGCCTCCTCCCGGGCCTGGGATCAGTTCCGTTCCAGCCTGTCCAGCCTGGTGGTGGTCCGCCGGGAGGACGCGCCGGTGGAACTCATGGCGCCGGACGAGGAGTGGTTCCTGCGCGAGAATCTGCGCCTCGAGCTGCAGACGGCCCGATTGGCCCTGATCCAGCAGGAGCCGGCGGTGTATCGCCACAGCCTGGAGCGGACCGGGGATTGGCTGCAGCGGCACTTCAATATCGAGGACGGGCGTGTCCGGCAGGCCCTGGCGGAGATTGAGACCCTGGCCGGTAAGGAGATCCGCCCGGCGCTACCAAGCCTGCCGTCCGATTGGACGTCCGGCGGGGAGGGCTGATGAAGAAGCTGTTCCTGATCCTGATCGTCCTGCTGCTCAGCGTGCTGGCAGCGCTCTGGTTCCATGACCAGACGGGTTATGTGCTGGTCCATGTGAATGGCCTGAGTGTGCAGGCCAGCCTGTTTCTCGCCGTCGGTGTGCTCCTGGCCGGCGCGCTGGCGCTGTATTTTCTGCTTCGCCTGCTCTGGGTCTTGTGGCACGGGCCGCGGGACGTGCGGGGGTGGTGGCACCAGCGGCGACAACGGCTGGCGCGCAGCCGGTTACTGCGGGGCATGCGTCGTCTGGCCGAGGGGGACTTCCGCGGTGCCGAGCAGGACCTGGCGCGGGCCGCGCCCAACAGCGAGACACCGTTGCTGCACTACCTGGGTTCGGCCATGGCCGCCCACCGGGAGGGCGCCGGCCAGCGCCGTGACCGCTACCTGGCACTGGCCGATCAGGCCAGCCCGGAGGCACGGCTGGCCGTCGGGCTGGTCCAGGCACAGCTTTACGTGGAGGAAGGCCAGTACGAGGCCGGGTTCGCCACCTTGAACGTGCTCCAGGAGCGGTGGCCGCGACAGGCCCGGGTGCTGGAACTCCTGGCCCTGTGCTGCGAACGTCTCGGGGAATGGAGCCGCCTTCTGGAGATCATGCCCGTGGTGCATCGGCATGCCGGTCTGCCCCGGGAACGGGTACAGCAACTGGAGCGCGCTGCGGCCTGCGGTGCGCTGAACCAGGCCGCCGCCGCCCTGGACCGGGAGCAACTGCGCCGTATCTGGGCCCGTTTGCCCCGTGTCCTGTGCCAGGACCGGGCGGTGCTGGCGGTGTACGTGGATGGCCTGTTGCTCTGTGAGCCGTCCAGCGAGGAAGCGGAGCGGTTGTTGCGCAAGGCTCTGTCGGACGATTGGGATACGCGCTGGCTGGAACGGCTGGGCAGGCTTGTACCCCGCAATCCGGCGGCGCTGCTGTCAACCGTGGAGGGCTGGCTGAAACGGCATCCGGAGAATCCGGAGCTGTTGCTGGTGGCCGGCAAACTGTCCCTGCGCGCCGAGCTCTGGGGCCAGGCGCAGTCATTCCTGGAGGCGGCGGAGCAACGCGGTGCCCCGCCGGAATCCAGCTATCTGCTGGCCGCACTGCTGGAGCGTCTGGGCAAGGAGCAAGCGGCCTGCGTTCACTACCGGCGTGGTCTCGAGCGGGCCGCTGGGCTGGAGCCCGTGGCCGAGCTGGAGCAGGTGCATCGGGGCGCGGCGGCCAACGCCTAGGCTGCCGCCGCGCCCGTGGACCACCCGCGGGTTTCACGGGTGCGGCTCAGCGGGTCGCGCTCTCGTCCTGCATTCCCGCTTCCACGGCGGCCAGGGCCGTCAGATTGATCAGGCCCCGCACGGTCACCGAGGGCGTCAGGATATGCGCCGGCTTGGTGGTTCCCAGCAGGATCGGCCCCACGGATACGGCATCGCTCATGACCTTCAGCAGGTTGAAGGCGATGTTGGCGGCATCCAGCGTGGGCATGATCAGCAGATTGGCTTTGCCCGACAGCGTGCTGTTGGGGAAAATCCGGTCGCGGATCGTCTCGGAGATGGCAGCATCACCATGCATTTCCCCTTCCACCTCCAGGGACGGGTCCCGCGCCTGGACCAGTTTCAGGGCCTCACGCATCTTCTGTGCCGACTCGGCGTCTGAGGAGCCGAAGCTGGAGTGCGACAGCAGGGCGACCTTCGGTGAGACACCGAAACGGCGTACCTCGTCTGCCGCGAGGATGGTCATTTCGGCGATCTGCTGGGCCGTGGGGTCGTGGTTCACGTAGGTGTCGCAGAGGAAGAAGGTACCCTTGGGCAGGATCAGGGCATTCATGGCTGCCAGGTTGCGCACGCCGGGACGCTTGCCCAGCACCGACTCCACGTGTGCCAGTTGGCGATGGTAGCGTCCGTTAAGGCCGGCCAGCATGGCATCGGCTTCACCCCGGTAAACCATCAAAGCGGCGATGACGGTGGTCCGGGTCCGGACGATGTTCCGTGCCTGGTCCGGAGTGATGCCCTTGCGCTCCATGAGCGAATGGTACAGCGTCCAGTACTCCCGGTAGCGCGGATCGTCCTCCGGGTCCGCCAGTTCCACATCCTCATCCAGCTTCAGACGCAGGCCCAATCGTTTCAGGCGCATTTCCACCACCTTCCGGCGCCCGATGAGGATGGGTCTGGCCAGACCGTCGTCCACCACCACCTGCACCGCCCGCAGCACCCGCTCGTTCTCGCCCTCCGCGTAAACCACGCGCTTGATGTTGGCCCGCGCCTGCTCGAAGATCGGCTTCATCACCAGGCCGGACTGGAACACGAACTGGCTCAGTTGCAGTTTGTACGTATCGAAGTCCTCGATGGGACGGGTGGCCACACCGCTATCCATGGCCGCCTTGGCCACCGCCGGCGCGATTTCGGTGATCAGCCGCGGGTCGAACGGCTTGGGAATCAGGTAATCGGGGCCGAACTGCAGTGGCTTGCCTCCGTAGGCCGCCACCACCACATCGGAGGATTCGTGGGTGGCCAGGTTCGCGATGGCCTCCACGCAGGCCAGTTTCATCTCCTCGTTGATGGTGGTGGCGCCCACATCCAGCGCGCCCCGGAAGATGAACGGGAAACAGAGGACGTTGTTGACCTGGTTGGGGTAGTCCGATCGGCCGGTGGCGATGACGGCATCCGGACGCACTTCCTGGGCCAGCTCCGGCAGGATCTCCGGAATCGGGTTGGCCAGCGCCAGGATCAGCGGACGCGCGGCCATGACCTTTACCATCTCCGGCTTCAGGATGCCCGGGCCGGAGAGGCCCAGAAAGATGTCCGTTTCCGCAATGGCGTCGCCCAGGGTGCGGGCGTCCGTGTCGCGGGCGTAGGTGGCCTTGCGCGGATCCAGGTTGTCGCGACCGGTGTGCACCACGCCCTTCGAGTCCAGGACGGTGATGTTCTCCCGTTTCATGCCCAGGCTCACCAGCAGATCGAGACAGGCCATGGCCGCGGCGCCGGCGCCGGAGCATACCAGGGTGACCTCGCCGATGTCCTTCTCCACGACGCGCAGCCCGTTGCGGATCGCCGCCGCCGTGATGATGGCGGTGCCGTGCTGGTCGTCATGGAACACAGGAATGCTCATGCGCTCCTTGAGCCGGGCTTCGATCTCGAAACATTCCGGCGCCTTGATGTCTTCCAGGTTGATGCCGCCGAAGGTGGGTTCCAGGCTGGCGATGATGTCCACCAGCTTGTCCGGATCGCGCTCGTCGATCTCGATGTCGAACACGTCGATACCCGAGAACTTCTTGAACAGCACGCCCTTGCCTTCCATCACCGGTTTGGAGGCAAGCGGGCCGATGGGGCCCAACCCGAGTACGGCGGTGCCGTTGGTGATCACGGCCACCAGATTGCCGCGCGCGGTGACGTTGGCGGCCTGGTTGGGGTCCTCGGCGATCAGTTCACAGGCGTAGGCGACGCCGGGAGAGTAGGCCAGTGCCAGATCCCGCTGGTTGGCCAGCGGTTTGGTGGGAGCGATGGCCAGCTTTCCGGGTTTCGGATAGCGGTGATATTCAAGTGCGCTCTCACGCAGTTCGTCTGACATGCCTCTCTCCGGATGATGCTCTGGGTGATGCGGTCGGTGCCGTGGACCGGCGCCGGGAAACAGCAACGGCCCGACGGCACGCATCGGAAGTCGGAGCGCGCCGGGGCCGCAGTCTGGCGAAGGGGCATTATAGTCCTGCCCAGCGAAACGATGCCAGACTGTATTGACTCTGCCTATTCCATCGCTGCTGCCGGCTGGGCAAGGAAATCCGCCACCTGCCGGCTGAATCCCGACGGATCCTCGGCATGGAGCCAGTGGCCGCAGCCTGGCATGGTGACGATCTCCGCCCCCGGGAACAGGTCGCGGATGACCGGGTGGGCGTTGTCCCGCACATAGGGCGATTCGCCGCCGTGGAGGAACAGGGCCGGACCGGGGAAGCGCCGGTCGGTGGCCGGAAACCCGCGAATGGTATCCAGGCTGTCCCGCAGGTACCGCAGCGGAATGCGCCAGCGCCAGGTACCCTCGTGCTTCTCCAGGTTCGTGAGCAGGAACTGGCGGATGCCCAGCGAGGGGATGCGGTCGGCGAGCCGTTCCGTCGCCTCTGCCCGGGAACGCAGGCGGTCGAGATCCAGGGCCAGCAGGGCCTTGATCAGTGCCCCGTGGTCACCGTCGTCCGGATAGGGGATGGGTGCAATGTCGGCCACCACCAGGCGCTGAACCCGCTCCGGGTGCGTCAGGGCCAACCACATGGCAACCTTTCCGCCCATGGAATGCCCCAGCAGATTGGCCCGTTCCAGTCCCAGGTGATCCAGCAGCCGCAGCACGTCCTTGGTCATGGCCGGATAGGTCATCACCGGGTCATGGGGTGACTGACCGTGGTTGCGAAGGTCCACGAGATAGCTGCGGCGGTGTGGTTCGAGCCCCCGGGCGATGCGCCGCCAGTTGCTGCCCGATCCGAACAGCCCGTGCAGTATCAGCAGGGGCTCGCCTTCCCCGTGGGCCTGGTAATGCAGTGCAAGCGTTGCGTTCATTGTTCTCCCATCATGTCGGCGAAACCGCCTGGCCGGATGTGCCGGTGCCGGCGGCGGAGACCACCACCAGGTTCTTCACATCCTGCACCGCCACGCTGAGCCTGGCCACATCCGGCTGGCCGGCACTCTGGAGCGCCGCCAGGGTCTGTAGCAGCCGGTCCACCGGCAGGGCGTGTTCCCGCAGCCAGTGGTCCACCCGCTCCTCCGGTGTGGGCGCATCGCTGGACGTCAGCGCGCTGGCGGTGAGCTGCCGTAGCTGGCGCAGGGCATCGTCCCGCAGGCCGAGCCGGCAGCGTTCGTGCCAGGCGTCCAACGCGGGCATACTGTCAATGGCCTGCGTCAGCCAGTCGATCTGCAGACGGTGGGCCAGCAGGAAGTGGACCCGAAGCGCGGTTTCCACCGCCTCGCCAGTGGCCTCCGCCACCCGGGAGACGTCCAGGCTGCCGGTCAGGGGCCGGAGCCGGCTCACACGGCCGGCCAGCGTCTCCGGCACACCCTGCTGGCGCCAGTGTCCCACCTGTTCCTCCAGCTCACCCTGCCAGCTCTCCGGCAGCAACTCGTCCAATTGCCGGTCCAGTCGTGACAGTTGCTGCTCCATGCGCCCGCCGGTGCTGTCCACGGGAAAGCCGGGGCCGAAGTTGTGCAGCAGCCACAGCACCGTGAACTCCATGACTTGCAGCGTGGCGTCGCGCAGTTCCCATTGCACGGTGTCGGATACCTGATTGTCCAGGGCGTCGATGGCCTCCCAGGTCGCCGGCAGATCGAAGATCCGACGGGCGGTGAGAAAAGCCCGAGCGACCCCGTCGGGGCCGGAACCGCTGGCATCCTGCATGCGGAACAGAAAGCCCGCTCCCATCCGGTTGAGCATTTCGTTGATGATCTGGGTGCAGATGACCTCCCGGCGCAGGGGATGGTTCCGGATCTCCGCGCCGTAGCGCTGGCGCAGCGGCTGCGGGAAATAGGCTGTCACCACGGGTTCCAGCTCGTCATTGTCGGCCAGGGCGGTTTCCATCAAGGCATCAAAGCCGGCCAGTTTCGCGTGGGCCAGCAGCACGGCACTCTCGGGGCGCGTGAGCCCCTCGCCAGCGTGGGCACGTTCCGCCAGTTGCTCGTCATCGGGCAGGCGTTCCAGACGGCGTTTCAGGCGTCCCTGCTGTTCCAGCAGCCGGATGAGTCGGGCGTGTTCATTCAGCAGTCCGGTGGCGTGCCGCTGCATCAGGGTCAGGGATTCGGTCTGCCGGTAGTTGCCTTCCAGCACCAGGCGCGCCACCTCGTCGGTCATGCCGGCGAGGAGCCGGTTCCTCTGACGGCCGGTAAGCTCACCCCGCTCCACCACCTCATTGAGCAGGATCTTGATGTTCACTTCCTGGTCGGAGCAGGAAACGCCGCCGGCATTGTCGATGGCGTCGGTGTTGATGCGACCGCCGGCAAGCGCGTATTCGATCCGGCCGAGCTGGGTCACCCCCAGGTTCCCGCCCTCACCCACCACGCGGCAGCGCAGAGTGGCGGCGTCCACCCGTACTGTGTCGTTGGCACGGTCCCCCACCTGGAGGTGGGTCTCGGCGGAGGCTTTCACGTAGGTGCCGATGCCGCCGTTCCAGAGCAGGTCCACCGGCGCCCGGAGCACGGCCTGGATCAGTTCGCTGGGCGTGAGTTGTTCGGCCTCGATCCCCAGCGTTCGGCGGGTCTCTTCGCTGAGAGTGACGCTTTTCGCGTCCCGGGAGTAGACGCCGCCCCCCTTGGAGATGAGGCTGCGATCGTAGTCGTCCCAGCTCGAGCGTTCCAGCAGGAACAGCCGCTGTCGCTCGCGGAAGCCGGTGCCTGGGTCCGGATCCGGGTCGATGAAGATGTGCCGGTGGTCGAAGGCGGCGACCAGACGGATCTGCTCCGACAGCAGCATACCATTACCGAATACGTCGCCGGACATATCCCCCACCCCGACCACGGTGAAGGGTTCCTGCTGGATGTTGCGCCCGAGCTCGCGGAAATGGCGCTTGACCGCTTCCCAACCCCCGCGGGCGGTGATGCCCATCTTCTTGTGGTCGTAACCGTTACTGCCGCCCGAGGCGAAGGCGTCCTGCAGCCAGAAGCCGTACTCGGCGGCGATGGCGTTGGCGGTGTCGGAAAAGGTCGCCGTGCCCTTGTCGGCGGCCACCACCAGATAGGGATCGGCATCATCGTCGCACACCACCCGGTCCGGGGCCTGAACCTCCCCGCCCGGGTAGTTGTCGGTGATATCCAGCAGGCCACGGATGAAACTGCGGTAGCAGCGCTTCACCTCCGCCTGCAGCGCATCCCGGTCCTCGGGCTGGCGTTTCAGTACGAAGCCGCCTTTGGCGCCCACCGGGACGATGACCGCGTTCTTCACCATCTGCGCTTTCATCAGGCCGAGAATCTCGGTGCGGTAGTCCTCCCGCCGGTCGGACCAGCGCAACCCGCCGCGGGCGACCTTGCCGCCCCGCAGATGAACCCCCTCCATGCGCGGGGAGTAGACGAAGATCTCGTACGCGGGCAGTGGTTGGGGCATTTCCGGAATCGCGGTGGGATTCAGCTTGAGGCTCAGGTGTTCCTTCGGGTCGCCGCCGTCCTCGGTCTGGTAATGGTTGGTGCGCAGTGTGGCCTGGATGGCGGCCAGCAGCCGGCGCAGGATGCGATCCTGGTCAAGGCTGGGAACCTCGTTGAGGGCGGCTTCAAGCTGTTCGGCGATCCGTCCGCTGCGCTTCAGATCCGCCCGCTCCGGGTCGAAACGGGTGTGAAACAGGCGGACCAGCAGCCGCGTGATCCGCGGATGGTCCACCAGGGTTTCTTCCATGTACGACTGGCTCAGCGTGGTGCCGGCCTGCCGCAGATACTTGCAGTAGGCCCGGAGGACGGTGATTTCCCGCCAGTCCAGGCGCGCGGCGATCACCAGTCGGTTGAAGCCGTCGTTCTCAACCCGCTCATGCCAGGCGGCACTGAAACATTTCTCGAACAGTGTCCGGACCTGGTCGATCTCCAGCTCCCGGGCATTCTCCAGGCGCAGGCCGAAGTCGTGAATCCAGGCCGGCGCCCGCCCCTCGGCGTTAACCGCGTAGGGGCGCTCGTCCTGGACACTGACTCCCATGTTTTCCAGTAATGGCAGGGCATCGGACAGCGTGATGGGCTGCTGCCGGTGAAACAGCCTCAGACGCAGTTCGTCGTCGTCGGATTCCAGCGGGCGGTACAGCAGGATCTCCAGCGGGTTGTCCGGGTTCAGCCGTTCCAGGCGGTCAACGTCGTGGGCGGCGGATCGTGGCTGCGTGTCCTCCCGGTAGGCCGTGCTGAAAGCGCTGCCGTAGGCGGCGCGCAGGCGGTTGCCGCGGATCTCCCCATAGTAGTCCAGAAGGGCCCGGTGCAGGTCGTCTGACCAGTCCAGCACGGTCTCCGCCAGTCGGGCTTCCACTTCGGCCAGGTCCACGGAGGCTCGGTCAGCCTGGTCCAGGTGGAGGATAAAGTGGATACGGGCCAGCGCCGATTCGGACAGGTTCACCGTGAATTCGCTCTGGGTGGCGCCAAAGGCTGTTTCCAGGATCCCCAGCATGCGCCGTCGCACGTCGCTGTCGTAGCGGTCCCGCGGTGCGAAGACCAGGCAGGAGACGAAACGCCCGTAAGTGTCCTGGCGCACGAAGAGCCGCACACGCTGACGGTCCTGAAGGTGCAGGATGCCGGTGGCGATGGTATCGACGCGCTCCGCATCGATCTGGAACAGCTCGTCCCTGGGGTAGCTCTCCAGGATGTGCACAAGCGCCTTGCTGTCGTGGCTGGGATGCGGCAGCCCGGAGTGTTCGATGACCTGCCGGATCTTGCGCCGGAGCAATGGGATATAGCGGGGATTGGTGTTGTAGGCGGCGGACGTGTACAGGCCGAGAAACCGGTGTTCGCCAATCACCTTGCCTTTGGCGTTGAACCGCTTGACCCCCACGTAATCCATGTAGCCCGGCCGGTGCACCGTGGCACGGCTGGTGGACTTGGTGAGTACCAGCGGTGCCGGATCCCGGGCCAGTGCCTGGATCGCGGCGGGCAGCGCGTTGAAGCTGTGGGAGGCATGGCTGGTGTCCGCATTGCGCAGGATGCCCAGCGCCGTTTCCCCCTGTGGCTGGAGTTGCAGGCGGCGCCCGCTGCGTTGCAGGTCGTAGCGGCGGTAGCCCAGGAAGGTGAAATGATCCTGGATCAGCCAGTCGAGGAAGGCCAGCGTCTCTTCCTGTTCCTCGCGGTCGGCGTGGCTCACCGCGGCCAGTTCATCCCGGGCCAGGCGCATCTGCTCCCGCATGGGCTGCCAGTCCCGGACCACGGTGCGGCAGTCGCCCAGTACCTGCAGGATGGTCTCGCGCAGGGCCTCCAGTTCCGGCCCGTCCGGCTGGCGATCCACTTCGAAATGCATCCAGGCCTCGGGCAATGTCTCGCCGTTTCCCGGTCCGCCGCTGACCTGCCGGAGCTCTCCGCGCTGCTCACGACGCGCTTGCAGTATGGGGTGGATGATCAGGTGCACGGTCAGTCCGTGTCTGCCCAGGGCCATGGCCACGGAATCCACCAGGAAGGGAAGATCGTCCACGACGATCTGGATAATGGTGTGGCTGGATTCCCAGCCATGCTGCTCCGGCTCCGGGTTGTAGACATTGATTCGCGGCGTGTCGGACCGGCGGCGGCGCGCCAGGTTCCAGTGGGAAACGGCCGCGCCGTAGAGGTCGCCCACGGAGCGCTCGGCCAGATCCTCCGGCGGGACACGGTAGTAGTAATGCCGGATGAAGCCCTGCAGCTCCTCGGCCTGGGGGTGCGGCCATCGTTGCGCCACGTGTCTGCACACCTGCTCCATCAACTGTTGTTTCTGATGGAAGATCGCATCCGCCTGCTGCATGCCGCCTCCTTATCCGCGCTGCCCTATAGTGTCCAGTCTAGTGCCCGGCGAGCAGGCGGTGCCAACCGGGCGTTGCAACGCGAGGTCCGGTTTCCGATAGACTGCGGGAAACGGGAGGTGAACATGCAATCAGCTTTCGATCGGCATCGCCGCCGCCTGCAGGCCTGCTTCGGAGCACAGGGGGTCGGGCCGGATGACCAGAGCCGGATCACGCTGTTCATCCAGTCGCTGAAAGCGATCAACGCGGGTGTGCTGGCGCGGTTGGAGCTCCAGCCCATGGACTGGGCGCCCTGGAAATTCCTGCATACCCAGTACTACCGGGAGCTGGAGATGTCCACGCTGATGGGGCGGGCCACCACGTGGAGCACGAATCCCCTGGTGTACGTGGAGGCCGGCAACCTCAATCTGGGCCTGTGGAACAGGACCCGGGCCTGGGATTACCTGCAGGGGCCGCTGGCACCCGACGCCCGCTTCTATCGCTATCTGGCCATGAGTCACGCTTTGCTGTCAGTGGTGCGGCTGATTCCCGTGCTCCCGCCTTCCATGCCTCTGGACACCCCCTTTCTGCAGGCGTTGCACGATGTGGAAGAGGAGAACGGTCGGCAGATTCAGCTGCAGATCCGGTTGCTGAAGGAGCTGGATCCGGGGTTGGAGCGACAAGAGCGGGAAGCGCTGGTCGAAGAGGAGCGGGAGCAGGTGGAGGCCTGCTACCTCGAGCTCCTGGAGAGCCTGTGCCCGGATGGCAGCGCAGGCTGACCCGTATTCTGGAGAGCGGCATGCCGGTATTCACGTTTGAAGGTCACGAACTCTACTACGAGCTTCACGGACGGGACGGTGATCCGGTGCTGACCATCGTCAACGGTCTGTCCATGCGCACGTCCCACTGGGGGCCATACTTCCAGTTGCTGCCGGAGGCGGGGGTCCGGGTGCTCACCTACGATATGCTCGGCCAGGGAAACTCCTCTAAACCCGTGCTGGGTGCGAGCTTTTCGGACCATGCCGCCGGACTCCACGCGCTGCATGCCCACCTGGGGATCCAGCGGCCCTACGTCTTCGGCATCTCCTTCGGCGGCGTGGTGGCCCTGCGCTATGCGGTGAACTACCCGGACGCCCTGGCGGGGGTGATTCCTGTCAGCACCTTCAGCGAGTTGGATGCGCAGCTCCGCGGGCACTCCACGAACCTGTATCTGGGGCTGGTCCGGGTGGGGTTCGGTTTCTACCTTGACCTGCTCATGCCGCTGAATTTCAGCAACGCGTGGATTGCCGAGCATCAGGAGCTGATCCAGCTCATCCGCCGTGTGGGCGTCAGTACGAACGAGCTGTACGGGATACAGAATCTGATGGAATCCCTGGCGGATTTCCGGTCCATGACACCGGAGCTGCCGGAAATCACGGCACCGGCACTGATTCTGAACGGCGAATTCGATTATCTGACGCCACGGCATCTGCACGACATACTGCGGCGCGGGATCCGCAACTCCCGGCTGGTTCTGGTCCCCCGCGTCTGCCATGCGTTCACGCTGGAGATTCCCCGGCTCACCAGCCGGCTGATCGCCGATTTCGTTCATGGGGTGGAGCGGGGTGACTGGCAGGGGGATCAGAGCGTCTGGGTGGCGGCGGAGGACCCGGCCGCCGAGCCGCTGCTGCAACCATGCCCCGGGGACCACCTGCGGGCCATCCCGCTTCCCGCCTCGGAACAGCGCCAGGTGGCGCGGCGTCAACGGTCCACGCCCCGGCGCCGGCGTGCGCCGGAACGCGCCAGGAACTGAAAACGCTACATACGGACAGCGGCCGCGGCCTGGTTGTAACCGACGCCGGAGCCGATCATCACCACCAGGTCACCCCGTTTCACCTTGCCCTGGTCCATGGCGTCGGACAGGGCCATGGGAATGCAGGCCGAGCCGGTGTAGCCCCACTTGTCCATGATCACATGTGCTTTCTCCTGGGGAAGCCCGATCATGTCCGAGACCAGTTCGATGGTGGCCTTGCGGACCTGTGTGAAGATCACCTGGTCCACGTCATCCACCGTGAAGCCGTGGTTCCCGGCCAGTTGATTGAACAGCTTCGGCCAACCCGCGTCGTTGATCTCCGGCGGGTAGCGTTTCACCAGGCGGACATTGGTCCGCCCAGCCCGGACGGATTCCTCCGTGGCCGGCTCCGCCGTACCGCCGGAGAAGATGCCCCAGCAATCCGAATAGCTGCCATCGGCCAGGAAACTGGCGCCGATGAAACCCGGTTGGTCGCTGGGCTCGATCACGGCGGCGCCGGCGCCGTCGCCATAGAAGAAAATGGTGGGGTCGTCAGGATGCGCCAGCTTGCGCATCATGTAGACGCCGATGACCAGGATGGTACGGAAGTGCGGATTGGTGGCCAGGTAGCCGGCGGCGGTGGCCACCGCGGTGGGAAACGAGGCGCAGGCGCAGACCACGTCGAAGGTTCCGGCCTGCCTGGCGCCCAGCTTGTCCTGCAGAACCACCGAGGTGCACGGGGTGGTGTAGTCCGGCGAGTCGGTGCCCAGGATGATCAGATCCACATCCTCAGGCTTGCGGCCGGCGCGCCGCAGCGCCTCCTGTGCCGCCGGCAACGCCAGATCCGAGGTGGCCCAGTCGTCCGGGGCGTACCAGCGCTGTTCGATGCCCGTACTCGCTGCGAACTTACCGACGATCTCCGGATTACCCAGCCGGGTGAAATGTTCGTTTAGCTGTTCGTTGGTGATGCGTCGTTCCGGCAGGTAGTGGGCAATGGACGCGATTCGTGCATGTCGCGGCATGGCTGGCTCCGAATATGAGACATGAATTAGGTGTCATATTCACTCAGCATACCGGAAACCTCAAGCCCTGCCTAGTGTCTGAGTAACACGGGCTCCGTTACCTTTTGAGCGAGGAACTCGCCGGTCGGATTACCTTACCTTTTGCCATGACATGCTGAATGTTGCACTGCAAATTGACAGGCGGCCGATACGCGTCAAGGATCGTCAGCATGAGGCCCACAGGTCTCTGAACCAGGCTGGCACGGGTGAAGCCCAAAAGGCTGTTCGCCCGGTCTGTTGTGCTCCGCCCGCGGCAAAACCCCGGTGCGGACGATTCGCGGCATGGCCCCGGTTGCCTGCCGCCATGACTAGGGAGATCCCCTTATGTCGCTCGCAGAGGTTCGTCTGGACGATAAGTATGCGCTGGAATCCGGGCGCATCTACGTCAACGGTATCCAGGCCCTGGTGCGTCTCGCCATCATGCAGCGGCAGCGCGACGCCGCCGCCGGCTTGAATACCGCAGCCTTCATTTCAGGTTATCGGGGCTCGCCTCTGGGTGGGCTGGATCAGGCGTTATGGTCAGCCCAGCCGTTCCTGGAACGAAACCACATCCACTTCAAGCCCGGCATCAACGAGGACCTGGGCGCCACGGCGGTCTGGGGTAGCCAGCAACTCGGCCTGTGGCCCGGCGCACGGTACGACGGCGTTTTCGGAATGTGGTACGGGAAGGCGCCGGGGGTGGACCGTTGCGGGGATGTGTTCAAGCATGCCAATGCGGCCGGAACCGCGCCCCATGGCGGCGTGCTGGCCGTCGCCGGGGACGATCACGGGTGTAAATCGTCCACCCTGCCGAGCCAGTCCGAATACGCCTTCATGGATGCCCAGATGCCGGTCCTGAATCCGGCCAGTGTCCAGGAGATTCTGGATCTCGGCTTGTACGGCTGGGCCCTGTCACGCTACAGCGGTTGCTGGGTGGGTTTCATCATTATCGCGGACACCGCCGATTCCTCGGCGTCGGTCACGGTGGATCCGGATCGCGTTCGCATCGCGCTGCCCGAGGACTTCACCCTGCCCCCGGACGGTGTCCACATCCGCTGGCCGGACCGGCCGCTGGATCAGGAGTACCGCCTGCAGCGACACAAGCTCTACGCGGCGCTGGCGTTTGCCCGTGCCAACCGCCTGGACCGGGTGGTTATCGACAGCCCCAGCCCCCGCTTCGGCATCGTGACCACAGGCAAGGCCTACCTGGATGTCCGTCAGGCTCTGGATGATCTGGGCATTGACGAGGAGGAGGCGGCCCGCATTGGTCTGCGGGTCTACAAGGTGGGGATGAGCTGGCCCCTGGAACGGGAGGGCATCCGGCGTTTCGCACGGGGGCTGGAAGAGATTCTGGTGGTGGAGGAAAAGCGGGCCGTCATCGAGAACCAGCTCAAAGAGCAGCTCTACAACTGGGATGTGGCCGTACGCCCCCGGGTGATCGGCAAGTTCGACGAAAGCCGGCAGTGGATCCTGCCCTCCGCCGGTGAGCTCAATCCCGCCCAGGTGGCGCGGGTGATCGCCGATCGTATCGGCCGCTTCCATACCAGCTCGGTGATTCACCGCCGACTGGCGTTCCTCGAGGCCAAGGAGCGGGCCTTGGCCTCGAGCAAGACGCTGGCGGAGCGGATTCCGCATTTCTGTTCCGGCTGCCCCCATAACACCTCCACCCGTGTTCCCGAAGGCAGTCGCGCCACCGCGGGCATCGGCTGCCATTACATGGCCCACTGGATGGACCGGAACACGGAGACGTTCACGCACATGGGTGGCGAGGGTGTGCCCTGGATTGGCCAGGCGCCGTTCACCGAGACACAGCATATCTTTGCCAACCTGGGCGACGGCACGTATTTCCACTCAGGCCTGCTGGCCATCCGGGCCGCCGTCGCCAGCGGCGTGAACATGACCTACAAGATTCTCTATAACGACGCCGTGGCCATGACCGGGGGGCAACACGTGGATGGCCAGCTCACCGTGCCACAACTTGCCCGGCAGCTGGCGGCGGAGGGGGTGCGCCGTACCGTGGTGGTCACCGATGAGCCGGAAAAGTACCGGGGCGACACAGCCTTGCCGAAGGACGTTGGCATCCACCACCGCCGGGAACTGGATACGGCCCAGCGTGAGTTGCGCCAGGAAAGCGGTGTGACCGCGCTGATCTACGATCAGACCTGCGCCGCCGAGAAGCGCCGCCGGCGGAAGAAGGGTGAACTGGAGGATCCGCCCAAGCGGGCCTTTATCAACACCCGGGTGTGTGAAGGTTGCGGAGACTGCAACGTCAAGTCCAACTGCCTGTCCGTTATTCCGGTGGAAACCGAGCTGGGCCGTAAGCGGGCCATCGATCAGGGGCAGTGCAACAAGGATTTCTCCTGTGTGGATGGTTTCTGCCCCAGCTTCGTCACCGTCCACGGCGGCGGGCTCCGCCGGCCCGAGCCGAAGGCTGATGCCGCCGGATTCGGGTCCCTGCCGGAACCGCGGCTGCCGCAACTGGGGAATGCGCCCTACGGGATTCTCATCACCGGCGTCGGTGGCACCGGTATCGTCACGGTGGGTGCCCTGCTCGGCATGGCCGCACACCTGGAGGGCAAGGGCGTCGCAGTGCTGGATATGACCGGCCTGGCGCAGAAGTACGGCGCGGTGACCAGCCATGTGCGTATCGCGCCCCGGCCGGAGGATCTGAACGGGCCGCGCATCCCGGCCGGTGAGGCGGATCTGCTGCTGGGGGCCGACCTGGTGGTGGCGGCCGGTCATGACAGTCTGGCCAAGTTGGATGCGGAGCGCTCCGCCGCCGTGGTCAATGCCCACGGGGTGATGACCGCCAGCTTCATCCGCAACCCGGACGAGCCGTTCCCCGGTGCCGGGATGCTGGCGCAGATCCGGGATGCCGTCGCCCGCGATCGCATGCATGCCCTGGATGTGACAGAGACGGTGGAGCGTCTGTTCGGGGACGCTGTCACCGCCAACGTTTTTCTGCTGGGTTACGCCTGGCAGTTGGGTTACCTGCCATTGAGTGCCGAGGCCATCCAACAGGCCATCCGGTTGAACGGCACGGCGGTGGAGGCCAACCTGCAGGCCTTTGTCTGGGGACGCCGCGCCGCCCACGATCCGGACGCCGTGGAGCGTCTGATCAGGGCTGAGGACGGTTCCGTGGCCACCGAACCCGTCGATCTGGATACGTTCATCCAGCGCCGGGTGGAGGATCTGACAGCCTACCAGGATGCGGCTTATGCACGGCGTTACACGGGACTGCTGGACCGTGTGCGGGCCGCGGAACAGGCGGTGAATCCGGAGAGCCAGGCCTTGCTGGAGGCGGTAGCCCGCTCCTGGTACCGGTTGCTGGCCTACAAGGACGAGTACGAGGTGGCCCGGCTCTATACGGACGGGACCTTCGCCGAGCAATTACGTCGTACCTTCGATGGTGATTACCGGGTGAAGTTGCATCTGGCTCCGCCCCTGTTGTCACGACCGGACCCGGTTACCGGCGAGCCACGGAAGCGCGCCTACGGGCCGTGGATTCTCACCGCCATGCGGTTGTTGGCGCGGATGAAACGCCTCCGTGGCACCTGGCTGGACCCCTTTGGCCGCACCGGGGACCGTCGCCTGGAGCGGGAGCTGATCACCGAATACGCCTCCCTGCTGGATGAGGTACTGGCCGGCTTGCGCGAGGACAATCTGTCCGTGGCCGTGGAGCTGGCCGCCCTGCCCCAGCAGATGCGCGGATTCGGCCACGTGAAACTGCAGGCCGTGGAACGGGCCCGGCAACAGAAGCGGGAGTTGCTTGCCCGGTTTCACGATCCGGCAGGAACGGCCCGGGTGCCGCGCCCGCCCGTGGCGGCTTCCCGCTGAGTGGGTGTCAGCCACGTCCGGGGAAGAAGGAGTTGTACAGGGACGCATCGAACAGCACTTCGATGCGGTCGATGCGTCCCTGGCTGACGTGGGCCCATTGCACCACGTCCCGCGTGATCTTCTCGGAGATCTGGGCGTGGACCTGCAGGAAGTGGCAGACGTCATCCCCGTCCACGAAACACTTCCGTATCTCGATCCGCTGCAGCACGCCATCGCTCATGAACGTGTGGTTCACGAAATCGTCGGCGCTGGCGTGCTCGGCGATGGGGCTTCGATAGCTGAAGTCGTTGTCCGCCAGCAAGGCGCGGACTGTCTCGTAGTCACGGCTGCCCAGGGCGGCCAGGAAAGCCTCGACGGTCTCTCTGGGGCTCATCGCGTCCTGCCTCTGCGTTCATCCGCTGTTGACCAGTCAACACCCGCCCACAGGCCCGCATCCGCCAGGTATGGCCCGGTATCCGGTCTCAGAAACCGGCGGCCAGTTCCCGCGTGATCTCGGCGGCCGGGCGTTCCCGGCAGCCGCTGGCGTTCTGACCGGCCCAGAGCGGCGAGCAATCGCCGCTGCCCTGAGCCTCCGCTGCGGCGCGAAGCGGGGCGACCGCGGCCGTGGCCAGTGGGAACGCCGGGGTCTCAGTGGGCAGTGGCCCTAGTTCCCGCATCAACCGGTTGACGATACCCCGCGCTGGGCGGCCACTGAAAATTGTGGTCAGTGCCGTATGCCGGGCACCGGGTGACTGCAGCGCCCGGCGATGGACGGAACTGGTGTCCGCCTCCGGAGCGCAGAGGTAGGCGGTACCGGCCTGTACCCCCGCCGCGCCCAACGCCCGGGCGGCGGCCGCACCGGCTGCATCCGCGATGCCGCCGGCGGCGATCACGGGAATCCGCACCGCCGCAGCCACCTGTGGCACCAGGGCCAGGGTTCCCAACTGCGTCGTCAGATCGTTGGTCAGGAACATGCCGCGATGCCCCCCGGCTTCCAGCCCCTGGGCGATGACCGCATCCACGCCCTTCTCCTCCAGCCAGCGGGCTTCCTCCACCGTGGTGGCGCTGGACAGTACCAGACTGCCCCAGCTCCTGACCCGTTTGAGCAGGTCCGGTGACGGCAGCCCGAAATGAAAGCTCACCACCGGTGGCCGGAAGGGCTCCAGCGCATCGGCCAGCACATGGCTGAACGGTGCACGCCCCGCTGCCGGGGGCACGGCGTCGGGATCAATGCCGAACTCCGCGTAGAAGGGTGCCAGGGCGTGGCGCCAGGCCCGCTCGCGCTCGGTCTGCTGTTCCGGTGGTGTATGGCAGAAGGCATTCACGTTCCATGGGCCGGAGGTCGCCTGGTTCAGTTCCCGCAGCTCCTGTTCCAGCCGCTCGGGTGACAAGGCCGCGGTGGGGAGTGACCCAAGGCCGCCGGCCGCGCACACCGCGATGGCCAGCGTGCTCCCCTGGGAACCGGCCATTGGCGCCTGTACGACGGGAAGCGTTGTGCCCAGCAGATCGGTCAGTGTCATCGTGGGGCGCTCTGGTGGTCTCGATTCCGTTAAGAAGCCGCTGATATAAAGCGTCGCTCGCTTCCCCCGGAACGTCAACCGGAGTGTGCAGGCCCCTTCTGGGCAAGCCAGTCCCGGAGAATGAATTTCTGCGTCTTGCCGGAGGCATTACGTGGCATCTCCTCGATGAAATGGTATTCCCGGGGGCGCTTGTAATCCGCCAGACGCTGACTGGCGCGACAGAAGGCGTCCAGGGCGGCGGCGTCGGTGTCCGGGTTGGCCACCACGACGAACGCCACCACGGTCTCACCCCAGTGCTCGTCCGGGCGGCCCAGCACCGCCACGTCGCGCACGTCCGGGTGCTCGTACAGCGCGTCCTCCACCTCCCGGGGATAGATGTTCTCGCCGCCGCTGATGACCATGTCGTCCTTTCGGTCCGCCACGTACAGATAGTTGTCCTCGTCCAGATAACCCAGGTCGCCGGTGTAGTACCAGCCCTTGTAGATGGCCTTGGCTGTGGCGTCTTCCCGCTTGAAGTAGCCCAGCATCATGCCCGGGCCGCGGACGATGATCTCACCCACTTCCCCCGGCGGCAGGATCTCGTCCGGTTCCACCCGCCGGTCCTCTGCGGTGGCGACCACGCGGATCTCATGGTTCAGGGTTGCATTCCCGGCCGAGCCGTTCCTTTCCACCTGCTCGTAGTCCCGGAGGAAGGTCACCGCCGGCCCCATCTCGGTCTGGCCGTAGGCCTGGAACAGCGCAACCTTGAGTTTCTCCTGGCAGGCCCGGACCAGGGCGGGCGCCATGGGGGCTGCCCCGTAAAGACCGCGCTTCAGCGAGCCGAGGTCGTAGCGTGAGAGATCCTGCTGCAGCAGCATGTTCCACATGGTGGGGGCGCAGAACATGGTGGTGATCCGCTCCCGTTCCACCAGCTCCAGCGCGCGCTGCGGGTCGAACTGGTGCATGAGCACGCTTCCGGCGCCGACGTGGGTCCGGGGGATGAGGTTGCAGTGCAGTTCCGCGCAATGAAACAGCGGCGCACAGGACAGGCCCCTGTCGTGGGCTGTGAGACGCAGCTCGGCCAAAATGGTCATGCTCTGGTCCACCATGTCACGGTGGCGGTGCATCACCCCTTTCGGATGACCGGTGGTGCCGCTGGTGTACATGATTCCGTACAGGTCGGTCTCATCCACGGCCACATCCGGCCTGGTGTCCGGTGCCGCATTCACCCGGGCATGGTAGTCCAGTGCGAAATCCGGCTTCTCCGGATCCACAGACCAGAACTGGATTCCGGGAAACCGCGTGTGGATGGCCGCCACGGTTGAGCTCAGGGACTGCTCAAACAGGAGGACAGAGGGTTCGGCATCGCCCAGGATGAAGGCAAGCTCTTCGGCCTTGAGCCGGAAGTTGATCGGGTTGAACACCGCCCCCAGTTTCGTGCAGGCAAACAGGCAGGTGGCCAGTTCCTCGGTGTTGAACAGATAGGTGGATACCCGGTCTCCTTTGCCCACACCCGCCTCGGAAAGCGCGTTGGCCAGCCGGTTGACCTCACGGTTCCACTCCGCGTAGGTCCAGCGGATGTCCTTCTCCGGATAGACCAGAGCCTCCTGGTCGGGGTACTTGAGGACGGTCTGTTCGAACAGATCGCGGATGGTGACGTACATGTTGAGTGTACTCCTTCGCGTTGTTGCGCCGCGCGTCGATGCTCAGACAGGAATGAACGTCCGCGACGGCGTGAATGCACGTGATGTTACGAGACATTAGGGAAACACTGATCTATTCCCATGATGCTCTGCGGAGCCCTTCGCGTGCGCTGACTAGGCGGCGTTCGCAGGCAATGGCCGTGGTCCTTGTCAAGAACGCCAACGCCGCTC